>CAZUZV010000017.1:0-48017 GCA_964624385.1 uncultured Eubacteriales bacterium | reverse complement strand
TGTCACTTTTAGCAATAAGATTTTCACCCTGCATTAATTTAAAGCAAAGTTTAAGCTTACCGTTACCGTAGCACTTAACACCCTCGTTGGGGCATTCGTGCTGAGCATACCAACCGCCGCCGATATGGAAAACAATTGTATTTTTGCCTTTTTTAAGAAACTTTGAAACATCAATTCTTTCATAAAGAATTCTGTATGTCATTTTGTCAAAAATGGGGTACGACATACTTGCAGTGTCCATAAATTCAAAGTTTGTCCAGGCAGGAGAAAGCACCTTATCGCTTATACTTTTTCCGTTAATATAAACATTACAGTAGCCAAGTCCTGTAAACAAAAGCTCTACAGGCGCTTTTTTGTCCACATAAAAATCGCAACGGACGATCACAGCCTCGGTTTCTCCGCCAAACTCAACCCATTGTGCACCTTCAAAAACAAGGTTAAGATTATATTTAATATATCTTTTTCCGTCTTTTTCGTAAGCTATGTTTTCATAGGGCAAACCGTTTTTAGTAAAGAAGTCTATGTATTCAATCCTGCTTTCTGCAACGATTGTTTTAGCTCCCTGTTCCTTTGCCTGAGAAATCAAACCTTCTAAAATTTTGCTACCGATTTTAAATTTTCTGTAATCCTTGCTTACTGCAATTTTAGAAATTTCAAATTCGCCGTTGCCATTGTCATAAAGACTACCGCAACCTAAAAGGCTGTCGCCTATTGCACAAACAACGTGAACCCCTTTTTCATCTCGGGAATCTTTAATAAAAGAGGTTTTTTCACCCCCCTCGCCGCAAAAAACTTCACGGCGAAGAGCGGTAATGTTTCTAAAAAGCTTGTGAGAAAAATCTATTTTTTCATATCTTTGTTCCATACTTATTCTTCAACCTTCTGAGGAGCAATTACAAAGTTAAATGTGTGTTCCTTGGAAGCATCAATACTGTACTCAGGAAGAGTTGCAGGACCGCAGCTACCTGTACCCGTACCCTTTGTATAACCGTTAAGAGTTACAAAGGTTGTTTTCTGGTCATACACATCTTCTCTGTGGTCTGCGTTTTGAAGAAGCTCCTGAGTATAGTTATGAACATTGAAATCAAATCTTTTATCGGAATAAATGAGAATTTCCTCACCCTTTTCACTCTTCAATTTAAGGTATGAAACATCGGAGTGGTTGGAGTTATCCTGAGGACGAATATAGGGTTCGTGTTCATCTGCAACCTTTGCAGTATAAAGACCTATGGGAGCGTGAGCATTGAAGTCGTTATAATTCTCCTTTTCACCTCTGCCGAAATATTCAATCTCATTAAATTTCTTGTCTGCTTCAAATGTAAGGCCCAAAGCGGGTAAATCATAGAATTGTTCTTTGCTTTCTTTATCAGGAGCAACTGCAACTTCAATATCAACAACACCGTTTGCACCGATAATATAGAGGACATTTGCATTAAAGAGAACATCCTCTTTACCGTAAACAGAAAGATATTCGCTGACTGATGCGATACCGGATTTAACCTCTGCGCTCATATCTTCAAGGACAATTTTCGGGTCAATAAGGTTGTGTTCTTTCCAATCCTCAACAATCCAACGGTCGTTATCAACATAAGCTCTTGAAAGGTTGAGTAAAAAGCCTTTGTGAGAAATGGGTTCTTTATTAAGCACCTGAACTCCGTTTGCCTTATAAGAAAGCATTTCGCCCGTATCTTCGGAGAATTCAATTGAACCGTTTTCATATTTAACAGTAAGCTTTTCTCCGTCAGAGGCAATTGAAACCTTGCCTGTTTCAAGAGAGGGTTGCATAAATGGTGCTTCGGAAAGTGTCAACTGCTCGCTTGCAATTTCAAAATCGCCTTTAAGATAGATAAGATTGAGATATGTGTTTTTATCATAATCAACTTTGGGCAAGTCAAGTTTATAGGTTGCATCCTTTTCGGGAGCAATATCAGTCAAAAATGAACCGCATTTCGTAACAATACCGTTTTCCTGAGTTTCCCAATAAACCTCGATATCAGAAGATGAAAGGAATCGGTTTGTGTTAACAAGTGTCAGCTTATTGCCCGAAAGTCTGCGTACTCTCAAGGGTCTGTAGCAGTTTTTCATTTCGAATGCGCCCGTGTGAGGTGTGCGATCCGGGTAGAAAAGACCGTCAACACAGAAGCAACCGTCGTGAAGAAGCTCACCGTGGTCACCGCCGTAAGTATACTGATATTTATACTTATCGCTACCGTCGTGGAGAACAGAATGATCTGCCCATTCCCAGATACAACCGCCCATAAAAATATCGTCGGAATAGAAAATTCTCATATATTCTTCCAATGCACCGGGACCAACACCCATTGCATGACAATATTCACAAAGATAGAAGGGAACCTCAGTATACTGCTTGCCGCGTTTTCTGTCGCGGATTTTTTTCATATCATCCTGATGTGTATACATTTCGGAATAAACATCATAGTGATAACGTTTTGTACGGGAAACGCCCTCATAGTGAACAGGAATATCTGTACCCAAATCCTTGAGCATTTTGTAGCATTTATCGTGGCATTTATAACCCCATGACTCATTACCCAAGCTCCACATAATAATTGAAGGATGAGTGCGGTCACGGAAATACATTCTCTTAACTCTGTCCACATATCTGGGAGCCCATTTCAAATCGTGGCTGATTGCACCGCCGTCACAACCCAAATCCCAGATACCGTGGGTTTCAATATCTGCCTCATCAACGCAGTAAAGACCGTAATGGTCGCAAAGCTCAAGGAAGAAAGGATCGGGAGGATAGTGAGAAGTACGAACGCAGTTAACATTAAACTCTTTCATAAGCTCAACGTCTTTTATAAGGTCCTCGTAACCCATAGCATAACCCTTTGTTTGGTGGGTATCATGGTGGTTTACGCCTTTAAGCTTAATCTTTTTGCCGTTGAAATAGAAAACAGCATCTTTGATTTCAATATTCTTAAAGCCAACATACTGACGAATTGTCATAACCTCTTTTTTGCCGTTGTAAAGAGTAATATAAAGCTCATAGAGTCTGGGAATTTCTGCACTCCATTCTTCAACATCAAGGCCTTTAAAAATAATATTATTTTTCTTTTCACCCTCAACAGTACTTTCGGCTAAAACATTTTTACCGTCATAAAGAACTGCTTTAACCTCAGCATTTTTTAGAGAACCTTTAATTTCTGTTTCAATATCAAGATTGTATTTTTTGCCCTTTTTATGAGCAATAGCCTGAAAATCATTGATATAGGTTTTCTCATAAGAATAAAGGAGAACATCACGGAAAATACCGTTTTCTCTGAACATATCCTGCGCTTCAAGATATGAACCTGTACACCATTTGTAAACAACAACAATTACTTCGTTGTCGCCTTCTTTGAGAAAATCTGTAACATCAAATTCATAGGAGTTGTGAGCAGCCTCACCATAACCAACAAATACGCCATTGATATATAAATCAACACAAGGAGTAACGCCTAAAAATATAAGTATATAATTTTTAGAAACATCAGAAATATTTATAATTTTACGGTAAATACCGCAAGAGAAATCCTCGGGAAGCTCCGGAGGTTTTACACCCTCACCTTTGGGAAGACCGAATGCTCTCGGATCAAAGCTGTAAGGGCAGTTGATGTATGCAGGCTCTTCATAACCTGTTCTCTGCCAGGTACAAGGAACATTAATTTTGTCAAATTTCACTTTATTTGTATCAAGGGTTGCAGGAAGCTTTGATTTTTTCTTATAATATTTAAACTCCCATTCACCCGAAAGTACTGTTACAATATCACTGTTATAACGTTCTGTTTTGTAATCTGCTTTTTGGGCATCTTTCTTTTTTGAATGTGGAATTGCATAAGCACGAGGTGCTAATCTGCCCAATTCAAATGTTTTAAAATTGCAATGGTTAATTTTGTCTATAATATACTTCATTTTTTATTCCTCCGTTGGAAAAAATGTACAATGTAATATTACCATAGCTCCACATTCTTTTCAATTATTTTCAAAAATATATTATAAAAATATCGCATTAAAATATATATTATGTTACAATAGGAGGGCAAACCCATACCTCCCTGGCGAAGAGAGGGGGACCTCACCGAAGCTTGTCTTTAGTGTGGTGGAGGGTTCTAGCACCGCAAGGTGCGTATAATAAAATCTTTTACCTATTCATATGTCGGAGTGTCAAATGAATCTTCAAGAAGAAACTATCACCGCCGCAGTTGAAGAAGTCACCTTTCAGAACGACACAAACGGTTTCACCGTTATGGACGTTTCTATTGACGATGACTATTTCACCGCTGTGGGAGTTATGCCCGGTGTAACCGCCGGAGAAACCGTTACCCTGACAGGTAATTTCACAATACATCAGTCTTTCGGCAGGCAGTTTAAAGTGACTGCCTTTTCTCGCTGTATGCCTGAAACAACCGAGCAGATTTATAAATATCTTGCATCGGGGGTAATTCGCGGAATAGGGCCTAAAAAGGCTATGCTTATTGTGGAAAAATTCGGTGCCGAAACGCTGGATATTCTCGATTCATCTCCTGAAAGACTTGCATCTTTAAAAGGTATTTCCGAAGAACAAGCAAGAACCATCGGCGAAGAGTTCAAAAAGCAGTATGCTATGCGAACTGTTATGTTAGGACTTGAAAAATACGGCTTTTCCCCTACGGAATGTATTAAGCTTTTCAGAAAATTAGGCATAAATGCCGTTAAAAAAGTTGAAGAAAATCCTTACATCCTCTGCGGTCTTGGTATAGGTATAACCTTCGAAAGAGCGGAAATGATTGAAAGCAAGCTCCCCGAAAAGCCTTTACCGGATTACAGAATAAGCGAGGGTATAGTTCACGTTGTGCGCCATAATTCAACCTCTCGCGGTCACACTTGTATTCCCAGAGAAAAGCTTTTGAAGCCTTGCTCGGATTTACTTTCAGTTACCCAAGATGAAATTGATATTGCGATTGATAAATTAATAAACACAGGGCAGCTTAAAATGCATATTATCGAAGGCAAGGAATTTGTTTTCCTCCCCTCTTCATATAATTCTGAAAGAAAAATTGCTGACAGAATTGATATAATAGCAAACTTTCCCCCTGCAGGCGCTCCTCGACTTGCAGATTGGATTGATGAAATAGAAAATATAAACAATATTAAATACGAAGAACAACAAAGATTAGCTATTGCCACCGCCGCAAAGAAGGGGCTTCTTGTATTAACAGGCGGTCCCGGTACAGGTAAAACCACCACCATAAAGGGAATTATCAGCATTTTTGAGCATCAGAACCTTGATATCGCCCTCGCTGCCCCAACGGGCAGAGCTGCAAAACGAATGAGCGAGGTCACAGGAATGGAAGCAAAGACCATTCACCGACTTTTAGAGGTCGAATGGGACGAGGACGACAAGCCCTATTTCCGCAGAAACATTGAAAACCCACTCGAATGTAATGCGCTTATTCTCGATGAGCTTTCAATGATTGATATTCATCTTTTTGCAAATCTTCTTGAGGCGCTCCCCCTTGGTTGTCGCCTCATTCTCGTAGGCGACAGCGATCAGTTACCCCCTGTTGGTTCGGGAAATGTTCTCCACGACCTTATACTTTCAGAAAAGCTACCCATAGTTTGTCTTACTCAGGTTTTCCGTCAGGCAATGGAAAGCAAAATTATAACCAATGCCCATAAAATAGTAGTGGGCGAAACACCTGATTTATCTAATGACGGTAAGGACTTTTTCCATCTTGAACGCCCCAATGCTTTTTTGTCTGCTCAGACTGTTGTAAGCCTTTGCAGTGAGCGTTTACCCAAGGCATACGGATGGGATACTCTTTCCGATATTCAGGTTATTTGTCCCTCTAAAAAAGGCGAAACGGGAACCCAGAACCTTAACCGACTTTTGCAAAGCGCCTTGAATCCGCCCCATAAAGACAAGGGCGAAATAACTGTTGCAGGTCAGGTTTTCCGTACCGGTGATAAGGTTATGCAGGTTAAGAATAACTATAACATTGAATGGGAAAGCAAGGACGATAAGGGCAGAGGAATTTTCAATGGTGATATAGGTGTTTTAAAATCCATCGACACTAAATCAGGAACGGTTGAGGTGGATTTTGACGGAAGAGAAACAACAATCCCCGGTGAAAATTTAAGCGAACTTGAACTTGCTTACGCCGTTACAGTCCACAAAAGTCAAGGCAGTGAATTCAAAGCGGTAATACTCCCCGTTATCGGTCTTGTACCAAACCTCGCCTACAGAAATCTCCTCTACACCGCTGTAACAAGAGCAAAGGATATGCTCGTAACCGTCGGCTCAGCAGAGCAAATCCAATATATGACCTTCAACGACAAAAAAGCCAAACGCTACTCGGCATTGAAGGCATTTTTAGAGGAACGGGACATGTAAGCTACCAGACACCAGTCGCCAGTATAAAAAAGTTTATCGGTCAGTTACAAATCATCTGATTTGTAACTGACCGAAATTTATTTATTGGTTACCGCAACTGTCAAGCAGAAGACTTCTGCCGCTCCACCGATAAGGAGATTTTTGGAGCATTCGTTAAGGGTTGAGCCCGTGGTTTTAATATCGTCTATAAGAAGAATGCGCATATTTTCTATGTTAACATCGTCTTTCAGATCGATTGCACCCAACAGGTTACCGCTTCGCTCCGCACCGGTAAGGTTATGCTGTGCTTCGGTTGAAAAGTTTTTTACAAGCAAATCTTCACATTTAAGACCTGTAATTTCACAAAAATCTCTTGCGAGAAGCTCCGCTTGGTTATATCCTCTTTCCTTTAATGCTTCTTTCGCAGATGGTACGAAAGTACACAAATCAAAATCATAACCTTTATAGCACTCTTTAAAGCACTCTGCCATATCTTCAGCTAGTGTTTTTGAAAGTTTTGTTTTGTTGCGGAATTTGAAATTCCAAATAGCTCTGCTGGCAGCACCTTCGTAATAAAACGGTGCACAAACATATTTATAAAAATGCTTTTTATGACCGCAATCGCAATCCAATATGCTTTTACCGCAGAGCTTACAAATTTCGCCCTCGATTCTTTGTAGGGTATTTTCGCAGGTGTGGCAAAGCTCGCGCCGAATATCAATAACATTTCTGCAATACCTGCACCGCTGAGGGTAAAGTAATTTCACCGGACTAATTTTCATTAAAGCATTTCTTTTCTTAATTCTTCAGAGCTTTTGCTTGAAAGATATGCAGGAGGAATATCAAATACAGTTTTGCAACCACTTTGACCCTCTTGATTAAGACGATATGCGGCTCTTGCATAGGCAACGATAACGCTGGAAGTAAATTCGGGATTAGAATCGAGCTTAAGACTGTATTCAATAACATGATTATGCTCAAGGTCTTTTCCTGTTTTACCGGTTCTGATAACAAAACCGCCGTGAGGAATACCCTTATGGTCACGGTCAAGCTCCTCTTGAGAAATGAAATTTACTGTTGTATCATATTCATCAAAATAGTTTTTCATTGTAACTATTTCATTTCTGATTCTTTCAAGGTCTGCGCCTTCCTCGGCAACAACAAAGCATTCTCTTGTATGCTTTTGTCTTGTGGTGAGCTGGGGCTGACTACCGCTTCTTACTGCATCAAGCGCTTCTTCAACGGGAATTGTGTACTGTCTTGCATCAACAACACCCTGAATTCTTCTTATAGCATCGCTGTGCCCCTGGCTTACGCCCTTTCCCCAGAAAGTATAATCTGCCCCATCGGGAAGAATACAACTGCCATAAAGTCTGTTGAGAGAGAACATTCCCGGATCCCAACCAACAGATATAATTCCAACCTTACCGCCATTTTTTGCAGCAGCATCCACATTAACAAAATGCTCAGGAATTCTTTTGTGGGTATCGAAGCTATCAACAACATTAAAATGCTGTGCCATCGCAGGCGTCTGTTCGGGTAAATCAGTCGCACTGCCACCGCACATTACAAGAACATCAATATCACCTTTATGATTTAAAATATCATCTGTTTTATAAACAGGCGCGCCTGAAATTGTGCTGACCGTATCAGGATTTCTTCTTGTGAAAACACAAGTAATTTCCATATCTTTATTCTGTTTTACGGCGCATTCAACACCTTTTGCAATATTGCCGTAGCCGTAAAGACCTACTTTTATCATTTGTATCAACTCCGTTTAACTGTTTTAAAAAACAGATATAATTTTATTACCATTCGTTTTTGCAGTCAACAGTTTTTTATATTATATTAGTAAAATTTTTTTGAATTATTCTCTGAAGCTCAACTTTAATGTTCTCTCGTTTTTACGTTTATATAGATATTTATCTGCTGATTCCACAAATTCCGCAATGTTTTTTATTTCAGGGGAATATTTAAAATAGCCTATGCTCATATGCAATGTATATTCTTTTTCCCTTTTTTCTGTTTCTTCTTTTAACTTCTGATTAATCAAAAGGCAAAATTCATCGGGCTCGAAATCAGGTTTAACCTCGCCCACTACTACAAACTCATCCCCACCATAGCGGCAAACAAAAAAGTTCGTTTTTTTAACAGCATTTCTGAGAGCATCGGCGGCAATTGTTATAGCTAAATCGCCCTCAATATGACCAAATTTATCATTAATTTTCTTAAAATAGTCGATATCCATTATAAACAGATACAAATCCCTGTTCATAATTCTGTTTCTCATTTTATTATCAAGAAAACGCACCATTTCCGCTCTGTTGTTAAGCTTGGTCAGCGGGTCAACAGAAATCAGTTGTTCGCGTGTACTCACATATACCTGAAGTGTGGCAAATGTAACACCTGCGCTTATCATAGGAGAACCAACCAACAGAACTTGAAACACCCCTGAGATAAGCGGAAAAATGCAGAACGATGCTAATGTACGATACTTTTCACGCTTTACATAATTCTTTTTATAAAACGAACGTATAAAAGCTTTTAACGAGGTCAAAAGAATGTAGAAAAAACAAATTGAGATATGAACAATGTACAACGGACCGCGTTCATAAACACCCTCGTCATTTATAAAGAAAACCCAGTTTTTCCAATAAGAGCCTACTATAATTGAAATTCCTATGAGAAACGGAATCATACTGACAATAAGGCCTTTTTTAGTTGATGTTGTTCGTGTTTCTTGCTCACTTTCTGCAAATAGATACCACATATATGATACAACCAAAGTAAATATGTGATAAATACTGTTTACAGCAAAATCAACAGAATCGGAAAATTGCCAGGTATATGAGAAATCAATTATTCCCCATATTAAGTCACTGGCGCATAAGATAACAGAAGAAACTATGAACCAGAAATACATCATCTGTGACATACGCTTGTCAGAGCTTTTTAAAATCTGCAAAAGTATCATTATTAAAATTGATATACAAAAAAGATTTAATGCACAATAAAGTATTCCTTCCATAATTACTCCTCCTTTTTCATTATTTTTCCAGCAAAACGACACTTTCGATATGTGCAGTAAAAGGGAACATATCAACCGGCTGAATTTTTCTGACTTTATAACTGTTTTTTATAAGATAGTACAAATCTCTTTGCTGGGTTTCGGGGTTACAGGAAATATAAACGATTTTTTTCGGAGAAAGTGAAACCGCGCAGGAAAGAAAACGTTTGTCACTTCCTGCTCTGGGCGGATCCATAAAAAGAACATCGCATTTTTCTCCGCGTTCTTTCATCGAAAGCATAAATTCTCCTGCATCCGCACAAATAAAATGTATATTTTTGACATCGTTAATTTTAGCATTAACTTTTGCATCACGAACTGCATCGGGATTAAGCTCGCACCCTATTACTTCCCCTGCTTTTTTTGATGCTACCATACCTATTGTACCGATTCCGCAATAGGCGTCAATGACCTTTTCGTCACCTTTCAAATCAGCAAATTCTATTGCTTTTCCATAAAGAATTTCTGTTTGAACAGGATTAATCTGATAAAAAGATTTCGGTGAAATTCGGAATGTTAAACCGCATAAGACATCTTCAATATAACCCTTACCAAAAAGAACAGTTTCCTTTTCACCCAAAACCATACTCGTATACTTATTATTTATATTTTGAACTATAGTTGTGATTTTCGGATGAATTTTTAAAAGCTCTTTAATAAAATGATTTTTTGAAGGAAAAACAGATGTACCTGTCACAAGTACAACCATTATCTCTCCCGTTGCAAAGCCACGTTTGACAAGAACATGACGAAGAAATCCGTTACCTTTTCTCTCATCATAAACCGTCAGTTTAAAATCTTTTACAAGTTTTCTTATGGTTACGATAATTTCATCGGCAATTTTATCTTCAATAAGGCAGGTATCTGTTTTAACAATATTATGGGTGCTCGCCTGATACACGCCCGAAATTATTTCACCACCGCGAGTTCTTCCAAAGGCCGCCTGAACCTTGTTTCTGTAATAGAACGGGCTTTCCATTCCTATTATTTCATTCACTCTGTGAAAGTTACCTAAAAGCTTAAACACCTTTGCTTGTTTAAACCGTAACTGTTCAGGATATGTCATATTCATAAGCTGACAACCGCCACATTTTCTTGAAACAGGGCATATCCTTGTTTTTTCTGTTTTTGTTTTATTTGACATCTGAGGTTTCCTTTTCTTTAGTTGCAGTGTTCATACTGTCTTTATATACAAAGAAGCGACAGAATAAGAATTCTGTTACCATATTGGTAGCCATAGTAACACCTAAAATAATGTACCCGGCAAATTTCCAGCTTGTTCTTTGGGCAACCAGCTCTCCTAAAATTGTAGAAACAGGTGTAAACACACAATAAAAGCCAAAAACCTTTAACATAGCAACAGGAATATTTGTTGCTGACTTAAAGGTGAATTTACGGTTAAATGTGAAATTCCAAAGCACTGAAAGAACAAGCGCCACAAGATAACTTGCGCCATATTCGGAATTAAAAAACCATTGCACAATTGCATTTGAGCTATCTGTTTGGGGAACCAATTCGTTAAGCAAAGTAAAACTCACAACCTGAATTATACCTGCAGAAGCTGAAAAAGCCGCAAATTTAAGTGCTTGTAAAACACTGTCTTTTTTTGTCATTTGCCCACTCATGTAGATATGAACCCCTTTTTCACCATACTTATATATTTAAGTATAACATAACAATATTTTTATTGCAATTACATTTCCATTATAAAAAAAGACCCCGCTCAACGAGCAAGGTCTTCTGGATTTTTTAGAAATCGATACCTGCAGCCATTGCAAGAATGTCTTTGGCATCGCTTGTTGTGATTTCGCCGTCTTCGTCGATATCACCGATAATAAGGTGATCCTCATCAACCTTTTTCTGTCCTGCAGCAATCTTAAGAGCAAGCCTTGCATCCTGTGTTGTGATAGCACCGCTATCATCAAGGTCGCCTATGATACCGTCAATAGCAATAGGAGTAACTTTTCTCTTATATGTGTTGTAAAGAGAGAATTGAGGATAGTTCTCTTTATCACTCTGAACTGTCATCTGCTCTGTTGAGCTGAGGAGCCACATAACGATATCTGTTGTTCCGTAATCAACATTGTAACCGTTATGCTGTAAGTTCTTATAGAACCAAGTCTGCTCGGGGAACATACAAGTTGAAGCATCTACTTTATAGTCCCAAGAAACGTGGTTGTGACCGTCTGCAACTGCTTGTTTGTAGATATTGGTCCAATCATCAAATGCCTGAAGATATTTTGAACAGGTTGCGCCACCGCTTGCATATTTAACATCGATGATTGTATCACTCTGTTCGTATTCATCGCTGATAGGAATCATCTGACAGTTGTAACCAACAACGATACCGAAAGTCATACCATCGCCCATCGCATCTTCAATGATAGTTTTAGCGTTGGTCTGAATCTCATAGTAAGCATCAATTTTTGCTTCAAGAGTAGCATCAATTGAATCACCGAAAATGTTCTCTTTGCCTGCTTCGTAATCCTCAGCGGGAACAAGACTCCAGAAACCGGGCATACCTGCAATGTAAGGATTGAATGTATCTGTATACAAGCGAGGAAGAATACCCGCAACAGCCTTATTGATATCGCCGAAATATTCCTTAGAAAGTCCGTCGTAAGTTGCAATATAAGAAATTATGAAAGCAGCAATATGAGTTGTAGCGCTAACATTAGCCATCTGAACGAGATAGTTCTCAACTGTGAACATATCAAACTCAATATTATCTATGGCAACATTACCTGCAAGGCTTGTTCCCTGCCATGCGGGAGAAGCAAATACAAGGTTGTTGATATTCTTACCGCCAAAAGCGTTAAGGTACGCGAGAACAACGTTTGCGCCCATACTGTGAGCGACCACATTTACCTTCTTAACGCCGATTTCGTCTTTGATACTGTTGATGTATTCGTCTAACTCTGCAGCACAGTCGATAGGAGATTCACGCCAGTCATAACTAAAGTTGTAAACATTCTCCTCACCAAACTGTTTGGCATAAGCTTCTGCAAATACGGAAAGACCTGCTTTTTCTTCATCCGAATATTCAGACATAGGCTTATTGTTCTGAACAAATCCAACTGTGTCATCAACGGGAGTACCATCGGGGTTGTAGCCGATAGACTCAATATATTTATTAACAACGGGATAAAAAACATCTGCGAATTTATCGTAGTCCTTTTTACTCACACCGTAATTAATGCAACCACCGATAAATGCACCGCCGATATCCTTAATCATTGCCTCAATAGAAGCATCATCGGTTGCAAAAGCGGGAGTTTCTTCATCGGTACCCACATTCTTGTACAAGGGTGTTGAGAAGATACCGCTAACAATAACAAGGGGGTAAACTTTTGCGGCACTAACAGGCATAACAAAAGCTACAACCGCAAGAGTTATTGCTAAGATAACACTAACAATTTTCTTTGTTACTTTCATATTAATCCTCCTAAACAGATAAGGTAGTACACACCTAAAGACAGTACACTACCATATATACAAACTGATTTTACCATACAATTCCCTTAAATGCAATAGTATTAAGAAAATTTTACGTTAATACTTTGACGATTTTGGAGGGTAGATTATTGTTGAAAATGAATAATTTTCAGACTAATCTGACAGATATTTCTCCTGAACAGAGCTTTTTTACCGTTCCGTCCGGAAATTCTACAATAAGATTACAGTTTTCATCTATATCTATTGCTTTTGCATTTTCCGTCTTTTCACCGTTTATTACTGCAACTTCTTTACCCAAAACAAAACTTTTTTCTCTGTATTCCATCAAATGACTTTTTGAAGGCAGGTCGTTATAAAAGCCAAAAAATTCATTGAGAAACAATGCAACAAATTTATTGCGCAAATTTTCTGTTCTGTTTTCAAAAACCGCACCTGCAATTTTTTCAATTTCTTCGGGAAAGCCTTCATCGGACTCATAAATGTTAATCCCCACACCCAAAATCGCATAATCTAAACAACAGTTCTTCGAATTAAAACTTGCCTCTGTTAATATTCCGCAAACTTTCTTATTATCAATAAATATGTCATTTACCCACTTTATTTTGGGCTCTTTAACAGACAAAGCCTCCAACGCTCTGCAAACACTTACTGCCGCGGCAGTTGTTATTTGAACAGAATCTTCGGGGTTTATCCGAGGTTTTAAAAGCAAGCTTAAATAAACACCCGAATTTCCGGGAGAAAAGAAGCTTCTGCCCATTCTGCCCCTGCCTGCCGTCTGTTCCCCTGCTATTATAACAAGACCTTCTGTTGCCCCGATTTCAGCCCGCGAACGCAAAAGAGTATTAGTGGAGTCTGTTTTTTCAACAACCTCCACCTTAACTTTTTCTTTTGTTTCGGAATTCAAAAAGCCTTTTATTCCGACTGAACTAATTATATCTAACATATAAATTTCCTTTACAGATTAAAAAACAGCGTCTCAAGGACGCTGTTTTTATTATGTATTTTAATTAATAAGCAACTGTGTATTCTGTGATAACCTCAATACCAACTTTTGCATTATTAACCTCACCGATAATCGGAATTTTAGCATAAGCAATATTAAGAACACAAGGAGCATCAAGGCTGAGAGCAACAAGATTTCCTGTAGCTTTGTCAATTGTTGCAACTGATGTAACATTTTCATAATCGATGCTGATACCGTCCAAGGTAAGACCTGGAACCGAACCAATAGCACCTGTAATCTGTGATTCTTCAATAACACCCGAAATAGCGCCTACACCATCAGCACCTGATTTAGGATTGCTTGCATTCTTTGCAACGAGTGTAACGATATATTTACCATCTTTTTCTTCATAGGAAATCTTTTGAAGACCATTTACAGTAAGAGCGCTTGCATCAGGAAGATTTTCTTTTTCCCAAGCTTCGTTCTTAACTTCAATAGCATCTGCACTATCAGCCATAAACATACCCATCAAAGTGCTTGCTGCGTTGGAAAGCTTACCTGCTTCAACAATACCCTTGTAGTTGATTGCACCATCTTTAACGCGAACAACAGAAGTTGATTTTGTTCTTGCAGCATTCATTGCTTTTTTATACAAATCAACAACTTCTTTATCAGAAAGCTTTGCACTTGAACCGGTATCCTGAGCACCCTTGTCATCTGCAGAAGCACTGTTATCTGCTACTGTATCGTTAGTAGCAGTGTTGTTTGATGCAGTGTTATCTGTTGCTGCATCTGTTGTAGCGGTATTGTCTGTAGCAGTGTTGTTAACTACAGCATCATTTGAAGATGTACCGCTCTGTGTACTGTTATTTGTCTGGTTCTGGACAGCGGTGTTATTTGTCTGCACACTCTGCTGAGCTGCTGCACTTGCCTCACGAGAAGCAACAATAAGCATAACAGAAGCCATGTTGTTTGCAGTAATGAGGGATAAAGCAACTGTAACCACTGCTAAACCGATTACTATTTTTTTGATAGGTGACATTTTCATTCCAATGCACACTCCATTCCAATTTTAATCTCTCTTATTATAAATAATGAATTACGAAATGTCAACAGATTTCCCGCAAATGATAAAAGCTCTTAATAAAAATTTTCTCTTTCGGTATTGTTTATTTTTTACAATTGTTGTAGAATACTAAAGTATTAGTTAACAGAGGAAATGAGTATGAGCAGTATTTTGAAGCAATCAAATATGAAAAATGACATTCTTTCCGGTCTTATCGGCGCTATGCTTTTAGGGTCTTATTCTATTTGCACGGCCGCTTCTGCAGGACTGGGTCTTTGGAATGTCTTTTTTTGCATTGTAACCTGCGCCTTGTTTTCCGTTAAATTTAAAAATAAAATTTATGCTCCGGATGTTTTCTTGCTTATGCCCGTTCATTACATTGTTTCCGAATGTGGTGGCTTTTATCTCCCGATTTGTATAATACTCGGGTCAATTATTTACTATCTTCTAAAAAAACTCATTAAACAGTGTGCGATTACTCGCACTGCTATTGCCTGGGCAAGCCTTATTCTTGCCCTTGTTGCAACTGTAATTCTCACAAATCAATATTTCGGAATCGGTGCTTTCGGCAGTACTTCGACCGAAATGCTCAGAAGTTATCGTTCGCTCGGCTTTCACCCTCATTTCAGGGGGCTTCTTTACGGCACTATCACGCTTTTCGCAATGATTACCTATCCTTTTAAATTCAAAAAGCTCAATAAAATACTCCCTGCCGAGTTTATGACTTTACTCATTCCCCTTGTACTCAATTTATTCTTAAACCCCGAAAGAGAATTGACAACTGTTAATGAAATCGAAAGCTTTTCCTACAAAAGCTACACATCTCCGATAACTTTCGTTTTTTCTGAAACTTTCGAAGCAATAAACATTTTACCATTATTAATTGGTTGCTTGTATTTCGCTTTTGTTCTTTTCTTACGTTCTTCCGAAGAAAATGTACTGAAAAATACTTTTGCAAATCTTACAAGCGGTGCGCTTTCATTTTTACCCATAAGGCAATTTGATATTGTAAGCTACTCCCCTCTTTCCGCAGTTGTTACCATAGCAGTAACCGGTGTTGTTATATTCCTTTTTCCCAACGTTTTATCAAGGATTCCTATGCATTGTGTCGGCGCTCTTCTTATTGTTTCCGCTTGGCAACAAGTGCCGTATAAGTACCTGTCTTCCGCATTTAAAAGCAAAAAGGAGGGCAATTAAATGGTTAAAGATAAAAAGAAACTTGCAAGAGTTATTGCTACATGGGTTGTAACAAGCGTTATGCTTTCTGTATTCATTCTCGATATCGTTGTAGTGGCTCTCGGAAACAAATATGTTAATGAAATCCCCATAACTGACGAAACCTTTACCTACGAAAACGGCGACGACAGAATACATTTTTTAAATACCGCAAATTCCGACTGTATTATTATTGAAAGCAATGGTAAATTTGCTCTTATAGATTCGGGTGAGGGAAATGAAAATCCTCGAAGAAAAACCGAATACAAGGGCTATCGTGACGAAGTCATTAATTATATAAAAAAAGTCGCCGCCGATGAAAACGGAAATGTAAACTTTGAATTCGTTTTAGGCACTCACATACATTACGACCACGCAGGAAATTTTGCGGCTATTTTCGAAGATGAAAAAATTTCTGCTAAAAAGGCATATTTCAAGGAGTTCAACGAAAAAGTTGCAACAGAAATGGAGATAGAAGATTGGGGAAACAAAGAAACCTATGAAAACATCCTGTCTGTGCTAAGCAAACGCAACATTCCCGTTATAAGAGATTTACCCGACAGCGAATTCCAATTCGGAGATTTCACCCTGAGGTTTATAAACACCGTAACACCCGAAGAGCTGTACGGAAATGGTGAAAACGCAAGCAGCATTGGAGTTATTGTCAAAAAAGGTGAAAAAACCGCTTTCCTGGCGGCAGATTTCACCAACGATTCAGGACTTGAAAAAATTTATGCCGATGATATCGGTAATGTTGACCTTTTGAAAATCGGTCATCACGGCTATTACGGTTCTTCATCAAAAAACTTTTTAAAAGCATTAGAACCAGAGCTTACGATAGTTACAAATAACATAGGTAAAATTTACCCGAACGTTAAATGGAATCTGACAATGGTTGCAAAAGCTCCCACGTTTTCAACCGTTCACAGAAACGGAATTATCGCAACTTTCACAGATAAAAATGAAATAATACTTACTCAAAATATAATGTAGAGGTGAGAAAAATGCTCTTTTTTTACCCCGAAGACTATGGTGCAAAAGCTGACGGAATAACAAACGATAAAACTGCTATACAAACCGCCATTGACAAAGCATTCGAAAACGGTGGCGGAACGGTTGTTCTCACATCCGGCAAAACTTATTTTTCCGATTCAATTCAATTAAAGAAGAATGTTGAACTCCATTTGCAAAAAAGTTCACGTCTTAAAGCAACAGACAATATAGAGGGTTATATCCGCCCCTGCAATATGATAAATGACCCCAAAACTGCCTTAATAGGAAATCCCGTAACCGGCAAGCCCTCTTTCGTTTTCATTTACGGCTACGAAGCGGACGGTTGTTCCATAACCGGCGAGGGTACAATTGATGCCAACGGCCATAGCTTCGTTGAAAGAAAAGACCGTTATTATGTTACAGGAAATTTTTACCCCCGCCCCACAGTAATCTACATAGAAAAAAGCAACAATATTACATTTAAAAGTGTCACAATTGTTGATGCGCCCTTCTGGACACTCCATCCTGCAGGTTGCGATGACGTGCTTATTTCTGAAATTCGTATATTAAACGACCTTGATGTTGCAAACTCCGACGGTATCGACCCCGACCATTGCACAAATGTAAGAATTTTGGGCTGTCATATTGAATGCGCCGATGACTGCATTTGCCTTAAAACTTCAAAGGGCAACAGTGAATACGGTCCTTGTGAAAATATAATTATAAGCAACTGCACCCTTATTTCCACTTCAGCGGCAATAAAAATCGGAACAGAGGGTGTAGGAGATTTCAGAAACGTTATTGTTAACAACTGCATAATCTCAAGAAGCAACCGGGGACTTTCTATTCAAATACGTGACGGCGGTAATGTCGAAAACGTTTCATATTCAAACTGCGTTATTGAAACCCGCCGTTTTTGTCCTGATTGGTGGGGCACGGCGGAGCCCATTGTTATTACCACCTTTAACCGTGACGAAAACACAAAATCGGGTAAAATCAAAAACATTCGTTTCAACAACATTACCTGCAAGGGCGAAAACGGTGTCCTCATTTACGGCACCGCAGAGAATGTTATTGAAAACATTACATTTGAAAATGTTCACATAACAATGAACAAATGGACAAAATGGGAAAGCGGACTTTACGATTTACGTCCCTGTCTTCAATATGGTGTTGAAAAAATCAAAAATGCAGGATTTTATCTGCGCCACGCCAAAAATGTTACAATTGAAAAATCTTCGGTTAGTTGGCTTAACACCTGCGAAGATTACAGTATGAAAAATATTGATACCGAAAATTGTGAAAACATTGAATTGATCAGGCTTAAACAATAATGAAAGGAAGCGGATTTAAAAAATCCGCTTCCTTTCATATATTCACGTTATGTATTTCTAAAATTCTATTACCGTCATTAAAAATAACTTGAATTTTATCTTTTTCGAACACAAAACCATTTCCTGCAAAAAGCTTTTTATGTTTATTTACTTGCGAACCTACCACAACGGGACAGGGTTGACCGAAAGCGTCATTCTCGCAACCGGGCATATCAACGGAAAATGTATGAATATGACCGCAAATCATAATTTCGGGTTTTATTCTTTCTTTAAGAATTTGCGCCCAATATTTATAAGTGTCTTCTTCGATGTTAAAAGGCGGTTTATACCTT
This sequence comes from uncultured Eubacteriales bacterium, assembly GCA_964624385.1. Lineage (GTDB taxonomy): Bacteria > Bacillota > Clostridia > Oscillospirales > Acutalibacteraceae > DTU089. The sequence goes on along the minus strand of CAZUZV010000017.1, from coordinate 29,256 downwards.
CTGGTGAAAGGATTGTGAGCCACTACTATTTTATGCTCAACGCCATCTGCATCAAATTCATCCTTTGCCCTATTTGAAAGTTCTTCAAGAAATGCAGTTTCTCTTTTCCTAAAGCCGCTACAAGCTACCGTATTACCGTATTCCTCGTTGGTATCGGGCTTATCTTCACCGCAGTCAAGCACTACTCCCCAAATATCACCCACTTTGAATGTAAAAAAGGAATTGCCTTTTTCACAAGGGGTATACTCTGCGATTTGCTCTGCATAGATACCTCTTGTATCGTGATTTCCTCTTGAAAAAACAGTGGGAACATTCCCTCCTGTAATTCGGGAAATAATTTCGTAAATTGTATCAAAATTTTTGATTTTGCCACTATCTTCGGGAATATCACCATTAAGGATGAGGAAATCTATCTCCCCTATTTCCTTGCGAAATCTTTCTGCACAAGCAACCGGCTCATCTATCATATTATGTGCATCTGCCACATGATAGGCAACAATTCTGTCACTATTGACAGGACGAAACTCGAAAAATTCTTCTTTAACCCCGAGAGTCTTGGAAAAATATGCTTTTCTTTTAATTATTTTTCGGTAACAAATTGTATATCCCCGCTCTTTATCAAGGATTTCGCAGGGAACCGTCATTTTATGTATTCTTTTTGCAGAACGTAAAATCCCGTTAGAGTCATCATAAAAGCATTGGTCACCTACACGCACCCACATTACCGTTTCACAAGAAACAGGAACAGTAATCTGATAATTTTTACCTACCGCAAAAACTGCCGGTGCGGTTTTTAAAACTTTTTTCATACTCCCACCAAACCTCAAGCAACACAATTTAATTATTGAAGCATTTGCAATAAAGTTGTAATCACAGGAAAGAATACATTGAAAATCTGAGGAAATACTATTGCAAAAAGAACAGCAACTATCAATGTCAAAGAATATCTTTCAAGAACTCCAAAACCGTAAATCACCGCAAAAAAAGGTGCTAATATAATTTTAACAAAGAGATTAGTATCTTTTGAGTAAAAAGCATCTTTAAACGAAAGTACATCCTCAAATGAGGGTACACAGTTTGCAGCAAAAGAAATACCGAGCCACAAAAACACCCAGGAAGTTACGGTCTTTATATCACCAACATAAACAACTCGATATGCACCGCTTAAAAGGAAACAACAAGCAAAAATGAAATTAATCGTAAAAGGTAGCCAGCAAACAAGAAAAATGTGTTTTTTATTTTTAACAAGCTCATGTTCAACATGACCGCAAAGCTCGGATACCTTGAACGCTCTCACATCTTCAACAGGTATGCTGCAAAGACGACAGGTAACCTGTTCCCAAAAAGCTCTCATTACCGTTCCGAAAAAAGTCAGAACGCGTGTAACTACATAAAAATTTGTCATTCTACATCACCTGTCCCTTCCGCAAACATTTCCTGAGCCGTAATTTTTCCTTTGAAGTATTTCTCCATCTTGTCAGAAAGCTCCATACCGTTACTTTCTAAAGTATCCTTCAATTCTTCGACCGCTTCTTCATTTCCCAATTCATTCTCTGCAACCATAGCAGTCATATAAAGAAGACCGTACCCCTCTATTTCAAGAGCAGAATCGGTATATTCTTTAGCAGATTCATAGTCACCATCGACAATATATGCCATTGCTTTTATTCTGTATAACTCCGCATTTTCTGATGCAGTTTTTGTTCCTTTGTCTGCCCATTCAATTGCTTTTTTGTTTTTTCCTGTCATTCTGGCAATGGAAGACTGCAAAGCATACGCGTCTGCTAACTCATAGTTGCTTTCGTATAAAATGTCTGCAAAATATTGAGCTTTTTCCGTATCTCCGTTTTGCAATTCCGCCGTTCCCAATTCATAGGCATAAAGCCATAAATACGAAGGCTCATTCTCGTAAACCATATTCATATACTGATATGAATCTTCATATTCGTCATTTGTATACGCAAACATATACTGACAAAATCTTACCATTGCTTCACTCGAAGCAACAAGCTCACTTGTTTTTTTATCAATAGATGTAACTGTTATCTGCTTATCGATTATCGAACCGATTTCAGTCATAATTTCTTTGTACTGTTCTTCGTTTTCAAAATCATAATCCGCATATTTTTCATCATTCAGAAGCGTATAGAACTCATTCATTGTTCCATAAAGGACCTGGGCTTCTTCATACATTTGCATATAACCGGAATAAATCGGAATTTGCGACTCAAATTGAGTTAATGCAGTTTCAATTCTTTCAATTATATCGGTCATTGAATATGCACCGTCAGGCATTGTGTGATAAAGTATTTCCGCAGTTTTTAAATACAGATTTTTAGGAACAATATCCTCTTCCTCAAAGGCAGTAATTGCTGCATCATATGAATCCAAAGCCGAATAAATCTTATTTTCGCTTATACACTCATCGCCCTGACGAACAGTATTATAGGCAGAAAAGTCTGCCGCGAAAGAAAAAATTGAAACCACCGCTACAAATACCATTGCCGCTAAAGTGATGACTCCGGGTATACTTAAAGGGTATTTTCTCATAGCTTCCCGGCAACTTCTGCAGTATTCATAATTTTCGCCGAAACTCTTGTCCCTACGCTGTTCGCCACAGCACTGACAAAGTTCTTCTTCAGGAATAACTCCATCATCATCTTCATACTGTTGAATTATTATTCCGCTTTTTATCAATTCTTCTTCATTCATTGCCTGAGCCTTTTTGAGCTCTGCCTGAAAGGTTTGAGCCAGGCGCTCCAGTTCTTCATCCAATGCCTTATTGGAATACTCTTGGGATCTATCTATTGCACTTGAAAAATTATCTTCTGTTACGGCAGTTTTATCAACCGCTTCAGACAATTCATCATTAGACAAATTCAATTCATTTAAATTCTTTTCGTCTTTCAAGGAAAAACCCCCTTATTTAATCTGTTTTCATTCTATCACCATTTGCAGTAAAATTCAAATAAAAACAGAAATTAATAAAGAGGTTTACAAATTATTCACTTTTTAACAAAAAGAGAGATATTAATCTTCTTTTTCTAGCTTTTTTATCTTTATTTCCTTTGAAGAAAGGTCAAAAATTGATGCCAAAACAACACAACCAACAACCGTAATTATAAGTTCGGGAACCATATAACCTGCATTGTAAGTAAGAGAATATTCCCAAACAGCCTGTGCGCCGCCACTATAGTCACCCCAGATTGTTACTCCGCTTATAAAGTGACAAACAAATCGAATCACAGACACCACTACTCCCCCTAAAGCAAGGGAAACAATGGGATTTTTTATTTTATTTCTAAACATACCGCCAAATCCCAAAGCTCCGAAAGCGATTATATAGTCAGCAAAAATAAGTATGAGATATGCGGCAATGCCGCTTACATAAGCAAAATTTCCTATACCGAAAAGTAACTGTATAATGCCCATGGCAAGACCTGCAAAAGCCCCCCATTTAATTCCGTAACGGTATGAAACAACCACCATAGGAACCTGACTGAAAATTGTCACGCTTCCTCCAAAGGGAAACTCAACAACGGCGAGCTCTGCCAGAATTGTTGAAAGAGCCAACATCAAAGCACTTTCCACTAAGCGCCTTGTTTTATCTTTTTTTGTTAAATTGTTCATTTTTAAAATACCTCCGAATAAAAATCTCCCTACGGCGGTAACACTGCCATAGAGAGATACTAATCCAACGGTATTTTTCCTACGGCGGCATTATCCGCATCAGGTTATTAGGGTCAGAAAAGGAATGTTTTCTATCTCAGCCGACGTCCGTCAGCTCCCCTGTTTTATTTTCGGCAAAATTTGTAGCTACTTAATTTTGCACCCTTATTATATAACTCAACATTTATAAATGTCAAGAAAAAATTACAGATTTTTGGCTCTGAAAGGAACGTTTTCTCCGCAAATTCTTTTTGAAATTCTCAAAAAAGCACCGTTACCTTTGCAATCGTAAGGAATTTTTTCTCCGTTTACACCTGCATAAACTTCCTGAGAATCGGGAACTATACCTAAAAGTCTCGCTCCGACCGTATCAATAATTCCATCAACATTTATATTTTTGTGGATTTTTTTATTAAACTTATTTACAACTAATCTGACATCATCAACTCCGCACTTTCTCACATTTTCACAAGCGTATGCTGCAGCTCTAATGCTTATATTATCAGGAGTGGAAACAATTATACAGCCGTCGGAGGACTTTGCAGAAAGCTGAAAACCGCTTTCAAGTCCTGCAGGAGAATCGAGAAAAATATAATCAAAATCCTTTTTATATCTCTCTATGCATTGCGAAAATTTTTCCGAAGTGTACTCCTCGGAAAAATCAATCGGCGCAGGAAGGAGAAAAAGGTTCCTGCTCACTTGAATAACCGCTTTTCTGTAATCAGCAATATTTTTTATCACATCGCCCCAATTATAAACGGTTTGTTCAGAAACACCCAACAAAATATCAAGACTTCTCACACCGATATCCATATCTACAAGAAGAACTCTTTTTTCATGGAGTGCCAACATTTTACCCACACAAGCGCAAAAAGTTGATTTTCCTACTCCGCCTTTAGCAGATGCCACAGATATAATTTTCATTTTATCACCTTAAATTCTTATATTAAGGAATCAATTCATTTGCTGTTCCTGCAGAATCGAAGCTTGTTTTCTGCCCGAAATAGTAATTGTAAACAGGGACAGCCGCTTGTGAAGTCTGGCTACCCGTTAATGCATTTTCTGCTACAATGGCAATAGCAATTTCGGGGTCATCATAGGGTGCAAAAGAAATGAAAAAGCCGTTGTTACAATCCATTGTTACGCCACTTTCGGTAGTTCTTTTGAGCTGAGATGTACCCGTTTTACCTGCAGCTTCAACAATGCAATCCTTAAAATAATAAGAGCTACCGCCGTTTTCTACAACCTGTCGCATACCTTGTTTTACGATTTCAAGAGTTTTTTCGCTTACGTTTATAGTGTTAAGAACCTGTGGTTCCGTTTCATATATAACTTCCGACATATCTGCCGACAACACCGATTTTATAATATAGGGCTTATATCTTGTTCCGCCGTTGGCAATTGTTGCACAATAATTTGCAAGCTGCAACGGTGTAAAAAGGTTATCGGACTGACCGATTGCCGCCTGCACCGTATCACCGGGATTCCAAACTTGTCCAGCTGCTTCTTTGTTAGCAATACTTGCCAAAACCCCTTCTGCTTCCGGAAGTTCAATTCCGGTTTTCTGGCCCAATCCCAAAAGACTGCAGTATTTGTTCATTTTATCAATACCCAACATTTTACCCATTTCAAAGAAATAAATATTACAGGACTTTTCAAGAGCAGAAGTTACATTTAAATAACCATGGGACTGAAGACACTTGAAAGTCTGATCTTCAAGGATATAAGTTCCGCCACAATAGCATGTCGTGTTTATTGTTGCAACCTCTTCCTCCAAAGAAGCTATTGCAATAGCAGGTTTCATTGTTGAACCGGGTGCATAAGCGCTCTGAAAACCTCTGTTCCACAAGGGACTTTCCGTGTCAGATGCAAGTTTGTCATAATCTGTAAAATATTTTGTTATATCATAAGTGGGCAACGAAACGTTGGCAAGAACTGCTCCTGTTTTGCAGTTCAACACCACCATTGCACCCGCTGTGCCAAAATAAGAAGAATTCTTATTGTCTTTAAGCATATCGCTTAAAGCTTGTGCCGCAACCTTTTGGAGTTCACTATCAATAGTCGTAACAACAGTATTTCCTTGTTGGGGCTTCGAAAGATACTCTTCCGTAACGGTACCATCAGAATTAGTTGTTGTTGTCTTTATTCCGTTAACGCCGCGCAAGTAACTCTCCATTGCAGCTTCAATACCGCTTTTTCCGTAACTGTCGTTAAGAGAATAAGCGTTATTTTTTAACACTCTAATTTCTTTTGCTGTTAGAGTATCGTCACTTAATTTCTCTGAAAGTTTTTTTGATTCCAGCTCGTATTCCTCTGCACTTATAGAACCTACAACCCCAAGAATATGTGAAAAACTAGTTTTATCGCTGTATTCTCTGTAACTTACACTCTCTGTAGCAACACCCGGATACTTACTGCTTTTTTCCATTATTGCCGACACAATTTCCGTCGGAACATCTTCTGCGAAGGTATAAGGTGAAGAAACAGAAAAATACAAATATTTCATTCCGAAGCAAACAGATGCAATTTTTCTTGCCTCCGATCTTGAATAGTCTTCAAGCCCATATCTTTCAATAAGAGCATCAAGACATTCATCCGGCGTTGAGTTTTCGCCATTTTCCATTTCCAACATATTTTCCGAAACCATATATTTAAATTCGGTTTCTTTATCTTCGTCGATAATAAGTTCACTGTTTTTATAAACCAGAGGGAGGCTGTCAATCCATTCAACTTCGTTTTTCTCAAAAAGATTTATCAAAGAAAAAATGAGTTCATTTCTTTCATTCTGTTTTTTTGAGGATGGGAACTCAGAATATTTAAAAATCACAGAATTACCCTGTCTGTTTGTGACAAGGGGATTACCATTGCAGTCAAGAATTTCTCCTCGGGAAGCTTTAACCGAGCTGCTTGATACTGCAAGACTATCTGCAGCAGCTTTATATTGGTCTGCATTAATCAACTGAGTTCGCACGAGAGAAAACACAAGAAAGCAAAAAAGCAAACCTATAATAACCGTACCTGCAACTCTTCTTTTTTTTCTCAATTCTATAGACATAATTTTTTACTCTTCAATTCTGTAAGAATCATATATTACTTTAATTATATAATAACAAATCGGAACAAAAACGACTGTAATAACAAGTGAGGGTAAATAAAAGGTGAATATCATCCTTATAGGATTCCCCGCCCCCAAAAAGCTTACTGCAATATAAACAATTTCGTAAGCGACAATGCTTCCTGCTCCCAAAACAAGAGAAGTAACAATATTGTTTCTCATAAGGTGACTTATAAGAAGACTGCTAACAGCACACAAAGCCATTAAAACAAAGGTGTTAAATCCGTCAACACCGCTTGATACGTCCCAAAGGGCTCCAGCAAATGCTCCGAAAACTGCCGCAGGAACCTCTCTTTCAAACATTGCAACTGCAATGCAAAGAGGAATGCTGAGAAATACCCTTGCTCCGAAAATTTCGAAAAGACCGCCTACAGAATTCTGCAGTAAAACAGAAGCCGTAAGCAAGGCACAATAAATTGCCCATCTTATATATTTAGGCTTGTTATCTCCGTAATGCAAAGGTATCACCTCTTTTCAATATCTTTAAAATTTTATTCTTCGCCCTGTCCTTCAAATGATGTTATTACAAAAACATCTGAAACCTTAGAAAGCTCGACGAAAGGCTTAACCTCTGCATAAAAGCCTGCTGAAATCTCATCATTGTGAACTGAGGTTATTTCTCCAATAAGAAGCCCCTCAGGAAATACTCCGCCTGCTCCCGATGTACAAACTATACCCCCACCTACAACAGAGGTTGAAGCATCCAGTCCCGACAATTTACACAAACCGTCTTTAAACAATGCAACATCTCCCGAAACATAACCGTATTCTCTCGTTCCGGACTCCAATGCGCCGATATTAACTCTCGGGTCAACAATGGTATACACAACGCAGGTTGAAAAATTAACTTTCTTTACAATACCCACAACATATTCACCGTATATTACAGGGTCATCAACCTCTATTCCGTCTTTAGAACCCACATTGAGCACAAAAGAGCCGTATGCATCGGCGGCATCACGGGACACAACGGAGCCGTAGCTAAATTCAAAATCGGGGTTTTGTTTTTTTACTCCGTAGAATTCTTCGTAAGAATCCACTTTCTTTTTCATCTCATCATAATCTGCAAGCTTTTGGCGGTATTCTTCCAATTCTTTTTTTAGTTCTTCATTCTCCTGCTCATAAACAGAAGCGGATTCGAAAGAAACAGAAAGCTCTCCGAGATTTTCGGAAATAGCCGCAGATAATTTTTGCAAGGGAGAAAACACCGTCCCCAACACAGATGTAACAGGTGATGAGGCATTATGTGTAAATGCTGCTGTAAGCGCACCTAAAAAAACTACAACTGCTATAACAAGGAGATTTTTAAACCCTTGACTGCGAAAAAATCTTTTCATTACATTAGCCTTCCCTAAATTCTTTAAAGACCGAAATGCCTAAAAACCTTAAAAAGACTCGCTTTTAGGCAGGTTCGGTTAACTTATTTAGACCTGAATCCTAAAAGGTCTTTTTCGAGACAGATACCCGTACCGTTTACAACACAATCAATCGGGTTTTTTGCAACATTAACAGGCATACCTGTTTCCGAAGAAATAAGCTTATCAAGTCCGCGAAGAAGTGCGCCACCACCTGTTAGAGTTATTCCTCTTTCAATGATATCTGCCGCAAGTTCAGGGGGAGTTCTGTCAAGAGTGTATCTTATAGAGTCAAGAATCTGGTCAACCGGGTCTGCAAGAGCCTCACGCACTTGTTCGCTTGTGATTTCGACAGATTTGGGAAGACCGTCAATAAGGTTTCTGCCCTTTATTTCCATTGCTGCTTCACCCTCATAAGGATAAGCAGAACCTAATTTAATTTTTATATCTTCTGCGGAACGTTCGCCGATAAGAAGATTAAAGGTTCTTTTAACATAAGAAATAATTGCTTCGTCAAAGGTATCTCCTGCAACTCTCACGGATTTTGAGGTAACAATATCACCTAAAGAAATGACTGCAACCTCACTTGTGCCACCACCGATATCAACAATCATACTACCTGTTGCATCAAGAACAGGAAGACCTGCACCAATAGCCGCCGCCATAGGTTCTTCGATAAGGCTTACATACCTTGCACCCGCACTTTTAGCCGCATCGTGAACTGCTCTTCTTTCAACCTCTGTAACACCTGAGGGGATGCAAATCATAACTCTCGCTCTATTGAAAGGAGAACCGCTTATAGCTCTTTTAATGAACTCTTTAAGCATATCCGAGGTCATATCAAAGTCTGCAATAACACCATCTTTAAGGGGTCTTACTGCGGTAATAGAGCCTGGAGTTCTTCCTATCATTCTTTTAGCGTCAGCACCAACAGCAACAACTGTTTTGGGATTTGTTCTTTCATCAACTGCCACTACGGATGGTTCTCTTATTACAATACCCTTACCCTTAACGAAAACAAGTGTGTTGGCAGTACCCAAATCAACGCCTATGTCCTGTGAAAACAACATTTATATACAGTCCTTTCGGAATTATTTTTTTCTCAATAAATATGTTACAAAAAACACCGCGGCGGAAACGGCAACAATTGTAGCGCCGGCAGATGTATCTGCATAAAAAGATACAAGAAGTCCAGAAACTCCGCAAACCAAAGAAATGATTACGGAAAAAATGAGATACTGACGGGAGTTTTTTGCAATATTTCTTGCCGCAGCAGCAGGTAAAATCAACAAGGAATTAACCAGAAGAATACCAACCCATTTTATTGACATCATTACAACTACCGCAACAACAATAACAAATATATTTTCGTAAACAGAAGTTCTTATACCTCGACTTGCGGCAAGTTCTCTGTTCACTGAAATTACAAGAAGTTTATTATATATAAGCGACCAAACTATTATTACACCTATTAAAGTGATAAATAAGCAAAGAATTTCTTTTGGGGTTACACTCAAAATATCGCCTACAAGATAAGCGCTGTATTTTGAGAATCCTCCACCGTAAGAAAGCACTAACAATCCCACCGCAACCGCAGTTGATGAAAATACGCTGATAACAGTATCGGAAGCGGTATTACCTTTATTTTTCACTCTTGTAATAACAAGAGCAAGAAAAACGCCGAAAGCAATAAGGGAAATCATTTCATTTTGAATTCCCAAAAGCACTCCCAAAGCGATACCCGTAAATGCGCTGTGACCCAGCGCATCGGAAAAGAAAGCCATTTTATTGTTAACTGCCATTGTTCCCAAAATGCCCATAAGCGGCGCGATTAAAAGAACGGCGACAAAGGCATTCACCATGAATTTATAATCTGCCCAGGAAAACGGGAGCAAAGCATTTGCTATATTATAAATGAAACTCATTTTTCCGCCTCCCTATCACTCAAGCTATAAAAACTGCTTTTGAATTCGGGAGAATCAAAAACTTCCCTTGCACTTCCGCTTTTAAGGACGGATTTATTAATAAGAACAACGTTATCTGCAAAATCTCTGACGATTCCCAAATCGTGAGAAACCATAGCTATTGCCATATGATAGTTATGCTTTAAATCGCTGATAACTTCATAGAACTTTTCACTCCCTGCCGCATCCACTCCAGAAACAGGTTCATCAAGCAACAAAAGTTCAGGAAGAGGATGAAGAGCGTTTGCGAGCATAACTCTTTGAAGCTCACCACCCGAAAGAGCTCCAAGTTTTCTGTGTTTCAGTTCTTTGCAACCTACTGTTTCAAGGGCTTTATCAACCTCTTTTTTCAGCTGTTTGTTTTTAACAAAACAAACAGGAGTTTTGGTTCTTCCCACAAGGAGAAAATCTTCAACGCTTACAGGAGCAGAACGGTCGAAATCCAGATGTTGCGGAACATAACCGATTGTTATATTGCTGATTTTTTCACCGTCATGGGATTCGAAAGAAACAGTTCCATCGTGATTAATTTCGCCGAGAATTGATTTTACAAGAGTGGTTTTTCCCGCGCCGTTAACACCGATAAGAGCAGTCAACTCTCCGCAGTGAAGATGGAAGGACACCTCCGAAAGCAACACCTCGCCGCCTTTTTTTACGCTGATATTATCAACTTTTATTTTGCAAAGGCCGCAGCCATTTTCGGAAGCCATTACTTCACCGCCTTTAAAAGAGTTTTGTAGTTTTCTTTCATTATATCTTCATAAGCGGTAAGTTTTTCTTCACCGCTTATTACAGGGTTAATCGTATAGATTTGTGTATTTGTTTCTCTGCTGAGAATTTCTGCCGCAGAGCCACTGTAATCAGGTTCAACAAGTAATATTTTAATATTTTCTTCTTTGATTTCAGAGCTTAAATGGGCAAGCTCCTTTGCAGAAGGCTCTGCTCCCTCGTCACTTTCAATGGTATCCTTAATTTTAAAACCTAATTCTTTCCCAAGGTATTCATATGCACCGTGAAAAGAAATCGCAGAAAACTCTTTCATTGATGACGAAATTGAATTTCTTTCCTCAATGAGCCTATTCAGTCTTTCAATATATGCCGTGTAGTTTTTTTCTATTTCACTTTTATATTCGGGAAATTCATTTACAAGTCCGTTTTTTATGTTTTCAACTTGCATTTTTGCATTATCAACAGAAAGCCAGATATGAGAATTTTCCTCGAGGTGGTATTCTTTGGCTTCTTCCTCATGGTGATGCGCTTCACCGCAAAGTGTTTCTACATTTTCGGAGGAATCAATGACCTTAAGATTTTCTACACTTTCAAATGCATCCTGCAGGAAGCTTTCCATTCCTGCTCCGTTTATAACCAAAACCTGTGCATCGCTGAGAAGCTTCGCATCTTTTGCGGTAAGAGTGTAATCGTGAAGACAACCAACACTCTGCTCCGCCATACATAGAACCTTTATTTCATCAATACCGTTAACGAGATTTAATGTGAATATATATACTGGGTAAAATGATGCAGCAACGGTTATTTTGTCACTGTCCGTTTGAGGCGTACTCCCCACGCAACCACTAAAAAGAAGAAGGCTCAACACAAGGAACACACAAATAAGTCTTTTCAAGTTTGTGTCACCTTACCAATCTGAAATAATAGGGTGCTTCCGAACCGTACATACCTGTCTCGATTTTTACATAATAAGTACCCTCGGCAAGAGTAACAACGCCTGTATTAACAAGACCTTCGTTAAGAGAGGATTCAACCGCGCATATTTCATAGCCATCTTCATCCACAATGCTTGCAATCCATGTAAGAGAACTGTCATTAACTTTTTCGTGACCCAATTCAAGACTCACATTTCGTTCTTCAGTAATTTCGAATTTGTAATAATCCTCATCAAAATCCATATCGGAGGAAATAATCGCCCCGTAATAGAAGGTATTACCTTCTATTTCTTTGGCACGGCGCATTATGCCGTTAGGCTCAGTTTCAAAATCCTCTCTCTCGGTCAATGTCCATTGAAGTGTATAAGAAGCAGAAGTATAGGAAAGCGAATCGCCATCAATAACTATGTAATATTCACCTTTAGCAAGGCCGAGATTTGCGATAAGACATTCTTGACTGTTCCAAGTGGAAATTTTCTTAACTATTTCAAAATATGTTCCGTCTTCTTCCTCTTTAATAACACGAATATTCCAACCGTTTTTATCTCCCTCAAGAGCTTCGTGGGAGAATGTTATATCTACTACTCCATTTTCTGTTACATTGATTTTGTAATAATCTTTGTCAAGGCTCAGTAGCCTATCTGCAAGAGAACCGTCCATTGCTATATTCTGAGGCAGATCTATTGCGGTTTCCGGTGTATCATTGAGTTCAAACTCATGATTAACTGCTTTGTCTGAACCTAAAACAATGCTGTAGGTTGTGGCAATTGCAGAAACATTTTCCACCTTAATATAGTAAATACCGGCTTTTAATCCTATTGTTCCTGTTTTGATAAGAGTATCTGTAAGCTTTGAAGTAAAGTCGCATACTATCTCATCTTTTTCCGAAAGGACTTTAATGTTCCAACCTGCTTTAGGGAATGTTAAATCCTCGTGGGCAAAAGAAAGATTTATACAACTATCCTCAGTAAGCTCAAACACAAACCAATCATGGTCATAGCCCTCTGTACGTTGAGAAGATGAACCATAAAGAGCATGGCCTACGGCAAATGTATTTGCTGTTTCTTTTGTATCATTAAGTTCCTTTTCAAAGGTTGATGTGGCAGTAAAGGTAGTAACAAGGGTAAATTCCCCGTAAAGTATATCCGTTCCTGGATCTACGACAACAATATAAGTACCCGCAGAAACACCTGTTTCGCCCCAACTTGATGTTACATCACTCCAGAAAGAATCAAAATATGTAATTTCTTTATATTCTCGCTCTTCACCCTCAACTACTTTGTAAAGCGTAACTCTATAACCGCATTTTATTGAATCGAGAAGATTGTCGTGGTCAAGACGGACGCTCAAAGCACCATCTTTTTCAACATCAAAAATATATGCTTCGTAATCCTCCTTTGATTCTATTGTACCCACAACAGTTGAGTTTGGGGTAATATGCATAGGGGTATTCATATTAAACAAACCGTCATTAACTGTGTTTGCAAAACCCACTGCACACAAAGACACCGCAATTGTTACAGCCGCAACAATAACCGATACAATTTTCACCTTTCGTTTATTCATCTGATAAACTCCTTTTAAGAATCATTTTCAATTCCTTTAGTGCGTTTTCATAATCGGGTTGGGTGTCTGTATCAAAACACAAAACAGAACCCGTTAATTCTGAATTCAAAATAGTAAAAGTACATTTCAAATTTTTTTCCATACTATGAAGTGCTTCTTCGCCTTTCCTTCCTGCCGCCGCAAGAAGAACACATTTTCTGTGTTTTTTTATAGGTTGAACCTTTCCGTTTTTATAAAAGGCGGTGTAATAAATCTGAAATCTGTCTATTAATGCTTTCACAGGAGCAGAAAATCCCCCATTATAAACCGGACTTGAAAAAATTACAACATCCGCATTTTCAAAAGCTTTAAAAAACTCGTCCAAATCCCTGTGAACACATTTACCGTTTTCTTCGCAGTAATTGCAACCGTTACAAAACGCAAAATTTTCCGAATAAGTATCAAAAACGGTAACTTCTGTATTTTCACAATCTTTTGTTGCTTCTTGCCAAAGTCTGTTTGTAAAACTCCCTTTACGGCAAGAGCCTTTTATGATTAATATTTTTTTATTCATTTTTTAATTCCTGACCGCAGTATTTGCAGAAAAGTTTACCATCTGCGGTTTCATAAAAAATCTTTGGGAGATATTTTTCTGTGCTTGTTATACAGTCATCTTTTCCGCAAAAAGCATCGTGAGTGTCCTCTTCGAATTGAGATTTCACTTTTTTACCTGCTCTGTTTGTCATTGTTTTCGAAAAGATTGCCATACAAGCATCCACATATCTGTTAAATCCGTCAAAATATTTTGCTCTGTGGTCAGAATCAACAGATGAATCAAGCTCTTCTCCTCTGGGAAATTGATGCAAAATTATCAAATCCTCTTTTGCGGCAAGAAGCATTCTTTCATCCAATGTAAAATTATGCTTTCTTGCTTCGTACATAATCTCACTTTCGAAGGATTCCTTTTTTACCTCTGTCATATAAAGTACATCAAGCTCGGGAAGTATTTCGAAAAGGTTGTCATACACAGCAAAATCCTTTTCTCTTTTGTCCATAATGTTAACATAATCTTCTCCGAGAGGTTTTCCGTTAACGGAAATGAAATAAAACTCGTTGCCCTTATAAAGATTAAGGCATTGAAGAAGATTTTTCACAAGCACATTGTTAGAAAAATCGCCCAAGAAACCAATTTTCATATTAGAAACGTGTTTTTTCTCAACCCAAACCGAAGAAAAATCCGAAAGGGTTTTAACAGGGTATGCTCTACCACCGTCACCTGCATTAATAACAGGAACAGTCGCATATAACGATGCAGCTCTTGCTGCGCCTTTTTTATTATGGGAAAGCACAATAACGTCGCCGAAAGAGGACATCGCCATAACTGCATCCTTTAAAGTTTCGTTTGATTGCAGTTCAAAATTCATAGGTACTGCACCCATTTTAACGGCTGCCGAAGAAAATGCGGATTTTGAATTTCTGTCGTCACTAAAAAAAGCATTAACAACAGTTTTCTTTTCAAGATCTTTTGAATATGCGCCCCTGTTATCTTTAATAAAACTCAGAACATTAAGCGCTTCTCTTAATCCTTCTCTTGAAAAATCAGTTATATCCAAAAAACGATCCATTGACATAATCCGCACATCCTTTCGTATTTTAGTGGCACCTATCCATTATCCTTATAATTATATCATACATTATATATAAAAACAAATACTTTATTTAAAATTTAAATATTTTTTACAAAACAATATAAAAAGCAAAACCGTCCGCATTAAGCGAACGGTTTTCTGCTAAAAATAAGTACAAATTAGTCTTCAACAGGAGCGCCTACAGGGCAAGAACCTGCACAAGCACCGCAATCAATGCAAGTGTCTGCGTCGATAACATAAATGCCATCGCCTTCAGAAATTGCTTCAACGGGGCAATCTGCTGCACATGCACCGCAAGAGATGCAATCATCAGTAATCTTATAAGCCATTTTCCTGACCTCCTTGCTTTTTTGTTTAGAGTGAGTGGGTTCAAACCACCCGCTTTATTGTAGCACATATTTTTCTAAAATCAATAGAAAAATATGAATTTACCAATTTTATTATGTCATTCTTCAGCCTCTGACGCTGTATTTTCATCTTTCGGAGCTTTTATGCCTTTTACAATTTTCACTTCTTTTCGATGAAATTCCGTTGGAATTGCTTCGGGGCGTCTGTCAAGCTGAACCTTTATCTTTCCTGTAAGCAAACTATTCTCAACAACAGTTCCTCTGCCCTCTCTGGTATCAACAACTGATCCGACTCTGGGTGTAACCTTTGCAAGATATTCATAACTTTCCTGCTCATATTTAAGGCAACATAAAAGTCGCCCGCAAGTACCGCTGATTTTTGAAGGATTAAGAGAAAGCCCCTGCTCTTTTGCCATTTTTATTGAAACAGGATGGAAATCATCTAAAAACTGCGAACAACAGAAAGGTCTTCCGCATATACCCAAACCGCCTAACATTTTAGAAACATCTCGGACACCAATCTGGCGCATTTCTATTCTCGTTCTGAAATTACCTGCTAGTATTTTTACAAGCTCTCTGAAATCAACTCTGTCATCAGAGGTGAAATAGAAAATCATTTTACTTGCATCAAAGGCACATTCCACTTCAACAAGGCTCATATCAAGACCAAGCTGCTCCACCTTTTTTTGACAAAAGGCAAATGCTTCGTCCTCTTTTTTCTTGTTTTGCTCAACAATTTTAATATCTTCCTTGTTCGCCACTCTGAGTATTTTTTTTAAAGGATGAACAATTTCCTCATCGTTCACCTTATGGTTCGCAGTAGCAACATCGCCACACTCAACACCGCGAACCGTTTCAACTATAACCTTTTCGCCTTTTGAAAACTCCTTTGAATCCGGATCAAAATAATAGACCTTGCCGTTTTCTTTAAAGCGAATACCTACAACTTCTGCCATATATAAACTCCAAATAAATTTTAAATTTTTGCACACAAAACTGTGGAAAGCAACGTGTAATTCGGATTGTTCTCCAAAGATTTTAACAATCCTTCAACTATATCGTACATTTTAAGAAGCTTTTCCAAAGTAATATTATCAGAAAGTTTTTCCGTTTTTGTTTTGAAAATTTCCAATAGTATTTTTCCGTTGGTTTTAAGAGCGATTGCATCTCTTAAAACACCAACAAGAGCTTCAAGCACCTCCCATGTCAAGCCTTTATTCCCATCCATAGCGGCGGTCGCTTCAATTCTGTTATACTCATAGGGTGATAAAACCGCATCAATAAACTTATTAACAATATCAATTGCTTTTTCACTGTATTCTGCTTCAACGGTTTTACCCATTCTTAAACGAACAACTCTGGAAATTACAGTTCCGATTACGGCATTTGAGTTTTGAGATGTAAGAACAAATGCCGTATATCTCGGAGGTTCTTCCAGAATTTTAAGAAGAAGATTCTGACTTTCCTCGGTCATCTGTTGCATTTCTTTTATAATAAAAACCTTTGTATCTGCCTCGTTAGGTGTAAGATACGCATCTGAAACCATTTTTTTAATATCATCTTTTACAAAATGCTTTTTATCATCAGGTTTCTTAACAGTAATAATATCGGGATGAATATATCCTTTTGCTTTTCTGCAATGCTCACATTCGCCGCAAGGCGTTCTGTCCTTATTTTCGCAAACAATCATTCTCGACGCAAGGTGAGCAAGTGCCGTTCTTTGCTCTTCGCTACCGCCGTCGATAAGAAGGGCATGGGGGCATCTTCCGTCCGCAAAAAAGCTATCCAGATTTTTTAAAATATTCTCAGGAAATATTGTTCTTTCAATCATAATTTAATCATTTTTTCTACATCAATTATAAATAAAGTTGCTCCGCCGATTGTTACCTGAACGGGAGCTGCACTGACAAAGCCTTCTCCAAGATACGGAGGAGTTGTAGCAATCATCTGCGTTCTTCTTGAGCAACAAGTTTTAAAAATCTCAACCACTTCCTGAACCTTGTCATCTTCTACGCCTACGAGAACAGTTACATTGCCTAATTTGAGAAATCCGCCAGAGGTTGAAAGCTTTGTAGCCTGGAAAGACGCTTTTGTAATTTCTGCAAGAAGGTCATTAGCATCATCACTGTTAATTATACCTATAACAAGTTTCATAAAACCGTCACTCCTTTTTATTTTTGTAATAATATTATAGTGCATTTTTCAGAAGTTTACAACACATTATTTTACATCTTGCTCAAAGCAATCATAACGGGCATTGTAAACACAGAAACGAGGGAACATATTGCAACAACTTTTGACGCAACACCCGTGTCTTTTCCGTATTTTGCAGAAAACATTACCGTATTATTGGCACTTGGTACCGATGCGGAAATCATACAAGCAGTAAGAAGTGCGCCGGAAATACCGAAAAGCTTAAAAAGACAGAGCATTATCAATGGCAAAACAATGGTTTTAAGTAAAATCACAAGATAATTGTTTTTCTCCTTAAACATGGTTTTTAAATCCGTATTTGCAATATATGTTCCAAAAAACAACATTGCAAGAGGTGTGTTCAGATTTGCAATATGACCAACCGCAGACTGAATCACAGACGGCATTTCAATATCAAAAATAAAAAGAGGCAAGCCTACAAGAACAGATATTACACCGGGATTAAAAATCAATCTTTTAAGTTCAAACTTTGTTTTGTCCGCTCCTCTGTTTATACACCAGATTCCGTGTGTGAAAGAGAGAATGTTAAAGGCTACAACACCCGCAGAACAATAAAACACACCCTCACTACCGAGAATGGCATTACAAAGGGGCAACGCCATATATCCCATATTTCCGTAGCTTACCGCATATTTGAATACCGATGAATTTTTGTCCTCTTTATTGTTAAAGAATGGCATTGCAAGAAGAATTCCTACAACAAGAATACCCGTCATACAAGCGAAAGCGATTAGCAGAGATTTTGCAGTTTTTATATCAAAATCCATATTCATAAAAGACTGCACTATAACTACCGGTGTGATTATATAAAACAACAAATCATTGGAACGCTTTGCAGTATCTTCACCGAACACGTGTAAACGGTCGGCAATAAAGCCGACCGCAACAATAAAATACAGTATAATAACCTGTTGTGCGGCCATTGTCATATTAGCTAAAAACATAATTATTCCTCCTACCGCACACGGTGTTTATTTATTCTTTATTTTCTCTTTTTTTCAAATCCGCAAGGGAAATGATTTCAATATCATCAGACGATTCCTTTGTTGTTTCCTCTGCTACATTTTCAACAACATCTTCTGCGGGTTCTTCAACAGTTTCTTCAATCGGTTCCTCACCAATATCATCTGATGCTTCCTCAACCGTATCTTCAACGCTCTCCTCGATTGTTTCCTCAGTTACTTCTTCGATTGTTTCTTCAACGGTTTCCGCAATTGGTCCCTCAGCAATCTCGTCGGAAGTTTCCTCAACCGCTTCAAATTCCGTATCATCAAAGGAAATTTCAAAACCTTTAACTGTATCTTCTGTTTCAGGCTCAATAATTATTTCATTTTCAACAGTTTCTTCTCCGTCTTCATCATCCTCAGTGAAAAAGCTGTTAAAATCCTCTTTTTTCGTAACTGCTTCAAAATCATCGGGAAGGTCAATTTCATTAACTGTTCTTCTGTTTTTGAGTCCGTCTTTAAAACCGACACCGAGAGACGCAAAAACATAAGCCAGCACAAATATCAAAACGGCAAGGTGGGCAAAATCAAATTCATAACCCTCAACTGCATCCAAACCTACAAGAACAATAACAATTCTGGGAATTGTTACTATTGAAGCCAAAAAAGTCGCTGTAAGTCCATAACCGTAAATCCCCCACATACTGTCCTCTGTAAACACACCTGAAGAAATGCGGGCAAAGGTAAGGAAGAAAAGCATCAGAAAAACAAACATAAAGATTTCAAAAAGAAGCTCGGAAATCTTTATAAAGCTTATTGCATTCATAAGCTTTGTGATAAGCACGGTCATAGACCAGCACAAAGGTGAAAGCGCAAGGAGTTTAAATTCCTTATAGGATGCTTTTCCGTTAAGATGGCTGATACCAAAAACAATAAAATATATAATTGCAAAAAAGGCAAAAACGAATCTAAGAATTGCAAATGTACCGCCTTGTTCGGCAAGATTTGTTTTCAAAAGACTTATGAAAATAGTTGCATTGCCTTGATTCACGGGAATAATGTCTCTAAGGGTTCTAAACATATCCCAACCGAGTCCCGCAGTTATTATAAAAGAGGCAATACCCAACACAGGATTTTTCCCTGTAGGAAGTTTGGGCGACGGAACCTCCTTGCTTACAAAACTCAACACAAGGAAAAGAAGACCGAACACAACCACAACTGCATAAAGCACGGGAACGGTTACGTCACTTTCCTTAAAAAATCCGTTTGAAGCATCTACAAGAGCCAAAAGCTGATACACTCTTGTGGGCAACGCTACCAACACCGCCGCCGCAAAAACAAAAAGAAGATATTTCATTTTTACCGCACTTGAAGAACCTTTAATTTTATTCATTTACTAACAGTCCTTTCAATTATCTCTCATCAAGAGGAATATATTGTGTCTGACGCTTAAAGTTGGAAATTCTTTCATCAATGGGGGCATATTCTTTCGGAACTGCAACATTTTTGTATGCAGGTCTTATAACTCTGTTACCTGTAATAAGCTCTTCAATTCTGTGAGCAGACCAACCTGCAACTCTAGCCACTGCAAAAAGAGGTGTGTAAAGGTCCATGGGAATATCAAGCATTTCATATATAAGACCGGAATAAAGGTCAACGTTTGCACAAATCTTTTTGTTATTATTTTTCTCACTTGCAAAAATTTCGGGAGTAAGCTTTTCAATGAGCTCAAGCGCTCTGAAATCTGCACCAAAACCTTTTTCTTCTGCAATTTTTCTTGCTTCGCGCTTAAGAATAACCTGGCGGGGATCTGAAAGTGTATAAACAGCGTGACCCATACCGTAAACAAGACCGCTCTTATCTCCTGCCTCACGGTTTATAATTTTCCTAAGGAAATCTGCAACCTGACCCTCATCGGTAATATCTGCAACATCTTCTTTGAGATATTTAATCATTTCCGCTACTTTTAGGTTTGCTCCGCCGTGGCGTGGACCTTTAAGAGAGCCGATACCTGCTGAAATTGCAGAATATGTATCCGTTCCGCTGGAAGAGAGAACGCGAGTTGCAAACGCTGAATTGTTACCGCCACCATGCTCTGCATGAAGCATAAGGCAAAGATCAAGAAGTTTAGCTTCTTCATCCGTAAACTTTCTGTTTGAACGGGTTGTATAAAGAACAGTTTCTGCAGTTGTAAGTCCCGGCTTTACAGGATGAAGATACATACTCTTTTTGAGATAATACCTTCTCTTCACCTGATATGCATAGGTCATAATCATGGGAAGCTGTGCAATAAGCTGAATACTCTGGCGCAAAACATTCTCTATGGAAATGTCATCAGGATTGGAATCATAGGAATAAAGCGAAAGAACAGAGCGTTCAAGCTTATTCATAATATTCGGAGAAGGCGCTTTCATAATCATATCTTCTATGAAGTCCTCGGGAAGTTCTCTGCACTCGGAAAGAACCTTGTTGAATAATTTCAACTGATTTCTTGTAGGAAGACTACCGAAGAGCAGAAGCCACGCAACCTCTTCATAGCCGAAGCGATTTTCCGCAACACATGCATCAACAATCTGATTTACATCTAACCCTCTGTATTTAAGTCTGCCCTCAATGGGTTTTCTTTCGCCGTCATCTATATAATAGCCCTCAACGGAGCACACTTTTGTAAGACCTGCCATAACACCGCTGCCGTCACGGTTTCTTAATCCTCTTTTAACCTCAAATCTGTCAAAATAATCCTGAGGAACCGCACTTGATAATTTAAGCTCATCACAAAGTGATTTCAAATCGGCACTTTTAATAGGTTCAATATATGTTGGCAAACATCTCACTCCTTTTCATAGAAACTTAATCATACTTTTAAATAATAATTCATATTATTTTATAACATATTATCTTTATTGTCAATAATCTCAAAACAAAGGATTGATTAAATTTTATGAAAAAGTTTTTGACACTTATACTTCTTTCTGCCATAGTTGTTATCGTTTTGCCTGTTTCCCTTTTAAAAGACAACCTCACCTCTTCCCAACAGCGCTCTAATTCATCGGAATACATTACTCAAAGCAGTGAAACTATGTCTCAAAATGTTGACACAGTAACAGTTTTCCGCACCGTTGAAAACGATAATATTGAAATAGATTTTTTTGAATATGTCTGCGGTAGTGTTGCGGCAGAAATGCCTCTTTCTTACCACGATGAAGCTCTCAAAGCACAAGCAATCGCCTGCTACACTAATGCTTTAAGATTGAAAAACTCTTCCAAAAGCACCGACACCTACCATATCAGCGACGACAGCAGCATTCATCAAGGTTACTTGACAGAGGAAGAACGAAAAGAAAAATGGGGCGAAGACTTTGAAAAATATGAGGCTAAACTAAAAAACATTGTAGAACAGGTAGAAAACAAAGCCATTTATTATGACAATGAGCTTTGCATAGCTGCTTTCCACGCTATTTGCAGCGAAAAAACAGAATCGGCAGAAAACCTCTGGGGTGAAAAAATACCGTATCTTGTCAGCGTAAAAAGCTCCGGCGATAATCTTTCTCCGCAATATTCCTCTGTGGTTGTTTTTGATAAAGACGACTTTGTTAAATATGGCGAAGAATTAGGTATAAAAGAGGACATAACCTCATTACAAAATATAATAAAAATAACGGAAACATCAAAATCTGATACAGTGTTAAAAGCAACTGTAAATAAAAAAGAATTTACCGGCGAAGAAATACGAAAAGCCTTTTCTTTACGAAGTGCTGTATTCACTGTGGAATGCACTAAAAATTCAGTCACTTTTAACGTTACAGGCTACGGCCACGGTGTAGGAATGAGCCAGTACGGAGCAGATTTTATGGCGCGTCAAGGCAGTACATACGAGGAAATTTTGAAGCATTATTATACAGGGGTAGAGATAAAATAAGTGGCAAGTCCGGAAATGCAAAATATTGGGTGCTTCGCACGGCATTATAAAAGATTAAAGGATTCAGAATAACCCTATCCCTCTTATCACTTCTTACCACTTTACACCTTTATAAAAAGATGCTAAAATACACCCATCTTTATTTTGCGAGGTGTTTTTATGACTAAAAAGGAACGCGCAATGAAAATCTGCGAATTATTGAAAACTGACTACCCCGAAGCAATTTGCCAGCTTAATGCAGAAACCCCTTTCCAGCTTATTGTTGCAACCCGACTTTCCGCCCAGTGCACCGATGCAAGAGTTAATCTTGTTACACCTGATTTATTTAAAAAATACCCATCTGAAAATGAGCTTGCCGAGGCTGATATAACTGATGTAGAAAAGCTCATTCATTCCTGCGGTTTTTACCGTGCAAAAGCTAAGGATTTAGTGGGAATGGCTAAAGCCGTTCGTGACATCTACGACGGTATTCTTCCTGATACTATCGAAGAATTAACAAAACTTCCCGGTGTTGGCAGAAAAACAGCCAATCTTATTGTAGGCGATGTCTACAATAAACCTGCCGTTGTTGCGGACACTCATGTTATAAGAATTACAAATCTTTTAGGTCTTACGGATTCCAAAGACCCCAAAGTAGTTGAGCTACAGTTGAAAAAGATTTTACATCCGTCCGAAAGTAATGATTTTTGCCATAGAATTGTTCTCCACGGCAGAGCGGTTTGCATCGCCAGAAGACCTAAATGCGATAAATGTTCGCTCAAAGAAGTATGCAAACACTTTTATACTAAGAAGTAACAGTTTAAAATTATGAAATATTCAAACAAACGAAGTTTATATATTATTTTCTCCGCATTATCGGTCGTAGCTGTTATGGCAATAATTTTTTATTTATCTTCTCAAAACGGTGAGGAATCCACAAACACAAGCAATTGGTTAATGGATTTAATCATCTCAATTGTCGGTAAAGCTCCCGACCCGAATATTTTGAGAACCTTAGCCCATTTCTGCGAATTTGCTGGATTAGGTTTTCTTATGAACAATCTAATTTTTGCTATACAGGACAAGCTTAAACCCTTGGTTTGCGTTTTTTATTCTTGGTGCTATGCCTGGACGGATGAAATTCATCAAATTTTTGTTCCCGAACGAGCTTTTCAGTTAATTGATTTAACCGTTGATTTAGGCGGAGTAATTTTAGGAACAGCAGTATTTTGCGGTTTATTTTTCTTAATAAACAAGCTAAAAAAAATCCATTGACTTTACAACAAGTCAATGGAATTTTTTTACCATTTTTTAATAATTTCGGGGTTTTGGAAAATCTCGTCAAGTTTTTTTATAAATGGCATTACATCATTAAATGCACCGATTCTGTGGTCGAACATCAAAGTAATGGGTAAAGTTTTCTTCGTACCTATATCTACTTCACCCTTTTCATTCCTAAAAGCGTAGTCAGTATCCTTTACAAGACCCATCGCAAAAAGGAAAACCTGGGGATAAAGAAGAGGTGTATAGGTAACATTACCATTTAAGCCGTCATACAAAACGCCCCAGTTTGTCATACAAACACTTCCCTCATTCAAATCCTTCATTAAAAGGCTTGAGCCGTCACGCGGTGCGTGTTTGAAAATACCTTTAACCTTTGCAACCTTGTGTTTGCCCACGTATCCTGTAAATATCTGAGCAATTGTTGATTTTATATTTCCTTTTAACAGAAGCCCAACAACTCTTTGAGTAATCACGTCAAAAAGCACTCTGTCTATGTTAGTATTCGGAAGCTTTTCAAAAAGCTCTTTTATTTGTTCAGATAACTCTTTAAGCGTTTTTTCTTCAGCATTCCTGACTTTAATGGGAAAGGTTTCGCCACTTTCAAGAAGCACAGGCATTGCCACATCAATATGCTTCTTCATAATAAGTGTTCCACAGGAAGAGGTAACATTGAATTCAATATGAGAATTAAGCTTTGGTGCCGCTTTCAAGCCCTCAACAAGAACTCTCATCATAAGAGTATTGAAAGAAAGCTCGTAGCCGCAGTTTTCCTTCAAACTCTGAAATTCTTCCCAAAATTTTGTTATATCTGCCTCGTAATTATACCCACAGGTCGGAGAATTTTGCTGTGCCTTTGTAAGAATATAACCCGACACTCTGCCTTTTAAATTAAAATATTCAACTTTATCTTCAGGTAGCGGTTTATTCAACGAAGCATTTATAAAATCTTTAAAACTCATTTTCTCTTAATCACAAAAATTTGTGTTTTCCTTTCACACTAATGA
Organism: uncultured Eubacteriales bacterium; assembly: GCA_964624385.1. Taxonomy (GTDB): domain Bacteria; phylum Bacillota; class Clostridia; order Oscillospirales; family Acutalibacteraceae; genus DTU089. The sequence continues at coordinate 4,604 of CAZUZV010000017.1, read as the reverse complement.
AAAATTACTCAATTACAGTTGAATTGAGAGTTGCTGAGCTATGCTCTTTACCTGCTTTTCTCATAACGGAAATTGCACCGAAAACAGTTGCAATAAGAATCACAACAACTTTAGCCTTGCACTTTTTACCGCCGAGAAGCTCATAGCCTTTTTTAGCACAAATACCGATAAGCATACCGATTACGGCAAAGAACCAACCCATATAATAAGCAACTGCCCAGACAATACTTCCTACCATACTGCCAAGGATTGCACCTATAATCCCTTTGCCAAGCTGTTTTTCTTCATTTTTATAAATATCCTGTTCAATTTCACAGCGTTGCATAACACTTCCTGCGCAACCCTTGTGAACTCTATGAACAACACCATTTATGAGAGCGATATTCTGTTCTTCTCCATAGTTAATATAATTTCCGCAAGCAGTGTAACCATATAACCGCCAATCACGCCATACGCTACACCATTTGAAACTTTAAGACCTTTTTCTTGGCATATTTTTTGATTGCCGAACCTACCATATTATTTCCCACCAAAAAGCCTAATGTTACTTTTATTAGAAATATACCACAATATCAATGTTTTTTCAATGAAAAAACACGTTAAAGCACCAATTTCGTCACAATGTTGACCTAATATAAAAAAACTTGTATAATTTATCTAAAGAAAAATTTTTTCAGAGGTGCACTTATGAAATCATTTGAAAAAATCAAACGAAAAGCCTTTAATCTTATCGGTCTTGTAGTTAACAAGGTCGGTCAGAATGAGGCGCAAAACACAGATAACCTTGACAGAACAGTAACCGAGGGAAGCCCTGAGCTTTTAAGAACTGCCGCCGCAGAGGGTACTGTGCTTTTAAGAAACGATAATGTACTCCCCTTTTCCGAAAATGAAATAATTTCCGTTTTCGGCAGAGTGCAGTATGATTATATGTTTGTAGGCTACGGCTCAGGCGGTGACGTAATAAAGCCCTACACCGTTAATTTAATGGAAGGACTTAAAAATTCCGGTGCAAAAATCAATATTGAACTTGCAGATATTTACGAAAAATGGTGCAAGAAAAATCCTCCTGACCACGGCTTCTGGGGTCATTGGCCTTTATATTATGATGAAATGCCCATTGAAACAAGTGTAATAGAAAATGCTTCAAATAAAAGTGAGTGTGCAGTTATTGTAATCGGTCGTTCCGCGGGTGAAGACAGAGAAAACAATCTTGAAGAAGGAAGCTATTATCTCACAGAAGATGAAAAATCACTTATCAAACGAGTAAATTCCGCTTTCAAAAAGACTGTTATTGTTCTCAACATCGGAAGCATTATTGATATGAGCTGGGAAAAGGATTTACTAAAAAATGACAGTGCAATCCTCATCCCCTGGCAAGGCGGTATGGAAAGCGGGAATGCACTTGCAGACGTGCTTTTAGGTAAGCAAGAACCATCCGGTAAATTGACCGATACCATTGCCGAAAATTATTTTGATTACCCTTGTGCAAATAGTTTTGGTGAAAAGGAATACAACAACTATACAGAAGATATTTTTGTTGGTTACAGATATTTTGAAACCTTCGCAAAAGATAAGGTTCTTTATCCCTTTGGTTTCGGTCTTGGTTATTCAGATTACAAAAGAGAGTTCATAATTGGCGAGGTTAAAGATAAAACTGTAATTCTTAAAGCATCAACAGAAAATATCGGCGATTTCTGTGGTAAAGATGTTTTGCAGATTTATGCCGAAGCACCCCGGGGTACTTTGGGTAAACCTTTGCGAGTTCTTTGTGATTTCAGAAAAACAAAGGCACTTTCAAAGGGAGAAAAAGAAGAAATGGAATTTAATATTCCTTTCTACACCTTTGCTTCTTACGATGACAGCGGTGCAAGTGGTCATAAATCCTGCTACATACTTGAAAAAGGTGCATATAATTTTTATTTGGGCGGTGACGCTCGCTCTGCAGAAAAGGTGTTTTCATTTAAACTTCCCGAAACTATCATTTTGGAAACTCTCAAAGAGGTTTGTGCGCCTAAAGAAAGTTTTGAAAGATTTGTTATAGAAGAAAAGAACGGCAAATTTGAGGTTGATTTGAAGAAAATTCCTGTTCCAACCGATAATTCAAAAGAAACAATTCTTAAAAATCTTCCCTCCGATTGCGGTTATACCGATGACAAGGGCTTAAAGCTTCAGGATGTTAAAGACGGAAAATGCACGCTTGATGAATTTGTTGCTCAGCTTTCTTTAGACGAGCTTGAAGCCATATCCCGCGGTGACTACACAATGAACAGCGCTCTCGGTAAAGAGGGTAATGCCGGTGTTCTCGGCGGTGTTACAAAATCCTTGAGAGATAAGGGCATTGCACCACTTACCACCACCGACGGACCTTCGGGTATTCGTATAAAGGCTTGTTGTTCACTTCTTCCCATCGGTGCATCTGTTGCGGCAATGTGGAACATAGATTTAGCATACCAAATGTATAGAAAAGTCGGTAGTGAAATGAAAGTTAAAGGCTCTGACATTCTTCTTGCACCGGGTATGAATATTCACAGAAGTCCACTTTGCGGAAGGAACTTTGAATATTATTCCGAAGACCCCTTTGTTACAGGCAAAACTGCTGCTGCAGTTGTTAAAGGCATTCAGAGCGAGGGTGTTGGTGCTTGTCCCAAGCACTTTGCTTGTAACTCTCAGGAAACCAACCGCAACCGCACAGATTCAAGGCTTTCCGAAAGAGCATTGAGAGAGATTTATCTTAAAGGCTTTGAAATTTGCGTTAAGGAGGCAAAACCTCTTACAATAATGACCTCATATAATAAAATCAACGGTGTTTGGGGACATTATCACTATGACCTTTGCACAAGAATTTTAAGAAATGAATGGGGCTTCCAAGGTCTTGTTATGACGGACTGGTGGATGCAATACACCTCAAGTCCCGAATTTCCTGAAATCAAGGACAACGGCTACCGCGTAAGAGCAGGTGTTGATGTTCTTATGCCCGGTGGCAAAAGAACAGGCAAGAAAAAGCCCGACGGTACACTTCTTAAAACCTACGGTAAAAAGGACGGGATCACCCTCGGAGAAATGCAAAATGTTGCAAAACACGTACTTGGTGTTGTTATGAAAATTAAATAATATAAAAACCATCGGAAAAAATTTCTTTCCGATGGTTTTATTTTTAAGAAAGGTTTTTATAGGACATAGAGCCGTCCCCTGTGTTACCTCCCAACACATAGAACCGTCCGAAACCGCTCAAAACCTTACTTTTTCAGTGGTTTCGAACCGTCCCCTGATTGGTCTTCTTTTTCAGTGGTTTCGAGCCGTCCCTTGATTGGTCCCCTGATTGGTCCCTCTATTAAACTCTGTACCATACATAAACATACCAATTGTTATCTATTGGTGTAAACTCTCCTGTTAAACCGGTTTCGGAGTATATCAAACTATATGTAACATCGCACTCAATATCTGTAAAAGCAAATTCAATTACATAAGGTTTATCAACATTGCCAACGGTAAAGTCGTTATTAAGTCCCATTGTTGAAATATTCACAGTGTAATCTTTATTATTTTGTTCATAACCATATTTCAACATATAGTCATTCATTAACTTTAAAATCGCTACACAGTTTTCATACTTAGATATATGTTCTGTATGATTTATCTTTGTCTCAGGTTCCCATACAACAATCTCCGATGTTTCATCAGCCAAACCAGCAAATCCATCTAAATTTAGATTTTCAGTATAAAATATATTAATTACTTTACCTTCTGTGTTAAACTTATATTCTTTAACCGCTTTGTTAAATAAAACACAATTGCTATTATAAAACTCTGTTATATCGGATTCATATATTTTTGGTTGACTCACAAGTGATATGTTGCAACTTGATAGTATTATCAGACTTAATATGTTCAACCACAATATAATTTTTTTTACACGTAGTTTAAGCATAATAAGCACCTCCCTATGTTACAAAAAAACCATAAATAAAAGCTGTAAGTACCATTTCAATATCTTGACCAGTGACATAGTTATATTCTTTGTTATAATAAATAGATGGACCATATACTTGCTCATAACCATCGTACATATCATCAACACCCAACAAATGACCAAATTCATGAGCAGAAATACTCTTAAATTCTGGAGATGTATATGTTATTTTATTGTATTTCCACTTTGAAATTTTGACTTTGTATCCTTTATACATTTTTACAGACCCAACTTTTGTTGGTTTCCACCCCGAAGCAGGTCGTGTTACATTGCTGATACCAAAAGAATTCTTCATTTTTACTGAAATACCCGAACTTTTTGAACTAACAGATGTTTTTAAAGTAATCTTATAGCCAAAAACAACAAATGTACCATTCCATTTTTCGGTAATACCATCCATAAATAATTGTTTATATTTCGTACCATATAGTTTCTTGTTTTTTAAACTACCGCTAAAATTAAATGTCGCTGTTATTGTAATTGTATTTCCAGATACTTTTAATTTTAATTTCTGATTGCCCCATTCTGTATTTTTTAAGTTATATTCATTTTCTAGATACACCTGAAAATTTTTAGCACACCCCGTCTCATCAACAAAATTCACCCCATCATTCTCACAATAAGCGAAAAGATT
>CAZUZV010000016.1:0-48341 GCA_964624385.1 uncultured Eubacteriales bacterium | reverse complement strand
ATCTCAAGGGTTTCTTTTTTCTCGTTGTTTAATTTTCAAGGTTCGTTGCTACTCTCGAGGCTCGGAAGTTTGTCCTCAACTCGCGAGTGCCTGAATATAATATCATCTTCGATATCATTTGTCAACAACTTTTTTGCGATTTTTTAGCGTTTTTTCAACCCGCCCGGGTGTTTCGCTTTTTCTCGCCCTAAAGAGCCTTTATTTGGTTGTTTCCGACGAGCTCTGTTTGTCGCCAACGAGACAGAATTATATCACTATGATTTTGAAAAGTCAATACCCAATTTTAAATTTTTTTAACTTTTTTGCAGTAGTTTTTTCAGCTATATTTTCATACTGATTTATATATGAAAAACCCAACACATTCATATCATCATACAATTCTTTTAATGGTACAAGAACGAAATCGCGTTCCCCTATTAAAGCATGAGGAACAGTAATGTGGGGTGAGTTGTTTTCGTAATTTTCAAACACCAATAAATCCAAATCAATTACCCTGGGTCCGTTTTTAAATTCTCTCACTCTACCCATACCTACTTCAATGCCAAGACAAGCCCCTAAAAGCATTTCAGGTGATTTATTTGTTTCCACTTCAACAGCGGTATTATAAAAGCTTTGTTGTTCTGTAAAACCCCAAGGGTCTGTTTCATAAATCGAAGCACATCTTAATACTTTCACATCAGGTAACAAATCAAGCGCTTCAACTGCAGCTCTGACATTCTCTGCTCTATCCCCTATATTTGTACCTATACCTATTACAGCTTTCATTTTTTGACTAACTCCGTATACTCTTCTCTTGTTATCGTTTCTTCAACTGCAACATAATCAAAATCCGCACTTATGGGTGCCTCGGGCTTTTTCAAAAGCACAGTAACGCTTTTAAGCTTGGGATAGGTTTTCATTATTTCCATCCCAACTTTATTTGCAGCATATTCGATAAGGTTATAACTCTCCGCGGTAAATACCGCCCTTACCGTTTTAATTATCTTCGCATAGCTAACTGTGTCATCAAGCTCATCACTTGAATATGCACTCTTAGCATCAATAAGAGCTGTTATATCAAGTTCAAACATCTGCCCGTCCATCTTTTCCTCGGGATTTACGCCATGATACGCTTTTAATCTTAAACCTTTAATAATTATCTTTTCCATTTTTTCTCCTAAATTATAATAGTATATAAGTAATTTTTAATGCATCAACAGTTTCTTTAACATCGTGAACACGTAAAACACCTGCACCTTTCAGAGCACAGCTCACCGCTACCGCAACGCTTCCCGATACTCGCTCTTTGGGATTCTGTTGTCCGGTCAACTCACCAATAACACGTTTTCTTGAAACACCAATTAATAATGGTGAGTATTCCGAAAGGGTTTCGCAATTTTTCAAAAGTTCAATATCATCATCCCTGCTTTTACCAAAACCGATACCGCAGTCAAAACAGAGGCTACCCTCCTCTATTCCAAAGTCAGTTGCTTTGATCTTCATTTCATTAAAAAAAGCAACAGCATCATCAACTACACCGTTTTCATATTCTGTCACTTCTTTGGAAGTCTTCCCTCCTGTGTGCATAAAAATCCAACCTGCACTATATTCTTTCACAACTTTTGCCATTTCAGTATCAAAAACACCGCTTTCGTCGTTTATAATACTTACTCCGCACTCAAGAGCAAATCCGGCAACTTTCGGTCTGAACGTATCAATTGACAAAGGCACCTTAGAATTTTTAACAAGTTCAGGAAGAATTTCAAGACGTTTTAACTCTTCTTCAACAGATACTATTTTATTCTTTGGTGCAGTTGAACAAGCACCGATATCAATAATATCTGCACCCTCTTCAAAAAGATTATTAAGCCTTTCGAGAGCGCTCGAAAGGCTATTTGCTTCTCCACCGTCTGAAAAAGAATCGGGAGTAATATTAAGAATCCCCATTACAAGAGGTCCCTGTTTATCATCAATTAACTTTTTAAAAGAAAACATTATTTCCCACCTGTCAAGAGTGCCATAACTTCTGCGCGTGTTCTGGCATCGCTTCTTGCAATCCCTCTAAGTGCTGAAGTTTGCGTAACCGCACCAGCCGCTTTTGCTCCACGCATCGTCATACAAAGGTGCTCAGCCTCTATAATAACAGCAACACTCTTTGCGCCTAATTCATCATAAAGGAAATCAGCAATTTGCGTTGTAAGTCTTTCTTGCACCTGAGGGCGTTTTGCATAGACATTAACAATACGTGCAAGTTTTGAAAGACCTATAATTCTTCCGTCTGCAGGAATGTAGGCAATATTGGCCTTACCCACAAAGGGTAAAAGGTGATGTTCACACATAGAATACAGCGGAATGTCACGAACAACTACCATCTCATCATTTCCGGGTTCGTTAAATAATTTCAGATGAGCATGTGCATCCTCAGAAAGTCCCGAGAAAACCTCTTCATACATTCTTGCAACTCTGTTGGGAGTTTCTTTCAGACCCTCTCTGTCAGGGTCCTCCCCTATTGCTTCAAGAATATCCCGAACTGCTTTTTCTATTTTTTCTCTATCCATTTATTTCACCTCAAAAGAAGAGACAAAGGGCGTTCATTGTTTCATCCGTACTGTAATAAACCTTTGCTCCCGTTAAGTCTTCTAAAAGACCCACATCTTTATATATAGTATAAATTATTCCCGTATTAAAAAGAGAATCCTTTGCCTGCTGAAGAGAAGCGGCATCGTTGAAGCGAAGCTCAACACATTTATAACCTCTTCTGCTTGCATTATACACAGCATTTTCCACCGCTACTTCAAGTTGCTCTGTCTCAACACTGTTTATAACTGCATTTTCATAAACAAAATAATTATATTTCTTTGCTGTACACAAAGGTAATGTTTGTTCAATATTACGATGTTCCAAAAGAATATCGTTAGTTGTCACATTAAAAAATGTATGGCGAAGAACCTGGGTGGCGGTTTTGGGATCATCCCAAGTTACATCAACAAAATAACCTTCACCATCGAGAACTACATAATTCCACATATGACCGATATAGTTTTCGCCGTCTTCAGTTGATTCACCTGTTACAAGTCGGTTGTTGATACTGAGTTTGTTCATAAGATACTGAAACGCTCTTGCATAGCCTTCGCAAGATGCTTTTCCGTTGACTATACAACCATAAGCGGTATTTGCACTCGCACTTGTTTCAGGAGCAACATAAACGCAGTTTGTTACAAGATAATCATGAATATAAAGTTCTTTTTCATACACAGATGTATATTGCTCAGCACCTTTTAAAATTGCAGAAACCACTGTTTCCAATTCGGTTTTTTGTTTAGAATAAGTTTCGTAATCCAAAGAATAAGTGGGCTCAAAAAAAGTTTTCAAGCCTTCAGTATACACTTTGCAATTTGCTCCCAAGCAAAAGAGGTCGGGATTATCGTAAGAAAGAGCAGTGAAAATTCTATTAAGGTTACCTGAGTTAATTTCAGGAATCTCAATTCTTTCGGGCATATCATATATACTGTCAATTATTACAGTATATATTGCTTGCTCTTCCGCTGTAAGTTCATAATAACAATATCTGTAATACCCGGTATCATCACCTGATGGGGGTGCTTTAAGATTCGAAAATTCTGTAGGTTTAAGGGTGGTGTCATATATAACATAAAGAAGCGTACCACTAACAACAAGAGCTACCAAGAAAACCGCAATCAATGCTGAAAGTATTTTTGTCTTTTTATCAATTTTCTTCATTGTTAAACTCCTTTTCGGAAACATATACTTTAAGTTTTTCTTTTGAAGTTTTAGGAACAAGATACTCTATCTTATCTTTATTTTCCGTATAATCCACAATTGAAATATCCGAATTACAATAATTTATAAGCTTGGAAAAAAGTGTATCGGCATAATTGAACTTTTCAACATTATAAAAAGCACTAAAAGCAGAAACAATAATTTCCGCATTAAGCCTTGAACACTCATAACCCTTTTCGGTTTCACAGATATATTTCATATATTTGAAAACTTTTTCGGGTGCCAAGGTATTTTCGCCCCGTTTAAGTTCCAAAAACATATCGGGTGTATCATATTCAACATCTTTATCGACGCTGACGGTAACATCGCCCAGAGCTCTGAAAACAGATTTGTAGCCCGTATCGGTAAAAAGAACATATCGGTCAACATCAATATTCATATCAGCTTCCACGCAAGAAATTAACTCTTTTATACCGTTGTTAACAAAAACCTTTTCATAAGAAAGTTTTTGACTCTTGCTTTTTTCGCTATGATCAAAAGGTACAACCCTGATATTCTTCTCGCCCAAATTCACATCAACAAGGTTAATAAAACGAATCTCCTTACCATCATCCGAAGTGACAGCAACAAGGAAAAGAGCTTTACCTTCATAAACAATACTATCTGTTTTTTCAGTCGTGATAAAAGCAGTTGTGCTTTCCGCATCGTTTTTGTTGAATATATTATTAAAATCATAATTCAAAGAACGCCAAAGCAAAAATGTTGAAACAGAACCTAAAAGGATTACAAAGCATATAAACAAACAGATTAAAGCAGTAGTCCTTCTTTTTTTATTCTTTCGTTGTAAGTCAAAGCCATATTTAGCCAAACTAACACCTCGTCAAATCATTTCATAAATATACATTTTAATTATAATAAATTATAAAAGAAAATACAATACCAAAAGGGAAAATCTTGATTACTTGATTTTTCCTTTTGGTATTGTTTACTTTTGCTTTCCGTAATGGGTTGGATTTAATATTTTATCTACTCTCGGAACAAGAAAATCAATCCACCAATGAAACCATTTTCCGATAAGAATGCATTTTAGCTTCTCCCCAACCTTTTTTGCCTTTTCGCCGGTTCCCGGAATATAGCTGGGAAACATTTTAATTTTATTGCCCTTAAATTCAAATTTTAAAACTCTTTCAGCAACAGTAGCCAAAGGGCGAATTTTCAAAACAAGAAGATTTTCCTTTTCCCAATATGCATAACATCGAACAGGCATTTTAAGTTCGCCTAAAACAATTTCATCAAAACTTGCTTCTCCGTTCATTGATAGGAAAATTTCATTCTTAAAATCGCCATCCTCTTCCCAAGAGAAAATGCAACCGTTTTCATCAAATCTAAAATTAAGATTTGTCATATTACCGCCCCTGTCTTTTGCAAAAAAGACAATGGGCATTGGTAAAGCACTTATGGGAAAGCCGATAAAATTAATAAATTTGCATTTGCGCAAAGAATATGTTTTATTGTTGATTTTTTCTTCTGTTTTTTGTCTTTCTCTGACAATAACCAAAGACTTGTCGGGTAAGGTTATTTTTTGACCACTTTTTTCCGAATCAGGTTCAATAAAAGCTTTAGGCATATATTTCCAAATTATATCGAGGGTTTCCTGCAAATCACTATGCTCCGAGGTCATTACAAGACAAGCGTTATAATCCTCAAAGGAAATAGCATACTGACAAAACATCCCCTCACATCTGTATGTATTGGATAAACCTGCACATCGCCAAAAACCGCAACCGTAACCTGCACTTGCATCTGCAGCTTTTTCACTTACAGAGTTATCACTAATAAATGATGTTGCTTCCTTGGTCCACCGTTCAGGAACAACTTGGACACCATTATACATTCCCTTATTCTGATAGCAAAGAATAAGCTTTGCAATATCTTCGGTTTTGAGCATCAGTCCCCAACCACCTGCTTCAACCCCTTCGGGAGAATGCTCCCAGAAAGGAAGCTCTATTCCCAGAGGCTCATAAAGACGGGGTGTAAGATAATCGGTAATAGACATTCCTAAAATCTTGCACAACATTCTTGAAGCAACATAATAATTGTCATTAACATATCGCCAACTTGTGCCCGGTTCAAAAATCCATTTTGCATTAACAAACGAGCTTAGCCAATCATCGCTTTTACTTCCCCGTATTGAAGTCTGTTTTCCTGCGGTCATACACAAAAGCTGATGTATGGTTAATTTTTCAAGATATTCATCTTTCTTTTTCGGACGAAGTTCAGGAAATACATCAAGGAATTTTGTTTCTCTTGTAATTTTCCCTTCGTCCAAAGCGAAACCATATGCGGTTGAAAGAAAGCTTTTGCTCACTGAATAAACCATATGGGGCATTTCAGAAGTAAGAGGCTTACTCCAAGCCTCACAAGCAACCTTACCCTGTCGCAAAATCATTAAACTGTGAATATTTATGCCGCAATACGACATTTCCTCGGTCATCTTGAAGATGACCGAGGAGTCTATGCCAACAGATTCGGGAGTTTCAGCTCTTTCAATCGATTTATACAAATTCTTCATAGTCCTTTATATGCTCTGCTTCATAGTCTTTGTAAATATCAACGCTACGAATATGCCACTGAACAAAGCCATGCTCTTCCGCCATTTTATCGGCAGTTTCTTTCCACTTACGAGCAACATCAATTGTTTTACCGATTAAATCTTCAACCTTCTCAGGTGACTGAAGGTCTGTTGATTTAGCACCCGACTCTTCTACAATCTTTTTGATAGCACCGGGATTATCCACAATAGGACAAGCACGAAGCATATTATCCGAGAAAGGCTGACGGGCTTTGTATGCCATAAATATCGGGCTCTTTAGTGCATCTATAAAGTGCACGTCAGGATCTTTTATATTAACATTGGAGTAATGAGCAAATACGCAAGGCTCACAGTCACCATTTGCGCTGATATGGAAATACTGCTTACCACCTGCAACACAACCGCCAACATATTCACCATCATTAAAGAAGTCAATCATAACAAGAGGTTTAACCTCTTTGAAACGCCATTTACGAACCTGGTCATACATCCTTTTCCTTTGTTCAGCTGTTGCCATAAGCTCAGAGGTAGCACCACAACCCACCGGAACAAATGAGAACAACCATGCGAAAACCGCACCTTGTTCGATAAGGAAATCAACATATTCGTCAGAAGAAATGATATGTGCATTTTCCTTGGTATAACACAAGGATACACCAAAAGGAATACCGTTTGCTTTCAAACGAGCCATAGCTTCAATAGTAGCTTTATATGTACCTTTTCCTCTACGGGAATCGGTTGTTTCTTCATTACCTTCAATAGAAATAGTTACAAGCATATTGCCCACTTCTTTTATACTTTCAACAAAGGCATCATCACAAAGAGTGCCGTTTGTGAAAGCGTGGAAAAGGCAATCGGGATTTTCTTTACAAATACGGATAAGGTCATTTTTACGAACAAGCGGTTCACCGCCCGTGTAAAGATACACATAAGTACCGACAGCCTTACCCTCTTGAATAATTTTATTCAAATCATCATAGCTCATATTAAGTTTGTCACCATATTCTGCCGCCCAGCAACCCTTACATTTAAGGTTACAAGCCGTGGTAACATCAATAAGCACCGCCCACGGAATGTTGCAGTTATTCTCTTCCATTGCTTTTTTTCTTATATCATAACTTTTTACAACTGCGTTCACAAAAGGTGGTACAAGTTTAAGTATAATGTTTGTGTCAGTGTTCATTACAACTCTTTTCACATAATCCGCATAAACATTTGCGGGGTCGCTTAATCGTTCCTCCAACCGTGTCAGAACTTTAAGGTGAAGTTCATCCTTAACCATTTTCTTACCCCAAGAGATAAGTTTAAAAAGGTTTGTGTCATAATCTTTTTTTACATATTCAATTCCTTGTTTGATAGCTGTATTAAGCGCTATTTCTTTGAAACCCATAATTAATACATCCTTTCTTACCAATTCAATCTCCACTCTTCCGTCTGTTCGCCCTCAAAGGTTGCTGAACCACTTATTGAACCCTTATGGGCAGAGCCGTCAATATGAAGCGGTATTTTATATCCTGCATAGGTCACGTAACCGTCTGCGTTTATTTTAAGCTCAATACTTGAACCTTTATAAACAATATCAGCAGAATCCACTTCCATAAAGCTTATATCAAAGTTTGCAACATCAAGATAACCTATAGATGCGGCATTGTGCTTGGGAACATCGTACATTCCCACGCTTTCTTCAACGAGAGTAAGCTTTATAACATACTCATTCCCCGAACGTTGAACCGAAGCAGATTTAACACCGTTTTCCGTTAAGGTAAAATTGCTACGTTTAGGTAGAATAATCGGAACTGTTTCTCCCTCAGAATTCACTGCTTTTCCATTCTGATAAACAAGAGTTTCTTCAACAGGCTTTACTACCCAACCGATCATCAGATTAACAATGCTTTTAACAATTTCGCCACCGGTACATTCTGTAACGTCGGCAGTAAAACCTTCACTATGGTTAACTGTCAGATTGCCTGTGTAGGCTTTGGTTTTGTTAACGGCTTCTTTAGCTTTTGAAATAATCTCTGCCTTACTCCAACCAGACGGGTCCGGAAGTTCCCTGCTAATATTACTCTGAGCATTCGCACCACCGCTATTTACCGAGTTTACTGAATTATTACCAACGACATTATTCTCTTGCCCTTCATCGTTGTCATTTTTACTTTTTTCAGTCGGGGCAAAAGTTAAACCCTCTTTATAAACAATACCGCTTCCGGTTGTATCATTTATAATATATTTTGTTGTCTCAGGCGATTTGAAAGAAACATCACCTTTAACAACTAGGCATATAAGAACAACCACAGTCAATAAAAGGGCAACCTCAATAACAATTAATGCCGTCTTATTATGTTTTGAATTTAAAAGTTTATTAAATTTCGAATTAGCATCTTCTTTGTTTTTTATTATTCTCACCACCAATAACTTTTTTTAATTTACAATATTGTTGTTAAGAATATGTTAAGGTTTATAAAGTAACAGTAAATGTTGTGCCTTCACCTAAAACGCTTTCAACACTGATTTCGCTATTAAGCATAGTTACAACTTGCTTAACCAAAGCAAGACCCAACCCGTTCCCCTCCTGAGAATGAGAGGAATCCCCTTGATAAAACTTTTCGAAACAGTGTTTTACAGTTTCCTTTGACATTCCGCAACCCGTATCAGAAACAGTAACAACCTTTTTACCGTTTTCATTTTTTAATTCAACAGATATTTCTCCACCGAAACCGGTATATTTAACTGCATTGGAAATAAGATTATTCCACACGATTTCTAAAAGTGCCTTATCGCTTTTTAAATCGACCTCATCCAACTCTGCATTTACCGTAATATTTTTCTCATCCAATTTATCTTCAAATGCAAGAATACAATACCGGATTTGTTCGTCTAAAGAATACTTTTCTTTTTGTATTATTCCTTGATTTTCAATTTTATTAAGTTTCAAGATATTTGTAACAAGATTTGTGAGGTTGCCGATTGCTTCAGAAAGAAACCTTGTGTACTCACTTCTTTTTTCCACAGACAAATCTTTATTTTGCAACAAATCTGCATAACCTTGTATAACACTCAAAGGAGTTTTTATTTCGTGTGAAACATCGGCAACAAAATTATTCCTCATATTTTCCAAAGAGGAAATCTCCGTCAGCATCTTGTTAAAGTTCAACGCAAGATAATCCATCTCACTTTTGGGTTTTTCAAAATAAATGGGAACTCGCACATCGAAATCGCCTTTTGCAACTTTACTTGCCACATTGCAAATGCTTTTTATCCTATTGTAATAAACTCTACCCTTAACTAAATATACAAGACTGGTTGAAATAAGGCAACCGAAAAGCAGATACAAAAAACAAAACAAAGAAATTTCGGAAACCGATGAATTTTTATCAATAAGGCTTGTTAAAACAAAGATTAAAATAGTTCCATTCAGAGCAATTATTAAAAACACGGAGATAAACTCTAAAATATAACTACGAAGTCTACTGGCAAAGACTTTTTCCTTTGTACTGAAATTCATACGAGAATCACCGCCTTGTAACCAAGACCGTGAACGGTAACAATTTCAACATCTTTACATTTTGAAATTTTACCTCTGAGCTTTGTTATACAAACATCAACCGTTCGAGGTGCACTTTCACTGTCATAACCCCAAAATTCATTCATAAGCTGAGTTCTTGTAAAGGTTCTTTTCGGATAAGATAAAAATTTAAAAAGAATATTAAACTCCTTAACCGAAAGACCCAAATCCTCCCCCTCAAAATATGCAGCAGATTCAACCGAATCAAGCTCCAAGCCACCAATAACAATTTTCTTTTTATTGGCAATATTGGCTCTTCTTAAAATGGCTTCTATTCTGAAAACCATCTCCTTCATTTCAACGGGCTTAACGATATAATCATCAATGCCCATCTTATAGCCTCTTTCCTTTGACCGCAAATCATCACGTGCAGTCAGGAACAGAATAGGTATATCTTTATTAAAGATTCGTACTTGTTCGGCAAACTCAAAACCGTCAACATCTTTCATCATTATATCAGAAATAATCATATCAAAAGAGAGCTTGTCCATTTGGTCAAGTGCATCAGCAGCACTGTGACACCCAACAACACTATAACCATTATCCGTCAGATAAGAACATACTATTCTGTTAAATTGAACATCATCTTCAACAAGCAAAATACAAACCATTTTACTACCTCCTAAAATCCGAGCACAAATCTACACTAACAATGTTAATATTTTATTAAAGCGCGTTCAATAAAACAAAAAAATAAGACTTCAGAGAATAAATCAAACATTCTCTGAAGCTTTATTTCTTTTAACTAACTTTTCAACAGGAAGCTGTGCGAGTATTATCGCAATAAAGACAAGAGCGCATCCGAAAATTTCACTTCCTGAAAGCCTTTCTCCGAAGAAAGCACCTGCCAGGGCGGCAAAAACAGATTCAAGACTCATTAAAAGACTTGCAACTGTCGGATTAAGATTTTTCTGCGCAACAATCTGAAGGGTGAAAGCTATACCTGACGACATTACACCTGCATAGAAAATAGCAAACCAAGCTCTCGAAATAGCTTCCGGATCGGGATGTTCAAAAATGAACATTCCAATTGCAGAAATAACCGCCGAAACAAAAAACTGAACAAGAGAAAGCCTTACACCGTCAACGGTCTGAACGAAGTGGTCAACGATCATAATCTGAACTGCAAAAAGGAATGCGCATAGTATAAGAAGACCATCTCCGATGCTTATTCCGCCTGCTTCCGTAACACACAAAAAATACATTCCGCAAGTTGCAATAACTATACACGCCCAAAGTATGGGTTTAACCTTTCTTTTAAGAAACAGTCCCAACAAAGGAACCATAAGAATGTAAAGAGTTGTCAAAAAACCTGCCTTACCTACGCTTGAAAACATAATTCCGTACTGTTGAACCAAAGATGCAAGGCAAACTGAGCTACCGCAAAGAAGCCCTCCAATAATGAGGCGTTTCGAAAAAAATGTTTTATTTTCATTATGTGGTCCATCACCGACATTTTTTCTATTCCTTTTCATTATCATAAAAGAAACGGGAGTTAAAACAACAACTGCAAGACAAGACCTTAAACAAAGAAACGTAAAATTCCCGATTTCTTTCAATCCTTCGCTTTGGGCAACAAAAGCAGTACCCCAAATAAATGCTGCAATGGTTAAAAGCAACGAGGAAACCAATGCTTTGGATTTTGTAGCTTTTTCCGACATAAATACCTCTGAATATTTTTTAAAATAGTGAAAAGTATAATATCACATAAATTTATATAATTCAATAAAAATTAACTGCCGAACAAAAATAGTTTCAGCAGTTATCTTCATTTTATTAATTCATTTCAACCTAAATTCTGTCTAACAAGCTGTGCACGTAATTTGTCCCTCTCGATTCTGTCCAATGGTCTGTCAACAGAAAGGGAGATTGTTGCAGGTTGCATATGAATCATTAAAGCTTCAATTTGAGCGCAATCCATATTGATTATACCCTTAACCGCACCCAAACGAACGAGTGAAACAAGCTCCATAAACTCACTCGTATCAATCATTCTTGCATATTTCAAAACACCGTATGCTCTGTAAATTCTGTCCTCAGTAACAGGTGCCTTAAAAATTTCCTCTCTTGCTACACGTTCCTGCGCGGCAATCTGAAGAGCAATGGATTTAAGGTTTTCTATGGCGGCTTTCTCGGAGATACCAAGAGTAATAGTATTACTCAAGCGGAACAAATCACCCTTTGCAGCCGCACCCTCTCCGTAAGAACCACGCAGAGAAAGCCCCAGTTTGGAAACAGTTGTAATAAGCTTTGTAATTTGCGAAGATGTAACAAGAGCCGGAAGATGAAGAACAACAGAAGCTTTCATCCCCGTACCCAAAGCAGTCGGGTCCTGAGTAAGATAACCTAATCTATCATCAAAAGCAAATTGAAGCTTATCACTTAATTGACTGTCGATTCTGTCAGCGGTTCTGTATGCTTCATCAAGAGCAAATCCTGCATACATAACCTGAAGTCTTATATGATCCTCTTCGTTGAGCATAATGCTTACCGCTTCATCTTCTGTAAGAAGAAGTGCTCTGCCATCACGGGAAGACGCAAACTCAGGACTGACAAGATGCCTTTCTGCTAAAGAAACGACCTCTGCCTGCGAAAGAGTTTTCATTTCATAATGGTTAAAAGAATAATCTTTTAATTCTTCTGCCGCATTTCTTATTACAGAATTCACTTTCAATTTATCTTGCATTGAAAGACTTGCAGGGAAAGGGAATTGCTTTATATTGCGGGCAAGGTGAATACTTGTGCTGATAACAACATCATTCTGAGCACCTGTGCCCAAATACCATTTTACACTCATTGCTTCTCGCCCCCAGCCATCAACATTGCATTAATTTCATCACGAATTTTAACAGCAGATTCAAAATCCTGTTCAAGAACTGCTTTCTCTAGACTTTCTTTCAAGACTTCCAATCTGTTTACGTTTTTATCGGAATCCCCGGGTTTTTTACCCATGTGGGTACTTTTGCCGTGAATACGTTGCAATGAAGGAATAAGCTTGTCGTAAAATGCGGTATAACATTCAGCGCAACCCATTTTTCCGTCTTTTGCAATTTCTTCAAAGCTTTTATTGCAAAAAGGACAACGGGAGGAATTGGAAGAATGCTCACCCTTCAGGAGAAAATCGCCTAAAAAGTCGGAAAAGCCTAAACCAAAGCCCGAAAAAGCTTCACCGTAGCCTAATGAACGGGCGCAATCAGAGCAAAGATGAACCTCTGCTGCTCTTCCGTTTATAATACGCTTCATATGCATATTAGCTCCATTTTTATTGCAATGTTGACAAAGCATAATCTCACCTCTGTAACGTTTGGTAATCCAAAGACATTATACGACAATTTTTTGAACAATTCAATAACAGTCTGCAAACTATTTTAAATACCGAACTCGTTATCTTCACCAAAGTCCTCGAAATCATCATCAAACACATAATCAAATTCGTCCGCATATTCATAGTCGTACTCGTCTGAAATCAAATCCCGCATATTTGAGGGGGCGTGTTTCTTGTATTTGTCGTAATCAAAACCGAATCCCATATCAAACCCACCTTTCCTGTGATATTCGCTTTTATTCTTTTCCTTAAATAAAAATATATTCCTTTTGTAACAAAAAAAACTGAATATCATATTATGCATTGAAGGGGGGTTAAGAATATGGGTTGCCTTTTCAACAATGGTAATAGCTGCTCTTGGATTATCATCCTTATAATCCTCGTTTTGTTCTGCGGTAACGGTAACGGTTGCAACAACGGTAATGACTGTGGCTGTAACAACAACTGCGGTTGCTGCTAATTGATTTAAAAAACAAAGCAGCGGTAGCGTTCGTGCTACCGCTGTTTTACCTTTTATAAAACCACACTGAATACTACTGAAAGAACACCGAGAACCATAAGCCCTGCCATAACAAAGCAGATAATTCTTTTCATTTTATCTGAAAACATTATTCAATACCGAGAAGAGTTTTAACACTGTTTGAAATAACAGAGAGTTTTTCTTCTGCTTCCTCTCTTGAAGATGCTTTTGCAGTAATATAGATTTTGATTTTGGGTTCTGTACCTGAAGGTCTTACAATAACCGTGTCACCGCTTTCCATTCTGTAGGAAAGAACATTGGATTTGGGAAGACCTGTTTCGCCGTCTGTGGTGATACCTGTTTTATAATCGCCTACCCAGATAACCTTACTGCCGTTGATTTCTTTCGGGGGATTATTTCTCAAAGAATCCATCATATCTGCCATTTTCTGCATACCTGCAGCGCCCTCGAAAGCATAGTTATCAAGCTGGTTGAAGAAATAGCCGTATTTCTCATATACGCTGTCCATAAACTGCCACAAGGTGATACCCTGTGCTTTGTAGAAAGCTGCCATTTCGCAGATAATCATTGCAGCATTAACGCCGTCTTTATCACGGGCGTGAGCACCTGTAAGATAGCCATAGCTTTCTTCAAGGCCGAGAACATAGCGGTCAGCCTCGCCTTTTTCATCAAGTTCTGTAATAAGCTCACCGATATATTTAAAGCCTGTGAGAAGGTCTGCCATTTCTGCACCGTATTCTTCACAAATTGCAGAAATGAGAGGTGTTGTAACAATAGTTTTAACAATAACGGGTTTATCGGGAAGTTTGCCCTTTTCTTTAAGCTGTGAAAGGAGATATTCGCAAAGCATTGCGCCAACTTCGTTACCTGTCATAAGCTTATATTCGCCATTGTCACGAACTGCAATACCAACGCGGTCGCAGTCGGGGTCAGTAGCGAGCATAAGGTCTGCAGGAAATTCCTCTGTCATTTTAAGACCCTCTTCGAAAACCTGACGGATTTCAGGGTTCGGATAAGGACAAGTCGGGAAATTGCCGTCGGGCTTTTCCTGAGCCTTAACAACTCTTAAATCTTCAACACCCAATTTTTTGAGAACTCGGCGAACGGGCTTATTACCCGTACCGTTAAGAGGTGTATAAAGAACCTTAAGTCCTGATTTTTTAACAACATCGGAATTAATTGAACATTCGAGAACCTTTTCAATAAATTCATCTTTGAGCCAATCTTCGATATAGTCAACCATATCTTCTGCAAGAGCATCCTCAAAAGCCATACGTTTAACACCGTCAAACATATCAACCTTTTTCATATACTCATAAGTTTTTGCAGCACCTTCATCGGTCATCTGAAAACCGCGGGGGTCATAGCATTTGAAACCGTTGTATTTGGAGGGGTTGTGACTTGCGGTAAGAACAATACCCGAAGAGCAACCAAGTCTTCTTACAGCAAAAGAAAGCATGGGTGTGGGCATAAGCTCGGGATAAATATAAACCTTAATGCCGTTTGCAGCAAGAACACCTGCGGCACATTCCGCAAAAACATCGGATTTAATACGAGAATCGTAAGCAATAGCAACGCTGGGCTCATCGAACTCCTCATTAAGATAATCAGCAAGACCTTGAGTTGCCTGGGCAACGGTATAAACATTCATTCTGTTTGTACCTGCGCCGATAACACCGCGAAGACCGCCTGTACCAAATTCCAAATTTTTATAGAATCGGTCAAGTATTGCTTCGTCGTCGCCCTCGATTGATTTGAGTTCATCCTGCAAATCACTGTCGAGAACTGCTTTTTCTTTCCAAAGAGCGTAAAGAGCATTTATATCATTCATTGGAATCTCTCCTTAATTAAAATTCTTTTACTTTCTAAGTATATCACTAAACTTTTACAAAATCAATTATCTGATAAAATTGGTACGAATTTTCTGCTCTCCTGCAGGTCTTTCAATACCATTTTCTTTTCCGAGTTCGATGCATTTAAGAAGCCAAGCCATATTTTTGCCGAGAGTTCTCATAATCTGCAAGCCTTCTAAATCCTGCAAAACATCTTCTGCCTTTGAGCCGTGAACCATATTCCAATAGCCTGAAGAAACAATGGGCATATTATTGATGGTAAAATACTTATTGAGAACATCAAATGCAGCAGTTGAACCTGCTCGACGACAACTGAGAATTGCGGCAGCAGGTTTATATTTAAACTTTCTGCCTCCTGCATAAAAAGCTCTGTCAAGGACTGCACAAATTGTTCCTGAGGGTGCGGCGTAGTGAACGGGTGAACCGAAAACAATGCCGTCAGCTTCGGCAGCTTTATCAATTAAAGTATTGGCAATATCGTCATTAAACACACAATAACCGTCATTTTTAGCGCAACCGCCGCAACCGATACAACCTCTTACGGGTTTATTACCCAACCAGAAGATTTCTGCATCAACGCCTTGTGAGTTAAGCTCTTTTTCTATTTCACAAAGTGCGGTATAGGTGCAACCCTTTTCGTGAGGTCCGCCATTTACAAGTAAAACTTTCATTTAATTACCTCTTTCTATTATGCTTAATATTTCAACTGGACTATCTACAATATATTCGGGACAAAGGCTTTCTAAAACCTCTTTATCACGAAACCCCCAAGTAACTGCTATACAAGGGAGATTCGAATTCTTGGCGGTTTCAACATCAACCTCGGAATCACCTATATAAACAGTATTTTCTAAATTTGCGCCCATTTCCTTTACAGCACCGAAAACACTGTCAGGTGCAGGTTTTCTTTTCACCCCTACCCTTTCGCCATAGGCACAGTCATAAAGACCGCTAAAATAATCTTCCATCAGAGTTTTCACCGCAAAATCCGCCTTATTGGAAACAACGGCAATTTTCACACCATTGGACTTTAGTTCTTTGAGCAAATCAATAATACCGCCGTATGCTTTTGTAAGAATTGCAGAATGGTTCTTATAATATTCTTTAAAATCTAAAAAACATTTATCTGTTATTTCTAAAGGTGTATTTTCAGGAACGGAACGCTCAATTAAAAGACGAATTCCGTTACCTACAAATGAACGGATTTCTTCCGTTGTACGAGAAGGAAGATTATTTTTTTCCAAAGCGAAATTAACACTGTCCCTTAAATCACCTAAAGTATCAAGAAGTGTTCCGTCAAGGTCAAAAACAACTGAATTAAACCTCATCCTCGGGACACTCCAAATCAACAACCGTATATGTTCGATTAAGGGCAGGTAAAACCTTTTCTTTTAAATCAACAGTTGAGAATTTAACAGTTGCGGTATTAACACAAGGGTGACAAGCAAAATATTCATCCTTAAAAACATTCTTTTCAATAAGCAGTTCAACATTTTCTTCTTTATCAAACATTAAAGAAAGAACTGTAAGCGAACCGGGAGAAACATTGAGAAGCTCTTCCATTTTCTCACCGCTTGCAAAAGAAAGTCGGGCGGAATTAATCTGAGCAGAAAGGTATTTTGTTTTAAAAGGCATATCGCCCGGGATCAGAAGCATATAGAACTTTGTCTGCTGACGGTTGCAAAGAAGAAGATTTTTGCAGATTTTTGCATCAATTATCTTCTCAACACCCTCGCAAAGCTCAATTGTCGCCGCCTCATCATGCTCGGCTCTTATATATTCCACTCCGTTTTCTTCAAGAAAAAGATAACTCTGCATTTCCTTTTCGCTTTTAGTTGTTTCGGGGTGGGTTGTAAATGTTTTTTCGTTGATATACATAGTTTTCTCCATATTAATACTTACATTTAATTTTATATGTATTGCTGTTTTCGCTTGTAGATTTACTGTAATAAGCTTTTACTCGGTATTGGTATGTTGCACCCTTTCTTGGTGTTTCATCAAGATATTTAATCTTTGTATTACCTTTAACGGTTGCAACCTTTTTCCATTCGCCCGAGGAAGCTTTACGGTAAACGTAATAACCGGATGCACCTGTTATCTTATTCCATTTAAGAAGTATTCCTTCATTCTTACTTGTTGCGGATGAAATTTTAGGTGCTACAAGTCTTCTGATGCTTAAGCCCTCTGTATCATAATATGATTTTACAGAACCGATATAAGCACGAACAGTATAATCGTAGCTTGTGCCACTTTTTGCTTTTTTGTCGGTATAATAAAGTTTTGTTGTTTTACCGATTTCTTTCCAATCTCCACTCTTCGTTTTCCGGTAAACAATATAACCACTTGCACCTGTTACCTTTTTCCAAGTTACTTTAACACCACTTGATGTATTGGATGTTGCAGAAAGCTTGGGAACAGAAAGACGTTTAATAGAAAGTGAGTTGGAATAATCTGTGTTGCCTGCTTCATTTCTAACCTTTACAGTATAGTAATAAGTTGTGCCGGATTTTGCAGTTTTATCTGTAAAATATGTTTTACTTGTAGAATCAAGATATTTCCATGAACCACCTTTGGTTTTACGATAAACTCTGTAAGAATCCGCACCACTAACCTTACCCCAAGTGATTTTTACACCACTTGATGTGTTAGAGATTTTTGATAATTTTGCTTTACTGCATTTGAGTTGGGGGATTGTTTCGGTTTCAAGTATTTCACCGCATTGAGTACATTCTTTGTGTTTTGAGCCTGATTTATAAACTGTTGCATCTGTGATAATCCACTCACTCAACGTATGTCCTTCAGATAAAATTGTATTCACATTTAATATTTCATCACAATTAATACAATACTGCATTTTGATGCCGTTCATTGTACAAGTCGGTTCTTTTTCAACAATCCAATCACCATTTTGGTGTCCAAGTTCCGGAATGATAGTCTCATCCGTTACCAAATCACAATAATTGCAATGATGTGATTTAACGCCCGTTTGTGTACAGGTTGCTTTTTTATCTATCGTACATTCAGATGAAATGTCGTGAATAATTATTTTATTTTTTACTCTTATATCACTAAATAAACTTTCTTTATTGCAACCATATTCAAGTTCATATTGATTAACTTCATCATTTGAATAACTTATAGATCTCAATTTCGAATTAAAAGAGACAATTATTTTATCTAAATAGTTGTTCCCATAGAAAACCCAAAAATTCAATGATTTCAAAGTATCAATTATCTCAAAATCAGATTGTGTATTTTTCAAAGAATACCACACAATTTCAGTACAATCTCTATTATATAAAACTCCGTCAAAGTATGAAAAACTATTATTATTCTCACTAACTACTATTTGAGAAAGTTCGTCACACTCTAACAATGCATTATAGTCTATATTTTTTAAACTATCAGGGAATTTCAATGTATTAAGGTTATTGCAACCATAAAATGCATAAGATGCCACCGTTATTGTACCATTTTTAATAGAATACTCACCACTAACAACATTACAATCAGCTTCAACCAAATGATTGTTTATATACAACACACCATTTTCCCAATTAGTTTCATCGTTATAATATACAGTGTCATAAAAAACATTTTCTCCTATGTATTCCACACTATCAGGTATAGAAATTGTTTTTAAATTCGTACAACCAATAAATGAACATCCACCAATGCTTGTTACACTTTCCGGTATTATAACAGAAGTCAATTCACTACAGTTTTGAAAACCAAGATAATCAATTGAAGTAACAGGCAATCCGTTATAAGTTTCAGGTATTATTAAATCCCCACCAATTTCTTTATTTACTGCTCTAACACTATACGAATCTTCCGCAGGTGTCAAAGAAAAAACCAAATCATTAACACTTGTAGCTTCTGCTTTAACTGTAAATGTGCTTAAATCTATTTCATTAAGCCCTACAAGTACAGAACTGAAAATGATTGTTATTGCGAGAAAGATTGATAAACCGCTTTTTAAAAATCTTTTCATAAAAGCTCCTCCTGGACTCTACCTCTCTTCAAAGAGAGGTTCCAAATACACCAACTATATTTCTTCTATCTTTACTCGACGCGAAGCTTAATTCCGAATTTCGAATTCCGCATTCTCAATACAAATTCAACGTCTTCTCCGCTGCTTCCCTCAAACAGAACCCTGTTAGAACTGTTCCGTCAGAATTGTATTTTTCTGTTAAATCTTTGAGGATTGTGAAATTCTCTTCTATGGGGTTTTCCCAAGTGTTATATATAGCATCTAATAAATCGCAACACATTGAGAATTTATTAACCCATTTTTGCATTTCCTTTTCGCTTTTAGTTGTTTCGGGGTGAGTATTGTAGGTTTGTGGATTTATGTACATAGAAATTTCTCCGTCAATTTTATTTTACACAACAATAAATTTTCTTACGCAACAAAACCCAAAATTAAAACTTGAGTTCTGTTAAAATACGCTATTCCGTCACTCGGTTTAAAATATGACCTTATTACTCCACTAGGGGAAACAAATACAATCTCATTAGTTGACTGTAAATAATAAACATAATCGCCATCATCTTCTGTTTTTTTCAACGAAGATGGATTTTCGATTACAGATATAGCACCTTGTAAATATTGTTCAGCAGATGTATAACCGAACTCATAACCATGCTTTTGAAAATGACTATTCAAGGCTTCTTCACTTGAAAAACTGTATGAAGATTGTTGATAGTTATTTACACTACCTGTATTATGGTTACCAGAAGAATCCCCCGATGAAAAAAGCACTACTCCACCAAGAATTATTACAACAAGCAAGGAAACTAAAAGATAAAATTGTCTATTGCCTTTTTTATTTTTCATAACTGTATATGTATCAACAGTTATATCTTTGTTGTAATTCTTTTGAATGTTTTCTCTATTCATTCCTGCTTTTGTTTTTCTGTTTGCATCCCTGCATTCTTTACATCTTTTGGGCAAAGAAAGACCTTTTTCTTTATAGAAAGCAATTTCAGAATCAGTAATCATAAACGCTTTTTTACATTGCACACAAGTTTTTTTCATAAGATATCCTCCTGCGCTCTAACTCTCTTCAAAGAGAGACACCCCATACATCAACTTTATTTTTCTATCTTTACTCGACGCGAAGCTTAATTCCGAATTTCGAATTCCGCATTCTCAATACAAATTCAACGTCTTCTCCGCTGCTTCCCTCAAACAGAACCCTGTTAGAACTGTTCCGTCAGAATTGTATTTTTCTGTTAAATCTTTGAGGATTGTGAAATTCTCTTCTATGGGGTTTTCCCAAGTGTTATATATAGCATCTAATAAATCGCAACACATTGAGAATTTATTAACCCATTTTTGCATTTCCTTGAAAAGCTCAATGCTTGTATCTTCAAGCATTTCAAGGCATTCTCTCATTTTGCCGTTATACTCTCTAAATTCTTTAAGCGCGCCTGCTCTGTCGCCGTTTGCATTAAGGAAATTGATGTGAGCAAGGGTGTCGCTCATTAAAGCAGAGCTGTATTTTGAAAGGCAGGAAACACCTAAATGGTCTGCAAAATAGCCGAATAAATCTGCATTTTCGCCCAAAATTTCTCTATGAGCATTTTTAAGAGATTCATCGGGATTATAGCAAGTCGGATTCCAAAGATAATCTGCAATTGTCATAAGAGGAATTTTTGAACATTCCGCATACTCCATAACATTGGAAATAAGACCCTCACAATGTTTATAAAGCTCTTTGTCCCTGCCAATTATTGCACCCAAGTGCATTTCCTGATACATTTCGCAGTCGTTAACAGGGAAATTATCCCAAAAAAGAGGTTTATGGTTAGTTGCGCGGAAAAGCTCGTCGGATTCTCTTACTGTAAGAACTCTTGAACAAATCTCCGCACCCGTCCAGAACATTTTAACATCAGTAGGAATGCCCTGACCGAATTTTGAAATATAGTAACCCTTTTCGTCACCGCTGTACTGTGTGGGGCAAACTGTAAGATTAATTGAATTATCAATCTCTTTAAGTGCCTTATATGTTTTATTTATGAGATAAATATGAGCATCAACAATGCCGTCAAATTTTTCTTTATCTTCTTCATACTGAAATTCCCGGGGAATATCATCAAGAAGAAGACCGAAAGTTCTGACACCGATATTATAAATGCTCTTTATTTTTCCAATAAGGAGATTAAAATCCTCTTCCGAGGTATATTTATATGTAAGTCCCGGTCCGATGCACCAAGCAAAATTCAATTCATTTTCTGTTGCAAAATCATAGAGATTTTTTAAAGAATCAAGTTCATTTTCGGGGTAAAGCTCACGCCATTTTTCACGGTGATAAACATCATCCTTAGGCGCATAGTAGAAAGTATTCATTCCGTATTTTGCCATAAGGCGCATAACAGAAAGACGCTTTTCGTTACTCCAGGTTTTACCATAAAAGCCTTCAATATAACCGCGAGTTTCAAAAAGTGGGTAATCTTCTAACTCCCCTGTTTTAAGTTCGTCATTTTTAATAAGCTTGCAAAGAGTATTAACAGCTCTGAAAACACCGCGTTTAGAAGATGCTTCAATCAAGACTTTGTTTTCGGTGACTGTTATAAAATATTTCTCGTCTGTAAGGCGGGAAAGCTCGTCTATATATGTAGTTCTTTTACTGTCTGAAGCCTTAATTTCAACATTAAAATTTCCGTCCGTATCTATTTTATAAGAATGAAAAACACTTCGGGCTATATTTGTAAAATCACCCGAAAGAGAAACTGAATTTATATTTATTTTTTCACCGTTAAGGTTGTTTTTTTGAGGTATGGGGTAAATCATAGGTGTTTAATCTCCTCTTTATATTTTTCAACAAGTTTATCGTTTATTTCATCTCCGCCGTCAACATTTGAGCTTGCAAAATGCTCGGGTACAAAGCCTTTTCCAGCACAAATATCAACTGCTTCTGCTACAACTGCATTAAGTATAAGTGCACCGCTAACGGTGGATGTGGGGCAGATTTTGCCGTTGACCCCTTCAACCTCAACACAAGCATCGCCCACACAACCGAAATTATCCAGAACAACATCTGCAATTTCACAAAGTCTTTTTCCGCTTTTGTGACGGGACTCTCCCGAATATGTATGCTCGAGATTTGTAAGAGCAACTGTCTTTACGCCCTTTTCTTTGCAGAGAAGCGCCATATCAACTATAACACCATTTCTGCCGGAATTTGAGATTATAACGATAACATCATTTTCTTTTATTTCGTAATCATCAAAAAGCTTTTGCGCCATTCCTTCAACACGCTCTGCTTTGGTGCTTTCTGAAGCGGAAATATGAAGCATCAAAGGTGGGTCTAAAATGGGTTGAATTTTAACAAGTCCCCCTGCTCTGTAAAAAAGCTCTTCCGAAAGCATATGGGAATGACCTGTTCCGAAAAGAAAGATTTTCTTATTATTCATAAGAGCATCGCTGAAAAGCTGAGCAGTTTTTTCTATATTTTCTGCACCCTCTGTTGCGATGCGTTCAATTATCTCTTCATTTTTCTTTATATATTCAAGATACTTTTTCACTGCATTCCCCTCGCAATTTTCAAAGCCCCTTCTTCGGGCGGTAAAGTAAGCATTTCAATTTTTAAATCCGAATGAAATTCTCTAATATCATCAATAAAGCATGATTTAAAAAGTTCATTATTCTGAAAAACTCCACCGTAGAGAGAAAGCAAAGTACAATTCCGCATTTCATTAAGAAGAGCAAGAACTGTTTTAGAAAAATAATGAGCCTCATTCATTATAACGGTTTTCGCAACAAAATCTTTCTCGGCTATCTCGCCCACTTTAGCGGAAAATCCTGCAAGAACATCTTTTGTGGTTTCAGGAGAATAGATTTTGTCAATTGCGTTTCTTAAATCGTCAACACCGAAATATTCTTCGGCACACTTAATAAGAGGCGTTTTCTGACCCTCATCACAGAGCATTGCACAGGCTTTAAGAGCATTAACGGCGATTGAATAGGCAGAACCTTCGTCACCGATAATATGACCCCAACCGCCTTTGGTTTTAACATTTCCGTTTTCATCTATTCCCGTAACAATTGACCCTGTTCCGCATATTGCAACCACACGGCATTTGTCCTCTCCTGAGGAAGCAAGAGCCACATAAACATCGCTGTTCATACCGATTTTTTCTGAATTGATTATACCGTCACAAAGAGCATTGATTGTTTCTTTATCTGCAACATCGTCTAAAGCCGAGCAACCGATAAAAGTTACTTCAAACTCTATTTCGCCGAGGCTTTTATAAATTTCATTTAAAACGTCAAAAAGGTTTTCTCGCGCCTTTTCCATACCAACGGAATAAAAGTTGATGCTTTTACCCACGGATTTGAAAATAACATTACCCTTTTCATCGGAAACTGCTGCAGTTGTCCTTGTTCCGCCACCGTCAATACCGAGATAATATCCCACAAGAAAACCTCCTTTATTTTTCTTTTATTCTTTAATATTTAACTCTTTTGCCATTTCAACAAATCCGTTCATAACAGAAGAACCTGTTTTACAACCGAGAGAAACAAGCTCGTGATAATGGTTCATAGGGTCACCCATTGTATAGTCATTATCAGGAACAATATAACCGATAGCATCGTTTGCAAGACCGAAAACCATTGTATCTTCCCCGAAAATCTCACGGAGTGAGGGAATACCGAAATCTTTATGTGAAACTGAACCGTCTGCAAAAAGAGAGGCTCCGCCCGTCAACAAATCGCAGCAAAACTCACCGGGAACCATTGCTATTTTAAGCTCCTTACCAAGCTCCATATAGCCGATTTCGGAATATACTGCATACTGCTGTTTACCTTCAACAAGAACCTTGTAGTTTGCAAGTTTAAGCTTACCTGCTGCTGCCATAAGCGGATTCATAATTGGGATTTTAACCTCTTTAAGTCGAATATTAAGAAGCGGTTTAACTTTCTTCTCTTCAACCGGCTCCCAATCCTTGCACCAAAGGGTATACTCACCGCCGTTTTGAGCAGAATTTGCAGATTCCTCGGCAATTTCCTTTTCATCGTAAAGAAGCTTGTCTTTCTTTATTTCATCAAGAGTTTTTGTAAGTGCAAGAGTAATTCTACCGATTTCTCTACCGAAGCGAACGGACATTTCATATCTGTGATTAAGCTTAACTCCGTCGTTTGTAACACCGCAAGCCATATAAATAGCGCAGATTGCACCGTTAAAGAACATAAAATTATAGCCTGCTTTATTTATTATTTCACCTATATAATGAACATATTCACCGCAAAGGCGACGACCTGAACCTTCTTCACCTTTTATAGGCAATCCTGCAACATCGGGATGGGCAGGAAGATTTACGATGATTGTAGGTGTCTTTTCTTTATCATCGGGCGTGAATGTGAGCCTTGTAATATCTGTAACAACGCTGGGTGCAGAAGGTCTGTTTTTATTTTTAAAATAGTCCTCTGTAATATCCTTTTGAGCTACTGTCATTTCGCCCTCGCACATATCTTTAACGGCATTTATGAGAGCGTCACTTACACCCTCGCACAAGAAGCGCATATACTGTTCATCCGCACCGCGCTCGAGAACACCTTTTCCCGTATATTTTCTTTTAAGGTTTCTCAAAAGCTTACCCGGAAAATCCGTCCAGATGCCTTCGGTATCAACACAACTGTGAGCATGGGTAGAAAAAACATTAATTGATGCAATTTTCTTTTCGGGGAAAAGCTTTTCGAATTTCTCCTTAAACTTTCTTCTGATAACTCTGATATCGCCGTTAGTTGTACCTATGCAGTCGATAGTGCAGAAAACCGAAACACCTCTTCCCGAGCCGTCATCAAGAGCAATTGCTCTGCCCTGCATATCGTCAACAACCTCTTCAATAAGGTTTTTGAAATTGTTTTCCGGTGCAATATATCCACCCATATAATAAGCGCGCTTTGCATAATCGATTGGGGTTAAATTTACATTAGCATAGCCCAAGCTCCATTTGCCGTTTTTAGATGGGTTTTTAAGGAACTTGTCCGTACCCTTATAAAAATTCTCGGGAACATAAGAATTGACGGGTATAAAATCGCCACCGTCTTTAATTGAATTTGCAAATGCTTTTAAAACACCGTTTATAGTATTGTGGAGTAATTCCACCTGTTTTTCTTTTTCCATAAAAAGCACCGAAAAGGGAGATAAAATCTCCCTTCTCCTTTCGTATTGAATTATTTTACTCTCTTCATAATATCGGCAACATTTTCTGCCATTGTTTCATTTGTTAAATAACCGAGAGAGTTTGTTTCGTGGTAATGTCTTCTGTCAAAAACATCTCTACCCTGCTCAATATAGGGCTGAGTTTTATGAAGAATAAAGTCATTGGGAGTTACGCAGTAGCCTGTCATATCGTTAGTAACGCAGAATACAAGAAGGTCCTTATCACCAACAATATCGATAAGAGGTGTGGGGTTGATATCAATACCCTTACCTGTTGCAGAGCTTTCTGCAGGTGCTGCCCCACCATAAACAACCTCGGGGAAGGGCTCACCGGGAAGCATAAGAATCTGCTGTGTACCAAGCTTTATGTAAACCATTTCCGTTAAGAGGGCAAGACCAAGGTCACCCTTATCACAGGGATAACGCTGTGAAGAACAAGCGTTGATTGTTGCCATAAGGGCAAGAAGACCGTTATCAACGGGAGAATAATATTTCTGCTGAAGAACGGTAATTTCAACGGGCATTTCTTTTTCGTTATCAATACCGAGAGCCGCTTTACCGAGAGTTTCACCCTGAATACGAGTTCTTTCGGGTTTATCTTCGCAGAAATCACCGGGGTCAACCGCACCGATAGCACCCACGCCGAAAAGAACGTGAACGCGTTTTTCATCTTTGATTGTCTTTCTGAGCCAATAAGGATAGTCTGCGCTACACTCACGGTTACTTCCACCCAAGGTATTGGGATGAGCTTCATAGTTCAAGAACCACATTTCCGTACTGCCGTTATCGGGAACGAAACGAATTCTTGTAAGAACATCGTGCATTGCATTGGGCTGCCGTTTGCAGAACTGTGCTTCCGGAACTTTTACAGTACCCACATAAAGCTTACCTGCTTTACGTTTTTTATAAGCTTCTCTTGCAACAGCTTCAAGAGATTTCAAAAGCAAGTCCATATACTCGGGATCTTTACCGCTTTGGAGCTTGTAAAGCTGTCCCCAATAACCTACCGTGTCAAAACCTGCGTGGTTATGAGTGCAAGAAACAAAAACTCCTGCGCATTTGCTTTCCTCAATTAAATCCTTGAGTCTGTCACGAACTATGTTAAGTTCGAAATTAGTCAGACCGATAATATCGGCACTGATGTGAATATAACCGCCGTTATCATCCGCACCAATCCACATTGCGCTGACAGTAATGGGGTCGTGAACCTTTTCGATTACATTACCCATACCGTGACCTGCAATCCAATATTTTTTTGCGTTTATATCTTTGGGCATAACAATCCTTGAAGAATAACCGCAAACATAGCTTTCACCCTTTATAACAGTCGGCTCGGGACGGGGAAGCGGATCCGCCTTAACACCTTTTCTTATAAGCTTTTTTGAACCTCTTCTGCCGATAACTCTAACGGCTTTGGCAGCAAATTCATTAACACCCATTTAAAACACTCCTTTGAAAACAAGTTATAAATATACGTATATATTGTAACAAATAATGTATTGTAAAGTCAACGAAATTACTTACTAAATAGAAAGCCGATAAATTGTGAAAAAACACAAAAAATGGTTGTTAAATCAAGCTTGGGCTCAATTTAACAACCATAAAAATCAATGATTAATAATTTTCTTTTCTTACTTCAAAATAGCTTTGAGGATGAGCGCATACAGGACAAACCTCAGGAGCCTTTTTGCCCATCACAAGATGACCGCAGTTGCGGCATTCCCACATTGTTTCCTCTGATTTTTCGAAAACCTGTTGCATTTCAACATTGTTAAGAAGCTTTCTGTATCTTTCTTCGTGGGATTTTTCAATTTTTGCTACAGCGCGGAACTTTGCTGCAAGCTCTGTAAAGCCTTCTTCCTCTGCTTCATCAGCAAAGGTTGCATACATATCTGTCCACTCATAGTTTTCACCTGCTGCCGCTGCTTCAAGGTTTTCGGCAGTAGTACCGATACCTTTAAGCTCTTTGAACCACATTTTTGCGTGTTCTTTTTCGTTATTGGCAGTTTCTTCAAAAATTGCTGCTATCTGCTGAAAGCCCTCCTTTTTTGCAACAGATGCAAAATATGTGTATTTGTTTCTTGCTTCACTTTCCCCTGAAAATGCTGCACGAAGATTCATTTCTGTCTTTGAACCCTTGAGTTCCATTATAATCATCCTTTCGACTTTATTATTAGTAATATTTCCCTTTGGAAATTAATTATACTATACGGCACTAACAACTTTTTGTCAATGAACAAAAAGTTAAAATTCCCCTGTTTATTTTTATTCTTTTGGATAAAGAAAAGCAAATTGGTTGACTTATTTTTTAAAATATGGTAGTATCACCTTAATGTTATTTTAAAGGAGATAAATGTTATGGCAAAATTAAAAGATATCGACAAAGCTGCTGAATCCAAGGGTTCAATCCTTGTTACAATCTGGCAGTTTGTAAAATTCATCGTTGTAAGCCTTCTTGCAATGATAGTTCAATTTGTTCTTCTCAACACGCTTCAGCTTATCCCCGCGATTAAGGAACTCTACACCGAACCTTTCAGCTGGTGGGTTTTCGTTTATCCTGTTGCAGTTGGTGGGTTAGGCTATTTCATAGTAAGCAACGTTGCAAACGTTTTAGCTCAGATTGTTGCTTTCTTTGTTAACAAAGAAAAAACCTTCAACTCCGGCGCAAACATCGCAGTTGCTCTTCCTATCTACATAGTTTTTACAATCGGACTTATTCTTTTTTCTGCATGGCTCAACCCCACACTTAAAGATGTTTTCCTTGGATTTGAATGGTGTAACGAAACTGCAGCAAAAAACATTGCAACAATGATTTGCTCCGCTCTTCAGTTTTTCCTTTACTTCCCTGTTGACAAAATTCTTTTCCACAAGAAGAAAGAAGAAAAATAATTTTAATCATCAGAACGGCTCGGTTGAGCCGTTTTTTTTTACATTTTTTTCAAATTTAAACTAATTTTTATTTACATTTCGTTAATATAATTTAATAACACAATAACAAAATCAAAACTGAGGTTATTTATGAAAAGGACTAAACTACGAGACAGGCAACTCCCTGATTACACAAAGGGTGAAGAAATTTTTAATACGGTATCCCATATTATCGGCGGAGCTCTCGGCATTGTAACAACTGTTTTATGTGTTGTTTTTGCCGCTGTACACTCAAATGTTTTCGGTGTTGTGGCAGGTGCCATTTTCGGTGCAACAATGATAATACTTTATACAATGTCAAGTATATATCACGGGTTACAACAAAGCACGGCTAAAAAAATATTTCAAATAATAGATCACTGTTCAATTTATATTCTTATTGCCGGAACATATACCCCCTTTTCTCTTTGTGTTTTAAGAGAATACAACACTGCTCTCGGTTGGACGGTTTTCGGTGTTATTTGGGGACTTGCGGTTTTGGGAATAACGCTCAATGCAATTGATTTGAAACGGTTTAATGCAATTTCTATGGTACTCTATCTGGGTATGGGTTGGTGTATTATTTTCACAGCTAAAACAATTTACGAATTCATAGGCTTAACAGGATTTGTTTTGTTAGTTAGCGGCGGTATTGCATATACGGTAGGCGCTGTTTTATACGGTTTGGGAAGAAAACACCGTTATATGCACTCTGTTTTTCATTTATTTGTTGTTGCAGGCAGTCTTCTTCACTTTTTATGTATTCTTCTTTATGTAATGTAAAAAGGTTGCGGTTCAAAAATGAATCGCAACCTTTTATTTATTAAAAGTTTTGTCCGTTCCAGCCCCAGTCATTGTAGCCGGTATATTTAACATAAATTCTGTCGGGCGAAATACCCAATTCACGTTCTAAAATATCGCAAACAACAGAGGTCATTTTTTCACTGGCGGAGGAATTCACCTGACCGAGTAAATCCACGTCAACTATTGCAGAATCACTTGATGCATCGCCTTTAAACCAAAGCTTTGCATCATCCTCAATTCCTACCATAAGCCAAGCTTCAGTTTTACCCGGAAAGCTTTCAATGGCTTTTCCGAAAGCAGTTTTTAAGCTTTCGCATTTTTCGGGAGCAACGGTTTTTGTTGTTTTAAGATTAATATAAGGCATAGGAAATCCTCCTAATTTAATTTCTGGGGTACAGGCAAGCCTGTACCTTACGGTTATATTATCACATATTTTAAATGTTTTCAATGATTTTGAAGCCACTCAAATGCACTGTGTGCCAAAACCGCGCTACCTATAGGCAAAACCTTTTCATCAAACATAACTTTAGGGTGATGCTGAGGGTATTTATACCCCTCTTCTGAGTTTCCCGATGCAAGAGCCAGCATTAACGCTGGAACTTTATGACTGATATATGCAAAATCCTCGCTACCGCCACTTTTATTCGTTATTCCGCCAATTTTCTCTGTATTAAAAACATTTTCCGTGCCTAAAAGTGATATCAAATATTCTTCAATTTCTCCGGAAAGCTCTCCATCGTTTTTAAGCGTAGGACAACCGTTGCCAAAATCGGCAGTCCCTTTTCCGCGAAAAGTATTCGCAATCCCCGACGTAATTTCAGAAACGCGCTTTTTAATATATTCACGTATTTCCTCGTCATAGGCGCGTAATGTACCCTCCATATTAACTTTATCTGCAATAACATTCCCTGCCGTTCCCCCATTTATTTTTCCTATTGTCAGAATTGCCTCGTCAGATACCCCTAACTCCCTTGCAGAAATCTCCTGTAAAGCTAAAAGTGTTTGGGCGCCTATTGTTAGAGCATCAACACCCTGCTGTGGCGTTGAGCCATGGCAACCCTTACCTTGAATATTTATTGTAAAATAATCTGCCGCCGGTGCGCTGATTCCACCGCTTGAAACCACCACTGTTCCTGTTTTTAGTGGTAATCCTGCCATAACATGAATCATCAATGCAGCATCTACATCGGGCGCTTCAAGAACGCCGTTTTCAATCATATTTTTAGCACCGCCGAGAATTTCTTCGGCAGGTTGAAACATCAATTTAACAGTTCCGTTAATTTCATTTTCGTGTTTTTTTAGAAGCTTTGTCGCACCAAGAAGCATTGCAGTATGGAAGTCGTGACCGCAAGCGTGCATATTACCGTTTTCACATATAAAATCGACTTCTGCCTCTTCTTTTATGGGCAACGCATCCATATCAGCCCTTAAAAGAAATGTTTTCCCCTGACCTTTCCCGACGGTTGTAACCAAACCGCATTTACCGCAAAAGGAAACATCACACCCCATCTCTTTTAACTTTCCTTTAATAAATTCAACAGTTTTCGGAAGTTCAAAGCCAACCTCGGCATTTTTATGCAAATATCTTCGGTTTTCAGTAATTTCTTTTTCAACGGCTTTAGCCTCTTGAAGAAAATCAATTATCATTATTTTAACCGCCTTTTATTTCGCTTTCGGTTTTGTAATGCAGGACATAATCAGTCCTGCTAAAACTGCCGCCATAATGCCGCCTGCACCCGATGTCAAAGGCCCTGTAAATATTCCGATCCAACCATCCTGGTCAATAACCTCTTTAGTTCCCTTAACAAGAGATGCACCAAAGCCTAAAAGTGGTACAGTTGCACCTGCGCCGGCAAATTTTTCTAAAGGCTCAAACCAACCTAATGCTCCAATTATCACACCTGCTACAACAAAACCAACAAGTACACGTCCTGCGGTAAGTTTTGTTTTATCGATAAGAATCTGACCTATTACGCATATCAAACCGCCCACGACAAAAGCCTTCAAAAACATCATAAAACGCACCTCAAAAAATAATTGCGTTCCTATTTTTTGTAAATTGTTTCGTAATATACATAAAAAACCCTTTCTGTGAAAATTCGCAGAAAGCATTTTTGTATATTAATTATTTACCGTTTTTTATTGTGTTAATCGCGCTCTTTTCAAGCCGTGAAACCTGTGCTTGAGAAATTCCGATTTCTTCGGCAACTTCCGTTTGGGTCATACCTCTCATGAAGCGCATTGAAAGGATTTTCTTTTCTCTTTTAGGAAGATTTTTAATTGCTTCTTTAATAGAAATCTCGTCAATCCAGTCGCCGTCGCTTTCATCAGCTCCCAATTGATCCATAAGAAAAATTGTATCACCACCATTTGAGAAAACAGGCTCATAAAATGAAACCGGGTCGACTATGGCTTCAAGAGCAATTACAACCTCGCTTTTTTCTTTACCAAGCTCTTTTGCAATTTCTTCAACAGTTGGTTCTCTGTCAAGCTCGTTGCTGAGTTTTTCTCTCGCCTGCATAGCGTGGTAGGCGGTATCACGCATTGAACGGCTTACTCTTACAGGGTTATTATCTCTCAAATATCTTCGTACTTCGCCTATAATCATTGGCACCGCGTAGGTTGAAAATCTCACATCGTGACCTGTGTCAAAATTATCAATGGCTTTCATAAGACCGATGCAACCAACTTGGAAGAGGTCATCAAGATTTTCTCCCCGGTTAGCGAAGCGCTGAATAACGCTGAGAACGAGTCGAAGGTTACCTGTAACAAGCTTTTCACGAGCAAATTTATCGCCATTTTTGGCTTTTTCCAATAATATGTTTTTCTCCTTTTCGGGCAAAACCTTTAAGGTTGAAGTATCAATTCCGCATATTTCCACTTTATTAAAATACATATCGGCACTCCTTTTATGTGTTATGTAAAAGCGGAAGAACTTCATAAAAAGAGTATTGACGAAAATACGGTTGGTAATCACTGTTTTATTTACCAAATTTTAATATTTGATGTTTTTGTTTTACTTGACATTCCCAATTGATATGATATAATTAATGTAACATATTTTATAAGTGTTCAAGGAGGATTTTTAATATGAAAAAAGTTTTAAAAATCGTAGGCATCATTGCATCAATTGCAGCAGCTGCTGCAGCAGTTTATGTTATCATTGAAAAAATCAAAGCTAAAAACGCTCCTCAAGGCTATGATGAAGATAACTACGTTTCCTGCTCTTGCCTTGATGAAGATTTCGTTAGCGAAACAGTTGCAGAATAAGTTTTTAAAATTTTTGAGCAGTCCGTTAGGACTGCTCTTTTTTTGTATAGAAAAACCACGCGTTCATCAAACGCGTGGTTAAATATATCTTTTTACATTTCACTGAATCCGGCGCCACC
The DNA here is from genome assembly GCA_964624385.1 of uncultured Eubacteriales bacterium. Classification (GTDB taxonomy): domain Bacteria; phylum Bacillota; class Clostridia; order Oscillospirales; family Acutalibacteraceae; genus DTU089. The sequence goes on along the minus strand of CAZUZV010000016.1, from coordinate 15,529 downwards.
GAAGAACATATAAAGAACTTCACTTAACATCTGGAAAATCTGTTTAAGCGCATCACTGAAATCCATATATGCAGTATTCTCTTTTTCTCCCGATTCTGTTTCGGTAGCTGTTATCTTGTCATAAATCGAATAAAAACGGTCGTTAGCTTCGTCAACCTCTTCCAAGTCGATAACTGTGTTATCAAGCATCTTCTCTACCTGAACAATTGCTGCAAGAAGCTCTGCCTTATCTTCATTGGGGATAGTGCTTGTATCTATTTTCTTGGCCTCTTCAAGATCCTTCATCAAAGACTTTGTGTTACGGGCATTGTTGAACTGAGGGAATCTGTCGGGGTAAGTGTGAACATCCTTAAAGCTACTGTCAAACATAAGAGTTGAAGCAAGCTTCATAATAACATCGTTAGATGCTGATGATTCATGGCTCTGACCGTAGAAATAGAAGGTTGTTTCAGGAAGAAGACCCGTGCAAACATCTATTATACCATAAGGATCTGTATGGTCATGAGAGGGGTCTGTGCAATTACTGTGAGTGGGAACATAATCATCGGGAAGCTTAACATCAACTCCAAGACTAAAAGCGCCCATTGAAGTTGATTCCAGCTGAATAATACCGTCTGCATTAATATCATCCCAGGAATCTACAATGTGGAAAAGCGGAATATTATAGTCAACAATGTTGAACACCTCAACACCGTCATCAATAGCATTAAGAATATTGTCAAAACGGTTAAGCTGTGCTCCGTAGAACCATTCTGTTTGCTCAAGAATGGTTGCAGTGGATTCGTCAGTAAGGTACTTATCACGGCTGCCGGGGTAGTTTTCAGCAGGACAAAGTCCCCACAAAAGAGTTGAATAACGTGTGTAGTCCATAATAAGTGTGTTTGCTACTTGGTCGAGAATATTATTCAAATCCGCGTTGGGCATTATTCTTAAAACAACATTGATAATGTAGCTTACGATATTTTCTTCGCCGAGGAGTGCGGGAAGCATATCGCGATAAAGCTCATAATCATCGTCAAGAAGACCATATTCATAAACCTCACCAACAAGTGTTGAGCCATTAAGAGCAGGAACAACATAAACTATTCTGTTTATATCTCTTGAAACAGAAATGCCGTTATCTTCATAAATCTGTAAAAGAGCATTGGCTATAGAACCGCCCTGGCTGACAGGAACGATATTAACCTTGTCGTAGCCACTGTCTTCCTTAACATGCTGAATGAAATCATAAAGCTCATTAGCAGTATCAATCATATTACCTGTTGAAACATAAGAGAATACATAAAGCTTATCCTCCCCTGCTTTTTCAACATAATACTGCAATGGGAAATGGTCAAAAATGCTCTCTCTGTCATGCTCGGAAAGCTCTGCATAGCTTACATCATACTTTGTTGCACGAATATCGTTAACAAACTTTCCGTTTTCGTCGCATCTGTGCTTTTCCAAGAGGGTTCTGCTAAGAATATCTGCAACTGCATTGGCAGCCATCGCATCTTTATCTTCCTGATTAGCAATCATTGATACAATAGGAATAAGAGCCTCGCTGAGAGCCTCACCTATCACTTCATTTGTGTCAATAAAGAATGGACCTTCTGTTGAAACCAACTTACCATCCTCATAGTATTTCATTTCACTTTGAAAAAGTCCGGGAACAACTATTGTGGGAATACAATCCTCATCAACATTGACCGCTGCATATGCGCCTACATAAAGGCTTGTGGCAAGAATTATTACAGAAAGAATAAACGCCAACAATTTTTTAGTTGTCCTCATAAAACCAATCCCTTCTCATTTGGTATTTGTTTAATATTACTATAAATATACCACATTCCACCTTAATTTGTAAATACAAACTTAACATTTCTTTAACACTTATCATCAAATTTTCTTATATTGTCTTACTTTTGTAACTTAAAACCAAACAAATCATAGTATGTAATGAGCGGTAATAAACCACTCTACTCTTTAAAAGGAGAATAGCAATGGACAAATATAACAACTTTAATATGGTTGATACGGCAAAGCGTGTTGCATCAGCAAATTGCCCCTGCAACTGTGTTACAACGAAATTCCCCGATGACACCGTTGTTGCAATGGCTTACGTGCCGTTTCAGCTTGATACAACAAGTTATTCTGCGGAAAAAGCCTTGTGCGAAGGCACACTTTTCCCCGTGCTTAACAAACCCTTTCACGGAAGAAGTGTTATGAATGGTTGAACGAAATAAACTTCTTCTTAAACTCCAGGCAGCACAGTTTGCCGCCTGGGAATTGCATATGTATCTTGACACACACCCTTGTGACAGTACAGCAAACGAAATGTTCCGTAAATACACAAACGAAGCCAAAATGCTGAAAAAAGAGTTTGAAGAAAGATTCGGACCGCTTACCGTTTCAAGCTCGAACGAAGCAGATTGGCTCTGTGACCCATGGCCATGGGAAAATCAAGGGAGTTGTGACTGATTATGTTTATGTATGAAAAGAAATTACAGTATCCGATAAATATCAAAAACCCGAACCCAAAACTCGCCCAAATAATCATAACTCAATATGGCGGTCCCGACGGAGAATTAGGCGCATCTTTACGCTACCTTTCTCAACGTTTTTCTATGCCATACCCCGAACTAAAAGGACTTTTGACAGATGTAGGTACTTCCGTTACATAATTGGTTATCTTACACAAATATACATAAAACCCGCCCAAACACTTGATACACAAGGTTTTTTCACTGTACATATAAAGCTCAAAAAAATTTCAAACAAATAAATAGTTTTCAAAATAAATATGTAATTTCAAAACCACTACAAAAAGACAGCTATGCAAAACGCATAGCTGCCAAGTATATTTTTATTCACTTGTTTTTAGTTTATAAATTGCATTTTGACGTTATAAATCAATGTTGATTTCATATTTATCATCAATAAGTATATATTTTACATTGTGTTCATTTGCCAATGCTAAAATATGCGCATTTTCATTTATTGCGTTTTCTATTGTGAAGTCGGAATCATCCAAACGATTTTCAATGACATTTGCATATTTCTTTATATCAGCAAAGTGATTTCTGATATATTCTTCACTCATTCCAAGACAGAAGTATTTGATGTTTTCAAGATATTCAGGCTCAAAATTCATTTGCCAATCGAAAGGAATATAGCATCCCTCAACAATTAAATTCTGCTTGTTTTCAATAGTGGTTTTTATCATTTCGCGAACAATGGGCCATAAATATTCGGTCAGCTTATTATCATCGCTTATCGGTGTAAGGTCTGTGTTACCACTACGAATTAAACCCATCTTCAAATGGTCTATTGACAAATACGGATATTTGTACTTTTCAAGCAACTTCTGAGCAAGAGCCGTTTTGCCTGTATGCGATGCTCCTGTAATTAAAATAACCATTATCTCACCTGTAAATTCTTATTTACCCAGCTCAACTTTTTATCTTTTTATAAAGCATAGTTTTATCGGGTGCTTTGGATTAGCTTGTATTGTGTTTTCGTTTAAAACAACATTTTCTGCATTTATCTCAACCTCGGGATAAATAATTTTATCTGCTTCTGATACAATATCAAAACAAAGCTTTGAGTTTTTGAAATCTATATTTTTCAGTGTTATATTTTCAGTCGGATAATTTGAATGGAGCAGAATATCAACATCATTTTCCAAAAAGATATTTTCAAGAGTAATTTGACTTTGAGGAACGCACACACAGCCGGGATAATAACTTCGTGCATATGTGTCATAATTAAGACTTATCGCAATTCCTATATTACGCTTTTTCTGAAGTCTGCAATTTCTTATTAATATGTTGCGACAGCCGCAGTCAAATTCCTCCGTATCACGCACAACAACCCAATTTATACCGTCATATTCCATAATGCCTTTTTCGTGGCAAGGCGGCGTATTGGAAGGGTAAAGCTTTCCGTCTTTCGGATTCATCAGAACACGATATGTTTTACCGTTAACTGCGACGGTGTCCGAGTGCTGAACCTGCATTCCTTTGTGCCATCTGCACCAAGCACCGCCAAGAATCCTGCAGAAAAAGCCGGTTGTTGAGTTGTCATCCAGATCAATACAGTTTTCGATTATTCCGTTTTCAATCCAACCTATGTGAGTGTTTGAGGTTGCGTAATCAAAAGCGTTGAGTGCTATCGGGTCATCAAATGTACGGAATCTGCCGTTTCTGATAACAAATCCATCACCCCAACCAAGATGAACACCGTCTTTATTTCCTGTTATATATAAATCATTAAGCTCTATATTCTTAAATGCACTTATCTGAATTGCATAATCCTTTTCAAGCAATCCGTGACACTCAAAATTGTCAATTTTCAGGTTTTCAATATAAATCATTGCAACCTGTGCGCGTAATCCCGCAATCCGACTGTTCACACCGAAGTCATCGCTTTCAACACCGTTACATTCAAGATGCAATCCGATAATTTCAATATTACGATTGTATTCGCCCTCGAGCGCACCTTTATTTATGAAAGCGTTACCATTAATGCCCGTCACACTTGCTTCACGCCTGAGAATAACACCTTCACAGAACACAAGTTTTGTGTTATCACCGATTTCAATTTGTTCAGAAATTTTATAAATACCGGGAACAGTAACCTGAACCATCCCTCCGTTATCAATAGCTTTCTGAAAAGCTTCGGAGTTTTCATATGGGGTGTTTTCAGGCAAAAAACCATATTCGTTAGCATTAATCATAGTTTTCATTCCTATAAATTCTTGTTTGTCATGATGATTATACTGAATAAACACTCAAAGAATTGATGACAGTGCATACAGATATCTTGCAAAAATGATAAAATACGCTATCCCAATGCAGTAAGTGAATCACCAAAATCTTTATAAAAAGCTCTAACTCAGTAACTAAATGAACGCAACAATTTTACCATTGATATAAAAGAAATGCAACCGAGAGATTTCGTTTTTATTACCAAACAAACATTGACTATTCGTTACGAATATGATATATTTTTAGTGGTGATATTATGGAAAGACGAATAGCAAATTTAATTATAGGTAAAGCGGGAGGCACCGCAGGTAAAGACTCCAAAACATATAAGGTATCCTTGCCTAGCAAATGGGTTGCGGAGCTTGGTCTTGCAGATTCCAAAATGGAAATTGCATTTGATGGTGAAAGGATTATTATTTCTCCCCGTTTATCATTTGATGGTTTTTTAGAAAATAAAAAATCACTTGGTCATAAGCTTATGCTGATTGAATTTTACGATAAAGAAAAGTTATGCACCAAAATTATTGCAGACATTACTGACAAAACCTTGTCCGTACAAAATTTAACCGAGCATATAGTAAAAACTGCATTTGGCAGAAACGAAACACCCACTTGGGATGATTTACAGAGCTTTTTAGAGGAGCGTTGCATTCCAAGAAGCCGTAGCGGTATAAGAGAGTATTTAGAAGCAATTGGTGTGGAAGAATACAATCCCCTCGAAATTATCAAAAAAACAAACGGCAGAATGGCAGAAGACGACCAATGGATTAAATTGGAGGAAATACAATGACAATCAAATTTGTAACCAACGAAAAGGTTGCTGAAACATCTTCGAAAGGCAATCAGGAAAAATGGTTCGATAAGGATACAAATAAATGGTACAAGCTGGATCAATTCGGCTATGAGGCATTAACAGAAACTATCGTGTCAAAGCTACTTGAAAAGAGTAACATTGAATTTGAAACACCATTTTCTTTCGCGCGATATGAAATGGAAAGGTTGAATGTTCATGCCAGAGAAAGAACAGGTTGCTCAAGCGCAAACTTTTTAAAAGAGGGTCAATCAATTATCACCCTCAGTCACCTGTTTTCGCGTCAGCTTGGCACTCCCCTTAAAACCAAGTTAGAAGGTCTTAGCAGCGATAAAAAACGAATTCAATATCTTGCAGAAGCAACCGCTGAATACACGGAGCTTAAAGAATTTCCGCAGTATCTCACCTTGCTTTTTGAAGTAGATGCTCTGTTTCTGAACGACGATAGGCACCTTAACAACATAGCGGTAATTGAAGAAAACGGAAAATTCAAATACTGCCCGATTTTTGATAACGGAGCCGGTCTTCTGTCAAACATACAGTTTTCACCTATGGATATCGAGCCCAAAGGACTCATCAAAGACATTGTTGCACGCCCCTTTAACATAAGCTTTACAAGGCAGATAAATACCTCACGTTCTTTGTATGGTAAGCAATTGAATATGCCACATTTAACGGAAAAAGATATACTGACCGAGCTCGAACCATTGCTCGAATATTACGCCAAACGTGACAGAGGCATCATCACCGACCGAGTAGTCGAAAGCATTCTGACAAGACAAAAATTTAATTAATAAACTAAAGGGAAACGCCTCGCTAACCACTATTTTTAGCGAGGCGTTTATTTTCAAAAAAACTCAATCAACTTCAACAATTTCGTATTCAGGGCCTTCGAAATCATCTTCGTCATAGTCATAATCACCTGGATTAGACATATGTAAAATTTCAGCACCCTCTCTTGTGCAAGATACTAAATAATCTGCATATTCTTCTGCAGCTTCCTCGGTATCAAAGATATCATCCTCTTCTTCACCATCAAAAATAATTTTGTACTTTGACATTTTTAATTCCTCCAACAACTTATTTTTTACTTTTCAGAATACGCCATACACTGCGTTCGGAATAATTGTATTTCTGTGCTAACTGAGGTATATTGTTTCCGTCGTATTCATTTATAATAGCATTGTGGGTATATTCTTTTGAAAACAGCCTGTTTGGAAACGAAATTTGTGTTCCGCGAAACATTTTGTAAATCGCCAATGTATTCTCAATACCGATTTCATCCGCAATATCACGATACACATCATTCAAACCGCAAAGGTCATTTTTCAAAATTTCCACCTCCACCCTTCCGAACAGTTCCTCATTCAACGACATAATACCACCCCACAATCGTCAAAACAAATGACATTGTCATTATGTTTGGCAGTATCTTTCTGATAAAATGTTTTATGGTTGCACTTATTTACCATAAAAACAACTCCTTTCCGAACAACCATCGTTGTTCAGAAAAGAGTTTGTAAATTTCGCGAAACTGATTAATATTATTTACATTGTGTTTGTGGTGTGATAAAATAATTAAACAATATCTTTGAGGGTGTAAATATGAAGAGTACTGTTGATAAAAAGAAGGGGTCCGAAGCCATATCTGAATTGGTACATAAAACTGTAGATTCAGGTAAGAAAACAGCAACAAAAGCCAAAAACAATGTTAATGCACTTGTAGAAAAAGCAAAAAACGACAGTTTTCAACGCAAACTTAAAAAGTTAAATCCTGTATTCCCAGACCAATATAAAAGTGAAGATTTTCATATTCCAAATATGATAGTAATTGTTGATGATGCTGTCAGACGTGGTATTGAATTATGTGACGGTGCAATCGGTTGGCTTGGCAAAGAAAAAGATGTTGAAATTCTTTATCTTTATGACGAAGCTATTGAATTTAGTGGCGTTCAATTCGTACCCTCTGCAAATTGTGATGCTATTTATTATGTTGATAGTTATGACAGAAATAAATTCATACGAACAGATTGTATATTCCAAAAAGCACACGAAGAACGACTTGCCGAACTTGAGCATATTGCACATTGTCTCGGAGCGAAACGTTGTTCTATTGAAATAACAGAATCCAACAAAGACAGAAATCAAAAAAGCAAAAAAGCTTCATTATCCAAAAGTTACAACATACCCGAAACCACTCTAACATATGAATCTAATGAAAACGCTGAACACTTGACAGAAAGCACAGGTAGCACCAAAAGAAGTGGTTGTAGCGTGATTGAATTTGAAGGAAGTTCAACACCAACCATGCCTACATTAAAATGGTTTGCTCACGATGATAGCATAAAACATTTAATTGAAATGCGTTGTAGTGGTAACAACCCAGCAAAAACAAAAACACTAACATTATCAGGTTCATCATATGCTACAATGTCACAAAAGACAGCCTATTCTATTGATAATGCAATCAATCAAATAGGTAGTGTCGGAGGACAAGCCTCAATGGATTCTCAAGCAGCAAAAGAACATCATAGCAAGTTAGTATTTCATATTGAGTTTTAATATGTTTTATACCCACACACCATTTGGTATGTGGGTATTTTTATACTCTCCCCTTGCAATCTTGCACCTCTTATGGCAAAATGGGGTTAGGATAAACTGCTACATAGCACATGGAAATGTCATATTATTGATATGCTTGATTTTCACGAAAGGAGTGGTATGTAATGATAACTGATTTTAACGCTTTTAAGGCTATGAGAGAAAAGCGCGATAATTCACTTTATGCTGAAATCAATACCCACGAAGACCATGGGTATCTGAGCACTTCTATCTGGAGCTATGAAGAGGTAAAGGATATGATTTCGCACACAGCAAGAAAGCCCCGTGCATTTGTGGATGAAACAATAGAACGCATCATCAACGGTGAAGAGGTTTCTTTTAAGGTAAAAAACGGAATCACCTCAACCTTCCGTCTTGCTACTGAAGATGACATTTCAAACGCTGAAAAAGACGAAATCGAATACAACAATGAGCTTGATGATTTCATACACTCCCCTCACGACAAAAGCCTGGAGGATATGCTCTTAAACTACCTCGGTCTTGATGATAAGAAATAGTCCATACACACCAACACCCACTTGCGACAAGTGGGTGTAATTATATGTTGAAAGCTATCGGAACAATACACTTGATATTGTTCCGATAGCTTTTGTATATACATTTATTCAGTTTTCGTACAAGGTTTCAGATCTTCCATTTAAAAGATCAACTTTTATCTGATATTTATACCCTGTGGTCTCGTTCTTTCTGAATTCACGCTTGTATGTATCGTCATCTGACACATCAATAAGTCCGATTTTTATTTTTGTTGTAGAGCATCGCCTAAAAAACAATCTCAATTATCCTTTGGAGATTTTCTTTTACAGTACGATATGTTACATCCTCAAAAAGGAGCTCTGATGTAACATCTTCATAATCAGCCTTGAAATAATCTGTATTATATATTTTTCTCAATAAATCTCCCATGTTCTGCTCCGGTTTGGCAGAAGGACAATCCTCGTCATTTGAACGAATTTCTTTTACCTCATCATAAAGGTTAAAGAAATTATTATCAAAATTAATTTCCGGCATTATTTTATAAAGATCATAAAGATGCCTTGAATATCCTTTTGTTTTATTCGTAAGATAATAGTCACCAAGAGCAAATATTTTATCAATGAAAGTTCTGTCTAATGTTTGAACCTTTATATTAAAAGGATATAAGTCGTATTCCTTGATAATATCGGCTTGATTTTGTTCTTTCAAAAAACGATAAACATATGTATCCGCCTCTTTGATTTCAAAGGGAAATGGCTTCATAAAAATAGCAGTTTCCACATATAAGTATGGTTTTATAAATGTTGTAGTTTCACTAATTGGGTACTTTATCTGATATTTATTATAATATGTTCTGGTTAATACGCTTTCAGGATTATCAAGGATAAAACCAAGTTCCTGTATAGATTCTTTTATTATGGTTTTCAAATTTTTTCTCATACCTTCTGTTGCCTTATCAACATTAAGACCAATATCAATATCTTCAGAAAATCTGTTGATAATTTTAAAGCACTTGGAAAGTGAGGTTCCGCCTTTAAAAATTATATCTAGACATTTTTCATTTATCCTTTTCAATAGCAAAGTTACATAGTAGTCTTTCTCAATAATTGCAGGTTCAATATTAAGTGCATTGGATGTAGCAATTATTACATCATTAAATAATTCTTTATTGTTGTGCAAGTTTTGCAATTAAACTACCTCCCAACACTCTCTTAGATACATAATCAGGAAAGAAAGAACAATACTTGCTCACCATTTCAAGAGTTATCTTATTATCACAAATATATTTTTCTATGTTGTATTTTTCAATTTCATCAAGCTCATTGAAATCAATCAACTTTATAGCCTCAAGCAATTGTAATGTAGCATAATTTTCATTGTTTATTTTTGTGCTTGATTTCATAACATAAACAGATTGATTACCAATAGTCACTGTTCGACCTCTTGACGATTCATTATTTGAAACAACCGTCAGAGTATTAGGGACCTGAGTAGTAATACCGAGATTATTTAAAAGTGTCATACCTGAAACATAGCCAAAAGTTTCAGTTTTATCTTTAATATATTTTTTCAAAATAACCTTTTGTGGATTTAAAATAGAATCACCAAAAATTGTTTTTCTGGAAATATAATAAACACCATTAGAAAAACGTTTTAATATCTTTTCATCAACCATTGTTTTTATGGTTTTATCAATCCAGGGTCTTGAACGATCAGGAAACACCGCTTGAATATCTTCAACAAATATTGGCTCATCACAATTAAATTTGCTTATTATCTCATTATAATCCATTGCAGCATCACTCCTTTCACCGATATTATATATTATTTTACACTCGTTGTCAATATTTCATACCTCGTTTTATTTTTTCTCACTCTCATAAAACTCATATATTTCCTTAGAATCCACATCAAGTCGCCAGTTTGCTTTATGATAAAGTTCGGTTACATCAGGATTACTCTTTACATAACCTTTAATAAAGCCCAACACATATACCATATCACGAGCTATTACACAATGATGGTCTGAAAGGAAACTCCCAACCACTGATTTTTCAGTAGTTGGGAGTTGTTCTATATGTATATCAAGCATTTTTACCTTTGCCATTATCAACGCAGAAGACGTATGCAATATATTTCTTGCCGTTAACCTCTTTTGTGATCTTTTCCAACGAAAATTTCTTTCTTAGCATTCAAATCATCCTTTCTTATTTAATTTCTCTAATAATTCCATAAATGATGGCAGATATTCACCCAACTCATTCATTATTTCAGGAAGGTCTTCTTCATAAACATCATCGTTGATAATCTTTCTTTTCAGATGCTCAGGGAACCCTGCCAATATCATGCGCACACATTCGATGTTCTTTTCCTTAAAATACAAAGTTCTGCTATTGTCTGCGGAGAGATAAACCTCAACCACAAAATCATCTGACCTAAATGTTGCAATACGCTTGTCCTTCTTCACTATATCGCTTTCAAATCTCACACACTCACCCCCTCTCAATATTCATCACAAAACAGAATCGTTGTGCAAGACCTGTCCGCCTCGGTGATTATGTAAATACCGCCCTTGCTTGTTTTATAATGAGCAAAAACACGCAAACCGGACTCAATTGCATCTTCATTGGCCTTTAAATCCTCTTCGCAAAGGTCGCCGTAATCGCCGGAAATGTAACGTTCAAAGAATCCTTCAATCTCGTAAGAAAATCTCAAATCCGCCGAAACTGCTTGTGAAATACCTCTTGTCATAAAAACTTGTCCTAATGTAAATCTCATATTCTCTCCTCCTTTACTTATTTCGTGCAATTAATTCTTCTCTGTATTTTTTATTTTCCTCTTCCCAAACGGGCCACATCATAACTTCTTCCGGCTTCAATCTTTCAATGTAACTAAAATCCACTTCGTAAAAATCTGTTGGATTATAAAACTTTGACGTGTGATGCCACTCACGAGTAACAAGAATCCTCTGCTTCAAAAGTCGCATAGGCATTTTCTTTAGTGCCTCAATAACTTCCATTGAAAGTTCATATTCTTCACAAAATTCTTCATCCTGAAGATTTTCGTCAATGACCTCAAAAATCTTTTTCTTAGTCCATTTTGAGATTGGCATTTTGTTTTCTAAATAAGCGTAATAAGCGTTGTTTGACATTGAGTAACCGTAGTAACCTGCCATATAATAGTCTTTCCGCCACCACTAAAATTTTGTTATTCCACAGGCCGTTTTTCGGTGTCTTGCCCGCGTCTTTGATAAAAATATGGTCTAAAAATCCACTCGAAATTTTTCTGCATAACTTTTTTAAAAAAGTTTCCGAACCACAAAACAGCCAAAGTCCTTGATATATAAGGCTTTTCAGACAATTTATAAAATTCTCCATAAAATTTTTTCGTGAAATCTAATTATTTTTATAAAATTAGTATGTAATTTCAAAATCACTACAAAAAGAAAACTGCCCTCGCTATTGCGAAAGCAGTTGCGTGTAAGATATTAACTTGTATCAAAGCGTTATCCAAAACCTTTTCAGGTTTCGTTTTCTATCCGGCTCACATACGGTGGATTCATAAATACCACCATTATTGAGTATTACCATCTCACTCCCTATGTTACCATCAATACAGGTTATAAGAATTTTATCAAGACCAAGTTCTTTGCAATACGGGAGAATGGCACGGAGCATTGATGTTGCATAGCCTTTTCTTCTTTCACAGGGCTTTATTGAATACCCAATGTGACCACCAAACTTAGAAAGCCAATCATTGAAATAATGGCGCACCTGTATCATACCAACAAGTTTGTTATCGGACTTGCGAATGTAGAAAAACTGAGTTGTTAAGACCCACCCTTCAGGAAGTGTTTCGGGTGATGTGAATTTTCTGCATTCTGAAATATATGTCAGTGGGTCCTCGCACCTGCGAAGCGGACCGCAACCATCCATTGAGGAGTCTGCATCCAGGAAAGCCTGTTTATATTCAGCAATCTGCTCTGCATATTCTTCACACGGCTCAATCAGGAAGAACTCCCCTGCATCTATTTTAATCATAATTCAAATATCCTTTTTCAACTAAAAAACAAATTACTCTTTACTTTGTTCCTCAACAAACTTTTTAATATACCCGATTTGTGTCGGCATAATGTTGTCGGGGAGTTTATCTAAATCAAAAAATCTTAATTCTGTGCTTTCGCCATCGGGTTTAAGTTCATCCCAGAACTCATTTATCACATAAACAACATCGGTATAATAAACCTCGTCCTTGTTAGGATAAACCATATGCACATTTGCTTTAATGTCAAAGAGTTTCGGGTTTGCAAAATCAAGGTTTGTTTCTTCCTTGATTTCTCTTTTAAGTGCATCTTCCAATGATTCTCCAAGTTCAATAGCACCGCCGGGAGTACACCACTCTCCTGTGTCTGTTCTTTTTTCAAGAAGCATACCCTTTTCTTCATTGTAAAGTATTGCCATTGCAGCAACTGCCATAATGGGTGCGTGTCCTACAAATTTTCTCATATCACCAATGTAGCTCATAATAGTACTCCTGTTAGTTATTATCAAAAAATAGCGTGCAGAAATATCCACACGCCACTTATCAATATTTAGTTTCTAAAAACATTTCAACTTCGTTTACAAACACTTTAGCATTTTCCAGTTGTTCGCAAACCTCTTCTTTCGAGACAACATAGAAATCATCATAATCACTGCCTTGACGAATTTCTACAAGTGCATCAATCATAGGTGACAATGTTTTCGGTAAGATTTCGGTTTTTAAATAATTCTTTCTGAACTCTGCAATAATACCCGAATGTTTTTTAGAATCTATACCATCCAAAGCTAAAACCGCACGCATTGCAGAAAAAACGGCATAGTAAGAACGATTAGCAACTGTTTTATAGTCACCGATAGCTAAAATATCATCAGCAAAAGCAATTCTCTCTTTAGCATTATTAAGTCTTATCTTTGATAACGCTATTTTTTCTTCAGACAGCAATTTTGATTCCCTCCCTCTTAACATTACTATAAAACGGAACGGCATCAATATAACGATTAAAGGTTTCTGTATCTTTTAATGTGACGGTAATAACAATATCGTGAATAAGACCGAGCTCAGACGTGAGAGTAATAAAAGACTTTTTATACTTTGAAAGTTCTTCTCTCGGAACATTGGCTAAAACCATTATATCAATATCCGATTCGCTTGTTTCTTCACCTCTGGCATATGAACCATAAAGCAAAACAGAATCAAGGTTATTATTAAAAACATTTTTTGCTTCCTTAGCAATTTGAGCAGTTATATCATAAAGCTGGTTTCTTGTGCACATTAAAATCCCTCCCTTTAATCATTTTTCATTTATATTATATCCAAATCAGTTTTATAAGTCAAACACTTGTTTACAATATTACTTTCTTACAAAGTTATTCTTCAACTTTTTAAACACACTTTGTTTTGGTGGTTTCTTGTCCCACGCCCATTCAAGCTCGTTGATGGTTGAAGTTCCACTTTTCAATGCCTTGATTTCTTCAAGGCATTTTTCTTTTGCCATTTTTATATATTCATCCGCCATTTTTTGAGTGAAGAAGAACGCTTCACCATCACTATACGGCTCAAAATCCGTCTTGAAATCTGCTGAAAACTGCTCAACATCAAAAGGATAAATTTCAAAAATCGGCTCATCAGTTATGTTTTCCGGAATCACCAAAGATTTGCTGATGTTGTATTCATTCACTACATAATTGTTCAGCAATTTGTAGTCATTATGTAAACGCTCAATATTCCCTTTCGGATATGGGTCCCAATTATGCAAGGAATAAACAAAATAACGAAAAATGGTGTCCTGAATCAGATGCAGATAATAACCAAGATAAAGTTCATCCGTTTTCATTAGCTCTCCGTAAGTTTCACGATACCAGGCTAATTTATAAGTCTTTTTAGTTCCGTCTTCGGTGGTGTATTTCAAATGACTGTCAGTAGCAGACTGAATGTTGTGCTTATAGGCATCGGGCAGAACAACACCAAGACGAAAACGGTCAATATCGTTAATTTTCACTTGCTTCATTATCTCATTAGCAATCGCCAAATGCATAACCCTTGACGCCATATAATCACCATCCTCTTAACATCACTTTTTCAATTCACCAATAAAACCAAATGAATTGGACTTATTCCCATTCATTGTAGGTATTACAAATTTCTGATAATCAAGTTTTTTAAAATCTGAAAGCAGATTCAAAATATAATCTTCTGCATGGTGTCTTACTGTTGCACCATCATAGGTTTTAAATGCTCCATATATACCGGTTTCCTTTTGCGCCTTTTTATAAAACAACCTTCTTTTAAAACCGGAGTTCAAAAGAAAATCGTTAATATAAATTACGCCACCGGACTTCAACACTTTTTTGATATCGTTCAAAAGTCCATTTTGAGATTCGTTATCAGGAACACAAGTGAGAACACCGAACAATATTACCGCATCAAATGTGTTTTCCTCAAACGGCAATTCACCATCGGGGTTTGCAACCAAATTCAAATTCGGATACTCTCGCAATCCCCTTTTAATCATATTTTCTGCAGAATCAACACCCGTTAAATCGGTAAAACCTGCAACAGCCAGTTCATTCAAAATTCTGCCATAACCGCAACCAACATCAAGAATTTTGCAATCCTTAGAAACATATTTTGAAAACAACTCAACATCTAAAACTGTAGTAAATTTCTTTTCCTCTGCTACGGAGTTCCAATATTCATTTTGGTTCATAACAATCACCTTTTAGTTCACAAATTGGAATTTATCAAACCATCATTTGTGCGACAGACTTTTTTATCAAGACCAACTCTGCAATTCAATGATATTTCCTTCGCAATCGGTTGCATATACAAA
>CAZUZV010000015.1:0-50869 GCA_964624385.1 uncultured Eubacteriales bacterium | reverse complement strand
GATTTAAGGCATCTTCCAAAAGGAGTTCTCCAACTCATTTACAAATCCAAAGGTGATGAGAAAATGTACCTTATTACTGATGGGCTTGAATTCTCCGCAAGTGATATAAAAGAAAATACCGTTTACACACAGGAAAACGGTATGAGCGTTATTTACGAAGATTCTGTTATGAAGCTTGCTGACCGCTCTGCTCTGGCAGGAAGCGCAAGTGTGCTTTCAGATTGTGTGAGAAATATGTATAAATCAGTTGGCGTACCACTTTACAGTGCGGTAAGAATGGCAAGTCTTACCCCTGCGGAAGTTCTCGGTTTCTCCAACACAAAAGGAAAAATTGAAAAAGACTTCGACGCGGATTTAGTTCTATTTGATGATGAAATTAATATTAAATCAGTTATAACAAACGGAAATAAAGTTATATAAAGGAAAAGCCGATTCCAAAAGGAATCGACTTTTTTAATTTATTAAAGCTTTACGTATTTGTTTGTTTCGTAATCGAAAAAATAATTTCCATTTTCGTTGAAAGCTAATGTATTATTAGTTACGTCGCCATTTTTCTCATAAAGTCTTATTACGAAAACGGTTTCTCCGTTTTCAGCAGTAGTAGTGGTACCGGGAACAACTAAAATATATTCTGAAACTTCTTTATCCAGCCCCAACTCTTTATTACTATATGCAGAAAACTTCCCCTGCAACTTTTTATTATTATCTTCATCATACTTAAAAGCTGGTTCGGTAGTAGAGGATTGTTCTTTAGTTTCAGAAAATTCAGAAGAATTGAACTTTACAGTTCCATCCGCAGTAAGAAGTAAATACTCCTGAGTTTTATTATTGTAAACAAAACATTGTTGTCCTAAAATAATAAATGTACCCTCAGGCGTTTCTGCATCTTCAAGAAAAGCCTCAACAAGACAGGCATCATTGTCTAAAAACCTTGTTGCACTCAACTTGAGTTCATAGTCATAAAGTTCTTTTGACAAACCTAAACTGTCTTGAGAATAAACCTCCAAAAGAGTTCTTGCAACATTTTCATCTAAAGAAAGTGAGCCGACATCGCCTGTAATTTCAATATAAGTTTCTGCGGTTTCCAGAGCTTTTCCATCATCAACGGGCTCCCTACCGCAAGAAGCAAAAATCACAAAGCAACTTAACACCAAAAAAATCGCTACTATTTTTTTCATAATATATCTCCGAAATATCAATAATGTTTATTGAATTGCTATATAGACAATATACATTTTTCGGAGCAATTTGTCAACCGATACTAAAACAAAGTTATCTTTTTAAAGCAATAGCTTCCCTTTTATATTTCTCCCTTGTGGCAATCCCACCTCTTATATGACGTTCTTCTTTATTGACATCAAGCACCTTTCTCACTTCGCTATATAAATCAGGGTCAATTCTTTTAAGTTTTGTTGTAATATCGCTGTGCACGGTAGATTTTGACACACCGAATTTTTTTGCCGCAGCCCTTACGGTGCTTTTACTTTGAGTTATGTATCTTCCAAGCTCTACTGCTCTCTCCTCATAATCGTTGAACATAAAAATCCTCCCATATATTTCTACATAAATATATGAGAGGAGCAAGCGAAAATATTACTTATTTAACCGTTTTCTATTGTATCACGTACACTTTGCATTTTCCTGTCCAGAAAAGCACTCATTTCCGCACATTCCGAAAGTTCAGCAGAAATATGAAGAATTTTATCTTCCGGTAGTTCTTTTTTATACCGCAGTTTATGCTCAAGATTCGCCCAAAATTCCATTGCTATCGTTCGCAATTGAACCTCGACTTTTACAAGTCTTTTTTCATTTTGCAGATAAATAGGAACTTCGATAATCAAATGCAAACTTCTGTACCCGTTATTTTTGGGTTTTTCGATATAGTCCTTCCGCTCAACAAGTCTCATATCATCCTGTTGAAGAAGACAATCAGCAAGCATATAAATATCATCAACAAACGAACAAATAACACGAACGCCTGCTATATCGGTCAATTCATTTTCAATTGACTCTATTGTAAACGGAAGATTTCTTCTTTTCAATTTTTCTTCTATGCTTTCAGGAGATTTCAACCTGGTTCTTATACTTTCAATAGGATTTCTTTCGTGTTGGAGTGAAAAACGCTCATTAAGAACCTTCAGTTTTGTTTCGACCTCCATAAGAGCACATTTATAACAGGACATCAAGTCCTTCATTTTTTCTACATTTTCTGCTAATGCCTTTTGTTGATTGCTATCAAGAAAACTGACAACCTTTTTCGCAACATCAACAGTATCCGCAACATTGATATTATCTGAAGCAAATACAAGCGGTGTGTTCAAAACGGTCTTTTCCATTTTATCTACCTTTCATTTCATAGGTTTCAACTTAATTATAAATTATTTTCGTTTTATATCAAGTCTAAAAGATAAATGTTTAAATAATGTTTCATTAAAATTCACAAAAAGAGACAGGAGTTTTTGTCCTGTCTCTCAATTTAAATTTATTTGTTTTCACGAATCAGTAACGAAATGTTAATGCTCATAGGATTGCATCAGACTCTTTGCGAAGAGTATAACCGGTACAGGTTATTCACCTTTCATTTCAAGGAGCTTAACTTTTCCGTCGTATGATGCCTGTGAAACTTTAATTGAATCAAAAATAGCTGCTTTGATATCGTCATCAGTTGCACCGAGCTCTTTAGCAAAACGGTCAGGAATGAAGAGATTGATATCCATAATATCTGCAAGTCCGTCAACATCAATACCGCTTTCGATACCTTTTGCTGCATATTCTTTCTTAACGCCGCCGAGACCCATTCTCATCATCCATGGAGCAACGCTGATAATCTTACGGTTTTCGCCCATACCTCTTGCAGCATAAACGATTTTAAGGAATTCTTTCCATGTAAGGTTATACATACTGATGGGCCAAGCTTTTGCACCTTTGGACTTTTCAGCAGCACCAACAATAACTTCACCAACCTGACGAACTGTAAGCATTGCAGTACCGCCACCGGGGTACATTGTGCAAGGAAGCTTATCCATTCTCTTGATCTGCTCAATAAGAATAACCCAAACGGGCTTTCTGCCGGGCTGAGTGCCGAAGATATATGGAAGTTCGAGAACTGATACATCGAAGTTTTCGTCTGCAAAGGAGAATGCAACATTTTCCTGATCAATACGGCTTCTGATGTAGGGGTGCTTCTCTGTAAGCTTCATATCGGGACGTTCTTTTGCAAGGTATGCAAAGTAAGAGCCGAGAATAACAGCACTCTTAACGCCAACCTCTTTACAAAGAGGAAGAATTCTTTCAAGAGGCTGAATATTGTATTTGTAGTAAGCATCGTAAACAGGTGCAGGGAATTCAACTCTTTCGTCAATACCTGCTGCGAAAACAAAGCAATCCTGACCTTTGAGAAGCTCACGGATTTCGTCGTCTGATTTTTCGTAGATATTGCAGAATTCAAGCTTCATTTCTTCGGGGATGGGAGCACCTTCGGGAAGAGGAGGAAGAGCAACACTTGTTACTTCATGACCTCTTTCAATAAATATTCTTGCGGCTTCGCTGCCTAAAAGACCTGTGCCGCCAATCATAAATACTTTCATTCTGTAACCTTCTCCTTAAAGTTATCAAAGATTTCGGGACCGTAGAAGTAATTCTGTTCTTTATCGTGAAGCGGATACCAAACCTGAGCAAAGAAGGGGTTAATCTTTGCTTCTGTATCATAATCCCAGGGCCAAGGAAGCTCTTCGGGGCACCAATGACCGCCACGGAGAACAAGGTTCGGGCTCATTTCAAACTCGTTACCTCTTGCACTCTTCCATTTAACAGGAGTGTACATATCAACGATTTCAGTTGCAAGACACTCACCGCCTCTGAAAGCAGCTGCTTTCTGAAGGTCTTCAAGTGTAAGTGAATCGAAATCTTTTGTTTCATCATAACCGTGGTCAAGAAGAATAACCTCGTCTGATGTTGTTTTCTTTGAAGGGATTTTAACTTCGAAATCTGCCCATTTTCTGGGGAGTTTCTTATAAGCTTCCATATTGCCGTAGTAAGAAGTCATTCTTACATCTACATTGTTTGCTGCCCACCAGAGAGTACCATACTCGGGAGTTTCAGCAATTTTCTTCATAAAGGGTTTAACGGCAAATGCAAAGGGTTTTGCAAGGAAAGCCAATTTATAGAAGAATTCAACATTGTTCATCATATTCTTGAAATATTGCTTAATCGGAACATTAGCACGGAAGTGGCAATATTTTTCAAGCTCGTCACCGTCATAATACCATTGACCGTGGAAGTTCTGAGTTGTGAACCAGTGGGGGTCAAAGAGTTTCTTGGGTGAACCAAGACCGAGTGTACCGAGAAGAAGCTCTTCAAACTCAAAGTTTGTTATTCTGTATTCTTCACCTGAACCGATGTTATAGAAACGTCTCCAGAATTCTTCGGGAATATCGTCACCGCAAACATTTGCGAGAAGACGGCCTGAATCTTCAACTGTTGCCCATTCAAGAACACCGTTAATCGGAACGTGATACATAATGGGTTCCATATTTTTGAGAATTGCAGGGTAAAGAATACCTGACTGACGGAGAGATACCCAATGCTTAAGACCTGATTCAGCAAAAACAGCTTCAGCTTTTACTTTACTGATTGCGTAGTGGTCATAAACACTAATCTTGATGGGGTCACCTGTTCTTGCCCAATGAATCGGAGGATTACGGTCACCTGTTTCAGCAACTGTGCCTATGTAAACAACCTTGATTGCATCGGGATCGGGCTGAGCCTTAACAGCATTAACAATATTCTGTGCTGCTGTTACGTTTGTTTTCTGAGTTTTTACGGGATAATAGTCCGCTGCGGGAGAAACCATACCGCCAACGTGGAGAACGTAGTCTGCGCCTGTAACACATTCAAGAACGTCCTCATAATTTGTAAGGTCACCCCAAACAAGCTTAACTGAAGGGTCATTTTCATAATCCTTAAATTTATCCTTGTTTTTCTGGCTACCTCTGTTGAGAAGAACGATATTATACTGGTTCTTCTTTGCATAGAGCTCCTTAAAGCCTGCCCAACCCATTGTACCTGATGAGCCGGTTAAGAATACGGTTTTTTTCTGCATAAAAAACACCCCATCTTTCCAAAATTTATCAACTTAAATTATACAATTAAATAACACAATTTGTCAATAGAATGAATGATAATTTATTAACACATACAATGAATGATAATTTATTAACACAGATTAAATTGAAAGTGGCAAGTGGCAAGTTTATGGGAAGCTTCGCTTCCAAACATCATAAAGTTTCGCAAACCGCAACTTTTTAATCAATATTTAATTTTTAAAATAAAAGCAATATATAAAGGGTAAAAGTTTGGATCTGTTTTGTTATATATAATTGCTGACCGCAGGTCCCGAAACTTGCCACTTCCAACTTGCAACTAAAAAACGACTTGCTCTCGCAAGTCGTTTTTTACCATTCAAACTCCGGTCTTTGGTTTTCTATGTGTTTCGCTGCTTTCAGAAGAAATCTTCTCATTGGTTCCATTTGCCTTATGAAAAAAGTCAATTCCTGCAAAAAGTCATCAAAGTCATCAATATCTTCATCGGGAATGAAATAAATCATTTCCCAATTCTTCATTTTCATATATTCCGCCGCAGGGTCATCGGCAGAAAAACCACGAGGCATTGATTTGAGTTTATCTCCGTTAACGGAAATATTTGTTTCTTTAAGTATCTCTTGAAACTCATCAAAATGCTTTGAAATATAGTGGCGTATATTATTCATTTTTGCGGTGGTATCGCACCAAAGCCCTGTACCGAAGCAAGAGCGACCGGGAGCAACACACAGGAAATAGCCGATGGGAAGCCATGATTTTCTGTCGGGCGAAATATAAGCCCTGAACGAGGGGTTATAGGGTGGTCCGTTTTTGTGAAAACGCATATCTCTCGCTACTCTATACATCCACTCTCTCGGCTCCATATACATTATAGATTTACCGATATCGGGCGCTTCGTCGTTTATAACAAAACGAAGTCTGTCAATAAAGCCTAAAAAGTCTTTTTTAGCCAAATCATATTCATCGTGGTTTTCGTGAAACCATGTTCTGTTATTATTCAACTGCAAATTACCGCAGTAGGTCATTATTCTTTTAAAATCCATATCCAAATCCTTATATAGAGAAAAATTTTGGCAAAAATAAAATATCATATCAATTTTAAAAATGCAATAATATTATTGACAAAAAAGAATTAAATAAAGTACAATGAATTAAGAAACTTAACCCTTGGAGGTATTATATATGGCAGTTTTCAGACCCTTTAAAGCCTTAAGACCTGTCCCAGAGTTCGCAGATAAAGTTGCAGCTCTCCCCTACGACGTTATGAACAGTGCTGAAGCTAAAGAAATGGTTCAGGGTAACCCCTATTCTTTTCTTCACGTTGATAAAGCAGAAATAGATTTGCCCGAGGGCACGGACCTTTACAGCGACGAGGTTTATGCAAAAGCAAAAGAAAACCTTAATAATCTTGAAAAAGACGGCATCTGCACTATGGATGAAACGCCTTGCTTTTATGTTTACCGCCAGATTATGAACGGCAGAGAGCAAACAGGTCTTGTTGGTTGTGCCTGGGTTGATGATTATATTGAAAACCGCATTAAAAAGCACGAATTAACCCGAGCAGATAAGGAAGCAGATCGCATTCGCCATGTTGACACCTGCGATGCAAACACAGGTCCAATCTTTCTTTGCTACAGAGATAGCGAAAAGGCTAATGCAATAATCGAGGAGCAGAAAAAGAATGCTCCTGTTTATGATTTTGTAACAGATGACGGCATTACAAATACTGTTTGGGTAATTGATAATCCTGAAATCTGCCAAGAGCTTTCCGAACTTTTGGGTAATGTTGGTGATTTCTATATTGCAGACGGTCACCACAGATGTGCAAGTGCCGTTAATGTTGCGAAAATGCGTCGCGAACAGAACCCCGACTTTGATGGCACAGAAGAATTCAATTTCTTCCTTGCAGTCCTCTTTCCTGCCGATACCCTTGAAATTATGGACTACAACAGAGTTGTTAAGGATTTGAACGGCAACACCGAGGAAGAATTTATTGATAAAATCAGCGAAAAATTCGATGTTAAGCTTGCTTCCTGCGACGGTGCTTATCATCCGGAAGAAAAACACACTTTCGGTATGTACTTGGGTGAAAAATGGTACAAGCTCACTGCAAAGGACGGAACTTTTGACGAAAATAACCCCGTTGACCAACTTGATGTTTCCATTCTCCAAAAAAATCTTCTCACTCCAATTCTCGCAATCGGTGACCCGAGAACAGATAAAAGAATTGATTTTATCGGCGGTATTCGCGGATTGGGTGAACTTGAAAAACGCTGTAAAGAAGATATGACAGTTGCATTTTCAATGTACCCCACTACTCTCGATGACCTTATGTCAATTGCTGACGCAAATATGATTATGCCACCAAAATCAACCTGGTTTGAACCGAAATTATTGAGTGGGTTATTCATTCACAAACTCAGATAAACACAATCGTAGGGGCGGGTCTTGACCCGCCCGTTGTTATTATTTTATTCATTCTGCGGGACGGTCAAGACCGTCCCCTACATTTGCTCTCATGAACAAAATAAAAAGGCAACGGGGCAACCCACCACCGCTAACGCGGTCCCCCTCCCTATTAGCCTAACGGCTAATAGGGATGATAGGCTTCGCAATACTGTTACTTTATTCTACGGTACAGGCAAGCCTGTACCCTACGATATATCAAATTAAAACAACATAACCGTAGGGTATGGGCTTGCCCATACCGCAGAATGTATTACAATAGTGAAAAATTATAATTGCGTCGCAGACCCGATACTGGCATCTGGCGACTGGTAACTGGCATCTGGTAACTAAAAAACGACTCACCGAAGTGAGTCGTTTTTTGTTAATTCGGAATTACAAGCATATTTGCAGTTCCGTCGGTGTATTTCATTACAAGGAATTTGCAATCATTCCCTGCATTATAGGTCATAAAGGCTTTTTCACGAAGCTTCTCAGCTTCTTCGGGTGTGATTATTTCAATGTCAGATTCGGGGATTGGGTCATAAACAATTTCGTCATCGTACCAATAATATACATCATCGTAATATCCATAATCTTCATAATCTTTGTGAGATAAGTTAATGTAGTTACAACCCTCATCAAGATATGTTAAAACATCACCTTCGTCATTCCAAGAATAAATCAAACCTGATAAGTATTTGCCTGATTTATCAACAGGATGATAACCGATATAACTCGAATTTGAAGAAATCCATGAAATAAACTTTGATGAATCAATAAGATGTGCCTCTTCAATTTCAATTTGAGTATCAAAATACTTATAAACACCAGCATCTTTCAAAACACTTATTGTATTAACCATATCTGATGTTACAGAAAAATTATACAAATAATATTGATTGTCATAAAGAACTTGGTGTGATGTTGGCACGGGGTCATCTTCATCCAACCAATATGTTTCAAGTTTTTTCAAAGTTGCACAAGAAGCCAAACTTATAACACCTATTTGCTTTTCAGGCTTAAAGAACTGTTGCCAACTTAAACACTCATAATCCTCATAGAGAGCCTTTTTCAGTTTTTCCATAGTTTCTCTGGAAATTTGTTCATCTGTTATACAAGTTGCTTTGTCATCTTTAGAAAATACCACTAAAGAATCCGCATTAGCAACTGTCTTGTACGAAGTACCATCATCATAGTAATCGGAGTAATCACCATAATACAAATCGTCAGAAATCGTTTTGTTATTATTGAAAGAAAAGTTCTTTTCCCATGCAAGCCACATAGCATTTGAACCATTACCATTTATTTCTGAATTCTGATTAAAAATTGTTTTATAAAAACTCTTGATTGTATCAGTTTCATAAAGCGTTCCTATTTTTTCACAAGCTTCATTACTTAAATATGGATAGCTTCTATAAACCAAATCACCATTTTCGAGTTCGTAAATTATGGTGAACGTATCAGTTGAATCATAATTTTTATCTTTTGCAATAAAATTATGAACATCCTTTACCTTTTCAATCTCTTCTTTCGATTTAAAACATATATCGACATACAAAGATTCATTTGCAGTGTTTACATAATCCAGGCTATACACATGCAAAAGACCAACCGAATCATTTATCATAACAGATTTAATTTCATTGGTATCAGGCATATAAGTTGAATAACCGAAACAACCTGTAACAGAAATCAAATAGACAACCACACCCAAAACAGCGGTAATACCAACACCTTGGAAACTAAATCGGAGCTGCTCTTTCTTCCTGTAAAGTACAGATGTAACAACAACCGTTGTAATTAAAGCCAAGAGCATAACAGTTATTAAAAGCGGAAGCATTAAAAAAGATTGCACATCTGCACCCAATGACATAAAAACTCTCCAAAAAGTAACCATAGAAGTAGCCAATGACAAACCTACAGAACTTGTAATCCTCACGAATTTATTTTTTCCGGCCTTATCACAGAACTCCGCTTTAAAATTCTTAATAAAATATTTTTCTATTAAAAACACTGCAAAAATTACAACACTAATCCATACAGCATTTTTTATAATATAAAAAGCCGGTGTTTCAAACCAAGGATTTCCTGATTCATTTTGATTTCCAAAACCACTTAAACTGTAGTTCAATGTATACAATGGGTCAAACAAAGAAAAAACAGTCGTAATCGGGTGTCCTTCCGTGCTACTGTAATTTGAAAAACTGCTATATTCCGTGAGTTTTACATAATAACCTCTTAATGATAGAGCAAAAATTGAATCAATAAAATTAAAAAGTGTAAAAGGCAAGGCACACACAGAAGCTCCGAAAACAATTGTTTCGCTTGTTTTACCGCTGACAATTCGGGCAAAAACACCGACAGTATATCCCGCAACTAGCGGTAGCAATGCTATCAATATATTGGCAAAATATTCATCTGCCAGAATTGAAAAGCTATTTTTTAATTTCTTATCTGTGCATAAAAGGATTATATAATAACCCACTGTAATTAAAGCCATTGCCAAAAGAGGAAACCAGAACTTTTTCCTGAAAAGGCTTTTTCTCGATTCGCCTAAACTTAATATTGTTATACATTTGGTTTTCACTTGCAAAAACCTAAACTGCACAAGAGATACTAAAACACCTGCGACGAATGTAATTATCGATAAATCATTAATTCCTTCGTAGTAATAATAAGAATAGTACCCATCAGATGTTTGGGTAAACAATTCATAAATAAGAACAAGTGCGTATACAACTAACAAAATAATAACCGATCTTTCAAAAACATGGGGCAAATTAAATTCTCTTTTTGTTAAAGATTGATTTGATTTTTCCGTCATCAGTAATCGCCTCCGTTTCTTCTGAAAATACTTCTTCAAGAGTGAGAAGCTCTGTTTTGATATTTTCTGCTCCAAGGGTGGAAAGTTTTTCAATTTCTTTTTCTACATCACCGCAAATGAGGAGTGTTGCGGTTTTTTCGGTCAGTTCGCATTTTCTGTAATTAACACCTTTGAAAAGCTCTTCATTTACTTGGTTTTCAAAGGTCAGGTAAACTCTTCTGTAATGCTCGCTGATGTCCTCAATAGCGCAATTGAGAATAACATTTTTACCGTTGATTATTGCAATATGGTCGCATAAATCAGAAATATCAGCAAGGTTATGGGAGCTGATTATAACCGATGCACCTGTTGTATTTATGTATTCAAGCAGTAATTTACGGAGAATCTCTCTTTTATGGGGATCAAGTCCGTCAAAGGTTTCGTCAATCAAAAGATATTTTGGAGAAGCGGCAAAGGCAATTGCAAGACCCGCTTGCTTTTTCATACCCTTTGAAAGTGATTTGATATTCGCTTTTGAATTGAGCCCGAATAAATCGCAAACCTCTTGCAAAACATCAAAATCGAAGCCCGGAAAATATTTAGAATAATATTTTGCAGAGCTTAAAACTGAATTCTTTGCAGGAAACCAGGTATCATCCGTAAGATAAAACATTTCTTTTCGTTCCTTTGAATTATCAAAAGCATCTGCGCCATCAAGGAAAACTGCGCCCTCTTCCGCTTTGAAAACACCTGCGCAAACATTCAGAAGAGTTGTTTTACCGCAACCGTTAAAGCCTGCTATACCGTAAACCGAAGAATCCTCAACAGTAATATTCACGTTTTCGATAGCGGTATAGTCCCCATATTTTTTGGTGACACCTTTAATTTCAATCATCACTCTCACCCTTTCCATAAATTTTATTCACAAGGTCAATTGCGTCATTCAGGGTTAAACCCTTTGCCTTTGCAGAAAGCACCGCAGAGGTAAACTCTTGCTCGGCATTCTCAAGAATAATCTTATTAGCAATAGCTTTTTCGCTGATAAAAACACCGCTACCCTGAACGGAATAAATAACATTTGCCTGTTCGAGCTCGCTGAAAGCTCTTTTAATTGTGTTAACATTTAGGTTCAAATCCGAGGCTAACTGCCTTATGGGTGGCAATTTATCACCGGGCTTCAGCTCGCCAAGAGTGATTTTATTGAGAATCTGCTCTTTTATCTGCTCAAATATGGGCGTTCTGCTGTGATTATCTATTCTTATCAACAAATGACCTCCTTCTCTTAAAATTGTGCTATCTCAACTAGCACAATTCGAATATAGCACAGTAAAACGAATTTGTCAACAAAAATAATTTTCAAGTGTACCACCCACCGCTAACGCGGTCCCCCATCCTTTTTCATTTCACAAAAAAAGAGGGATAGGGTTCGCAATACTTTTTCTTTACTCAGAAAACAACAACGGGAGGGTCAAGACCCTCCCCTACGATTATTTTGGCGCATTTCCCGAAACTTGCCACTTGCCACTTTCAACTTGCCACTAAAAAACGACTCACCGAAGCGAGTCGTTTTTACCATTTGTGGTGGACTTTTTCGTGGAATACGGGAATACCTTTAATTTCTAAAACTCTACCATCATCAAGAACGGCGGTGCCGTTAAGCATACCGAAGAGCTTATCGGCTTTTTCGCAGATAATTCCTGCGCTTATGTCGGTATGGTCATTGAAAAAAGGTTTAAATCTCATATTGAATCGGTTGTCGTTTGAGGTCATAATCCATTCATCCATAACATTGCCCGTTGGCATACCGAAATCAACCAAATCAAGCTTATGGCATTTTCCGTCATAGAAAAGCATATTTTCGCTGGCATTACTTGTATCACCAAAGCCGTAGCCGATATTATATCCAAAAGGCTTGCCGTCTACAAGTCCGCAACCGATACCCCAATACCAAGTGTTGTTATATGTCCACACACCCCTGCCCCAATCAAGAATACCGAAATCCTTTGAGGAGTCGAAAGTATATGTACGCCCTTTTACTTTCACGTAGCCACTTGCATTCATACAAGTGATTTTCTGATTATAGTAGAAGGCTTTTTTATCCTCTTTCCAAGGGGTTGCAATAACCATTGTATCCATTGCTGGTTGCTTAAGATATATATCTGCTTCAAGGTCAGTATGATTAAAGCATCTTTCATACTTGCAATAAATATGTCTGCCCTCTTCCGTGCGGTCAATGTGATAATCACAGGTTTTGGATTTAAAAACAATATCACCTTTTTCACTTGTTACGGGAAGATTCAATTTACCGTTTGGCATAATCTGCGCTTCGGTGCAATCGAATTTTTCCTTTGTTTCAAAATCGAAAACAGAGCAACAAACAAGTCCCATATACCTGTTATCGTCAAAGGTGAAAGAGAGAGCATATTTACCCTCACTGTTCATAATAAGATAATAATCCCATTCTTTAAGGCGGTTTTTCTTGCTCTTCGCCACCATATCGGTTGAATAATCAAAAACAAGGGAATTTGCCCAACCGGGCTCACGAAGAACACCGTTTTCATCAAGAAGAGGACCGCTACCTGTAATTTTATGATTTTTATTCATAATCAGATACCTTTTTCGTCATAAAGGAATACTGTTTCAAGGGCAACCTTAACGCCTGTGTCAATTGCCTGAGCAGAAAGGTTATCTGCAGTATCAAGACGAGTGTGGTAATATCTTGCAGGGGTGGGGTCCATAGCGGTGAAGGCACTTGCAGGAACGCCTGCCTGTGACATTGCAGCAGCATCAGTTGAACCGAGTTCAATTGTACCGATAGGAACATCAATTCCAATATTCTTTGCCGCAGTCTGTAAAAGCTCTGCAACTCGGCGGTCGTTTTTAACCATACCCGTCATATCTTTTTCGTAAATCTTTGCAAATTCAAGCTCACGGATTGTGTCAAAGCTGATAAACACAGTTTCAACACCATCATTAAGCATAGCTTTATTCCCATTTGCAAAGGCTTTTGAACCGCGAAGACCTGCTTCTTCACCACCTGCACAAAGAACCGCAACCTCTGTATTTTCAAAGCGAATATCGTTATCGGAAAGAAATTTTGCAACTGCACAAGAAATAAAACATCCTGTAAGGTCATCATTTGCGCCCATAACGGGTAATTTATAGTTAGAAAATTTAAAAGCCATAATGAGAACGGGAACTGTGATATACATAACAAC
Source organism: uncultured Eubacteriales bacterium (assembly GCA_964624385.1). Classification (GTDB taxonomy): domain Bacteria; phylum Bacillota; class Clostridia; order Oscillospirales; family Acutalibacteraceae; genus DTU089. The sequence goes on along the minus strand of CAZUZV010000015.1, from coordinate 37,300 downwards.
TGCAAGGATTCTGAGGGCAACATTGCCGTTATCTCCCCAAACAATTCCACCGAAAGCACCGCCGTGAATAATTCCGTAAATATTACCGCCAAGACCTAAAAGAATGGCTATAACTGCGGTTACAATTATAAGAGCAACAACCGGTCTTCCGCCTTTATATGTATAGGTCCATTCAAAAGCGGAATCTGTATGGCCGCTTAAAATGATACGTTTTTTAGTTTCGCCGTTTGCTTTTCTTACACCGTAAACATTACCGCTTGTAACTTTGGGAAAAAATGGATCAAGAACGGGTTTATAGAAAATGAACTCTGCAAGAACAAAGAAAAGCGTGAGCGCAGAAAGCACAAGACCAATCACACTCCAACCCAATGTAAAGAATACTGTTGAAAGGATGAGAAGCATCGCGCCGATAGGTACCCAAGCCATAAATGCTTTATCACTACATTTATATTCCTCGCGCTTAACCTCATCGCAGAATTTTTCAAGGTCTGCTTTCATATATTCCTGTGCATTTTTCTCCGCCTCGCTACCAACGGGACGGGGACCGAAATTCTTGCACACATTTTTAATGCTTTTTATAGCATAGTTTGTATATTCCCTTACTTTTATATCAAAATTAGGGATACTTTCATTTGCTTTCATATTATTCCTCTTTTCTTACTTTATAATGCCGACCGCAGGTCCCGAATCTGGCATCTGGCAGCTTGGCATCTGGCGACTTGCAGTAATTATATAACATATTTAACCTTTTAACAAGGGTTTTAAATATTTTCCCGTATATGATTTTTTGCATTTTGCAACCTCTTCGGGTGTGCCCTGTGCCACAATATCTCCGCCACCGTTGCCACCCTCGGGACCAAGGTCAATAATATGGTCAGCAGTTTTGATAACATCAAGATTATGCTCAATAACAATTACGGAGTTATTGGCATCAACAAGTTTATTGATAACCTCAAGGAGCTTTTTAACGTCTGCGGTATGGAGTCCCGTTGTAGGCTCATCAAGAATATAAATTGTTTTACCCGTTGATTTTTTGGAAAGCTCTGTTGCAAGCTTAACTCGCTGTGCTTCACCGCCGGAAAGTGTTGTTGCCGACTGACCGAGAGTGATGTAACCTAAACCAACATCAAAAATAGTCTGCAATTTATTGCGGATTTTTGGAATATTCTCAAAGAAATTCATCGCTTCTTCAACGGTCATATTAAGAACATCGCTGATGCTTTTCCCCTTATATTTTACATCAAGTGTTTCACGGTTATACCTTGCACCTCGGCAAACCTCACAAGGCACATAAACATCCGAAAGGAAGTTCATTTCGATTTTTATGATGCCGTCACCCTCGCAGGCTTCACAGCGACCACCCTTAACATTAAAGGAAAAGCGACTTGCATCGTAGCCCTTGGTTTTCGCATCCTGAGTAGAAGCAAAAAGGCTTCTGATATCGTTAAACACGCCTGTATAAGTAGCGGTATTTGAACGGGGGGTTCTTCCTATGGGAGATTGGTCAATATCAATTACCTTATCAAGATTTTCGAGACCAAGAATTTCATCATGCTTACCTGCAAATTTTCTTGCATTATTAAGCTCCGCCGCCAACTTTTTATAAAGTATTTCGTTGATAAGTGAGGATTTACCCGAGCCGGAAACACCTGTTACAACAACCAATTCACCTAAAGGAATTTTAACATCAATATTCTTAAGATTATTCTGCTTTGCGCCTTTAATTTCAAGAAATTTTCCGTTGCCTTTACGGCGTTTTTCGGGTATTTCGATTTTCTTTTTGCCTGAAAGGTACTGCCCTGTAAGAGAGCGTTCGCATTTTTTTATATCCTCCACAGTACCTGCGCAAACGATTTCACCGCCGTGAACACCTGCGCCGACACCAACGTCAACAATAAAATCTGCCGCGTTCATTGTGTCCTCATCATGTTCAACAACAATGAGGGTATTACCCAAATCACGAAGATTGCGAAGAGACTGCAAAAGTTTTTCGTTATCTCTTTGATGTAAACCGATACTGGGTTCATCAAGAATATAAAGAACACCCATAAGGGACGACCCGATTTGAGTTGCAAGACGAATTCTCTGACTTTCGCCGCCCGAAAGAGTACCCGAAGAACGAGAAAGGGTGAGATAATCAAGCCCCACATTGCAAAGAAATGCAAGTCTTGATTTGATTTCTTTTACAATCTGCTTACCGATTATCTGTTCTTTTTCCGTAAGTTCAAGATTTTCTATAAATTCAAGCTCATCACCGATTGACATATCGGTGAATTCTTTTATATTCTTTCCGCCCACCGTAACCGCTAAGGGTGCGGGTTTAAGCCTTGCACCTTTACAATCGGGGCAAGGACAAGCGGTCATATACTGCTCAATGTCTTTTCTTGACCAATCGCTTGTGGTTTCTCTGTAACGGCGTTCAAGGTTATTTACAATACCCTCAAACTCCGTCATATAGGTTCCGCTACCGTATTCGTTTTCACGCACCATTCTGATACGTTCGCCGTCCGTACCGTAGAAAATAGCCTTCTGACCCTCGGGTGATATCTTATTAAATGGCGTATCAAGGGTAAAATCATATCTCTCACCAAGAGCATTGTAATACATTCCTGCAATTGTGCTTGAATCGGTTTTACCCCATCCGCTTCCCTTAATTGCACCCTCGTTTATGGAAAGCTTTCTGTTAGGAACAAGCAAATCTTCGGAAACTCGCATAAACACACTTAAACCTGAGCAAGTGGGACAAGCACCAAAGGGATTGTTGAAAGAGAACATTCTCGGTTCTAATTCGTCCATACAAGAGCCGTGTTCGGGGCAGGCGAAATTCTGAGAAAAGAGAATTTCTTCTCCGCCAATAACATCAATAATTGCCGTTCCCTCTGTAAGAGAGAATGCAGATTCAAGAGAATCTGTTAATCGGGAGGTTATGCCCTCTTTCATAATAAGACGGTCAACTATAACCTCAATATTGTGCTTGATATTCTTTTCAAGCTTAACCTTTTCCGAAAGGTCATACATTATTCCGTCAATTCTTACTCTCGAATAACCTGATTTTCTCACGCTTTCAAGTTCTTTTTGGAATTCACCTTTTTTGCCTTTGGCAATGGGGGCGAGAATCTGGAACTTTGTACCCTCTTCCAAAAGGAGAACCTTGTCAACAATCTGGTCAATGGACTGTTTTGCAATTTCCTTTCCGCAAACGGGACAATGAGGAACACCTATTCTCGCATACAAAAGTCTTAAATAGTCATAAATTTCCGTAACAGTACCAACAGTTGAACGGGGGTTTTTAGAGGTGGTTTTCTGGTCAATGGAAATGGCGGGAGAAAGCCCGTCAATGCTGTCCACATCGGGCTTTTCCATAATGCCTAAAAACTGCCTTGCGTAAGAAGAAAGGCTTTCCATATACCGTCTTTGACCCTCGGCATAAATAGTGTCAAACGCAAGGGAGGATTTGCCCGAGCCTGAAAGCCCCGTAAAAACAACAAGCTTATCTCGGGGAATTTCAACGCTTACATTTTTAAGGTTGTGCTCTCTTGCACCTTTTACAATCAAATTCTTTTCCATAAATTAATTTATTTTCCGTTTCTGATTTTTTCAATCTGGTCTCTGAGATATGCCGCATGTTCAAATTCAAGAAGCTGAGCGGCGGCACGCATTTCTTTTGAAAGCTTATCAATAAGCTCGTTCTTTTCTCTTTCGGAAAGTCTGCGCTTTGCAACTCTTTCCTGAATATTGTCCTTAGAACTGATCTCAAGAATTTCACGAACATCTTTTTTAATGGTTTCGGGAACAATTCCGTGTTCCTCGTTATATTTCATCTGTTTTTCACGTCTGCGATAGGTTTCGTTTATAGCTCTTTCCATTGAGCCCGTCACCTCGTCCGCATACATAATAACCTGACCGCCTGCATTTCGGGCAGCTCTGCCTATGGTCTGTATAAGCGAGGTTTCACTTCGAAGGAAGCCCTCTTTATCTGCATCAAGAATTGCAACAAGTGAAACCTCGGGAATATCAAGGCCCTCCCTTAAAAGGTTGATACCAACAAGCACGTCAAATTCACCAAGTCGCAAATCACGAATCAATTCCATTCTTTCAATAGTATCAACATCAAAGTGCATATAGCGGACTTTTATGCCGTAATCAGTTAAATAATCAGTCAAATCCTCTGCCATTTTACGAGTCAGAGTTGTAACAAGAACTCTTTCTTTTTTAGCAACTCGCATATTGATTTCGGAAATAAGGTCGTCAATCTGACCTTCTGTGGGACGAACGCTTACCTCTGGGTCAAGAAGTCCCGTCGGGCGAATAACCTGCTCGGCAATCTGCGCGCTTTTTTCTTTTTCAATTTCACCGGGAGTTGCGCTTACAAATATTTTTTGATGGGTTTTATCATAAAATTCATTAAATTTTAACGGTCTGTTATCAAATGCAGATGGCAATCTGAATCCAAATTCAACAAGGCTTTCCTTCCTCGAACGGTCTCCGCCGTACATACCTCGAACCTGGGGTAAAGTAACGTGGGATTCATCCACAAAAAGAACGAAATCGTCGGGGAAATAGTCAAGAAGAGTAAAGGGTGCCGTTCCGGGTTTTCTTCCAGACATAACTCTCGAATAGTTCTCGATACCCTTGCAAAATCCCGTTTCACGAAGCATTTCAATATCATAAAGTGTTCTCTGCTGAATTCTCTGGGCTTCAAGAAGCTTTCCTTGGGATTTGAATTCCTCTACCCTTTCTTCCATTTCGTTATATATATTCTCTAATGCTTTTTCCATTTTGTCGTGCTCTACAACATAGTGGGAAGCAGGGTAAATTGCCACATGGGAGCGGGTACATTTAACCTCACCGGTAAGAGGATGAATTTCAGAAATCCTGTCTATTTCATCACCGAAAAATTCAATTCTGTATGCAGTTTCCGAAGAATAAACAGGGAAAATTTCAACTGTGTCCCCCTTTACCCTAAATTTGTTACGAGTAAAGCTCACATCATTTCTCTCATACTGAATATCAACAAGCTTAGCTATAAGCTCATCTCTGTCCTTTTGCATACCTGTGCGAAGAGAAATAACCATACTCCGATAGTCAATAGGGTCACCGAGAGTGTAAATGCAAGATACACTTGCAACGATGATAACATCGCGCCTTTCGGAAAGTGCAGAGGTTGCAGAGTGGCGCAATTTATCAATTTCGTCATTTACGGCGCTGTCTTTTTCAATATAGGTATCGGTTGTTGGAATATATGCTTCGGGTTGATAATAATCGTAATAGGAAACGAAATATTCAACCGCATTTTCAGGGAAGAATTCTTTAAATTCAGAGCACAACTGTGCCGCAAGAGTTTTGTTATGAGCAAGCACGAGAGTTGGGCGGTTAAGCTTTTCAATAACATTTGCCATTGTAAAGGTTTTACCCGAGCCCGTAACACCCAAAAGGGTCTGCTCCATATAGCCTTTATTAACGCCCTCAACAAGCTTTTCAATAGCTTCCGGCTGGTCACCCATAGGTTCATAATTTGAAACCAGTTTAAACTTGTCCGTAACAAAACCTCCTTTTCGATATCTAATATTATATTATATCAACAATTACAATTTATCTCAATAAATTTTGTTATATTTTTACCCCTATTTTTCAAATTCTTTTCTTGCCCGTCACCAACTCATATGATATGATAAATCTATATTGGAAAAATCAGGAGTTGATAATATGCGAACACCTAAAGAAGGCGTTTTATTCGATATGTTAAAGCAGTTAAATAAATACCGCATTAAAGAAACTGTTAATATGCCCGTATGGGAAACCTATGACGGCGATTATCTCGGCGAGGGCGAACACAAATTCTACCCCGAAACAAAGGAAACTTTGAAGCTTGGCGATCATTGGTTTGCCCGTTACGACTGTGCAAGAATTTTTAAAACAACTGTTATTCTCCCTGAAAGCTTTAAGGGTGAAAAGGTTTATTTAAACCTTGATTTCGGCGGTGAAATTCTTGTAAGAATTAACGGTAAAATTGCAAACTCTGTTTCGTCAAGAGAAAAAAGCGGATGGGTTGGCAGAGAAACAGTTAATATTACTGAAAATTTCCTCACCTTTGGCGAACCTATGGAAATTGAGCTTGAAGCTTGCGTTGACTCCGCAGGCTTCTGCAATGATGCTATGGCAGGTAAAAAGGAATGTGAATACACCCTTAAATTTGCGAATTTCGCAACAGTTGATATTATTTGCGAAAAATTCTATCTTAACTGCGTTACTGCATGGGACGCTCTTCCCTTAATTAAAGACGAGTTTATAAAAGAAAGCGTATACAAAGTTCTTGATGATTCTCTTCACCTTGTTGACTTTGATTTTCCCGAAGAAGAAACAAGAAAATCAATTGCAATTGCTTGCGAGCACTTCGATAAGAAACTTGCAGAAATTGAATATACCGCACCCTCTGAGGTTATTTTTGACGGTCATAGCCATATTGATATTGCATGGCTCTGGAGAATTCAGGAAACTGAAAGAAAGAGCGCAAGAACCTTTGCAAATAACCTTGCTCTTATGGATGTTTACCCCGAATTCACCTTTACTCAAAGTCAGGCTATTGCCTATGATATGATTAAAAAGAATTACCCTGAGCTTTATGAAAGAATTAAGGAAAAGGTTAAAAACGGTCAATGGAATATTGTGGGCAACACTTGGGTTGAATGTGACACCAATATCGCATCCGGTGAAAGTATGATTCGTCAGCTTCTTTACGGAAGAGAGTTTTTCCTTAAAGAATTCGGCGTTTCTTCCGATACATACTGGCTTCCCGACTGCTTCGGTTTTTCCTACGCTCTCCCCCAGATTATCAAAAAGAGCGGTATGAAATACTTCATTACAACAAAACTTTTAAATCAGGACACAAACCGTTTCCCCCATACTCTTTTCAAATGGAAAGGTGCAGACGGTTCGGAAATTCTTGCTTTAAATCAGCGCTCTCATTATCAGGGAGATTATGACCCCAAGCAAGTTTGCGATGCTTCCTATAACAATGATTTGAAACACGTTCTCAAAACAGGCTTCGGTATGTTCGGCTACGGTGACGGCGGTGGCGGAAGCACCTACAGAATGCTTGAAAATGCTAAAAGACTTAAAAATTTCCCCGGTCTTCCCAAAACAAGAATGGGCCACCCTGCAGAATTTTTCGCAGAGGCAGAGAAAATCCGCGAAGAGCTTCCCACCTACTGCGACGAGCTTTACTACGAAAACCACCGCGGTACATACACAAGCCAGGGATTTATTAAAAAAGGCAACCGCAAAAACGAATTCCTTTTAAGCCGTTGTGAAATGGCAGGAGTTTTCGGTGGCGGTTATGACATTGAAAAATTACAGAACCTCTGGCTCTTATTCCTTAAAAATCAGTTCCACGATATTCTTCCCGGCACATCAATTCATGAAGCAATGGAAGATTGCCGTCCCGATTTTGCAAAGTTAGAAAAAGACGGAACAGAAATTTTCTGCTCTGCACTTGAAGGAATTACCGCAAACATCACCGCAGAAAAAGACGGTGTTGTGGTTTGGAATATGATTTCAAATGAAGTAACTGCCCCTGTTACAGTAAAAGGCAACAAGAAAATAGGCGCTCTTTCAAGAGTGTTCACAAAGGATGGCGAACAATACACCGAATTCATTGCAGATAAAGTTCCACCAATGGGTTATAAATTCTTTGCTTTCGAAGAGGCAGAAGAAAAAGAAACTGTTAAAATCGGTAATGGTATTATCGAAAACGAAATTCTTAAAGTCCAATATGACGAAAACGGTATTCTTACATCAATTTTTGATAAAGAAAACAACCGCGAAACTCTTGACGGCAAGGGTAACCTGATTACTGTTTTCATTGATAAATGCATTCACGAAACTGCATGGAACCTTGAACAAAACTACGAAAAGAAAAAATGGGTTCTCGAAAATGCAGAAAGCGTTGAAGTTACAGAATGTTCACCTGTAAGAGCAGTTCTCAAAGTTGTCAGAAAATTCAATAAATCCACTATCACACAGAACATTATTCTTTATGCAGGAAGCAGACAGTTAATGTTTGAAACAGAGGTTGACTGGCAGGAACGCGACAAGGTTATGAAAGCTGCTTTTGATGTTAATGTGCTTAACACTGAAGCAACCTTTGAAGCTGCTCACGGCGCTATTAAACGCCCCACCCACCGCAATTCCTCCTTTGATGCGGCTCGTTTTGAGCAATGCGCTCATAAATGGGCAGACCTTTCCGAAGGCGACTATGGTGTAAGCATTCTCAACGACTGCAAATACGGTTACGACATACTCAACAGCAGAATGAGAATCACTCTTCTTCGCGCTCCAACAACTCCCGACAGATTCGGCGATTTAGGATTACACACCTTTACATATTCCTACTACCCCCATGCAGGTACCTGGCAGACAGGCGGCACAGTTCAGGAAGCCTTCAAGCTAAATTTCTCTCTTAAAGGTATTCCTGTTTCTGCACAAAACGGCACTCTTCCCGAAAGCCACAGTTTTATTAACTGCGACAATAATGACATTGTTATTGATGCAGTTAAGCAAGCTCAGGACGGTAATGGTATTATTGTTCGTGTATATCAGAGCAGAAGAGTTCGCGGAGAAAGAACCCTTACCATTAATCTTCCTTTCACAAAGGTTTACGAAACAAACCTTATGGAAGTTGATGAAAAAGAAATCGAATTTAAAGATAACAAAATCACTTTCAACATTACACCTTTTGAGGTTAAAACTTTCAGATTGATTTAAGGTGGTAATAATGGCAATTTATACTAACCCCTATTCTCCCGGTACTGCTAACAGTAAGTTATTCAGAATTCCGTCAATACTCACCCTCAAAAGCGGAAGAGTTATTGCAGGCGGTGACATCCGTTACGGCAACGGAACAGATGACCCTGCAAACATTGAAACCGTAATCCGCTATTCCGATGACAACTGCAAAACATGGTCCGATGTTATCTGGGTAAACCATTTTAACGATATGGAAGATGCTGACCACTCAAAAGCTATTCCCACATCTGCATCTTTCTGTGATTCTGCCTTGTGCGAAGATAAAAATGGAGTTGTGTATCACGTTAGTGATGCTTGTCCTGCATATATGGGACTTTGGCGAGCAGGTACATATGGTAAGGAAAACGGTTTTATTGACGGTAAGCTTGCCCTTTGCGACAAAACTTCCCACGAAAAAGCTGAAAGCACAACCTTGGACAAAAGCCATTACCCCTACTATGCTGCCGATTTCAACAAAGAGGGTTTTGCACCCGTTCTTAAATTCTCAGACAACACAAGCTACGATGACTACTATGTAGATAAATTTTATAATATTTATAAAAAAGTCGGAGAAGCCTATTCCCCTGTTCTCATAAAACAAATGAACAAGGATGGCACATTAAATGACAAAGATATAATCGCTAATATCTTCTATGCCTATGCGCCTATTAAGATTTACCCTACCTACTATCTTTGGGTAAGAAAAAGCTTTGACAACGGTGAAACCTGGTCCGACGGAAAGATTCTGAATTTGGAAATCAATTCAAAAGGATTTACAGGCTTTTCTCCCGGTGTGGGTATCTGCATTGAAAAGAACGGCAAACAGCGAGTTGTTTTTTCCGTTTATGACAATAACGACGGCAAAGAATATACAAGTGTTATTTACACCGATGACGGTGAAAACTGGCAACGCTCCGAAAAAGCAAATCAAGTGGGCGATGCAGGAAAAAGCTCCGAGAGTCAGTTCGTTTTACTTAACAACGGTGTTTTGAGAATGTATTCAAGAAACACAGCAGGTTACATCGGCTACACCGATTCAACAGACGGTGGCGAAACCTGGAGTAAATATACCCTTGACAAAAATCTCGGCTACTGCTCAAACTGTATGTTTTCGGTTATAAATTACAGCAAGAAAATCGACGGCAAGGATGCAATTATAATCTCCTACCCGGGCGAGAAAATCAGAAAGCTGGGCGTTATTAAAATCGGTCTTTATGACAAGAACAATGTTGTAGATTGGAAATACAGAAAGAACGTAACAAACAGCTTGAACCCATTCTCTTTTGTATATTCCTGTTTAACAGAACTTTCCGACGGCAACGTAGTTGACCTTTACGAAAGCGACAAGGCAGAGTTTTCATTGAAAGGTTATTCAATCGACGAACTTAAAGTTCACGATAAAACAAAACTTTCGCTTGTTGATAGTATTAAGTCGAAAGTTTATAATAAGACGAGGAAATAATATCACAAAAAACTGCACCGATAAGGCATCAACCTATCGGTGCAGTTTTGTATTAAGCTTGAATGTACTCGTTAGTATAACCTTTTATTTGAGTATATGTTCTTATTTCATCTTCTGATAAAACTGTCTTTAAAAGCCTGCCGACATCTATTGCCGCACGTTCTTCTGCATCGGTATACCCGAGTGTTTCATAATAATTATAAATCGGTTGCAAAGGAGTGTCATTCCAATTCTTATTTACACCGCCAAACAAAACCCGGACCGAAAAAGGTATATCAGGATTATTTTTACAAAAGCAGTGAACAGAGCCTTTAATATAAAGTTTTGCCTTTTCAACTTCATCGGCATATAGTTTTGCAGAAATATTTCTGCCGGTTTCAGATGAATCCAAGAACATTATTAATCTCCTTATTTCCATAAATTATACTATTAAATACAAGTCCAATCGTTTGCAAACCAATAAAAAGTTTTATCATATTTATCTAGAGTTACTCTGTTTTTGATTTCTATCATATATTCTAATTCAACTTTTCCAGATAATGCAGCAGCTGCATATACAGGATCCGTAATATCATAATTTTCGATACGGATTTCAGTCGCATCCGTATTATCAGTCAAATTGGTTGTATAGCTTCTTCTGTAATAATAATAACTAAAATCGCTATCACCCGACAACCATGTATTTGATGATTTGAATGTGGCTGATTCAATTCCCGAATTATAGAAAGCGTACGCGCCAATAAAAGCTGTGTTCTCTGGAATTTCGATATTAGATATATCCTCACAATTGTAAAAAGCATATCTGCCTATTTTGACTAAAGTATCAGGAAGAGACACCGAAGTTATGCAGTCTTTTCCACTAAAACCACCCTCTAGTATTTGTGTAATCGGAATAGTTTGGTAAGATGACGGAATTACCAAATTTGTTAAATCAAATGTACTCGCCGCCTTAACGCCATATGTGCCATCATCAAGCAAAACATATACAAGTTGTCCGTCAGTAACAGACTTACCGTCTGTTACGCTGTAAACATCACCAATATTCACAGGATTATCTAAATCATCGGAATACACAATCCAAAGCTTGCCATCTTTTATTTCCGTACTTTCTATTCCTCTACCGTCAGCACCATCTTTACCATCAACGCCATTAGTTCCGTCCTTACCATCTTTACCGTCAGCACCATCTTTACCATCTGCACCTTTTATATTACCAAGGTTGTAAGCAGAGTTATCTGTCATAAGAATTGAAAGTTCGCCGTCTGCAGATAGGGTAACTGTTTTGATTCCTACACCGTCCGCACCGTTAGTGCCATCCTTGCCGTCTTTACCGTCAGCACCGTCTTTACCATCCGCACCAACAACTTTGCCAAGATTTTTGGTATTACCATCTGAATATGTAAGCACAAGCTCACCATTAGCATTGATTTCGGATTTAGAAATACCAATACCATTTTCACCCTTGATATTACCAAGGTTAAGAACTGTTCCGTTTGTAAGCTCAACTGTCAATGCGCCCTCTGTTGAAATAGTAACATTTGCAATACCGACACCATCTGTACCATCTGTACCATCTTCACCATCTACACCATCTTTACCATCTATGCCGTCTTTACCAACAATGCAACCAAGATTTACAGTTGAATCGTCTGAGAATGCAAGAACAAGCTCACCATCTGTATTTATATCTACACCTGAAATACCGATACCATCCTGACCATTAATGCCATCTTTACCATCCGTTCCATTGACACCATTTGTGCCATCTTTACCGTTTGTGCCTACAACTATACCAAGATTTGCAGATGTATCATTAGAATAGTAAATTACAAGTTCACCGTTTGTATTGATTTCGGTTTTGGTAACACTAATACCATCTTTACCGTCTGTTCCGTTAGTGCCATCCTTACCATTCTGTCCGTCAAGACCGTCCTTACCGTTTTCACCGTCTTTTCCGTCAACACCATTTGTGCCGTCTTTACCTACAACAATACCAAGGTTAACAGTTGAATTATCAGAATACTTAATAACAAGCTCACCGTATTCATTTATTGATGTTTCTGTTATGCCGATACCATCAGCACCATCCTTACCATCAACGCCATTTGTTCCGTCTTTGCCATCAGCACCATCTGTGCCGTTTGTTCCGTCTTTGCCGTCTGTACCATCCTTACCGTCAGTACCTTTGATTACTCCAAGGTTCATTGTTGTTCCGCTTGTAAGAGTGATTTCAAGTTCACCGTTTGCATTGATGTTTATTGTATCAATACCGACACCATCTGCACCATTGGTTCCGTCCTTACCGCCAAGACCGTCTTTGCCGTCTGCTCCATCTTCGCCTTTAGCACCTACAACAACACCAAGGTTATCGACCTGACTGTTAGAATAAGTTATAACAAGTTCGCCTTTAGAGTTGATTTCAGACTTTGTTACACTTATACCATCTTGTCCGTCAACGCCATTAGTACCATCTTTGCCGTCAGTACCGTCTTTACCATCAGTACCATCCTTGCCATCAGCTCCGATAACATTACCGAGGTTTGAACGCTGACCGTTAGAATATGTTAACACAAGTTCACCATTAGAATTGATTTCTGCTTTTTCTACACTTATGCCATCTGCACCATCTTTACCATCAATTCCGTCTTTACCATTTGTTCCATTTGTGCCGTTTTGTCCGTCTTTTCCGTCAGCACCTACTACAACTCCAAGGTTGTAAGATGTTCCATCTGAATATGTAACAACAAGTTCTCCTCTGTTGTTTATTAATGTTGATGTAATGCTGATACCATCTTTTCCGTCAAGTCCATTTACACCATCAACACCATCTATACCATTGATACCATCTTTACCCTCAGCACCGATAACTATTCCTAAATTAGCGGTTTGTCCGTTGGAATATGTAAGCACAAGTTCGCCATTGGAATTGATTTCAGAATTGGTAATACTAACACCGTCAGCACCGTTCATTCCAACAACCTTATCAAGATTTACAGTTGTTTCATCAGAGAAAACAATCACAAGCTGACCTTGTTCATTGATGTATGCAGAGGAAACACCTACACCGTCTTTACCATCCTCACCGTCGAAACCATTGGTGCCATCTTTACCATCAAGACCGTTAGCACCATCTTTTCCATCAGTACCATTGATACCGTCTTTTCCATCCTTACCGTCAAGACCGTCTTTGCCATTCTTACCATCTGAGCCAACAGCTTTCCCAAGGTTGAGTGTGCTACCATCCGAAAGAGTTATTAAAAGCTCACCCTTTGAAGAAAATGAAGCGGATTTAATAGTAGCACCATTTTGTTCGCTTTTTGCTTCAAGAGAGTTTAACCAATCACTTTCAGTTCCTGAATAGCCATTATCAACAGCTATTTGATATGCTGATTTACCCGAGAGGGAGCTAAGCCATTCCTGTACGGTTCCCTCATAGCCATTTTGAACTGCCAGCTCGTAAGCTGATAAACCATCTTTTACTACCGAAGAAACAGGTTTATCGCCACCATCAGCAACAGCAATATTACGGTTATGAATAACCGTTGCAACAAGTGCTGAAATTCCGAAAACTATAGCAAGAGCAACTACTATTGCAATTACCTTTTTTAAAACTTTTTTCTTATTCATTATCCTACCTCCGCAAACTATTGATTAGCAAAACATTTTGGTGAACACTATTCACCAAAACCACCCTCATTTTAGCATAGAATAATAGAAAAGTAAACACTATTCACCAAAAATGAGGGATTTTTATGTTCAAAATCAAAGCTGCCGACGGTACAAACAACCTTTGCGGTGGCAGAATAGCGCAAATCCGGAAAAGCAAAAATCTTTCCCAGCGCAAATTGGCAGCCAAAATGCAGCTTATGGGGTTCGATGTTGACCATTACTTTATTCGTCGGGTAGAAAACGGTGAGAGGTTTGTTACCGACATAGATTTAGTAATATTTGCAAAAGCACTTGAAGTGCCAATTTCCGATATGCTGTCGGTGGATGATTTGTAAAAATGTTGACAAATATCTAAAATATGTTACAATAGCAGACGGAACTTTTGTTCCCTTAGGAGTTATCCTATACGGTAGGCGGTTAGCCCTTTCTTTTCTGAGAGGGTATTTGCCCTCTCGATATATTGAGGGGGTGATGCTAATGGAATATTTAACATTTATTGTTATCATCCTTATTGTAGCTACAGGTTACATAATAAGCATAAAAAAATAACCGCCCAAGCCTGGAAACTTAGCGGTTATTTCAACTAATCTTCAGGGCTAACCGTCACCGGGATAGCTCCTTTGTACTTATATTATATGTTACATTTCACAATTTGTCAACACACAATCATTATAATCGGCTTCGCCCTCAACACTTCACTATACACTCTTAACGCTTCACTAACTCGCATAGCACCGCTATGCGAGTTTTGTTCCGCCTTTTCTAACCAATATCGTATCATCTCCGATTACAACAATATCCTTCCAACAAACAACTATCTCATCTCCCCGTCCGCAAAAACCGAAAACACCTCTTCCGCAAAAGACGGTTATGCTCACAAGGCAACCTGTGCAGGTGTCGATTTCCACATCCGTAACGCAACCTAAACGGCAACCGTTATCAACATTTATAACCTCTTTTGACCTTAAATCAGTTATTGTGCATTTCACTTAAAATCTCCCCTTTTCGTGAAAATTGTTCAGAGTGCCGTTTTGAAGCGAGTGGTGCTGTATACAGATACTGCCCCAAGCAAAAAACGGTGCTATGGACAATTTTAAAAACCGAAGTCGTTGTCTATAAATGAACACCGAGTCAGTGTTCCCAATCCGTATTTATGACGAATATCGTCTTTAGTACATTCAAGTCGATGTTCTTTTTCTCTTTTTATATGATAATCCAAATCTAATAAACATATCTGTTCGCACACATCCTCCCCATTTAAAAGCTTTGTTCCTGTTACCGTTATGGAACGAATAGGTTCCTTTTCTATATCAAAATTTGCCTCTATGAGAGAAAGTGTAGCTTGTCGCAAATCATAGGATAAATCCGTTGGTGACGGCAGTTGAGATGACCGCTGGATTGTCTGAAAATTTGTGTCTTTTATGCCTACCTGCAATGCGGAGCATTCATAATTATGCTTACGAAGTCGCGCGGCAACCTTATCGCAAAGAAAGAAAACGCAGGTTCTCACATCTTTAAAATTCATCAAATCTCTTTTAAAGGTTGCACCATTGCCTATGGATTTATAAGCCTCTCTGTAATCAAATCGCAAGACTGGTGAATAATCGTAACCGTTGGCATATTGCCACAAGGTTCTGCCATTTTCTCCGAATATGCGGTAAAGAAGTTTTTCGTCCGTTTGCGCCGCATCGCCTATAGTTCTTATTCCGATACTGCGAAGCTTTTCTGCAGTTCTTCGCCCCACCATAAATAACTCTCCAACGGGTAAAGGATATAAAATCTCCTTGAAATTTTCAGGTGTAAGCTCCGTTGTTGCATCGGGCTTTTTATAGTCACTACCCATTTTTGCAAATATTTTATTATAAGAAACTCCAACGGAAATTGTAACCCCCACCTCTTTTTTTATAACTTCCCGAAGTTCATCTGCAATTTCTTTTCCGCTTCCGAAAAGATGAACACTCCCCGTTACATCAAGCCAACATTCATCAATTCCGAAAGGCTCAACTAAATCAGTATAACGACAGTAAATATTAAAAATTCTTTCTGAAAATTCCTTATAGATTTTGTAATGAGGGGCTACCGTTACAAGCTTTGGACATTTAGCTTTAGCCTGCCAGATTGCTTCACCTGTTTGCACTCCGTATCTTTTTGCCTTTTCATTTTTCGCAAGAACTATTCCGTGACGATGTTCCGGGTCTCCGCAAACCGCAAAGGCATATTTATTAAGTTCGGGATTCAACGCCGCCTCAACAGATGCAAAAAAGCAGTTACAGTCACAATGCAAAATTACCCTTTCCAATTTTCTCTTCCTTTACAACTTTATAGAACATTTGTTCACGAAACACATTATAACAGAACATATGTTCTTTGTAAAGAGTTTTTTTGAAAACGTTATTTTTTGCGTTACCTATACTAAATAATTACCGAAAGAGAACTGCCCACCACCGTTCCGACCCACTTTATCAAAACAACAACTATCAGCACGAAATAAACTAATATTATAAATCAACTAAATTCAAGAACGGTCCCCCTCCCTATTTGCTAAAGCAAACAGGGATGATAAAATTTGCACTAATCAACACAATTCAAAATTATAACTGCCGACCGCAGGTCCCGAAACTTGCCACTTGCCATTTGCAACTTGCAACTTAAAACAACATTCCCACCACCATCATTGCTTCAAGTTTCCCATAAATCCCATCAACATCTTCAATGGGCAACGGGTTTTCACCTTTTCCGATTTCAATAGTAAAGGCTGGCTTTTTAAACTCTTCAATAAACCAATCTTTAAGACCTCCGCTTGAAGCTAAGCCCTCATTTTTAACTAAAGTGTAATCTGTTAAGGCAGAAAAAATCTTTGCAATATGAAGGGATTTTTCAGGTGTATTCTTTCCGTATTCATAATAAATTTCTTCCCCTTGGGAATGAAAAGTAACAAGCATTTCAAGGGGAATTCTTCTGCAAAGTCGTGTAATTGCAGCCGTTTCGGGTTCGCTTTCGGGAAAAAGACCGCCGTATCTTCTCGGTGAGGGTGAGTCAATTCCCGCTTCCTTTTCCGCTTCTCTTAAAGTATACCAATCCGCATTAAAATTGTGGTTTATATCAACGCCTCTTGCATTTGCACTCCAGCAACTGAAATCACCCTTGCATATTTCAAAATTTTCCCCTCTGTATCTTCCACAGGCGGTTGCACCTTTAATCGCAATTTCAATTCCGTCGGGATTGAGCTCGGGAATTATAATAAGCTTTCTGTTTTCTAAAATATCCTTTATATTGAATCCTGCAAGAGCTCCTTGATTCTCATAAGCAAGAGCCAGATTTTCCGTAAATTTTAAAAGCAACAACGATGCAAGCCATTCGAGACCGTGAGTTCCCCCCACATAAACAATATTTCTTTTTCCCTCGCCTATTACAAAAGCATAAATTTCTTTATTTAAAAGACTTTTTCCGCAGGTTGTAATTTTCAGGCTTTCGAATCTATTATTCAGTTCTTTAACATAGTTTTCGAATACCGAATATGTAAGAATTTCATTTTTTACTGTTTTGAGCATAAATATCACCCGTATAATATATGTTGTGTGCCTCAACAATATTTACAAATAATTCGTTTTATGGTTTAATGATGTATATAAAAATATTTTTCGGAGAGTTGTTATGACTGTAATTTGTATTTTACTTTTATTAATATTTTCAATTTCCGCTTTCTTTATTTACAAAAAATCAAAAACCGAAAAGAATATAGAAAAAGCCTTTGCTTTTGCATTGGTTTCCATTGTTCTTTTCAGCCTTGGACTTGAAATTTCAATTTTTAATATTAATTTTTATTCCACAAAAGGAAACGAAGAAATAAATCTTAACTCCTATCTTGCAGATTATGAAAACTGCGAGGGGTACTACACCTTTTATACGGATGAAACCATAGAAATCCTAGAAATTAACGAGAAAATAACCAACATTCACATAGACTTAAACGAAAGCAATTCCTCTGTTATAACCACTAATATTCTTCTTACAGACGAAGCAAATAAGTTTTATTACAGTACACCCGAAAGAGATGTTTATCTCAATGTGGAAAAAAGCCATTATATTAACATAAACACTTCGGGAAACACCAAAAAATTAGGGTTGATTTTTGAAAGCAATTCAGAAACAGTTAATATTGATTCAATTTCAATTAATTGCGAAAGACCTTTTGAGTTCTCTTCCTTAAGATTTTTTATTGTTGTGGGTATTCTTTGCCTTGTTTACCTTTTCAAGCCCTCTTCAATTCTTTATAAAAAGAAAATAACCGAAAGCGAATATTCAAAAAACACATTAATTACCGTTGCTTTATGCCTCCAGTGTGCAATAATCGTTATTCTAGGCACAATAAATCCAACCTTTATGGGAATAGCATCAGAAAATTATAATTCTTATAAATGGGACGGACAAGGCATTGATTTCGTTGAAATAGATTATAATGCCCACAACCAATATGACGAATTAGCGCAGGCTTTTCTTGAGGGTAAAGCTTATATAGACAACGAGGATGTTCCCGAATCGCTTAAAGCGATGGCAAATCCTTATGATACTGTAGCACGCTCTGCACAATCAGAATTAACCGGTGACAGCTACCGTTGGGATGTTGCATATTTTGACGGACATTATTATGTTTATTTCGGTATTGTCCCCTTGCTACTTATGTATCTTCCTTTCAGGGCAATTTTCGATGCACCCTTCCCCTCTGCTGTGGGAATTATGATATTTGCCCTCATTTTCTCCATAGGTGTTTTTAAACTTCTTGATTTAATTTGCAAAAAGAAATTCAAAAATATTTCTGTGGGAACTTATCTTTTAACCGTCCTCACTTTCATTAACTGTTGCGGAATGACTTTCCTTGCAAAACGACCCGATTTTTATTCCGTACCCATTATGACCTCGATGGCATTTGTTATTTGGGGAATTTACCTTTGGTTTAAAGGGCTTGATACAACTAATAAGAGATATCTAAACTTCTTTTCGGGATCTCTTTGTATGGCGCTTTCCGTTGGTTGCAGACCTCAATCGGTTCTTATTTGCGTCGTTGCGCTCCCCTTATTCCTCGGTTATTTCTTTAAAGATAAATTCATTCTAAAAAAGCAAGGAATAAAAGAACTTGTAACCCTTGCAATACCTTTTATAGTTGTGGCTTCAGGAATTATGTATTATAACTACATCCGCTTCGGCTCACCTTTTGATTTTGGCTCTGCTTATAACCTTACAACAAATGATGTTACCAAAAGAGGCTTTTCTTTCGGAAGAATCGGGTTGGGACTTTTCACCTATCTTTTCCAGGTTCCCTCTTTTACTGCTGACTTTCCCTTTATAAAGTCAGTTGAAATTGAATCAAATTATATAGGTAAAACAATTTCCGAATACTGCTTTGGAGGTCTTATTACAAGTCTTCCGCTTCTGTGGTTCAGTTTTGCTCTACCTAAAGTAAAAAATATTTTAAAAGAAAAGAAGCTTTTTGCTCTCACGGTAACGCTTTTCCTTATAGGCATTGCCCTTGTCATTGCCGACACTCAGGCAGGGGGACTTCTTCAGAGATATTACAGCGATTTCGGGTATATTTTCTTCTTGGGAGCAATTTTTGTCATATATTCCCTTTGTGAAAAAGCGCATTTGGAAAACCACGGAAAATCTTTGAATTTTCTATTATTTATTTCTGCTTTTTTAAGCATTTTTTACTCATTTTCTCTTGCATTTTCTGTGGCAGATGTTACAATAGATACACAGAATCCTACTTTATTCGGAACACTTCGACATTTAGTTGAATTCTGGCTGTAAGGCTTCTGATAAAAAACAAAGGAAGAGAACCAATGAAAAAACTTAAAAATTCACGTTTTGCGAAAATTCTTTCGCTTACTTTAGCGCTTATTTTTATCGTAAGTGCTTTTACAGGTTGCGGTGGCGAAAAAGAGGAAGAAACCACAACTCAAGCTCCCACCACAGAACCTACAACCGAAGCTGTTGTTATAAGAAATCCTCTCACAGGCGAAGCAGGTTACAACAAAAAATTATTAACAAACCGACCTGTTTTCATTGTTGTGGAGAACCATCCCGATGCAAGACCTCAATGGGGTCTCACCTCTTCCGACATTGTTTGGGAAATGGTTGCTGAAGGCGGTATTACAAGAATGCTGCTTATGTACGCTGATGCTTCAAGAATTCCCGAAAAAGTTGGTCCAATCAGAAGTGCAAGACACTATTTTGTTGATATAGCAGAAGGCTTTGACGGTATTTTTGTTCATTATGGTTTTAGTCCCTATGCAAAAACACAAATTGCGAACCACGGTGTTAACAATGTAAACGGTCTGTATGATAACTATTTCTATCGCGATAGCTCAAGAGGTGTTTCCTCAGAGCATACTGCTTATACAACTGACGAAGCAATCGCAAAAGCTATAGAGGACAAAGAATACAGAACAACTCTTGAAGATGGCTATGAAACTCCCTTTAAATTTAACAAAAAAACGAAGACACTTTCATCTCCCTGTAATGAACTTACTGTTTCATTCTCTTCGAGCTACACCTACACCTACACTTACGACGAAGAAAACAAAGTTTATCTCAGCTCACTTAACGGCAACAAATTTGTTGACAGCGAGGGCACACAACAAAACTTTGAAAACATAATTCTCTGCTATACAGATGTTTCCTCAATGGGTGACTCAAAAGGTCGAGTAGATTTCGATCTTTCTGAAGGAACAGGTATTTATGTTTCCAACGGTTCTTACACAGAAATTACATGGAAAAAGGGTGAGAGTGCAGATATGATGAAATTCTACAACAAAAACGGTGATGAGCTTTCACTTAATGTTGGCAGAACATATATCGGTATTCTTGATTATGACAGAGAAGCTTCCAATACAATAGCATAAACAAATGAACCACTTAATCAAAAATCTTGATTAAGTGGTTTCCAATTTTTATTTAATCATTTTCTTAAACTTATCCGATAGTCGTGTTAATAAGAATCTGTTTCTTGTAAGACTGACATCGTAAAGAATGAACACGACATTCGCCATAACAAGTAATATCGGAACAGTATATTTGCCGAATTCATTGTATTCTTCACCCGATACTCCGAAAAGGAAAAATCCTATTGCACCAATACCCACCGCTGCCAGATTGAAAAGAATAAATTTTAAAATCCAAGCTACCCATTTGGGTAGTTTTTCTATTACGTCTTTTAATATGGGGTAATAGCCGAAAAAGAGAACATAAGTCAATGCAGCTTCTTTATCTGTAAGCAAAAGCATTGATAGAAATGCGGTTGCGAAATACACGCCTATTGCCCATTTTTCATCTGAAACATCTGCCGTAAAAAGCACCAGAAGTCCTGTAATAATAGGAATCACATACATAAAAACAGGAATTAATGTTGTTAACATCATAAGCACCACGGAAAGTGCCGTTACAAGACCGCATATAGCGGTATTTTTCGTTTTATTCTTCATCATTTAAAACTATGCATACATCGTAATCGCTGACTGTCATTTCATTGGAGCATTCTGTAAAAACCATATTCCATTCTGTGCTATCATCTGCATAGGAGGTGTAATATGTTACCTCACCGTCCTCGGAAATGCTGAAAGCACCGAACGGAAGTTCAACATTAACATACATACCGTTTTCAAGATACATTGAAACTCCGCTTAAAAAATTGACTATTTCACCGTAATCAAAATCATACTCAAAAATATAATGACCTGCATATTCTCCATTTTTTGCAGATATACAATAGCTTTCATCAACGGCAATACTATAAACGATCTCGGGAATCTCTGTATGAGAAAATGTACAAATTTGAGCTTCCACAAACATATCACCGTCAACTATATAATCCTTTATTTCAGTAGATTGATTAACCGTCTCATAAGGAAAATATGCATCTTCAATTAAAAGTTCAAATACTTTGCAATCGTTTTCTTCACCAATAAGCTTTATACTCGCACTGCTTGAAACCGGGTAAAACTCGTTTTCGTTCACATACACTTCACTTCCATCTTCAAAGTCCCAATAATCAGAATCACTTACATCATCAGAGAACGAAAAAATACCTGCAAGGAAATTAAAAGCGAGAATACAAATAAAAATAATAATGCCTGTTTTTATTTTATTTTTTTCATTATTTTTAGTTTTACTGAAATCCGGAAAAGCTTTAACTCTCGGGGTTTCATCGGCATATTGTCCTGCATCGCCGAAGGTGTCTTCAAATCTGTTGTAGGGGTATTTTTCTCTTTGAGCGTGAGGTTCAACTCCTTGAGTATATGCAGTATACTGAGTATTATTGTTTTGATAAATCTCATCTCTGTTGTATCTTCCCGAATCAAAGGAAGAACCATGAGTGCATTGCTTTTGTGCCACTGCACCACAATGAGGACAGAAAACATCCTTGTTTTCCTGATAAAGCTTACCGCAACTATCACATTTTTTCATAAGCAAAACCGCCTTATAATTTGTTAAAACAACAACAATAAGAATAAGGTGAAGGATTTTATTATACGCGCCTTACGGCACTAGAACCCTCCACCACACCAAAACAAGTTTCGGTGTGGTCCCCCGCCCTTCGCCAGGGAGGTTTACAAGGTAAATCATTTTATTACAACCTCATGCCCTGTTCTTGCAGATTCATAGACTGCATCAAGAATTTTCATTATTTCAACACCGTCTTCTGCAGGTGCTTTACAAGGTGTACCGTTGAGAACGCAATCAACAAAGTGGTTAATTTCTCTGCAGAAAAGTCCATCAAAAGAAAGCGAGGTATCTTGGTTAAAGCTCATATCTACAAGATAACCGTTTTCATCTGTGAAAATTTCAACCTGTGGGTCAAGCTTTGCACCTGCTTTTGTTCCAAAGAACTGAATATTACCCTCGCCATTTTTAATATTAAGAGAGAAACTTGCTTCAACAGAAAGCACCAAACCATTATCGAAACGAATAAGGGCAGTTGCAAAATCCTCAACATCGCATATATCATTATCTCCTGCAGAAACAGATGTATAACCTTTACCGCCTTTGATTTCAGGACGGTTAAAAAGTTTTTGGAAGGTTGCGCCGTAAACTGAAACGGGCTTGGGGTTACCGCAAAGGTATCTTGAAAGGTCGATTACGTGAACGCCCAAGTCAATGAGAGGGCCGCCACCTGAACGTGATTTATCACCGAACCAACCGCCCGGATTACCGTTTCGGCGAAGATATGTAGCTTTTGCATAGTAAATATCACCGAATTTTCCTGCATTAATAAAATCCTGCATAACATCGGTATCGTTACCATAACGACGAACGAAACCTATTTGAAGAAGCTTACCGTTCTTCTTTGCGGCTTCAAGCATTTCTTCCGCCTGTTTTGTATTCATAGCCATAGGCTTCTCGCAGATAACGTCTTTTCCTGCATTGAGAGCAGCAATAGCACATTCTGCATGAGCTGCATTCCAGGTACAAACGCTTACGATATCAATTTCAGGAAGAGCTTTGAGCATTTCGTCCTTATCGGTAAAGCAACGCTCTGCAGGTACGCCATATTTTTCAGACATAAATTTAAGTTGTTTTTCATTTATATCGCAGAAAGCGTATAAATCAACATTTTCATTTTTTATATAGCCGTTAATATGCTCGTTGGAAATACCCCCAACACCGATAACTGCCGCTTTTAATTTTTTCATAATGTGCACCCACTTATAATTTATTAATTTCATTGTATCATTTTTGCAGAATTTTGCAACAATAAATATAGACATTCAACTGAAAAAGAGTTATAATTTATTAAGTGAATTTTAAATACAAGAAAAGAGTTATTTATGGAATATTTATTTGAAATGCATACTCACACTAAAGAGGTCAGTACCTGCGCAGTAGCTTATGCTGAGGATTTAATTGAAAGCTACCGTGACAGTAATTATAAAGGTTTTGTCCTGACAAACCATCTCAATGCTTCAACCTTTGAAAGAGCAGGACTTGAAAATGCCTCATGGGATGAAAAAATCGACCATTTTATGAAAGGTTTTCAGGCAGTAAAAGATGCTGCAGGCGACCGTTTCATTGTTCTTTTAGGTTTCGAAATAAACTTTTATAACACCTCTAACGATTATTTAGTCTACGGTGTAACTGAAGAATTTTTGCGTTCAAACGGTGACCTTATGGCAATGACACCGAAGCAATTTTCGAAGCTTTGCCACGATAAAGGTTTGCTTTTTATTCAGGCACACCCATTCAGACGCGGTATGAAAGTAACCGATTGGAATATTCTTGACGGTTACGAGATTTTCAACGGAAATCCCCGTCACCAATCCAACAACGAAATTGCAGAAATCTGGGCAAGAAAGCATAACAAATCAATCGTTGTTTCAGGCTCTGATTTTCACGAAATCGGCGATGCTTGTGCCGGTGGTATCTATTTTAAAAGCCCCATAAATAACAATGATGACCTTTTAAGAGAGCTTAAAAGCGGAAACTACACTTTACGAAAAACAGATTTAGGACAGAACGATTAATAATTAAAGGAGGTCTTTTAATGCATTTACAGGAATCGGGCGAAATGTATCTTGAGACCGTTTACATTCTTACAAAAAAGAGCGATAGCGTTCGCTCTATTGATATTTGCGAATATATGGGTTACTCAAAGCCCAGTGTTAGCCGTGCTATAGGTCTTTTGAAAAATGGCGGTTACATTAATGTTGACGGTAAAGGCTATATTACACTTACAAATGAAGGTACAGCAGTTGCTCTAAAAATGTTTGAAAGACACACCATGCTTACGGATTTTCTTGTAAGACTCGGTGTTGACGAAAAAACTGCCTCCGAGGACGCTTGTAAAATTGAGCATCACATCAGCGAAGAATCCTTTGATGCAATAAAAAATTATGTTTCAAAACTCGGAGACGCTAAATGAAACTGGGAAAATTAGAAATAACTGAAAAAGCCGCCCTTGCACCTCTTGCAGGTGTTGCAGACAGAGCATTCAGAGAACTCTGTCGCGGTTACGGTGCGGCATACACGGTTTGTGAAATGGCAAGCGCAAAGGGAATTAGTCTCGGTGACAAAAAAAGTGCCGAGTTGCTTTCAATTACCGAAACGGAACGTCCTGCAGGATCACAGATTTTCGGTAACTCACCGGAAACTATGGCAATTGCCGCCAAAAAAGCTCTTGAATACAACCCTGATTTTATAGACATAAATATGGGATGCCCTGCACCAAAGGTTGCTTCTTCAGGTGGCGGTGCATTACTTATGAAAGACCCTGTTTTAGCTGCAAACATCGTTAAAGCTGTTGCAGAAGTTTCCACAGTTCCCGTTACGGTAAAAATGCGTTCAGGCTGGGACGGTGACCACATCAACGCCGTTGAACTTGCTAAAAGATGCGAGGATGCGGGTGCAGCAGTAATTACAGTTCATGGCAGAACTAAAGTTCAGATGTATGCTCCACCTGTTAGCACTGACATAATCCGTCAGGTTAAGCAAGCGGTTTCAATTCCCGTTATCGGAAACGGGGATATTGTTGACGGTGTAAGTGCCGCTCGACTTATGGAAGAAACAGGTTGCGATATGGTAATGGTGGGCAGAGGTGCTCTCGGAAGACCCTGGGTATTCTCTCAAATCAATGCTTACCTTGACCACGAGGTTATTCTCCCCGACCCACCCGTTATTGAAAAAATGCGTGTTATGTTAAAACACATAGAAACTCTTTGTCAGTATAAAGGTGAAAGAGTCGGCATAAGAGAAGCAAGGAAACATGCCGCTTGGTACACAAAAGGTCTACATGGTGCCGCCAATTACAGAGCAAGAATCGGACTTATAAGCTCATTTGAAGAACTGCAACAAATTGCATTGGAGTTGATTGAGCAAAACAAATGAATTTAACATTTCCAATATTTATACAATGACTTTACAACACCCCGTATGGTAAGATTGACACATTCGTTGGCTTATAAAAAGCAACGAAAAATCTTCCATACGAGGTATTTTTTATGAAAAAATTAATGAGTATTCTATTAGCGACGGTAATGTGTTTCTCCCTTTTTAGCTTTATACCAAAAGGCAAAGCGAGTCTAAACATTTACGGTGTGGGTAAAGTAACCACAAGTTCAACTGCTTTAAACGTCCGTTCTTCAGCTTCCTCAAGTTCGACAGTAAAAACAACCCTAAAAAAGGATTCCCATATAACACTCATTTCAAAAAGCGGAAGCTATTGGCAAGTTCAATATTCAGCATCCGGTTACGGCTACTGCCACGAAGATTATATTACAACTACTTCAACAAAAGTTCGTACTGTTAAAACCACATCGGGCAGACTTCGTGTGAGAAACGCTGCCTCAAGCACTGCAACAATTAAAGACTATCTTGCAAGCGGAACCCAGGTTACTGTCCTTTCCACAAGCGGTAATTTTTCTGAAATCGTCTACAATGGCACAAATACAGGCTATGTTTCTTCAAGCTATCTTACAACACCTTCAACCACTTCCTATAATGCAATCAAATTAAATGTACCCGACTATAAGCAAACAGACTCCCGTTGGGCAAATGTTACTTTAGGATCTTCAGGACAAACCATCAGCAAAATCGGATGTGCCACAACTGCTATTGCTATGCTCGAAAGCTACCGAACAAATACAACAATCTATCCTAACGCAATGGCTAAAAAACTATCCTATACTTCGGGTGGTGCAGTTTATTGGCCCTCTGATTACACGATTATAACCTCTTCCAGCGGTTATCTTGATAAGATATATAACCTCCTGAATGCCGGTAAACCTGTTCTCCTAGGTGCAAAAAAATCCAATGGTAGTCAGCATTATGTTGTAATTACCGGTGTAAAAGCAACAAGCACTCTCACAACTTCATCATTTTATATTAATGACCCCGGTTCAACCACAAGAACAACATTAAATAAATTTTTAGCCGACTACCCTAATTTTTATAAAATGATGCACTACTAAAACTAAAAACCTGAATTTGTGTATTGCTACAAAAAAAGAATAAAAATTTTATATAAAAATAATCTTCGGATTATTGCAAATACCACTTTCTTTTTTGATATAAAAGTGATATACTATATCTGTATAGTTGTGACTTTTTCTGCCGAATCGGTGCGGTTTTTTTCACCGATATACTATCTCTCAAAAAGGAGTGCGGTTTGTGGAAAAGTTTGTTATTCACGGTGGCAACAAGCTTCATGGTAATATAAATATCAGCGGTGCTAAAAATGCCGCTTTACCCATAATCGCGGCATCTGTTTTTTCAGGTGATGTTTGCAGAATTGAAAATGTTCCTGATATCAGCGATGTTCGTATGATGATAAAAATTCTTGAATTTCTCGGTGCAGAGGTTGCAAAGCCTGAACCCAATGCGATTCTTGTTAATTCAAAAAATGTATCACCGGTTACAATTCCTGATAAAATGACAAGTAAGCTCCGTGCATCCTACTACCTTTTAGGTGCACTTTTAAGCAATTTCGGAAAAGCTTGCGTTGCTCTCCCCGGAGGGTGTTATTTTGGTGTTCGTCCCATTGACCAACACATCAAAGCTTTCGAGGCCTTGGGTGCTTCAGTTAATACAGAAAATGCTCTCGTAAGCTTAGAAGCAGAAGAACTTTATGGTTCATCTATTTATCTTGATGTTGTTTCAGTTGGTGCAACGATTAACGCTATGCTTGCTGCGGTAAAAGCAAAGGGGCTTACCGTTATCGAAAACGCTGCAAGAGAGCCCCACATTGTTGATCTTGCAAACTTTCTCAACTCGATGGGGGCAGATATCCGCGGTGCAGGTACTGAAGTTATTAAAATTCGTGGTGTTGAAGAAATGCACGGCTGCACTTATTCCATAATCCCTGACCAGATTGAAGCGGGAACATATATGGTCGCTGCCGCTGCTGTGGGCGGAGATGTAACCATTGACAACGTTATTCCTAAGCATCTTGAATCTATCACCAATAAAATTGAAGATTGTGGAGTAACAGTTATTGAATATGATGAAAGTGTAAGAATAATTTCTGATGGTGGAAGAATGAAAGCTTGTAGGGTAAAAACAAGTCCTCATCCCGGCTTCCCTACAGATATGCAACCCCAGTTTGCAACAATGCTCTGTCTTTGTAACGGTACAAGCACAGTTGTTGAAGATGTTTGGGATAATCGTTTTAAATATATTGACCAATTAAGAAGAATGGGTGCAAATATCATTGTAAATGGTGATACAGCTCTTATTACCGGTGTGGACAAGCTTCATGCTGCTCCGGTTGAAGCAGACGACCTTAGAGCTGGTGCTGCAATGGTTATCGCAGGTCTTATGGCAGAGGGTGAAACCACTGTTGGCAACATTAAACTTATTGACAGAGGTTATGAAAACCTTGTTGAAAAGCTTACTGCTGTAGGCGCAGAAATTTCCAGAGTTAAATTTGAAGAGGAATAAAATATATGCTTAAATTTTGCCCGCTGTTCTCTTCGAGCAGCGGCAATTCTGTTTACATCGGTGACCATGATGGTGGAGTGCTTATTGATGTAGGCAGAAGTGCCAAACAAACAAATACTATGTTAAATAATATAGGCGTTGATGTAAGTCAGATACGAGCAATTCTTCTGACACATGAGCACACAGACCATGTTTGCGGTTTAAGTGTTTTTGCCGCAAAACACAATATACCAATCTATGCTCCAAACGGAACATTACTTGCTTTAAAAAGAAAAGGTACACTTTGCGAAAAGCACATAGATATAACACTTCCTGACACGCCCCTTGAAATTGCAGGATTACGAATAGAGAACTTCAAAACATCCCACGACTGTGCAGATGGTAGGGGTTATGTGGTTACAGGTACCGACGGTTCAACAAAAATAGCCGTTGCGACTGATACCGGCTATGTAACAAGCGAAATTCTTTCTAAAATCACAGGTTGTAAGCTTGTTTATATTGAATCAAATCATGATATCGCAATGCTCAGAAGCGGTCCTTATCCATTCACTCTTCAAAAGAGAATATTGTCCGATATAGGTCACCTTTCAAATGACGCTTGTGCAGATACCCTGAGAGCTCTTGTAAACAAAGGCACTACCCACTTCGTTCTTGCACATTTAAGCAGAGAGAATAACACCCCTGACCTTGCTTACAAAACTGCCACCTCTGCTCTTTGCGAAATGGGTGCTTTGGAAAGCAGAGATTACATTCTTAAGGTAGCAGAACCTGAAAATAATGAAACACCTTTTGTGATATAATAAAAACAGTCCAAAACGGACTGTTTTTATTATATCATCATTTTTATAAGTTCATTCTTAATAAGCCCGTGACCTGCGGCGGTGGGATGAACTCCATCTGCTGTCCAATAGGTAGGAGGCATTAATTTTGAAGCTTCATCAAATTTTTCCTGAAGAGGAATAAAGGTTAAATCATATTTTTCTGCAACATTTTTTGCCGCCTGAGCATGTAATTTAACATCTGCGAGAAACTCGTCAAAATATTTTTCTGTGCCCGAACCTTTAAGAACAAAAGGCTCTAAAATAAATATTTTAATATTTGGAAGTGCTTCCTTAACCTCTTCAATAAGCATTGAATAAATCTTTTCAAACTTAGGTGCAGCAACACCATTTTGTTCATTAAGCTCATGCCAAACATCATTAACACCAATAAGAATTGAAAGGTAATCGGGCTTATGGTTAATTAAATCCTGCTTGATTCGTGCATACAAATCAACAATCCTGTTACCACTAATACCTTCATTTATAAATTCATATTCACCAGGATATTTGCACATAAGTTCGGATGCAACAAGATTAGGGTAACCATAGCCATAGTTAGCTATATCATCTCTGTTACGGTTAGCGTCTGTTATTGAATCACCTTGAAAAACAAATTTTATCATAATTTCACGACCTTTTTTATTGATACAAACAAAAATATGTGATATAATGTTTATTTGTTGTCACCGTTGTAGTTTGCTTCAACGGATTCTACCCAAGGACAGATTATTTCGGGAACAACTTTTTCAGGCGCCGCCCAATGAACGGCGTTGTTGATAATCTTCTGTACTTCGGGAATATAATATGTAGGATTTTCCTCGTGACCGGGTTGGAAATAGAATACCTTGCCAAGTCCTCTTTGCCAACAGCAACCGGAACGGAAAACCTCGCCACCTTTGAACCAACCAATGAACACAAGTTCATCAGGTTGAGGGATATCAAATCGTTCGCCATACATTTCTTCAACAGGTATATTAAACTGTTCCGGAACTTCCTTTGCAATAGGATGGGACGGATTTATACACCAGAGTCTTTCTCTGTCACCGTCGCGCCATTTCAGAGAACAGGTTGTACCCATTAATTTTTTAAAAGGCTTTGAGAAATGAGCGGAGTGAAGAGCAATAAAACCCATTCCACGCATAACTCGGTTGTAAACCCTTTCAACAAGTTCATCAGAAACACATTCGTGCGCCATATGCCCCCACCAAAGAAGAACATCCGTATTTTGAAGAACGCTTTCAGGAAGACCATTTTCAGCATCATCAAGAGTAGCTGTTGTTATATTAAGCTCCTCATCGGTGCCCAAAAAGTCAGCAATACAACCGTGTATACCATTGGGATACACTTTAGCGATTGATTCACTTTCTTTTTCGTGCCTGCCTTCGTTCCAAATTGTTACATTAATCATAAAAACCACCCTTTCCAATGGGAATAATATATATAATAATATCTTTTTTCTCTAAAATAAGCAATGTTTTTTTGTACGAAAAATCCTTGCTTTTTTTATACAAAGTGAAAAATAAACCCTTTTTCTTCTTTAAAATGTGAGTTCGAAACCATCCTCACACTAATAAAAACTATGGAGTTGATTAAAATGAAAAACAGAAAGAAAATTTTGAACATTTCAATTGCGGCAATTATAGCGGCTCTTTATGTTGTTTTAACATATCTTGCCTCTGCACTTGGTCTTGCAAGTTTTGCCATTCAAGTCAGGTTTTCTGAAGCATTAACTATTTTACCCTTGTATACACCTGCAGCTATTCCGGGGCTTTTTATCGGCTGTGTACTTGCAAATATTCTTACGGGCTGTGCTGTTTGGGATATTGTTTTCGGTAGTATAGCAACCTTATTAGGTGCTCTCGGAACATATTTTCTGAGAAAACATAAAATTATTGCAACACTTCCTCCCATAATCGCAAACACAATTGTCGTCCCATTTATACTGTTGAATATTTATAATTTGGAGGGCACTTATTGGTTTTTTGCCTTCACTGTTTGTCTGGGAGAAATTATCTCCTGCGGTGTTTTAGGTTCGCTTTTAAGAAAAAGTCTTGATAAGCGAAATTTATTCGAAAGATTTAAATAAATCTTTTTAAAGGGTTTATTTTTCTTCTCTGTTGGAGTATAATTTTAGTAATAGAGCAATCCTAACCGAAAGGATTTTTAAATATGTTAATTGATGAAGTAATAAAAACTGCTAAAAGAATTCATTTTATTGGTATAGGCGGTAGCGGTATGTGTCCCTTGGCAGAAATCTTACATGCGCAAGGTCATTATCTTACCGGCTCCGATAACAATGAATCTGATACTTTAAAGCGTATTCGTGCTTTAGGAATCCCCGTTACAATGGGACAGAAGGCAGAAAATGTTGAAGGCGCAGATATGGTGGTTTATACTGCTGCTCTTCTTCCTGACAACCCTGAACTCGTTGCCGCCAAGGAAATCGGAATTCCTACCTTTGAACGCAGTAAATTATTCGGCTATTTCACAAGAAAATATGACAACTGCATAGGTGTTTGCGGAACTCACGGCAAAACAACCGTTACTTCAATGCTCACCCATATTTTAATAGATAACGATTTTGACCCTTCTGCTGTTATCGGTGGTAAATTACCCCTTACAGGTACTAACGGTAGGGTAGGAAAAAGCGATATTCTGGTTTGTGAGGCTTGTGAATATAAAGATACATTTCTTGACCTCACCCCCGATATCAGCGTTATTCTCAATGTTGACCAAGACCATATGGAGTATTTCAAGACTCTCGAAAATCTGGAGGCTTCGTTCAGAAAATTTGCCGATATGTCAACAAAAGCAGTTATTTTTAACGGTGATGACAAAAACACACTTGACAGTATTGAGGGGATAAGCAAAGGAAAAACAATGATATCCTTTGGAAAAAGCGACGGTTGCAAATATGTTGCAAAAAATGTCGGCTACAACAACGGCGCTTTCCCCTGCTACGACCTTTACATTGACGGTGAATTAAAGACAAAAATCGAATTGAGTGTTCCCGGTGAACATAATGTCCTTAATTCCCTTGCAGCAATCGCTTCTGCAATGTACTGCGGTGCAAGTGTGGAACAGTGTAAAAATAGTATCCTTTCCTTTAAAGGTGCAGGACGAAGATTTGAATTTTTAGGAACATATAACGGTGCTGATATCGTTGATGACTATGCCCATCATCCTGCTGAGCTTGAGGTTACCCTTTCAGCCGCCAAGAAAATGGATTACAAGCGTGTTTGGGCTGTTTTCCAGCCTTTCACCTTCAGTCGTACCAAAATGCACCTTAACGCCTTTGCAGAGGCTCTTTCAATTGCCGACAGAGTTGTATTAACCGAGATTATGGGTTCAAGAGAAATTAACATCTATGGTATTACAACACAGGACCTTGCAGATGAAATTGACGGCTCTGTTTGGTTCGATACATTCCCTAAAGTTGCCGATTATCTTAAAGAAAATATCGGCGAAGGTGATTTAGTCCTCACACTCGGTTGCGGTGATGTTTATAAGATTGCAAAGATTATTTTAGATAAAGAATAAACTAATAACAAATATGACCCTATAAGAAAAAATTGTTTTTCTTATAGGGTCATAAAACTAAAAGTTGCTTGACCAGAAAGTCAAGCAACTTTTTCATTAAATTAAACTAATTCAAGAATGCACATCTCTGCTGCGTCACCGCGGCGAGCTTCAGTCTTGATTATACGGCAGTAACCGCCGTTTACATCTTTGTACTTGGGAGCGATCTCGTCAAAAAGCTTTTTAACGACATCTTCCTTAGTAATATATGCCATAGCCTGTCTCTTATTATGGAGACTGTCAACCTTAGCAAGAGTAATCATTTTTTCAGTCATAGCGCGAACTTCTTTAGCTCTTGTAACTGTTGTTGTCATCTTACCGTTTTCAAGTAAGGATGTAACCATGTTACGAAGCATTGCGTTACGATGATCGGTTGCTCTGCCGAGTTTTCTGGTTCCGGGCATCTAAATCACTCCTTTGTAGAAAATACGAATTTTTTATTCGTCTTCATCACGAAGAGAAAGGTCAAGAGAAGCCAATTTAGCAACAACCTCATCAAGAGATTTTCTGCCAAGGTTTCTAACCTTCATCATATCGTCTTCAGTTTTATTGATTAAATCTTCAACAGTATTGATACCGGCTCTCTTGAGGCAGTTAAATGAACGAACTGAGAGGTCAAGCTCTTCAATAGTCATTTCAAGAACCTTACCCATAGAAGTATCGTCTTTAACAACCATAATCTCTGTCTGAGAAACTTCATCAGAAAGTTCAACAAAGAGATTGAGGTGCTCAGTAAGAATTTTTGCAGCAAATGAAACAGCTTCTTTAGCAGAAATTGTTCCGTCTGTCCAAACATCAATAGTGAGCTTGTCGTAGTCGGTAATCTGACCTACACGAGTGTTGTCAACTGTGTAGTTCACCTTTAAAACGGGTGTGTAGATAGAGTCGATTGCGATTACGCCGATTGCGGGTTCGAGAATCTGTTTGTTTCTGTCAGAAGAAACATAACCTCTGCCCTTGTCAGCAGTAAGCTCCATTGTTACGTGTGCATCAGCATCAAGTGTAGCAATGTGGTGGTCGGGGTTGAGAATTTCAACCTCAGAATCGGCTTTAATGTCACCCGCGGTGATTTCACCGGAGCCGTTAGCCTCGATATACATAATCTTGGGACCGTCTCCGTGTATTTTGAGAATAACGCCCTTAAGGTTAAGAACAATCTCAGTTACATCCTCTTTTACGTTCGGGATCGTTGAGAATTCATGAAGAACATTATCAATCTTTACAGAAGTAATTGCATAACCGGGGAGCGACGAAAGAAGAACTCTTCTAAGGCTGTTACCAAGTGTTGTACCAAAACCTCTTTCAAGAGGCTCAACAACAAATGTGCCGTATGCTGAATCTTCTGCTGAACCGGTAAATCTTACTTCGGGTTTCTCAATACCAATCATACCAAACCCTCCTTAAAAATTACACAGAATATCTGCGTTTTTTGTTTAGCCTTTATAGGCTCGAGGCTAAAGAGCATTATTTCGAATAGAACTCGA
Source organism: uncultured Eubacteriales bacterium (assembly GCA_964624385.1). GTDB lineage: Bacteria > Bacillota > Clostridia > Oscillospirales > Acutalibacteraceae > DTU089. The sequence goes on along the minus strand of CAZUZV010000015.1, from coordinate 3,074 downwards.
CGATAAGATGCTCCGCAACAGGAGCTTCAATCTGGTCTCTTTCGGGAAGGTTAACTACCTTACCTGTGAGAGCGTCACGATTGATATCAAGCCATGTTGGAACCGGACGGCTTCCGTTTGCTTCGATAATGTTCTTGAATGCGTCGGTCTGTGCTGATTTTTCCTTAATGGAAACTACATCCCCTGCTTTGCAAAGGTATGAAGGAATATCAACTTTTTTGCCGTTAACACAGAAATGACCGTGTGTAACAAGCTGTCTGCCTTCTGCGCGGGAATCTGCCCAACCGAGAAGGTAAACTATATTATCCAAACGGCTTTCGCAGAGTTTAAGAAGGTTTTCACCTGCTTGACCCGGCATTTTTTCAGCCATAAGGAAATATTTGTGGAACTGTCCCTCAAGAACTCCGTAATAACGTCTTGCTTTCTGTTTTTCACGAAGCTGCATTCCGTATTCGGAAATCTTTTTACGACCCTGACCGTGCTGGCCGGGTGCATAGGAACGGCGCTCAATAGCGCATTTATTGGTATAGCATCTGCCACCCTTTAAAAAGAGCTTCTGACCCTCGCGGCGGCAAAGCTTACATACCGCACCGGTATATCTTGCCATAATTCGTTTCCTCCTATAATGTTATACACGTCTTCTTTTAGGCGGACGGCATCCGTTGTGAGGAATGGGTGTTACGTCTTTAATAAGTGTAACATCAAGACCTGCAACCTGTAATGCTCTGATTGCAGCTTCTCTTCCTGAACCGGGGCCTTTAACATAAACTTCAACAGTTTTCATACCGTGCTCAATAGCAACCTTTGCTGCTGTTTCAGCAGCTGTCTGTGCTGCGAAGGGAGTGGACTTACGAGAACCTCTGAAGCCCATTTCGCCGGCACTTGCCCATGAAACTGCATTGCCTTGAGTATCAGTAATAGTAACAATTGTGTTATTGAAGGTGGATTGGATATGAGCCGCACCGCGTTCAATATTTTTACGTTCACGACGCTTGCGTGTTCCGGCACCTTTTTTGCCGGTAGCTTTTGTAGCCATTCTAATACCTCCTTCGACTTATTTCTTCTTGTTAGCTATAGTCTTCTTGGGACCTTTACGAGTACGAGCATTTGTTTTTGAACGCTGACCTCTAACGGGAAGACCTTTACGATGGCGAACGCCACGATAGCAACCGATTTCTACAAGTCTCTTGATATCGAAAGCTGTTTCACGACGAAGGTCACCTTCAACCTTAACATTGTGATCAATATACTCACGTAATTTTGCAACATCGTCTTCAGTAAGATCCTTAACTCTTGTGTCAGGATTTACGCCTGTTGCAGCAATAATTTCGCTAGCAGTCTTACGGCCGATACCGAAAATATAGGTAAGACCGATTTCTACTCTCTTATCTCTTGGTAAATCAACACCTGAAATACGAGCCATTTGTCAGTTGCACCTCCAAATATGGTTTCTGCGTTGGGATTAACCCTGACGCTGTTTGTGCTTAGGGTTCTCACAGATAACCATGATTTTACCCTTACGTTTAATAACTTTGCATTTTTCGCAAATTTTCTTGACAGAAGGTCTGACTTTCATTAGAATACCTCCTAAAATTCAGCTTATGCCTTTTACTTATTTTGAGCGCCATGTAATACGTCCACGTGTAAGGTCATATGGCGACATTTCTACTGTAACCTTATCACCCGGAAGGATTCGAATATAGTTCATTCTTAGCTTACCGGAAATGTGGGCGAGAATTTTGTGACCGTTTTCAAGTTCTACCTGGAAAGTTGTGTTGGGTAACGCTTCCAAGACAGTACCTTCAACTTCGATCATATCGTCTTTAGACATAACAACTACCTCCTGATTTACTGATATTGTGTTTTCATTCTGTTTAAGTTATATCTTTGTCATTATTAACGGACCGCTGCTTGTTATTGCAATTGTATGCTCAAAGTGTGCGGACAATTTGCCGTCGGTTGTTTTTACCGTCCAGCCGTCAGACAATGTTTTAACAGATGCCTTACCCTCATTAATCATGGGTTCAATGGCAATTGTCATGCCGGGTACCAAACGTACGCCTCTTCCTTGAGTGCCGTAGTTCGGAACCGCGGGGTCTTCGTGGAGCGCGGAACCAACTCCGTGCCCTGTATATTCTCTTACAACACCGTAGCCTCGCTCTTCGCAGTAGCTTTGAATTGCGAAACCAACATCACCGAGTCTGCCGCCCGGAACTGCCTTCCTGATACCTTCGTAAAGGCTCTGTTCGGTAGTTTCCATCAGCCGCTTCGCTTCTGCAGAAACATCTCCGCACGCGAAAGTGGCGGCATTATCACCGGTAAAACCGTTGATACAGGCTCCGAGGTCGATACTTACTATGTCGCCTGCCCGTATAATGCGGTTTTTGTTAGGAATACCATGAATAACCTCATCATTTATGGAAATGCATGCCGCAGCAGGAAAGCCGTTATAGTTAAGAAAAGTGGGTCTTGCACCTTTGCTTTCAATATACTTTCGGGCTACGCGGTCAATCTCCCAGGTTGAAACACCCGGTTCAACTGCCTCCCCTGCTACTTTAAGTGCCTCTGCGGAAATTCTGCAAGCTTCAAGCATTTGCTTAATTTCCTTTTCGCTTTTAAGCACTATCATGCTTAATCCTCCAACACCTTAAGGATTGCTGCGGTAATCTCTGTAATAGGAGCTGTACCTTCTACGCTGCGAAGTTTTCCGCATTTTGAATAGTAATCCTTTAACGGTTCGGTCTGTTCGTGATAAACATTGAGTCTGTCAAGAACTGTTTCGGGAGCATCATCCTTACGGATCTGAAGCTCACCGCCACAAGCATCGCATACGCCTTCAACTTTAGGCTTCTTATTTTCAATATGATAAGAAGAACCGCAAGCCTTACAAACACGTCTGCCTGACATTCTGTTTACAATGTTTTCATCGGGTACATCAATATCAACAACCTTATCAATAATGATGCCCATATTATCAAGAGCCTCAGCCTGAGGAATTGTTCTGGGGAATCCGTCAAGGATAAATCCGCCTTTGCAATCCTCGTTAGCCAATCTTTCCTTGATGATGCCGATTA
>CAZUZV010000014.1:0-52670 GCA_964624385.1 uncultured Eubacteriales bacterium | reverse complement strand
CGGAGGGAGGGAACTATAAATGAGTCAGGTAAAAGTTAAAGAAAACGAATCTTTAGATAGCGCACTTCGCAGATTTAAAAGACAGACTTCAAGAGACGGTGTTATTCAGGAAGTTCGTAAAAGAGAACACTATGAAAAACCCTCTGTAAAGAGAAAAAAGAAATCCGAAGCAGCTCGTAAGAGAAAGTATTAAGAAAATGAGATATGAAGCCTTATTTTTAGGTTTCATATCTTTTCTTTTTTATTTTTTTGTGATATTATTTAAAATGTAGTAATTTGGCTTTGATGTTATTGATACCAGGGGCGTTTCATATGAGAGAAAAAGACACCACAATTAAATATATGTTTCGTAAAGTTAATGATATTACTCCTGAAATTGTCAGAGAATTGGGACTTGAAGCCATTCTTTTTGATTTAGACAACACAACCGTTAAGGATGCAACTCTTTCAACAATTCCCGGTGCAATTTCGTGGATTAAATCCTTAAAAGAAGCCGGCATAAAGGTTGCCATTGTTACAAACACTCCCCATATAAGAGCACTTTGGTTTTCAAGAACTTTTGGGGTTCGTTTTCACGCTTTTGCAAAAAAACCATTGCCTTTAGGATTATTAAGAATGTCGCGAAAGCTCAAGGTTGATATTGACAAAATCGGTATGGTGGGCGACCAGGTTTTCACAGATGTTGCCGCCGCCAACCGTTGCGGAGCAATTCCGCTTCTTGTTGACCCCGTTGAAAACAAATGGTTTTGGAAAAACCACTATAAAAAGAATCGAATCAAAGAACAACCTATTCGCGAAGAATTTTTAAAGGAGCACGGCTACTATGGAGAAAATAAATAAGCTTCAAGGTTTTCTGAAAAATTCTCACGAAGCAATTCTTATTCACTCCCCCGAAAACAGAAGATATTTTACGAATTTTCCTTCGACGGATGGATACCTTGTTATAACAAAGAATGATGCTGTGCTTTTCGCTGACAGCAGATATATTGAAGCTGCTCAAAAAACTGCTTCCTGCAAAGCTAAATTAGTTACAAAAGCATCTATAGAAATAAAGGACTATTTAAAAGAAAAAAATATTCTTAAGGCATATACAGAAAGAGAAAGACTCTCAGTCAGTATGGCAGACTTTTTCAAAACTGCTTTCCTCCCTTGCAGAGTTACACCATCAAAAAAATTAGAAACTAAAATCAATGAATTGAGAATGGTAAAAAATGCCGAAGAGGTACAAAATATAAAGATTGCTCAAAAAATTGCAGAAGATGCCTTTGAGCATATTCTCACCTTTATTAAACCCGGGGTAACAGAAAAAAGAATTGCTCTTGAACTTGATTTTTATATGCTTTCTCACGGCGCAGAAGCCCTTTCCTTTGAAACCATTGCAGTAACAGGAAAGAAAACCTCTATGCCCCACGGTGTACCGGATGATACTGTTGTTCAATCAGGTGATTTTGTTACAATGGACTTCGGGGCAGTTTACAATGGTTATCACAGCGATATGACCCGTACTATTGCGGTAGGTGAAGTTTCTGCCGAGCAGAGAAAAATTTATGAAATCGTCCTTTCCGCACAGAAAGCATCTTTGGAAATTCTAAAAAAAGGTGTTTCCTGCAAAGACGCGGATGACGCCGCAAGAGATATTATAACTAATGCAGGTTACGGTGAGTATTTCGGTCACGGAACAGGGCACGGAGTAGGAATTGAGATACACGAACTCCCAAATCTCTCCCCCAGAAGCGAAGCGATTTTAGAAATAGGAAATATTGTTACGGTTGAACCCGGTATATATATACCCAATAAATTCGGTGTAAGAATTGAAGATATGGCACTTATAACCGAAGATGGATTTGAAAATCTCACAAACACTCCAAAGGAGTTGATAATTCTTTGAAATACGAGAATATTGAACAATTAAAAGAAGATTGTTCAAACTGCATGAACTGCCCCTTAGGCGCAACGAGAACTAACCTTGTTTTCGGCGTGGGAAATGAAAACGCAGATATTCTCTTCGTTGGCGAGGGTCCCGGTGAAAACGAGGATTTGCAAGGTGAACCATTTGTAGGAAAAGCAGGTCAGCTTTTAGATAAATATTTAAATGTAATCGACCTTGACCGAAAAAAGAATATTTATATCGCAAATATTGTTAAATGCAGACCTCCTCAGAACCGCGATCCAAAACCCGAAGAGCAAGAGGTTTGCATTGAATGGTTAAGAAAGCAAACCCGACTTATTAAACCTAAAATCATAGTGTGTCTGGGCAGAATTGCGGCGCAAAAGCTGATTTCCGAGGATTTCAGAGTTACAAAGCAACACGGAGAATTCATACAAAAGGGAAACATTCTTTTTATGGGAACCTATCATCCTGCCGCACTTCTCAGAAACCCTCTCAACAAACCCGATGCACTTTCTGATTTTCAGAAATTGAGAGATAAAATAAAAGAATTAAATATTGAAATATAAACCCTTAAAGGAGATATAATTATGGACAAAAAACAATTAATTCTCGATGGTAAAGCAATACTCGGTATTGAATTTGGTTCAACACGAATCAAAGGCGTTCTTATTGACGATTGCGGTGAAGTTCTTGCAGTTGGCGCTTTTGATTGGGAAAACAGCCTTGTAAACGGCATCTGGACCTATGCAGAGGAAGAATTTTTTGCAGGTCTTAAGGGTTGCTACGGCTCTCTTAAAAATGATGTTAAAGAAAAATACGGTATCACTCTCACAAACCTTAAAGCTATCGGTATCAGCGGTATGATGCACGGATATCTTCCTTTTAACGCAGAGGGTCAATTGATTTGTCCTTTCCGCACCTGGAGAAATACTCTTGCAGGTGAAGCCGCAAGTAAATTAACAGAGGTTTTTGATTTCAATATTCCTGACCGTTGGAGTATTGCTCATCTTTATCAGGCAATCTTGAATGGCGAAGACCACGTTAAAGATATTGCATATTTCACAACCCTTGCAGGCTACATACACACTCTTCTTACCGGTGAAAAGGTTCTCGGTATCGGCGAAGCATCAGGTATGTTCCCCATGGAAGGCAACAATTACAGCGAAAAAATGCTTGATAAATTCGATACACTCATTGAAAACAAAGGCTACTCATGGAAAATCAGAGAAATTCTTCCCAAGGTTCTCGTTGCAGGTGAAAATGCAGGTGTTCTCACAGATGCAGGTGCAAAGCTTCTTGATGAAGAGGGCGACCTTAAAGCAGGTATTCCCATGTGTCCTCCCGAGGGTGACGCAGGAACGGGTATGGTTGCAACAAACAGCGTAAGAGTTAAAACAGGTAACGTAAGCGCCGGTACATCCGTATTTGCTATGATTGTTCTTGAAAAGCTTCTTTCAAAGCTTTATCGTGAAATTGATATGGTAACTACTCCCGACGGTGCACCCGTTGCCATGGTTCACTGCAATAACTGCACCTCCGACATCAACGCCTGGACATATCTTTTCAAAGAAGTTCTCGACCTTATGGGCGCAGAATGTTCAATGGGTGATTTGTTTACTGCACTTTTCAAAAAATCAGCAGAAGCAGATGCAGATTGCGGTAATCTTCTTTCCTACAACTATTTCTCAGGCGAATTCCTTACAGGATTTGAAACAGGTAAACCTCTTTTCGTAAGAGAGCCCGACAGTAAATTTACCCTTGCAAACTTTATGAGAGTTCAGACCTTTACCGCATTCGGTGGTATCAAAATCGGTATGGAAATTCTTGATAAAGAAAATGTTGCAATTGATAAAATCCTCGGTCACGGCGGTTTCTTCAAAACTCCCGTTATCGGTCAGAGCGTTTTAGCTGCTTGCATGAATGCACCCGTTTCCGTTATGGAAACTGCAGGCGAAGGCGGTGCCTGGGGTGTTGCAGTTCTCGCATCTTATACCGCAAACAAAGAAAACGGTGAAACTCTCCCCGATTATCTTGATAACAAGATTTTTGCAACTCAGAAAATGACAACTCTTGAACCCGATAAAGACATTGTAGATTCCTTCGACTTATTTATGGAACGCTACAAAAAAGGCTTAGCTGTAGAGAGAGCAGCGGTGGAAATGTAAATTCGGAATTCGGAATGCGGAGTGCGGAATGCGGAATTATTTTCCCTTTCCGCACTTTTTTCATAAATTGCAACTATTGGTTGCTAAATTTTAAACCCATATTGATAGACAACACCCTTCAAGCATAGTATAATTAAGCCATAACAAAGGGGTGACGACTATGACTCTCGGTGAAAAAATTTACGAATTACGAACCCGACACAATCTCTCCCAAGGTGATTTAGCAAACGAGCTGAATGTTTCAAGGCAATCTATTTCTAAATGGGAAAACGACAATTCAACTCCCGATTTAGAAAAAATAGTTAAGCTTGCAGAAATATTTAATGTATCGCTTGATGAGCTTATAAAAAACGAAGAAAAAGAAACGGCAGTTGCGAATACGCCCGAACAAAATGCGACGGTTCAAACCAAAACGAGAGAAAAGAAAATCGGTAAGTCACTTTTAATTGCAGGTGCAATTTCCTTTTTTGCTTTTTTCTTGTTTGGTCTTGGATTTTCCGGAGTTTTTGTTGCTATCCCTCTTTTGGTATGCAGTATCATTTACTATAAAGCTAAAAACAACCATTTCTTTTACTGCCTTTGGGTTGTTGTTCCTTTAGCAGATTTGTTTATCCGCTTTGGAATGGGTATAAGCTGGAGTGTAATAAAGCAAACCTTGGAATGGGAATACAGTATGAACTACGGCAGACTGGCAATCGGCTGGGCTCAGTTTTTTGTCATTTCATTTCTGATTATATTTTCTATTATTAAACTTTCAAAAAATGATACTGAAATAAATAAGAAGTTTAAAAGGAATTTTATTGCTGCAGTTATCGGGTTTGCTTTTTTACTTTTAGGCGAACTATTAACAGAACCTTTTATTATAGATTTATTGATAGATTGCGATGGTATCAATTCAATAGAATATAAAATATACGTTGTGACAAATATTGTTTTCAATCTCTTTGATTGGTTAAGAATATATTTGTTTGTTGATTTCGTGACAAAAGCTGTACAATATATTAAATTGAAAAATAGTAAGGGCAATTAAATTTTGCGATACTTTTACAAAGAATAATCTTTACGGGGCGACCCTCCACCCTATTCGGCAAGCCGAACAGGAATGATAGGTCTTCGCAATACTTTTACTTTATTCAAGAAACAACAACGGTACGGTCAAGACCGTCCCCTACAACTATTCTATTTGGCGCATTTTCGCGCCCCGACACCCCTCACTCCTAACCCCTCACTCCTAACTTTAAAAAAACTCTTTACAAACTGAAAATGTTATGTTATAATGTCAAAGCCTTATGACTCGGAGTATGGAGTAAGCCTATTTTAAGGGCGTTCACCTACCGTATTACTGGGTTATTTGGGAATATATTAATGAGGTGAAAAAAATGACACAAGCAGAAAAACAGGCAATCATTAAAGAGTATGCTACTCACGAGGGCGACACAGGTTCTCCCGAAGTTCAGATCGCTGTTCTTACAAAAAGAATCAACGACCTTAACGCACATCTTAAAAACAATATGAAGGACCACCACTCTCGTCGCGGTCTTCTTAAAATGGTAGGTCACAGAAGAAACCTTCTTGCTTACCTTCAGAAGACAGATATCGAACGTTACCGTGCAATCATTGCTCGTCTTGGTCTTCGTAAATAATCGCTTTTTTCGGGACAAACGGAAAACCGTTTGTCCCGTTAGCCGTTTTTTTAGGTAGTAATAAAGTGCTTAAAAAGGCTTTCATTTCCACAATTTTTGTGGTATAATATTGTGTACATCCGCTGATTTAGGTTTTAGCGATAAAGAAAAGGACAAGCTTTTTGTGTTTTTCTTTGTTGCTAATCCATTGACGCGGAAATAAATAAAAAGAGGTAAAAAATTATGTTTTTTAAAGACTTCAGAACTTTTGAAACAGAAGTTGCCGGCAGAAAATTAGTTATTGAAACCGGTAAAATGGCTGGTCTTGCAAACGGTGCTTGTCTTGTTCGATACGGTGAAACAGAAGTTCTCTGTACTGCAACAATGGCAGACAAACCCCGTGAAGGCGTAGACTTCTTCCCCCTTTCCGTTGATTTTGAGGAAAAGCTTTATGCAGTTGGCAGAATCCCCGGCTCTTTCCAGCGCCGTGAAGGTAAGGCATCCGAAAAGGCTGTTCTCACTTCCCGTGTTATCGACAGACCCATTCGTCCCCTTTTCCCCAAGGATATGAGAAACGATGTTTCTGTTGTTGCAACAGTTATGTCCGTTGACCCCGACTGCTCACCTGAAATTGCAGCTCTCTGGGGTGTTTCCACAGCTATCGCTATTTCAAACATTCCGTGGGATGGTCCCGTTTCCAGCGTATCTCTCGGTCTTGTTGACGGTGAATACGTTATCAACCCCACTCTTGAGCAGAGAGCAAAAACAGAAATGACAGTTACAGTTGCTTCAACTGACAGCCTTGTTGCTATGATTGAAGCAGGTGCTAACGAAATTTCAAACGAAGTTATGTTCGACGGTATTATGTTCGCTCACGAAGAGAACAAGAAAATCGTTGAATTCATCAAAGGTATCGTTGCCGAAATCGGCAGAGAAAAGATTCCTTTCGAATCAAATGACCCCAGCGAAGAGCTTTTCGAGGCTATCAAAGCATTTGCAATTGACGATGTTAAATTCGCTCTTGACACAGATGATAAGAGAATCCGTGACGAAAGACTCCTCCCTGTATATGACAAGGTTCATGCAGAGTTTGACGAGAAATTCCCCGAAGAAGCAGACAAAATCGACGACTGCATGTATAAGCTCCAGAAATTCGTTGTTCGCCGTTGGCTTCTTGACGAAGGCAAACGTGTTGACGGCAGAGGTATCAACGAAATACGTCCTCTTAACGCTCAGGTTGACCTTCTTTCAAGAGTTCATGGTTCAGGTATGTTCACTCGCGGTCAGACTCAGGTTCTTTCAATCACAACTCTCGGTACTGCTCGCGATGCACAGCTTCTTGACGGTATCGACGAGGATGTAGAAAAGAGATATATCCACCACTACAACTTCCCCTCATACTCCGTTGGTGAAACAAAGCCCTCAAGAGGTCCCGGCAGACGTGAAATCGGTCACGGTGCACTTGCTGAAAGAGCTCTTCTTCCCGTTATTCCTTCAATGGAAGAATTCCCCTACACAATCCGTGTTGTTTCAGAAGTTCTTTCCTCAAACGGTTCAACATCTCAGGGTTCAGTTTGCGGTTCAACTCTTGCTCTTATGGCAGCAGGTGTCCCCATTAAAGCTCCCGTTGCAGGTATTTCCTGCGGTCTTATTTCCGAAGGCGACCGTTTCATGACAATGGTTGATATTCAGGGACTTGAAGACTTCTTCGGCGATATGGACTTCAAGGTAGCAGGTACAAAGAAGGGTATCACCGCTATTCAGATGGACCTCAAGGTTCATGGTCTTACTCCCGAAATCATTAAAGAAGCTTTCCAGAAAACATACGACGCTCGTATGTATATTCTTGATGAAATTATGCTTCCCGTAATTTCCGAACCCAGAAAAGAGCTTTCAAAATATGCTCCCAAGCTTCTCACAACAAAAATTGATGTTGAAAAAATCGGTGATGTTATCGGTAAGCAGGGTAAGGTTATTCAGAAAATCTGCGCAGAATGCAACTGTAAGGTTGACGTTGAAGAAGACGGTACAATCTTCGTTACAGCAGTTGATATTGACGATGCAAACCGCGCTCTTGATATCATCAACACAATTGCAAATGACCCCGAGGTTGGCGCAATTTACAAAGGTGTTGTTACAAGACTTATGTCCTTCGGTGCATTCGTTGAAATCGCTCCCGGTAAAGAAGGTCTTGTTCATATTTCCAAGCTCGATGTTAAGAGAACAGAAAAGGTTGAAGACTGCGTAAACGTTGGTGACGAAGTAATCGTTAAGGTTACAGAAATCGATGACCAGGGCAGAATCAACCTTTCAAGAAGAGATGCTCTTATTGAAGTCGAAGGTCTTGTTCCCGAAAACGATGACGAACCCGAAAGAGAAAGACGTCCTCGTCGCAACAATTTCCACAAACGCGACAAAAGAGACTAAGATAAACTAAGCGACTCCCTTGAAACAGAAAATCTGTTTCAAGGGAGTCGATATTTTTATAGTAAGCCTTTTATACTATCGGTTATTTTCTTTGCTATGTAGGGGTTATTCATTGTGTAAATATGGATTCCGTCAACACCGTTAGCAACCAAATCAACTATCTGGTCAACTGCAAAGGCAATACCTGCATCCACAAGTGCTTGGGGTCTGTCCTCATATTTCTGAATCATTTTAACAAACTTTCGAGGTAAACTTGCACCGCACATTGAAACCATTCGTTCAATCTGATTTTTATTGGTAACGGGCATAATACCTGCGGAAATGGGAACGGTTATTCCTGCGATATCGCATCTGTCGCGGAAACGGTAGAAATAGGAATTATTGAAGAAAAGCTGTGTAACAATACTTTGTGCTCCGCAATCCACCTTGTTTTTAAGATTCGCTATATCAACCTTTCCGTTTGGAGCTTCAAAATGAGTTTCGGGATACCCTGCAACAGAAATTCCGAAATCGCCCTGTGTTTTTATATACGAAACAAGGTCATTTGCATGAATGAAGTCCGTTTTCGGTTCAAAATCGGGATTTTTGTCCCCTCTTAAAGCAAGTATATTTTCAATATTGTTTTCTTTAAGCTCATTTAAAACTCTATCAACAGCTTCTTTGGTGGAGTTAACACAAGTGAGGTGCGCCATAGCCTCAATTCCGTATTTATTTTTTATGAGAGAGGCAATGTCACAAGTATAGTTATTTGCTGCAGAACCGCCTGCACCGTAGGTTACGCTTATGTAATCGGGTCGCAGATTCTGAAGCTCTGCAATTGTATTATAAACAGTTTCAACGGAACCATTCTTCTTCGGCGGAAAAACCTCAAAGGACAAAACGGTCTTGTCACAATTAAAAAGAGAAGAAATTTTCAAAAGTTATCTTCCTTTCTTGAAAATTAAAACATACTCATTTATATTTTAATCCATTTTACACCGCTATTATAAAAATTTCAACACCTTTATAAACTCTCTGAAGAATAAAGTAAAAACTAAAAAATAAGGTTGCGGTTAGTTAAACCTCTTTTCGAAAATAGGGGTAAGACCACCAACAATTTTTTGTTCTGAATGTAATTACTGCTTGCTATCTGCTACACTAGTAAAAGGATGCTTTTATAATAGCCGTGCGCAGCACCCGAAACTTGCCACTTGCCATTTTCCACTTGCAATTTAAATCGGCATTCCGAATTCCGCATTTAATCGTGCTTCTTTTTAATATACTTTATAAGCACCACAATTGATGCCGTAAGTAGCGCAAATACTACTACCGTCATCATAAACTTAACGGGAATTAAATCGTAAATCTTATCTCCCAAAAGAGTTATAAGAATTATTCGAGGCATAACTCCGAAGAATGATATTAAAATATATCTTAAATAACCCATATTGCTTGCACCGAAGAAAAGGCTTACAAAGTCTATGGGGAAAACCGGCAAAAGCCTTGCCACATAAAGATAGGGCATTTTCTTATCTCGAAGAGTTATGATTTTCTCACCTTTTTTAGATTGTTTTAGTTTTTTCTCCACCCTTTCACCGCCTAAAAACTTACCGATAAAATAAGTTATATTAAGCTCTGCGAAAAGACCAACAGCATTTACAATCAGTCCGGGAAGAAAATCAAACGCCATTCCCACCGCCATATAGAGAACCGATGCAGGAATTACAAAAACAACCGCTTTAAGAGAATAAACCCCAACAACTGCCGCACCCGCTTCAAAAAGAGTGTTTGTTTTCTCGACAAGAGCACGGACATCTATATTAACAAGGTCGTTATACTTAAAAATAATCACAAAAAGAATTGCAAAGACCACAGCAACTCTTATTGCAATGCCTACGGCACGTTTTGCTTTATTATTCATTGTGCCGCATCCTTTCTTTTTGAAAATAAAATTATAGCTCTATATATGCCAATTCTCCGCCATTTTCCCGGGATTTATCAGCAAGGAAAATAATCTTGTGACCGGGAACGGAATCAAAAATTGATGTACAGGAAATCGAATGACTTTCACCACGCTGGAAATTAACAAAATCCTCTGTTAATCTTTCATCTCCACCGCTGTGTCCTTCACCTGAAATATGGCTCATATCGATATATTCTTTGTCGAAATAGCTTTCTTTCTCGGGATTTTGTTTTCTTACCTCAATAAATGCGTGTTCAAATTCCCCGTAAATTTCCCCTTTTGTACCCACAACGCGAATCGTTCTTAAAGGCTCGGGAGAACCGCCAACCATATTGTGAGTTCCCGTTGCACCGCTTTTGAAATTCACAAGAACGCTCTGGTGGTCAACAACATCGTTGTCACATTTATAAATGCATCTTCCGTAGTCACTATGCATAAGAAGAGCTTTTCTTTGCTCTTCTGTGGGATTTTCGACACTTTCAAGGTCGCGCCAGACATAAACTGTCCACATATCAGGGTGGTCAAGGTAAAGTCGCTTTGCACTGTAACGGCAAGTGTCAACATTGGGACAATCCACAAGGCAACGAGTTCCCGAATTTTCGGGTGCATTTTCAGGTTTGAACTGTGTCCTTGCTCCAACTGAAGAAACACTTACAGGCTTGTCCTCACCCATTAGCCACATCATAATATCAAGATCATGACAACATTTAGCAAGAAGCATTGATGTGTGGCATTTCTCACTGTTTGCCCATTTTCCGCGAACAAACGAAGTGGAAAGATGATGGTAACTGACATTTTCAACGGTTTGAATATTAATAATCTCGCCAATTTCACCGTTCAATATTCTTTGTTTTATTTCAGAATAAAATGGTGTATAACGAAGCACGTGGCAAATCATAACCTTATTGTTATTGCGACGAACCACCTCAATCAAGTGTTCCATTTCTTCGTCATTCACCGCAAAAGGTTTTTCAAGAAGCATATCATAGCCTCTTTCAAGAAGAGGAATTGCGGTTTCAACGTGTTGCTCATCCATCGTTCCGTTAATAACCGCATCTGCAAATTTAGGAGCTTTACCGAGTTCTTCTGCAGAATCAAAGCAATATTCTTCTGAAAAACCAAATTTCTCTCTGACCATTTTTTGACGGTATTCGTCCGGATCTGCCACTCCGACTATTTTGAGCATATCAGGGTGTCTTAAAGAGAAATCGGCATAAGCCATAGACCTATGCCCTGCTCCTACTATTATTGCTGTTACGGGATTGTTTGCCATTGAAAATCACTACCTGTGAGAAATTTGTTTATTATTCTGTTAATGTTTGCGCCATAATGGCCTCACCGAAGCCTTTAAAAAGCATTTTAAAACCAAGACGGTTGTAAAACCGTATTGCACCGTCATTTTCTTCGCTTGTAATTAGCATTATACCTTTTACATTCTGTTCTTTCAGCTCTTCTAAAAGCCCTTGAACCATTTTTGCTCCGTAACCTTTATTCTGGTAATCATCAAGCAAATCTATGTGCAGATGGGCAGGATATTTTCTACCATAAAATGAATAAGGAATAGGAAAAAACCAAGATTTTAAACCACTTGGTATATGTAATTTGGTAATTGCCGGAACATCGACTTTCCTGAATATCTTTTTAAATCTACGATAATCAGGTTCACATAAAAGATACCCCACAGCTTTATCCGCTTCATCTGAAAGAACAAATGAAGTTTCCCAACATTCACGGGCATAATAGGTTGAAAACATTTTTGCAATTCTATTTCCTACTTCGGCATCTCTTCTGCTAATGGGACCTGCAGTCATTCTGCAGACATATTCAACATCTTTAATATCGTCCGCTCTCATTCGTCTGATAGTTGCCATTATTGCTTATCTCCTGAAATATTCTTTCTCTTCTGAACCCTTTCCCGAGTTCCGTCCGGACGCTGAATAACTGTATTATCAAGAGTATTTTCAAGAGATTTTCTGAATGCAGCAACATACTCCGCACGAAGAGCCTTCTGCTCTATTTTCTCTTCTTCTGTCAATTCCTGCTCCCTTGCTTTTCTTGCAAGGAAATTTATTCTGTCAATTTTTTCTTGAGTAATCATAACAAAAACCCTTTATTCATTAAATTTCTTCTTAATATTACACTAAAGTAGTATAGCACATATTTTATTTTTTGCAACGAGTTTATTTAAATGTATAAAAAAGAACTTTTCTCACGAAAAGCTCTTTTTATACGGATTTTCTCTTGTTCTTTTTATAAATAAATCAAATTCTTCTTGATTTAAAATTTCTGGAAAGGAGAGGATTTTTAGTGGCACTCCCTCACCGCCGTGGTAAGAAGGTTGCACATAATCATAATCGTTCATCTTAAATCCCAAACGGTCATAAAATCTTATACGCTTAATTTGTTGCTCGGTTTCGGGTGCTTCAGCTTCTAAAATTATAGGCATTTTATATATTCCTTTTAAAAATTCAATTGTTTTTGAGCCGTAACCCCCTGAACGTTTCTCTTCATCAATAGCTAAATGCTCAATATAAATAAACTCGGGAAAGCTCCATAAAGCAATAAAGCCTACTTCAGTTTCATCATCATAAATCTCAAAAAATCCGAAAAAATTATTTTTTAAACATTCTTTCTGGTCTAAAAGGTCGCGGCGTTCCTCATAAGGAAACGCCGCAATCATTTTACTGAAAACCAAATCGAATCTCTCTTCGGCAATCGGTATTAATTTTATCATAATTACTTAATCTGTGTACCTGCAGGAACGCAGTCGGGAACAAATACTACCTGACAACCGCAAGCGCCGTTTGTTGCCGCGAGAAGCATACCGTTGCTCTGAACACCTGAAAATCTTGCAGGCTCAAGGTTTGCAATAACAATAATCTTTTTACCTACAAGCTGCTCGGGAGTGTATTCACTCTTGATTGAAGAAACAATAACTCTGTTTTCTCCGCTACCGTCGTCAAGAGTGAGCTTTAAGCAGCTGTGAGATTTTCTGATTTCCTGCACCTTGAGAATTTCGCAAACTCTGAGGTCAAGCTTTTCAAAATCTTCAATTGAAACTGAATTCTCTTTAAAGGGAACGAAAGCATCAGCTTCGCCGTAAACGTGCTTATCTTCGCTTTCTGCAACCTCTTCAACCTTTGCTGCCTCTTCTGCCTTTGCTTCTTCCTCTGTTTTTGGGTAGGAGAAATCAAGAAGACCAACATATCTCTTGGGGTCAATAGCAAAAAGGAAGAGATAAAGACGGGGGCCTTTTTCCTTGTCTATAAGAAGCTTATAAACATTCTTGAAGAATGCGCCCTGAATTGTTTTAAGTTCTTTTTCCTCTAATTCGCCGCCGTTGATTTCTTTCGGAATAGCATAGAGCTTTTTGTTAAGCTCGTCAAGGTCATAACCACCTGCAGAAATATACTCGAAAAGAGCTTTGATTTCCGCTTTCTGGGTTTCGTTGAGAGTTTCATAAACTTCCCAGTTGCGACCCTCTCTCAAACGGTTAACCTGATCGGGAGCACAGTTTTCAAGCCAATATTTTGCCTTATCAAGTCTTGCTCCGAACTGCTCACTCTTATAGGGAGTACCGATTTTTTCGAAAACAGTTTCGAGCATAGGAACATTAAAGTCAACAACGCTACCAAGCTGAACAAGAAGGCTCATAGGAACAGTGTCAAGAACTCTGTCACCTACTGTAGTGTTATACATAATATCCTTCTGAGCATCGTTTGCAGTGCCGTCTTTAACAGCATTGTACATTTTATCGAACTCAAAATATTGTCTTAAAATACCGTCATCAAAGCAGAAATCGAATGCTTTGAGAGGTTCTGTTTTTGAATAAAGCCACAAAATAACTTCGGGCTCATAGATTTTAAGAAGTGTTTCGGGAGTAAGGTTAAGACCTGAAGAACCGGACATTTTACCTGTTGTACCCTTGATACCTATGAACTCATAACCCTGGAAGAGGGGAGGCTCATAACCGAAGATTTTCTTTGCGATATCTTTACTTGTATCATAGCTACCGTGGGGGCTTGCATGGTCTTTTCCGCCGGGTTCAAAGTCTACGCCTTCATACATCCAGCGCATAGGCCAGTCAATTTTCCAAGCGAGCTTGCAGTTGAAGTCCTTAGTGAAATCAAAAGAACCCTTGTGACCGCATTCACAAGTATATTCAGCCTGAGTGCAATCATCACTCAAGGAAACAATTTTTGTTGTGTCCTTACCGCATTCGGAACAGTAAATGCTAACGGGGTAATATGCCTCGCGTTCACCCTCCTGAACGGGTTGAGTACGGTGAGAAGCAAGAATATCGAAAATTTCCCCTCTCTTTTTAAGAGAATGGAGAATGTGCTCTGTGTATTTACCGCTTCTGTACATTTCTGCCTGATGGCGATAATCCATATTGATACCGAATTTTACGATTGAGCGCTCAAACTCATGCTCAAAATATTCAGCATAAGTTTTTTCCTCTGTATCAAAGGGATTTCTAACATCAACATAGGGGCAACCGATATATTTTTCCATATCGTTGTCAATTGCTGCAACGTTAACAGGAACCTTTCTCATACGGTCAAACTCGTCCCATGAGAAAAGAAGCTTTGCTTTTTTACCCTTTTTAATAAGTGCGCGAACAACAAAATAGCTTGTTGCAATATCACGGAAGTTACCGATATGAATTGAACCGGAGGGGCTGATACCTGCGGCGCAAACATATTCTTCCTTATCAGGATTGCGCTTGATAATACGGTCTGCGATTATTTCGGACCAATGCATTAAAATCACACTCATTTCGTTGAAATTACATAATATAACAGTTTAACATTTTACTATATTTAACAAAATCTGTCAAGCCGAAAGGCAATGGTAAACATTGCGATTTTTTTAAAAATTAAATTTCTCTTAAAAATCAGATAAAAAAGAGGAAAAACAGTTGATAACTCTGCTATTTTTTGGTATATTTAATATGTGTTTTTATGTACTAATAATGCTGGGAGGATTATGGATGTTAAAGCTCTTGCGCTACTTAAAACCGCATAAGCATTTCGCGTTGTTTACATTGTTCCTTGCAGCAATTAACAACGTGCTTACTCTTGCCTTTCCGCTGTTGCTTTCTCAAATTATCAACGAGGGTATAAACAAAGGCGATTTGCAGTCCATTAAATCCGACGGTATTTTTATGTTGATTTGTTGTGTCTTTGCAATGTTTGTTTCAATTGCAAACTCTTACTGCTCAAGCCGTGTTTCAACAGGCTTTGCCGGAGAGCTTCGAGCAGATATTTTCAACAAGGTTGAATCCTTCTCCCAAGGTGATATTGATAAAATCGGCATTCCCTCTCTTATCACAAGAACTATTAACGACATCCGTCAGGTGCAGGATTTTATTCTTATGAGCCTTCGCACAATTATTTCCGTACCGATTATGCTTATCGGCGGTACTTTTATGGCGGTTATTATGGACCCGGGGCTTTCTCTCGTTCTTCTCATTGTTCTTCCCGTTATTGCGATTATTGCACTCATTGTAGCAAAGAAAATCTTACCATTTTTTGATAAAATTCAGAAAAAAGTAGACAAGCTCAATTTAATTATTCGTGAGAAAATAAGCGGTATAAGGGTTATCCGCGCTTTCAACCGAACAAAGCATGAGGATAAGCGTTTCAAGAACGCAAATGATGACTTAACATCAATGAATGTTAAGGTTCAGAGAATTTTTGCTTCTCTTATTCCCATTGTAACCCTTCTTGCTTTTTTGCTTATTATAATTCTTGTGGCAGTGGGTTATGTTCAGATCAACCGCCTTACAGATACTGTTGAAATACAGAACACAATCGGCGATTTGCAAGCATTTATAATTTATCTTGTATTCGTTGTTATTGCCCTTTCAAATGCGGCGGCAATGTTCATTATGTTTCCCCGTGCGAAAACCTCCGCAAAACGTATAAATGCAGTTCTTGAACTTCAACCCGAAATGGAAATTCTTGAGAAAGAAGACAACAATTCCCAAAACGGTGTTATAGAATTCCGTAATGTAAGCTTCAGCTATAAATCTCCTGACGGCGAAACAACGGATGTTCTCAAAAATGTAAGTTTCACCGCTAACCCCGGTAAAGTTACCGCAATCATCGGCGGTACAGGCTCGGGTAAATCAACAATTCTTAATCTCATACCAAGATTTTACGATGTAAGTAATGGCGCAGTATTCCTTGACGGATACGATGTTCGCCAGATGGATTTTGCATCAATTTACAGTAAAATCGGTTATATTCCCCAACAGGCTTTCCTTTTCAGCGGAACTATTGCAGATAATCTTCGCTACGGAAAAGAAAATGCAACCGATGAAGAGCTTTGGAAAGCTATTGAAATCGCGCAGGCCAAAGACTTTATTGAAAAGCTTCCCGACGGTCTTTACAGTATGATTTCCCAGAACGGAACAAACCTTTCAGGCGGTCAGAAGCAAAGACTTTGCATCGCCCGTGCAATTGTTAAAGAAGCACTCTTCTATATGTTCGATGACAGCTTCTCTGCTCTGGACTTTTCAACTGATGCTCGTCTTCGCGCGGCTTTGAAAGAAAATCTTAAAAATTCATCCATTCTTATTGTGGCTCAACGAGTAGGCACAATAATTGATGCAGATAAAATAATCGTCCTTGATAAAGGTGAAGTCGTAGGAACAGGAACTCATAAAGAGCTTCTTCAATCTTGCGACGTTTACAAGGACATTGTTGCATCCCAGCTTAGTGAAGAGGAGGCAACAAAATGACCAGAAAACCACGAAAGCTTCCTGAAAACCGCCAAAAACTTCTTGAAATGCGCCGAAAAACCCGAAAGCTTCGCTACTCCTCCTACCGCTCTGCTCAGGATGGTGAGGAAAAAGCAAGCCGTTTCGGCGAAACAATGAAGCGCCTTTTAAAATATCTTTTAGAGCACAAAGTCGGCTGTGTTATTGTTATTATAACCTGCCTTTTAAGCACTGTTTGTAATGTTATAGGTCCAACCTACATCGGTGATGCTCTTGATGTTCTGAATGAGCAGGTAGCTTTGAAAATACAGGGCTACGAAATTTCTGCTGAAAGCCTTGTCCCCTATCTTCTTATGCTTGTTGCTGTATACGGAGGAATGGCAATTTTCTCCTTTATTCAGCAATACACAATGGCAGGAATAACCGCAAAGGTTGTTCGCAGATTAAGAGAAGATTTAAACACAAAGCTTTCTCATTTGCCCTTGAAGTTTTTTGACTCAAATGCCAAAGGTGACATTCTTTCAAGACTTATAAACGATATCGACAATATAAGTAACACTCTTCAACACAACCTTGTTTCAGTTATAACTTCAATAATTACCATTGTTGGTGTTTTCACAATGATGGTTGTAACAAACTGGTTCTTAACTCTCATTATTGTTCTCATTGTTCCCCCTGCAGCCGCAATTGCTCTGAGCATTATGAAGGTTTCTAAAAAGCTCTTCAAAGCACAATGGGACAGAACCGGCGAGCTTAACGGTCATGTTGAAGAAATGTATACAGGTCATAAAATTGTCCGTCTTTTCGGTCAGGAACAGTTAGCAGTTGACGAATTTAACGATATTAACGACGAACTTACAGATGTCAGCCGAAAAGCACAATTTATTTCAGGTACAATCGCACCCTTTATTAACCTTATTGATAATTTCGGTTATATACTTATCGCCATCATCGGTGGTTATCTTATAGTAAACAACGGCGTTTTCGCTGTTAACGGAACAGTTCTTTTTGATATGGGTGAAGGCTTCACAATAGGCGGTATTCTTACCTTTATCACCTATTCAAAGCTTTTCACTTCCCCAATTTCTCAGCTTGCTCAGATAGTAAACAATCTGCAGTCAAGTATGGCTTCCTCCGAAAGAGTTTTTGCTCTTCTCGATGAGCCCGAAGAGGTTACAGACAAAGACGGAAGCGAAATTGAATTTAAAGATGCTCTTAAATTCGAAAATGTTTCTTTCTCTTATTCACCCGATAAGCCCTTAATGGAAAATCTTGATATTTCCGTCAAATGCGGAGGTCTTGTTGCTCTCGTTGGTCCGACGGGTGCAGGTAAAACCACATTCGTTAACCTTCTTATGCGTTTCTATGACGTAAACGATGGAAAAATTACCATTGACGGAACAGATATTCGTGATATTCCTCGTGACGATTTGCGCTCCCTTTACGGAATGGTGCTTCAAGACACCTGGTTATTTAACGGCACAATTAAAGATAATATTCGCTACGGAAAGCTTGATGCTACTGACGAAGAGGTAATTGCCGCGGCAAAAGCCGCCCACGCGGACGAATTCATTTCCGAGTTCTCCGAGGGCTACAATACAATGCTCGAAGAAAACGGAGAAAATCTTTCACAAGGTCAAAGGCAGTTGATTACAATTGCACGTGCTCTTCTGAAAGACCCGAAAATTCTTATTCTCGACGAAGCAACAAGCTCCGTTGACACAAGAACCGAGCTTCTTTTACAAGCGGCTATGAGCGAAATTATGAAAGGCAGAACAAACTTTGTTATTGCCCACAGACTTTCAACAATAAAGAAAGCTGATGAAATTCTTTTCATAGACGGCGGTGCGGTTAAAGAAAGAGGGACTCACCAAGAGTTACTCCAAAAAGGCGGACTTTATGCCGATATGTATTACAGTCAGTTCGGCGGTAAGGTGTCTGATAAAAAACTTGAAACAGATAATTAAATCTTTAGTTGCCACTTGCAACTATTTAACCTGAAAGGATAAATACTATGAAAAACACAGAAAAATCCATGGAAAAACTCGTTGCTCTTTGCAAAGGCAGAGGATTTGTTTATGCAGGCAGTGAGATTTACGGCGGTCTTGCAAACACTTGGGACTACGGCCCTCTCGGTGTTGAGCTCAAGACAAACATCAAAAATGCCTGGCGCAAGAAATTCATTCAGGAAAACCCCTACAATGTAGGTCTTGACAGCGCAATCCTTATGAACCCTCAGACATGGGTTGCCTCAGGTCACCTTGGCGGTTTCTCCGATCCGCTTATGGACTGCCGCGAATGTAAAACTCGTCACAGAGCAGACAATCTTATTGAAGATTTTGACGGCACTAATGTTGCAGGCTGGACAAATGAGCAGATGATGGACTACATCAAGGAAAAAGCAATCGCTTGTCCTCAGTGCGGTAAACATAACTTCACAGATATCCGTCAGTTCAACCTTATGTTCAAAACATTCCAGGGTGTAACAGAAGATAGCAAAAACGAGCTTTATCTCCGTCCCGAAACTGCACAGGGTATCTTCGTAAACTTTGCAAATATTCAGAGAACAACAAGAAAGAAAGTTCCTTTCGGTGTTGCTCAGATTGGTAAATCCTTCCGTAACGAAATCACTCCCGGTAACTTCATTTTCCGTGTTCGTGAATTTGAACAAATGGAGCTTGAATTCTTCTGCAAGCCCGGTACTGACCTTGAATGGTTTGAATACTGGCGAGGATTCTGCCGTGATTGGCTCTATTCTTTGGGTATAAAAGAAGAAAACCTTCGTCTTCGTGACCATGACCCCGAAGAGCTTTGTTTCTATTCAAAAGCTACAACGGACTTTGAATATCTCTTCCCCTTCGGTTGGGGCGAGCTTTGGGGCGTTGCTGACAGAACTGACTACGACCTTACCCAGCACATCAACACATCCGGCAAGAGCCTTGATTACTTTGACCCCGAAACAAACGAGAGATATATTCCTTACGTTATTGAACCCTCTCTCGGTGTTGAAAGACTCTTCCTTACAATTCTCACAGAAGCTTATGACGAAGAGGTTGTAGATGCAGAAAAGAACGATACCCGTGTTGTTCTTCGCCTTCATCCTACACTTGCACCATTCAAATGTGCAATCCTTCCCCTTTCAAAGAAGCTCAACGAACAGGCAACAGAGATTTTTACAAAGCTTTCAAAGAATTTCAATGTTGACTTTGATGATGCAGGTTCAATCGGTAAGAGATATCGCCGTCAGGACGAAATCGGTACACCCTTCTGCATTACTTATGACTTTGACAGTATTGAAGACGGTTGCGTAACAGTTCGTGACAGAGATACAATGGAGCAGGTTCGTATTTCAATTGACGAGCTTGAAAGCTACATTGAAGAAAAAATTGCTTTTTAAATAAAGAAAAATAAAAGGAACCCGAGAATACCAAAATACTCTCGGGTTCATTTTACATACTCCATCTCTGTTTCACATACTTTTTGATTTGCATCGCTGTTGGAATTTGTGTGACGACATTCATTATAGTACTCAAACGAATACTTTGTCAAGTATTTATTTGAATACTTGTTATAATTTTCTCATGGAGGGGAAATTATGCATTTCACACAAAGATTAAGAGACATCAGAGAAGACCGAGACTTAACCCAGCAGGATGTTGCTGATATATTAAATATCACTCGTCCTCAATATCATTTATACGAAAGCGGAAAAAGAGAATTAAAAATACATCATCTTATAAAATTATGCAAATATTATCAAGTGAGTTCCGATTACATTTTAGGATTCACAGATAATCCTTCACCGAAATAATATAACAAGAAAGCAGTAGGTTTTCGCCTACTGCTTTCTTGTTATTTCAACTTAAGCGTAGCGTCATAATCAGAAATTCCGTAATTACCTGCAGTGTGTTTCAGCATTTCATAGAAATCAAGCTTTTCGCCTTGTGCTCCGTGGAGTTTTTTGTTAAGAATTTTGAGTATGGGTTTCAATCTTTTAAGCACTTTAAGTAATGTTTCACCAAATGGACTGTCTTCCGTATAAGGCTGGTCGCCACAAAACATATTTCTCACGAGGCTGACAAGATAATTGAAAAATCTGTCATTTTTTATATCGGGATGGGCTTTAACCAGGAAAAGTCTTGCAATTTTTCCAACGGACCAGGTGTAAAGAATTTTCCCAACAAATTTAACAGGCTTATAAAGAGCAGTCTTGTCACCAATCCCGAATTTATGTAAAACCTTTTCGGGATTGTCTTTCATACCGCCGATTAAGGTTACAAGCATTCTGTCAAATTGGTCTTGGAGATACTGCTCACCTGTTTTGCCGTTTTTCTCCCACTCGAACTCGGGAACGGGGATACTTTTAATTTCAACGGTATTTTCATCTTTTATTGTCACAAGACGCATAAATGCAGGGCAACCAATAAGAGAGCCGGTGCAAACATCATAGAACTTATTACCTTTTTCGGTTTCAACAACATTTATACTCTGGTTATGCATATGACCTGTGAATATAAGCTGAACTCCGTTATCTGCAAGGGTTTCAATAAGCTTTTTGCTTTCTTTCTGACGGGCATCGGGAATAAGAGCCAAAACAGGCTGACCGGGAAGAACAGGGTAATGCTCCATAGCAATCATCATTTTTCCGTCTGCCTTTGCCTTTTGGGCTTGTTCTTCAATCCATTTTAAAAACTTGTCATCATAAGCTTTATTTTTACCCTCTGCGGTATCATTACACAAAACCAAAAGTCGAACGTCTTCGGAAAGCTCTGCTACATAGGAAAGGTGTTCTTCATTAAATGCAATAGCATCACTATAACCAAATTCACCATAATAGTCCATTAAATCTTCGAACTTTATACCCTCTGCGCGTTCTCTTTCTCCGCCGTTGTATTGGAAAGGATTGGGCTCAATATCATGACCTGCAGTAACAACGAAAATTTTCTTTCCGCTTTCTTTTAATGCTTTAAGCTCCTTTGAATATTCAATATGGCTTTCCTTTTCGCCGTTAAAGGAAAGGTCTCCTGCTATAAGAATTATATCGGTCTCATTGCTGTTTTTAAGATATTCGTTAGCAGCTTTATTGATTGCGGCAGTTTCCGCGTAGCACTTCTGCTCGTAATCCATAAAAGCCTCATAACCCGTACCATAAGCACCAAGCTTTTCACTAAAATAATGGGGGTCGGTAATAACAAAAAATTTCAGTTGATTCATAAAATTTACCTCTTCAAAAATGGCAACTTGCAACTTTTATTCGCAAGCGAATAAAATAAGCTTATGTAACGCCCTCGTTGATGCCATGTAGAGATACTTTTTGTTCTCTTCACCGCTGAAAGCACCATCTTTATCGTACACAATTACATTATCAAATTCAAGACCCTTTGTAAGTGCCAAGGGCATAACAATAGGATTATGGGAAAGCTCGCAGGATTTGTTATCACAAATTCTCAAACCATCAATTTCAGATTTTAAGTCATTGTAAACCGCTATTGTTTCCTTGAGATTGCGGGTAATTATGCAGGTTGAAGGACTGTTTTCAGCCATTTCTTTTACAATGTTCTTAAAAGCTTCACCATCGCCTGACAATTCTCCAACTTGTTCGCCCGAACGCTCAAAGATTTCATATCTTTTTTCTTCCGGAAGAAGTTTTAATGCAAAGCTGTTAATCTCCTTTGTGGAACGATAGCTTTTATTAAGCTTAAGAGTTTTTGCATTATAAAGCTCTGCAAGCTCATCTTTGCTTGTGGTATTAAGCTGTGAAATAATTGCCTGATTTGTGTCTGCAAGAAGTGTAACTCTTGCCCTCGGGAACATTTTCAGAATCAATCTATGTTGAATGTGTGAAAGGTCCTGCGCTTCGTCAATTAGAATATGCTTAACTCCCGAAAGAACCGCAGACATACCCAGAACTGATTTTACATATACAACACCAAGGGCATCTTCAAATTCAAGATAGCCCTTGTTAAGAGCATCTTTTGTGTCAAGAAGCTCGGGACAGTTAATTTTTTCGGCATATTTCTCCAAAAGTTTAAAATATACTCCTATCGGGTCAACAAGAATCGCACCCTTTATCATTTCCGTAGCATTCTGTTTAACCTCTCTGCGCTTTGCTTTGAAAAGCTTTGCGGTATCTTCATCGATTTCGGAATCCGCATCAATATGGAGATAAATTTCTTCTCTGTTATTTATAAAATATTCGTCAACAATGCCTTGAATATACGCTGCAAGGCGCTCCCCCCTTGATTTTTGAGAGTTTTCCGTATCGCTCAAAAATCTTTCAAGAAGTGCTTCTTTGGAAAAAATGACATTTCCGAAAAGTGTAATATCACTAAATTCTGGCTCACAAACATCTGTGTCTGTTTCAAGAAAATCCACAAACTCTTTGCTCAACTTAATTCCTGCACTTTTACTGCGACGGGTGTCACCATTTATGATGCTCTCTGCAAGAGAATAGTAGTCCCCTGTTGAAACCGTGGGAAGCTCTGCCGCAAAAATAGTGTAAAAGGATGCATAGTTTATGGGCATTTCACCAAGCTCCGGAATAATATCCGCAACATAGCTTGAGAAAATATCGTTATTGGAAAACATTATTATTTCCGCCGAGGAAAGCTCCGTGCGGTTCTGATAAAGAAGATAAGCGAGTCTGTGGAAACCAACAGAAGTTTTACCGCTTCCAGCAGGACCTGTAACAAGAAGATTTTCATTATCTGTATAACGAATAACTTTATTCTGTTCTCTTTGAATACTGTTAACTATAACCTTAAGATGTTCTCCCGAAGAGGAAGAAAGCACATCTCTTAAAATATCGTCATCAATTTTAAGGTCACTGTCCACATAGTATTTAAGCTTTCCGTTTTCGAACTTAAACTGTCTTTTTAAAAGCAAATCACCGCTTATTTTTCCCATTGGTGCTTCAAAAAAGGCTTTATCCTCAAAATCCTCATAGAAAAGCGAAGCAATTGGTGCTCTCCAGTCACAAACAAGCATCTCAAAAGTATCATGTTTTTGAAGAGTTCTTAAACCGATATATATTTTCTTTTCGGCTCTGGCATTTTCCCCTTTAAAATCCACTCTTGCAAAATAGGGTGCATTCCTTAACTTTCTGTAGAAATAAATATCTCTTGACGCCTCTTCGGAATATATAAACTGTTTTTCCATTTCGTGATGGATTTCGGTCAGCTCCATTCCCGAATACATACCGCCGTTGGGATTGTCCATATTAAAGTCTTCACCCATAACCTTTACATTGGCTTTGTATTCCTCGATAAGCTTTCCCAAACGAACAATTTCATTGTCTAAAAACTGTTGAACTTCTTGGGCTTTCTGTTCTTCGATTTTCATATCTTTTCCGAGCAAAATACTACCTCCAAAAACAAAAAATATAGTCTCTGCAAAAGTTAATCATACTATAAATCACTCTTATATGCAAGTATTGTATTTTTTCTTTTTATATGCTATAATTAGTTATAGAGAAAAGGATGTCTTAGGAGAAACATAGCACCCCTTTGAAAAAACAAAAGTTTTTTCAAAGGGGTGCATTGGTTTTTATACATTATTATTTTTTACTCTCTCCATAAAATCAGAGCAAGCGGGAACAACAAATTTAATTCCTTTTTCAACAATTTCAAAGGTGCATTCCGTTACATAATCTGTTTCGCCGTCAACATTCATTGCGGCAGGCTTTTCGCTTGTAATATGAATCTTTTTACCTCTTTTGAAAATTGTTCTGTCCCAATCAAGATGCTGTCCCTTTTTATAAGGATTAATAAGAGAAAGAAGCTTTATTCTCAAACAGTCTTTCTTAACAATGATAAAATCAAGAAGTCCGTCATAGGTGAGGGCTTTCGGAGCTGCCATATAACCACCGCCGTACCAACGGGAGTTACCTGCAACGCAGAAGAGAACATCACTTGTGAAAGGCTCTTCATCGTCAATCTGAATTGTAAATCTGCTCTTCATTCTGCCGATAAAGCAGTAAAGAAGTGCTGCAGTATATGCCGCCTC
The DNA here is from genome assembly GCA_964624385.1 of uncultured Eubacteriales bacterium. Classification (GTDB taxonomy): domain Bacteria; phylum Bacillota; class Clostridia; order Oscillospirales; family Acutalibacteraceae; genus DTU089. The sequence goes on along the minus strand of CAZUZV010000014.1, from coordinate 27,892 downwards.
GCCCGAAAGGAGCGGAAGCTTTTTAAAATCAGCCTGCTTTGCGCAAACCTCTGCATCAACACCCATTGAGCATTGGTTAATTGCATACCGGTCGCCACATTTAATAAGGTCAAAATCCATAACCGTTCCGTTTACATGGTCGGCAACATTTCTTAAATCCTTTTTATCACCGAAAATACGGATAAAGTCGTTACCGCTACCGAGGGGGAATGCGGCAACCTCTGCATTTTCGTGGCAAGCACAAGCATTAACCACTTCGTAAAGAGTACCGTCACCACCACAAGCATAAACACGGATATGTTCGCCCTTTTCAACCTCTTTTTTAGCATATTCATAACCGTCACGGGGAGCGGTTGTTACGTGGATTTCGTAATTATCAATACCCATTTCGGTCATTGTTTTAACAATACCCTCAGAGCATCTCTCGTAAGAAATCCCTTTGCCGCAAACGGGGTTAACTATAAATAAATGTTTCATTACAATTCTCCTTTGGAGGAATATTTATTTAAAATACATATGCAATCTGCATTTAATCATACCATTATAAAGCTTACGACTTTTGTCCGCTTTTCTGCCGAAGCACTGTTCAAACTCCTCGTCGGGAGTGATTATATAATAACTCCAACCGTGAGCTTTGTCAAACACTCTGCCCATTTCCTTGTAAAGACGTTGAGCCTCCTGCAAATCAAGAAGTCTTTCACCATAGGGAGGATTGCAGATGACTGTTCCGCGTTCGCTTAATTTTTTAAAATCTTTTAAATCACGCTTTTCAAAGTTAAGCTTTTTACCTATGGGAAGTCTTGAAGCATTTTCGATTGCAATTTTTATAGCCTCTGCATCAATATCAGAACCGTAACCTACGAAATCTGTATCAACCTTTTCAAGACTAATTGCTCTTTCTTTTTCCTCTTTCCATATATTCTTGGGAAGAACATCAAATCTTTCCGCCGCGAAGTGACGGTTAAGACCGGGAGCGATATTATGAGCATATAATGCGCCTTCAATAAGAAGTGTTCCGCTACCGCACATTGGGTCGTAAAGGGTGTGATAATGGCGAAGCTTTGCAAGAGCGCAAATTGAAGCCGCCAAGGTTTCTTTAATAGGAGCACCATTCTGGGAAAGTCTGTAACCGCGCTTGTGAAGTCCAGCACCGGTAGTATCAATAAGCATTGTAACTTGGTCATTCATAATAGAAAACTGAATCTGATGAACAGGACCGCTTTCGTTGAACCAAGAAATACCGTATTTTGATTTAAGTCTTTCAACAACAGCTTTTTTGATAATCGCCTGACAGTCGCTGACGCTGAAAAGCGTTGATTTAAGGGAATAACCTTTTACGGGGAAAGCATCATCCTTTCCAATCCATTCTTCCCAAGGAAGTGCTTTAACTCCTTGAAAGAGCTCTTCAAAGGTCTTTGCGGTGAAAGAACCCATATTAATTTGAACTCTCTCTGCAAAGTGGGAGCAGATATTTACTCTGGCAAGCATATTTTCATCGCCCGAAAAAAGCACTCTTCCGTTTTCTGCCTGAACATTTTCTGCACCTAAAAAGCGCAATTCATCAGCTATTATTCCCTCAACACCCAAAAGGCAGGGTATTACAAAATTAATCTTCATTAGTTTTTCCTTTCGCAATCGGCATTGTAAACCAGAAGGTTACACCGTTTTCTTCATTTTCAAAACCACAGTCGCAATCGTGATTTTCTGTAATTGATTTTACAATAGCAAGACCCAGACCGAATCTGCCTTCCGCTCTTGAATGAGCTTTATCAGCGCGGTAAAAGGATGTAAAAATTCCGTCCTTGTCCTTATCTTCAACACGGCTTCCCGTATTAAACACATTAATTCTGATTTCATCTTCTGCCTTCTCTGCAGTAATGTTTATAAGCTTTTCGTCCTTTGCGTGACTGCAAGCATTAAGAACAATATTGGAAAGCACCGTTGTCATTTGAACCTTATCAGCCAAAACGATGAAATTTTCGGTTTCAGAATAAGTTGCCGTAACACCCTTTTCTTCAAATATGGGCGTTACCGTTTTCAACAAATCATTTATAAACTCATTGACTTCAAATTCCGTCGAATCGGGTTGTTTTACCCCAGACGAATAAAGCGACTGTTCCAGCATATTAAGTACAAGCACGTTCATTCTGTCCGCCTCGCGCATAATAATATCGCAGTATTCCGTTGCACTTTCGTTTTCCGAGTCAACATTCATTTTTAAACCTTCGGCATACCCACGTATAATAGCTATAGGGGTCTTTAGTTCGTGAGATGCAGAGGAAATAAAATCCGCTCTCATCTGCTCAATTCGACGCTCTTTTTCAATATCTTCCATAAGCTGAGCATTCTTTTCACGAAGCTCCGAAAGAGCATTGTTCAAGGAATCCGACACAACATTTATATTATCTGCAAGTGCGCCTATCTCATCGCCTCTGTTAACCTGACATTTTGCAGAAAAATCAAGATTAGCTATTTTATTTGCTACATCGCTCATTTGAATGAGTGGCTTTGTGAAATGTTTGGAATAAGCAGAGATAAAAACAAGAGCAAAAATAAGGGCAAGAACAGTTATGGTTGTTGTAACCCTTGTTGCAAGATTTGCGTTTTCCTGAATCGGGTCCTTTTGGGCAGTAATTTCAATATGGTATCCGTTATCAAAATCCTTACCGAAAACAATATATTGAGTTGTGCTACCCTCTTCGGCAACAACATTAAAATAACTTCCGTCTTCGTTTTGGGTTCTGCTTATGATATTGAGTTTATTCGCAGAAATGAAATTGCCTGTTCCCTCATAAAGATAATTATCTTCTTGGTCATAAAGGTCGATACTAACGCCCTGCTTAATTTCATATTCCGAAAGCAAAGAAAAATACTCTTCTCCTGCATTTTCAGCACTTTGTGCCATCATACTCAAAGACCGTTCAACATTCCAGATATAAACACTTTCAAGAAGCTGAGAGTTTGCAACAGAGATACCCACAAGACAAACAGCAATTATTGCGCCGATTTCCAAAAAAACCTTGGCGCGAATACCTAAACCTTTTCTTTTCACAGGGCTATCTCTCCTCTCTTTTAAAATCAGTTTTTGTCGTTAATTTTATACCCTGTGCCGTAAACAGTTACTATGTTTTTAAGTCCCCAATCCCCTAACTTCGTGCGAAGGCGCGCCACGTGGGAATCAACAGTTCTTGTGTCACCCGTATAATCCATTCCCCAAAGCTCATCTAAAAGAGCATCCCTTGTATAAACTCTTCCCGGAGCCTTGCAAAGCTTTGTAAGAATTTTAAATTCTTTGAGGGTTAATTCTATTTTTTCTCCGTCAATTGAAACTTCGTGGGAAGAGGGTTTAATTATAAGATTTTCAATAACAATCTCGTCGGAATTTTTATCTTTTCTTTTAAGATTTGTTCCTCTCTTCAAAAGCGTTTCTACTCTTCTTGAAAGCACCGCAAGAGAAAAAGGCTTGGTAACATAGTCATCAGCACCGGATTCAAATCCCATAATCTGATCAAAATCCTGGGAACGCGCAGAAACAAGTATAACGGGCATATCGCTTTTTTCCCGAATTCTTCGGCAAACCTCCCATCCGTCGATTTCGGGCATCATTATATCAAGCATTGCCAAAGCCAAATCTTTATTAGTTTCAAAAAGGCGCAATGCGATTTCGCCGTTTTCCGCTTCTATTACTTCGTGGCCCTCTTTTTTCAAACAGTCCCCGATAAGCTTTCTTATAAGCTGTTCATCATCTGCAATTAAAATTTTAGCCATTATTTTTTACCCCTCTTATTTAGTACGCCAATACGATAAGAAGTCATTATTATTTTAAATTATATACGGGACATACCTTCATACAAATTCCGCAAACTGCGCCTCTGCCGATTTTCTGATATGCCTTTTTCATATATTCACTGCAAACCGACGGACTGAACATTTCCTCACGTTTTATGCCGTCATAATAGCTGACCCCGAGAATTGCACCGCTGGGACAAGCCTTAACACATTTATCGCAGTTAATACACGGATTTTCTTTTAATATACCGTCTCCTTGAAGCTCACAATCGGTAAAAAGTGTACCCAAGCGAATTCTTGCGCCGTGTTTTTTATGTAAAAACAAATCGTTTTTTCCGATATTGCCAAGTCCTGCCTTGTGAGCAGCTTCTTTATGGGAATATCTGCCGTTAAATGGTGTTGTGGGCATACTTTGCGATGCTGCAACGGTTATAAATCTGTAACCTTTACTTTGTAAAAACAGCCCTGCTTCCAGAAGACACCTGTCTATAAAAGCGTTCACTGTTCTGTAGTGGTTAAAATATGTGGGCGTAGGCGAGCCGTCTATTTCATCAATGATTGCATCGGAAAGTTTAACTACAATACTGACTGCATATTTTAAATCGCCCGTGTCGGCATTATCAATTTTCGAAAAGCCTACATCGGTTACGCCCTTACTTAATAAAAAATCTTTAAGCTCTTGTTCAAGCATTTTCCACCCTCATTTTTTCCATACACAAAAGAACTTTTTCATTTAAGGACTGACATTCCTTGAGGAAATTGTCAGTTTCTTTTCTGCGAAGAATAAAATCAATCGCACTTTTTGCTTCGTTTCCCATAAGATATTTTTTCTCAGTTTCACCGTTTAAGAGAGTATCTTCTCCCTTATTATTAAAAAGCCTTATTCCGTCCAACTTTGAGATACTGTCAATTGTCACAGTTCCCTCATCGCCCATAATCTGAGAGGGCGAACGGCTTTGACCAACCTTTGAATAGGTAATCGTTACAAGCTTGTCGCTATATTCAAATACGGCACTTCCGCTTCCGTCCGCTCCGGTATGAAGAAAATGCTGAACGGGAGTAATTTTTTCGGGCATACCGAATAAATCAATTACGGGATAAACACAGTATATTCCTAAATCATTCAAAGCGCCTGTTTTCATTTCGGGATTAAAAATATTGGGCAATTCTCCGTTTTTTAGTGCTGGGTATTTTGAGGAAAGTTGAGAAAAATCTATTGTTGCGCTTCTGATTTTTCCGGTTTTTGTTACTGCATCCTTTAAAATATTTCTTAAAGGAGTGTGCATATACATAATAGCTTCAAAATACACAAGGTTATTATCATTGGCAATATCGCAAAGCTCTTTAAACTCACTTACGGTAATTGTTACAGGCTTTTCGCAGATTACGTGCTTTCCGTTTAAAAGAAGCTTTTTACATTGCTCATAGTGGCAAACATTGGGACTTGCTACATAAACTAAATCCGTATCGGAAGAAACAAGGTCATTAAAATCAGTAAACACTCTCTTTGCTCCTGTTTCTTTTCTGAATGCATCTCCTTTTTCAAAGGAACGAGAATAAACACCATCAAGGCTCAAACCCTCATAAAGATTTGCGCCCTCAATAAATGATTTTGTAATCCATGATGTGCCGATAACAGAATATTTAATCATATCAATTAATCTTTCTTAAAGAAGTTTTTTACAGTTTCTGTTGTAAGTGTGTTTTTGAAAAAGCCCACTGTTTTATTTAATCGGGTGTGGGGTGAAACATTCCAATCGCTTTTAGGAGCTGGATTGTGACCCATACCCTTTAAAATATCACAGTAAAATTCCGCGCTTTTTAAGAAATTCTGATAGCCTTTCGTATTTACACCGTTCCAGCCTGTTTCAGCCACTGCAAGCCAACGAGGGAAGCACATATAGCTCATTTTAGAAAAATCTCTTACATATTCAGTCCATATTGGTGACTCCACACCCTTTACAGATGACGCACCTAAAGAAGTAAGTCCTTTAACCTTTCGTGGATTGAACATATATACATCCTTTAAGCTATGCATACCGTATGGGTAATCCGCATAATAGGGAGTGAATTTCTCCATAATTATGGGGTTTCCGCCGTTTGCCCATTCAATACTCTTGTTAGTTTTGTCCATCCAGAGAGCAACAGTAACATTATCTTTATCAAGATTTCCACCGTTTAAGGATTCGTTCCAGCAAATTGCTTTTCTTCCCTTTTTCTTTAAATAGGAAGCCACCTCATTTACAAGCCAGCCTTGAAGCTCATCCATTGTATGAAGTCCCTCTTCTTCTAATTTTGCTTTGCATTTGGGACAGTTAAGCCAACGGGTTTTCGGGGCTTCGTCACCGCCGATATGAATGTATTTTGATGGGAAAATTTCGCACAACTCATCTATTACCGAATAAATTAAATTCAAAGTTTCGGGATTTCCCACGCAAAGAATGTCTTTGAAAATACCTGCGGTGGTTTTAGGGGGCATTGCTTCTCCCGTACAACAAAGCTCGGGGTAAGCGGCAATTACTGCCGTTGTATGACCTGGGAAATCGAACTCGGGAATAACATCTATATGTCTTTCCTCACAGTATTTAACTATATCTTTTAATTCTTCTTTCGTATAATAACCGCCGTAAGGAGTATTGTCATTTTCACCTCTGCCAAAATTCGAAGAAGGTCTTACAGAACCAACGCTCATAAGCAAGGGGTATGAATCAATTTCAACTCTGAAGCCTTGGTCATCGGAAAGGTGGAAATGGAATTTATTGAATTTGAAAAGTGACGCGCCGTCTACCATTTTTTTGATTTCGTCAACGGTGAAAAAGTGACGACAAGAATCTATCATAAAACCGCGATATGAAAACTCGGGTTCATCATATAGGTAAAGATGAGGCAGACAACCGCGATAATTGAGCATCAGCTGTTTGAGAGTAAGTTCACCATAATACAGACCCTTTTCATCCGCACCCTCAATAAGAACACCTTTCTCATCAATATTTATACGATAGCTTTCTTTCTCTGAAAGCTCGTGTGATTTTCTTTTTGTAACTTGGGGCATTGTGCCAACGGGAAAATGTAACATATCTTTTTTCAATTCAATAATTCGGGGTTGGGGGCAAAGATACATAAACTCACCTCTAATTTCGGATTAAAGTAACCTTTTATTTCACTAATTAAGATCAAAAGTAAAATTCTGCTTCACGAAATAATGATACTATTTATACGATTAAAAAGCAAGAAAAAAATTGACAGTACCGAAGCACTGTCAATTATATTTTTTATTCAATCCATGCCCACAGAAGAATTTTATCAAAAAGTCTGAATTCTGCACCACATACATCATAAATCGAATTAAGGCTTGCATTTTCTTCAGTTTCTATTTCTTCGTTTATTCTGTATGTTATTGTATAGCCAAGTCCCGCATATTTTACAGTATCACTTTCCGTTTTCGTGGGGCTTGTTGTGATAATTGGCGGCCTGCTGATATCGGCATTATATAACCTCACGCATTCAACGCCAACAAACAAACCATAAAGAATAATTGCAGAAGAAATTACTATAATCAAAACTCTAAAAATCTTCTTCATATCATCAACTCCTTATCGGCTGACATTGAGAGTGTCAAGTTGCTTCTGAGTGCCTTTATCAAAGGAACAAAGCGAGCCTGAATACATTGAATAACCAAATATCACATCATTGATATATGTTGCTCTTGAAAATTCGTCAGGTAATGCGCTATCGGTAGAGTTGGCAATATATTCCCCTGCAACCTTGAGAGTTTTTTCTGTTTCGTTGACTTTAAGAGCGACTATTCCTGCGGTGGTTTTATTGTAATTCTCTTCATCAGAATATGCCCATTGATGCTCATTTTTACTGTAAGGAATGTACATTATCTTGTTTTCCTCGTCCCAACAAAGCGACTTATGGTCATAGTACGCTTCAGAATCCACGTAAACCTGCTTGTTATCGGATTCATAACCTGACATTGTGAATTTACCGCATTCCACAGGGTTAGTCGGGTCGCTTACATCAAAGAGGGAAACCTTCATTCCGCCGTTTGTTCCGCTTTCATCACCGTCAACACCAACACCCATTACAAGCCCGTCACCAACGGGGTGAAGATATGCAGAGTACCCGGGGATTTTAAGTTCACCTAAAATTTTCGGTGCTTTAACATCGGTTAAATCAATTACAAACAATGGGTCCGTCTGAATAAATGTTACAACGTAGGCAGTATCACCTGTGAAACGGACAGATTTAATTCTCTCCCCTTTTGCAACATCCTTTAAAAGACCTACTGTTTCAAGGTTGCTATCCAGAACATAAACCTGATTTACAAGGTTTTCGCCCCAATTTCCGCTTGTGGTGGCAATTCTCAAATAGCCGTTATATTCGTCCATACTGAACTGGTTCAAAGCACTTCCGTCAACAGAGGCATTTTTAAGATATTTTATATCATAATCTCTGATATCGAATTTATAAATCTGTGTTTTTTCCGTTGATGAAAGGTCAAAAATCTCTGTCTTTCGGGCATCGCTTGTGTCATACTCCGTGCTTGTTGCATAAAGGGTTTCGGTTGTGCAGTAAACATTCTGACCTGCACCTAAAACCGCTTCGGTTTTCAGGGTGTTTTCGTCATCTGTATCTAAAACCGATGCAACAAGGTAGCTTGTGTCATTTACCTCTTCCATTATGCAAATATCATTAACAGAAACTCTTGAAAACTCCTCGCCGTCACAACTGTTTTCGGGAACGCAGGTTTCTTTAACAGTTTCAACATCCTGAGTAATATCTACATAATAGTTTGAAAGGAGAACCAGCTCATCCCCTATAAGACGGGAAGAAATATAACTGCCGTCCTGGAAAATTCTCCATTCTTCCTTAACGTTTTCTCTGTCAGAAATGTTATAGGAAACCGCCATTGTAATGTTTTTTCCGCTACCGCCGTAATAACCGTAAACAACACCCGCGGATTCATTTTCTTCTCTTATCTGACAGTTAAGCACAGCAATAAGTCGGTTATTTACTACATAAATCTCCTGAACATTCATATAGTAAATATCTTCTCTTTTGGGTTTTTCAATTTCAATTTTTGAAATATTTTTTAATTCGCCTTTATTGTTTGGTTCAACAATGGAAATTTCGCAGGAATATTCAAGCTCGGGGAGTTCTGTAACTTCTTTTGCTTCTGTGGTTTCGGTTTCTTTTTCTGTTGAAGCTTCGTCTGTCAAAACCTCTTCTGCATTTGGGTTATAGCCTGGAGTGGACTGTACCTTTGCAGTTGTTTCTTCAAGTCCGTTTTTGTAATTATAGTAAAGCCGGCATTCACTGTAATATGTGTCCCAATCCGCATTATCCGGGTTTACGATATACAGATATTTACCGTCATTTTTAATAATATCTGCTTCGCTCACACCCTTAACCTGCTCATTGGTTTCGCCGTATTGTGTGCTTTCTGTTTTGCTGTCGTCTGTCTGACTTGAGCTTGCGTTGCTTTGGGTTACTACAGTTGTAACTCCTGTATTCCCTGATTCTTCATCTGCCATAGGCTCACCTGTAGAAGTATTCATATCAACGGCATCTTCCGATTTGCTGCCGAAAATACTGTTAAAGCCTTTAAGGGCGTAAGATTCGCTTTGCAATTTAACGGTTTGATATTCATCTGCATATTCTGCAAACATCTCTTCAATTTCTGCATAATCTTCGGTCTGCTTAGGCGGATTTCCTATAACGCTGTCCTTAACTGTAGGGGAAATATTTTCCCAGGGTCTTATAATCGCTACGGAAGTTACCGCAACGATAACTGCTGCCGCCGCAGAAATTGATTTTAAAACGATTTTCTTTTTATTTCTCTTTTTAGGCTTTGCAGTTTCAATGGGCGTTATATCTTGGGGAACATCTTTAATTAATTTTTCAATGTTTTCGGGAGAAAGACTTTCAGGTAAATCTATATTTTCAGTTTTTTTCAAGTTATCGTCTAAAGCTTTTAGTTCTTCATCTGTAAGAAATTCAAATTCTCTGTTATCGTTCATTTTGCTTCTCCTTTCATGAAAGAATTGTTCTGAGTTTTTCAATGGCGCGTTTCTGCCTCGTGCGAACTGCACCCGGTGTCATATTGTAAATAACACCTAACTCATAACTTGTGAAGCCGCCTATTACAGACAGTAGAATAATTTGTGCATCCGGCGGAGTAAGAGTTGAGAGCGCATCCTTTAGCTCCGCACTGCTGATTAAAGAGCCGTCCGCCTCGTAGTCGATAAGAAACTCATATTCCTCAACGGGCAAGGTATCGGGCATTTTGTTTTTCTTCATTAAAAGTGTTTTGCATTTATTCGCGAGTATTTTAAAAAGCCAGGCTTTAAAAAGGGAATTGTCCTTTAAACTATGTATACTTTTCCATGCGGAAAGCAAAGAATCCTGAACTGCATCCTCGGCATCCTCTTTATTTCCCGTCATATAAAGGGCAAATCTGTAAATTTCCGTGGCATATTGAGAGTAAAGCTCAGAAAAGGCAGAGCAATCCCCCTGTTTTGAACGTTCAATTAATAAAATGTTATCGATAACCACTTTTTTCACCCCAAACTCAAATGTGCTTTGGTTCGCTCTCATATATACAGACTGTCAAAATCTTCTTTTTGTTTCAAAATTTTCAAATTATTTTAATTTTATATTTTTATGGTATCAATTTTAAGGCAAAATGTAAACAAAATTATAAAATCTTTGAAATTGTTTGCATTAAATTATTGTATGTGGTACAATGTAGTATGTATATTTATGTATTATTTTTCCACTACGAAAGGTAGATTTTAAAAATGGGTTTATTTAAAAAGCTTTTCGGAGATTATTCTTCGAAAGAAATTAAAAGAATTAACGGTCTTAAAGACAAGGTTCTTTCCTATGAAAGTGAATATGGCGCACTTTCCGATGAACAGCTTCAGGCAAAAACACCTGAGTTTCAAGAACGTCTTCAGAAAGGCGAAACTCTTGACGATATTCTTCCCGAGGCATTTGCCGCTTGCCGTGAGGCTGCGTGGCGCGTTCTCGGTATGAAGCACTACCCCGTTCAGATTCTCGGCGGTATCATTCTCCACCAAGGTCGTATTGCCGAAATGAAAACAGGTGAAGGTAAAACTCTTGTTGCTACCCTACCCGCTTACCTTAACGCTCTTTCGGGCGAAGGTGTTCATATCGTTACGGTTAACGACTACCTTGCAAAGCGTGACTCTGAATGGATGGGTAAAATCTATCGCTTTATGGGTCTTAAAGTGGGTCTTATCATTCACGAAAAGACAAATGAAGAGAGAAAAGAAGCATATAATGCCGATATCACTTTCGGTACAAACAATGAGATGGGCTTTGACTATCTTCGTGACAATATGGTTATGTATGCTGAACAGAGAGTGCAGAGAGGCCACAGCTTTGCTATCGTTGACGAGGTTGACTCAATTCTTATAGACGAAGCAAGAACCCCCCTTATTATTTCAGGTATCGGCGAAGCATCAACTGACCTTTACCGTATGACAAACGATTTCGTAAAACGTCTTAAAATGGTTAAGGTTAAAGAGCTTGACTCAAAGCTTGATGCAGAAGATATTGTTGCCGAAGAGGGCGGCGATTACCTTGTTGACGAAAAGGCAAAATCCGCAACCCTTACAAAATCGGGTATTGCAAAAGCAGAAGCTGCTTTCAACATCGAAAACCTTATGGATGCGGAAAACCTTACTCTCCAGCACCATATTAACCAGGCTCTTAAAGCACACGGCACAATGATTCGCGACGTTGACTATGTTGTTAAAGATGGTCAAGTGCTTATCGTCGACGAATTCACCGGCCGTATTATGATGGGCAGACGCTACAGCGAAGGTCTTCATCAGGCTATTGAGGCTAAGGAAGGCGTTAAGGTTGAGCACGAAAGCAAAACCCTTGCAACTATCACCTTCCAGAACTATTTCCGTCTTTACAAAAAGCTTTCCGGTATGACAGGTACTGCTATGACCGAAAGTGCAGAGTTCCAGGAAATCTATAGCCTTGACGTTGTTGAAATCCCCACAAACAAACCTCTTATCAGAAAAGATAATGATGATGTTCTCTATAAAACAGAGGAGGCTAAATTCAACGCTATTGTTGAAAAAATAATCGAGTGCCACGAAAAAGGTCAGCCTGTTCTTGTTGGTACTGTTAATATTGAAAAGAGTGAAAAGCTCTCTAAATTCCTTAAAAGACAGGGCATCAAGCACGAAGTTCTCAACGCTAAATTCCACGAAAAAGAAGCAGAAATCGTTGCTCAGGCAGGTAAATACGGTGCAGTAACAATTGCAACAAATATGGCCGGTCGTGGTACCGATATCATCTTGGGCGGTAACCCCGAATTTATGGCAAAGGCTCAGATGAAAAAAATGGAATTCGACGATGAGCTTATTGCAGAAGCAACAGGTTTCGCAGAAACTGATAACGAAGATATTCTTAACGCAAGAAAAACCTTCCGCGAGCTTGAAGCAAAGTTCAAAGAGGAAACCTCAAAAGAGGCAGAAAAGGTTCGTGAAGCAGGCGGCCTTTATATTATCGGTACAGAACGCCACGAATCAAGACGAATTGATAACCAGCTCCGTGGCCGTGCAGGTCGTCAGGGCGACCCCGGTGAAAGCCGTTTCTTCCTTTCTGCAGAGGATGACCTTTTAAGACTTTTCGCAGGTGACCGATTCTATAATACTCTTGATGCTTTCAAGAGCATCGGTGATATACCCATTGAAGCAAAGCTTTTCACCACTACAATTGAAAATGCACAGAAAAAGGTTGAGGGTAACAACTTCGCCATCCGCCGTAATGTTCTTAAATACGACGATGTTATGAACAAGCAACGTGAGGTTATTTACGGTCAGCGTAATCAGGTGCTTGACGGTAAGGATATCAGCTCTCTTATTCAGAAAATGATTGTGGATACAATTTCCGAATCCGTTGATTTTTATTGCCCTCCCAAGGTTGATACAGGAGAATGGAATATTTCCGGACTTCTTGCTAAATACAGATGGCTTATTACAGAAAGTGATATCGACGGTCTTAAAAAGACGGAAGATATTGCAGAAGTTCTTCTCAATAAAGCACAAGAGCTTTATGACTCAAGAAAAGAAGAGCTTGGTGAAGAAACCGTTAAAGAGCTTGAAAGAGTGGGACTTCTTCGTAACGTTGACATTCGTTGGATGGAGCATATCGACGCTATGGACCAGCTCAAACGCAGTATGAACCTTATGGGCTACGGTCAAAAAGACCCTGTTATCGTTTTCCGTGACCAAGGTCTTGATATGTTCGAGGAAATGACAAACGGCATCCGTGAAGGCACAGTAGATTTCGTTTTACAGTCAAGAGTTCGCAAGGAAGCTCCAATGGAGAGAAAGCAGACTGTTAAAATCACAGCTCAGTCAGGCTCCGATGACGGAACAGTTAAAAAAGAGCCTAAAAAGGCAGATAAAAAACCCGGCAGAAATGATCCCTGCCCCTGCGGCAGCGGTAAGAAATATAAAAAATGCTGCGGAATGAATGAGTAAGCAAAAATCCCGTCCGGTTGGACGGGATTTTTAGTTGCAAGTTGAAAGGGGGCAAGTTTCGGGGCAAGTTTATATTCTAGAAAGTTTTTTCTTTTCGTTTGTAAAGCCTAACATATAATCTGCTGACACATTATAAATCTCACAAAGTTTCTTTATTATGTGAGTTGGAATTTCAGTTTCTCCTGATTCCCATCTTCTGTAAGTTGTAGTCTGCTTTTCCAATATTTTTGCAACCTGTTCTTGTGTCCAATCTGCATCTTCACGCAAATCTCGTACTCTTGGGTACACATATACACTCATAGCAATTCTCCCTTTTAAAACTATTTACTAAAAGTGTAACAAATCGCACAAATTCGTGTTGACAAAAACACAGTTTTGTGTTATTATAGTTTCAAACCACAAGGTTGCTGCGACGCAAATTCAAGCACAAAGCAGGAAAGTATAAAAACTTTCCTGCTTTGTGCTATGCTATAATATCAAAATATCTACACCAATAAATGTAGTTTCATAAATATTTCTTTATTTTATCTTTCCCTGCGCTCTCTTTTCAGGTGTTCTTATGAATCTTACAATTCCTACAATAAGAAGAAGGACGATAACTCCTGCTCCTGCATAGCCCGAAAGCTTATCGATATTGCTTTGGGTTTCTCCTTCAAAAATATTTATTGAATCAAAAACCTCATTGAAATTATCTTTTTTGCCTTCATCAGCAGTTGTGTAAGTAAATGTATATTTATAATCCACCCCGCCGAACTCATACATTGTCTGGTAATAAATACTGTCTTTATCTCCGCTTGTTATGGTGGTTTTTGCTTGGCAAGCAAGTGCAGTTTTTCCGTTTTGGTGTTTAATTTTTTCTCCGCTTAAAAACTTCAATTCAAAAGCATCAGCATATTCTTGCATAACAGTTTCTGCTTCTTCCGAAAGAGCATTTGTATATTTTTCAATTTCTTTTTCAGACATATCCGCAGGACTAAAAATGTTGTCTTCTTCAGTATTGTCGGTATAACTTACAGTAAAAGTGTCGCCGGTTTCATTTGTGAAAGTATAGTCACTGACGCTTGTTCCTGTTTGCGCAAAACCTTCAGGTAAATTAACTGTAAAAAGATCTGCACCGTTAAATTCCTCTGCATTTACACTAATAGCAAGAGAGGAAAAAATTAATAAAACAAAAATAAGACTTATTGCTTTTTTCATAAATAATCCTCTTTCAAAAACTGCACCAAAGGAAAACCTTCGGTGCAGAATTTTTTAATCGTCGTCTTCCTCATCCTCGTCATTTTCTTCAATAACAGGAGTGATTTCAACCTTGATTTTTTCTATTCGTCTGTCCTCAACCTCGAGAACGGTGAACTTAACATTTTCAAAAACAACCTCGTTCATTTCGCCCTGTTTGGGAATACATTGAAGCTCGTCCATAATAAAGCCTGCGAGAGTTTCATAATCGCCCTCTGGAAGCTCTTTTCCGATAAGCTCGTCGATTTCTTCAATATCAATTGTACCCTCAACGGTGAAGGTGTTTTCATCAATTTTTGAGATTTCCTCTTCTTCCTCGTCATATTCGTCCTGAATATCGCCCATAACTGCCTCAACAATGTCTTCAAGGGTTACGATACCTGCAGTTCCGCCGTATTCATCAACAACAACTGCCATCTGAATACGTTGAAGTCGCATCTCCTTAAAGAGTTCACCGCAGGCTTTCGTTTCGGGAACGAAATAAGGCTCTCTCATTATATTTTTCAAAGTACCTTTGACTTTAACCTCTTTACCAACATATTTGAGCAAGTCTTTGATATATACAATACCAACAATATTATCAATATCTTCGTCATAAAGAGGGATTCTTGACCTGCCGTTTTCAATGGCAAGAGCCATAAATTCTTCGAGAGTTGTGTCATTAACATCTGCCGCAACAACATCGGTACGGTGAGTCATAACATCTCCTGCATCCATATCATCAAACTCGAAGATATTATTTATCATTTCCTTTTGGTCGTCTTCAATAACGCCCTTTTCGCCACCAACGTCAACCATCATACGAATTTCTTCTTCGGTAACAACCTCTTCATCTGCATTGGGGTCGAAACCCAAAAGACGAACAACCGCATTTGTTGAAAGGGAAAGGAATTTAACAAAAGGTGATGTAATTTTTGACATTACATAAAGAGGTTTTGCTACTGCAAAAGCCACTTTTTCAGGAATTTGCATACCGATTCTCTTGGGAACAAGCTCACCCAAAACGAGAGAAAAGTATGACATTATCAAAGTAATCAACACAACTGCAACAGGTGAAACAATGCTTTCGGGAAGACCGAATTTTCCTGTAACCGCATCTGTGAGCATCTCTGCAAAAGAGGTTGCAGCAGAAGCAGATGTTAAAAATCCTGCCAAAGTTATGCCGATTTGAATTGTGGAAAGAAATTTTGTAGGATTCTTTGTAAGCTTTAAAATAAGCTTTGCTTTCTTGTGTCCTTCCTCTGCCATTTTCTCCATTTTTGCATCGTTAAGAGAAATAACGGCAATTTCCGCCATCGCGAAATAGGCGTTGACAAGAATAAGTACCAGCAGTAAAAGAATTTTTAAAACCAAGCTTCCTCCTGCTGAGTTTTGTGAAAGTTCAATTGCTTGGGCCAAAATGAAATTAGGTCCGGGGTCATCCATGATTGGATTTACTCCTTTCAATAATAAAAAATATTATGTGGCGTCAAAATATACTATACCACATTAGCATATATTATATATTTATTTACCCTTATTTGTCAACATTTTCGGTAAATGTTTACAATCAAGATACATTCATATCCTCGAATTATTCCTGTTTTTCGGTTCCTTTATGCAAAATATCTTAAAATATATTCTGAATTGTTAAATTTTCCACGATTTTTTAGTTTTTTTCGGTTTACATTTAAGGAAATAAGTGTTAATATAATTGGTGGTGTTATTATAATACTTATAATTGATATTTTTTATAGGAGGAAATACTATGGCTAGAAAAATGAAAACCATGGACGGTAACAATGCCGCTGCTTATGTGTCTTATGCATTCACAGAAGTTGCAGGTATTTACCCCATCACACCTTCCAGCCCTATGGCAGACTACGTTGACCAGTGGTCAGCACAGGGCGTTAAGAACATCTTCGGTACAACCGTAAAGGTTTCCGAAATGCAATCTGAGGCAGGTGCAGCAGGTACTGTTCACGGTTCACTCGCAGCCGGTGCGCTCACAACAACTTACACAGCTTCTCAGGGTCTTCTTCTTATGATCCCCAACATGTACAAAATCGCAGGTGAACTCCTTCCCAGCGTTTTCCATGTATCAGCTCGTTGTGTTGCTTCACACGCACTTAACATCTTCGGCGACCATTCAGACGTTTACGCTTGCCGTCAGACAGGTTTCGCTATGCTCGCTGAAACAAACACTCAGGAAGTTATGGACCTCGGTGCAGTTGCTCACCTTGCAACTATTAAGAGCAGAGTTCCTTTCATCAACTTCTTCGACGGTTTCCGTACTTCTCACGAGATTCAGAAAATCGCTATCTGGGATTATGAAGACCTCAAAGAAATGTGCGATATGGACGCAGTTGATGCTTTCAGAAAGAGAGCTCTCAACCCCGATCGTCCCGTAATGCGCGGTTCTCACGAAAACGGCGACATCTTCTTCCAGCACAGAGAAGCATGTAACACATACTACGATGCAGTTCCCGCTATCGTTGAAGAATATATGGACAAGGTTAACGCAAAGCTTGGCACAGATTATCAGCTCTTCAACTACTACGGTGCTGCTGATGCAGAAAATGTTATCGTAGCTATGGGTTCAATCTGTGACGTTGCTGAAGAAGTTATTGATTACCTTCTTGCTAAAGGCGAAAAGGTTGGTCTTCTTAAAGTTCGTCTTTACAGACCCTTCGCATCAGAAAAATTTGTTGCAGCTCTTCCCGCAACAGTTAAGAAAATTGCAGTTCTTGACAGAACAAAAGAGCCCGGTTCAATCGGTGAACCTCTCTACCTTGATGTTGTTGCTGCTCTTGATGCTTGCAACAAATCCGGTATCTTCGTTTCCGGTGGTCGTTACGGTCTCGGTTCAAAAGATACTCCCCCTGCTTCAATCTTTGCAATCTTTGCAGACCTCAAGAAAGCAGATTCCAAAAAGCACTTCACTCTCGGTATTAACGACGACGTTACCTACCTTTCACTCCCCGAAGAAGAAGCTCCCAACACAGCTGCTGAAGGCACAATCGAGTGCAAATTCTGGGGTCTTGGCGGTGACGGTACAGTTGGTGCTAACAAAGACTCTATCAAAATCATCGGTGACCACACTGACAAATACGTTCAGGCATACTTCCAGTATGACTCAAAGAAAACCGGTGGTGTTACAATTTCTCACCTTCGTTTCGGTGACAAGCCCATCAAGAGCCCCTACTATGTAAACAAGGCTGACTTCGTTGCATGTCATACACCTGCTTACATCGAAAAAGGCTTCAAGATTGTTAACGACGTTAAACCCGGCGGTGTATTCCTTATTAACTGCCAGTGGAGCGACGAAGAGCTTGCTTCCAAGCTCAACGCAGAAACAAAGCAGTACATTGCAAAGAACAATGTTCAGCTTTACACAGTTAACGCTATCGACCTTGCTGCTGAAATCGGTCTCGGTAAGAGAACAAACACAATCCTTCAGGCATCCTTCTTCGCTCTTGCTAATGTTCTTCCCAAGGACGAAGCAATCGGCTACATGAAGAACGCTGCATTGAAGTTCCTCAAAAAAGGTCAGGAAATCGTTGACATGAACCACAAGGCTATCGACGCAGGTTTCGGTGCATTCAAGAAATTTGATGTTCCTGCTGACTGGGCAAATGCAACTGACGATGTAAACGCTGTTGCTTCCGAAGGTCCTGCAAAGCTTGTTAAGATGGTTGACAATATTATGAAACCCGTTGGTGCTATGAACGGTGACGCTCTTCCTGTTTCCGTATTCACAGACCATGCTGACGGTACATTTGAGCAGGGCGCATCCGCTTACGAAAAACGCGGTGTTGCAGTTCTCGTTCCTGAATGGGATCCCGCAACTTGTGCAAAATGTAACAAGTGTTCTTATGTATGTCCTCACGCAACAATCCGTCCCTTCGCTCTTGATGCTGACGAAGTTGCAAACGCTCCCGAAGTTCTTAAAAAGGCTCCCAAGCCCGTTGTTAAGACAGACTATGTTTACACACTTGCTGTTTCTCCCCTCGATTGTATGGGTTGCGGCGTTTGCGTAGGCGTATGTCCCACAAACTCTCTTAAAATGGTATCTCGTGAGAGCCAGGATGCTCAACAGGCAGCATTTGATTACTGCGTAGCTAACGTAACGGAAAAAGCTGGTGTTGCAGGTCCTGCAAACATCATCTCCAGCCAGTATAAGAAACCTCTCCTTGAATTCTCAGGTTCTTGCGCAGGTTGTGCAGAAACTGCTTATGCTCGTCTTGTTACTCAGCTCTTCGGTGACAGAATGTACATCTCCAACGCAACAGGTTGTTCTTCTATCTGGGGCGGTCCCGCTGCTACATCTCCCTATACAGTAAACGCTAAGGGTCAGGGTCCTGCTTGGGCTAACTCCCTCTTCGAAGATAACGCAGAACATGGTTTCGGTATGCTTCTCGGTCAGGCAGCTCTTCGTAACAGCCTTATCGCTAAGGTAGAAGAAATTGCTGCTTCTGAAAAAGCTTCCGATGCAGTAAAAGCTGCTGCTAACGAATACCTTGCAACCGTTAACGACGGTGAAAAGAACGGTGCAGCTGCAGAAGCTCTTGTTGCTGCTATCGGTGACGGCGCTTGCTGCGACCTTTGCAAATCAATCGTTGATAACAAAGAATTCCTTTCTAAGAAATCCGTATGGATCTTCGGCGGTGACGGTTGGGCATACGATATCGGCTTCGGCGGTGTTGACCATGTTCTCGCTTCCGGCGAAGATGTAAACATTATGGTATTCGATACTGAGGTTTACTCCAACACAGGTGGACAGGCTTCTAAGGCTTCAAACATCGGTCAGGTTGCTCAGTTCGCTGCTGCAGGTAAGGCTATTGCTAAGAAGAGCCTTGCTGAAATCGCTATGAGCTATGGCTACGTTTACGTTGCACAGATCGCAATGGGCGCAGACCAGAACCAGACTCTTAAAGCAATCAAAGAAGCGGAAGCTTACAACGGTCCTTCTCTTATCATTGCTTACTCACCCTGCGAAATGCACTCAATCAAGGGTGGTATGATTAACTGCCAGAACGAAATGAAGAAAGCTGTTGAATGCGGTTACTGGAATATGTTCCGTTACAACCCCGCTCTCAAAGCAGAAGGCAAGAATCCCTTCACAATCGATTCCAAACCTGCTACAGGCGATTACAAAGCATTCCTTCTTAACGAGGCACGTTACTCAGCTCTTACTCGTTCATTCCCCGAAAGAGCAGAAGCACTCTTTGCACAGTCCGAACAGACAGCTCTCGAAAGATATGAGCATCTTCTCAGACTACAAGACCTTTACGCTCCTAAGGCTGAATAAATATTAAACATAACACCCCTTACATTTTCGATATGAAATGTAAGGGGTGTTTGTTGATTCCCGTGACGACAAGTAGAGCTATGTGTGATTGTTGCACTCAGGTTCTGAGTGTTTGTTGATACTCAATTTCTGAGTTTGGTATAATTTTTGTGAATATATAAAGAGAGGTTTACAAAAATGAATTACGCTGACAGAATACGTGCCTTGCGTGAAGACAAAGATTTAAGACAAATTGATGTAGCTACAGTTTTAAAAAAATCCCAACAAGGCTATGCTCATCTTGAAAATGAAGAAGCCCGTTTATCTGTTGAAGATTTACGTACATTATGTGAATATTACAATGTTACTGCTGACTATATTCTCGGCTTTACAGATACACCCACACCCTTACCTAAAAAACAATTTTAAAATTTTTATTTTTTTTGCAATAAAACGGTACTTTCGTGCATTAACTATATGAAAGAGGTGGAAAAATGTTTCTCCTTCATCTGACAATTCAAAGTGAAATTGTACATACAGATGCCGAAACACTTGATGCTTGTATTTTTCAGGTGGCGCAAAAGAGTGATATCGCTTTTGCCAAGCTTTACAAATTAACAAGTGACTCTGTTTACGGTTTCGCCCTTTCGGTTTTGAAAAACACCCACGATGCAGAAGATGTTTTGCAGGATTGCTTTATAAGCATCTACAATGCCGCCCCCTCTTACCGCTCTGACGGTAAGCCGATGGCATGGATTCTTACAATAACCAAAAATCTTTGCTACCAAAAGCTTCGCAAAAATGCAAAAATCTCAGATATTCCCGAAGAAGATTGGGAACGTTACCTTGACTCTAAAGAGGGAATCACAACGGAAGATAAAATGATTATTTCTGCTTGTATGAATATTCTTTCAGATGATGAAAGGCAAATCGTTATTCTTCACGCGGTGGCAGGCTTTAAGCACAAAGAAATTGCTCACATTCTAAATATGCATCTGTCAACAGTTTTATCAAAATACAACAGAGCTTTAAAAAAGCTTAAAACCGAAATCGAAAAGGAGGACGGAAAAAATGAATAATGATATAAATCCAAAAATCAAAAAAGCTTTTTCCGACGCAACTCCCGACATTTTTGACTCTATTCGCTCACAATGTAACGAACAGAAAGGAAGTGCCGTTATTATGACAACAAACAAACGCAATAATTTTAAAAAATTCGTATCAATTGCCGCCGCTATTGTTTTAGTGGTTGCAGGATTAGGAGTTTTCGGTGTATACAAAAGTAATAATACCGTTAAATCCGTTATTTCTCTTGATGTAAACCCGAGTATTGAAATCAATCTCAATAAAAATGAAAAAGTGCTTGATGTTATCGCTCTTAATGAAGATGCTGAAAAAATTATCGGCACAATGGATTTTGAAAACAGCGATTTAACCGTAACGATAAACGCCCTTGTAGGCTCAATGCTCCGCAACGGTTACCTTACGGACATAGCTAACTCCATTCTTGTTACTGTTGACGGTGACGACCATACCAAAAACGCAGAATTACAGGAACAAATTGATGCAATAATAAACGAGGTGCTTTCAGGAAGCAAG
Source organism: uncultured Eubacteriales bacterium (assembly GCA_964624385.1). Taxonomy (GTDB): domain Bacteria; phylum Bacillota; class Clostridia; order Oscillospirales; family Acutalibacteraceae; genus DTU089. The sequence goes on along the minus strand of CAZUZV010000014.1, from coordinate 6,463 downwards.
CTTGAAGGTGCAGTTTTAACTCAGGAAAACGAGAAAACAGATTTAATCTCTGCTCTGGCAGAAAAACACGAAATTTCCGAAGGCAAAGCACAGCTTGCTTACAAGCTTTCCGAGGAGCTTACTAACCATACCGCCGACGAGCTTGCAGAGCTTTCAATCAATGAGCTTAACATTCTTGCAGAGAAAACCGAAAATGTAAACTCAACGGGAACTGCAAGTAAAAAGGCATACATCGGTGAAGATGCAGCTCTTGAAGCTGCGCTCAGCAAAGCAAATGTAAAAAAAGCGAATGCAAAGAATATCGAAATCGAGCTTGACAGTGATGACGGTGTAATGGTGTATGAAATAGAATTTAGTGTTCCGCCTTATGAATATGATTTAGAAGTAAATGCTATAAACGGAGAAATAGTTAAATTCGAAAAAGACGGCGAAGAGTCGAATGATGTTGAAAATAACATCGACCACGAAAAACCTGTTGAGAATACCGCTCCTGTTGGTACAACCGCAAGCGCGACAACTTATATCGCTCAGTCAAAGGTTAAAACAATAGCACTTGGAAAAGCGGGTGTCAAAGAAAGTGAAATTTCCAATTACCGTGCTGAATTCGATATGGATGACGGTGTAGCGACCTATGATGTAAGCTTTGATACAGCAAAATATGAATATGATGTTGAAATCAATGCGGTTACAGGTGCAGTAATCGGCTTCGACAAGGAAGCAATTGAGGAGGATGACGAAGAAGAACCTGCAACAGAAACCTCTTCTGAAACGCTCATCGGCAAGGACAAAGCAAAATCAATCGCTCTTAATCATGCAGGCGTTAAAGCGAATGAAATAAACGGCTATTCCTGCGAATATGATAACGATGACGGCATTAAGCTTTATGACATTGAATTCAATTACAATGGTTACGAATATTCTTATGAAATAAACGCCGTAACCGGAAAGATTATCGATAGCGAAAAAGAAGCTGATTAGTTAAACAATATGCCTCCCCACATATTTTCAAGAAAATATGTGGGGAGGCAATCTTTATCTCTTTAGAGTTTTCAAATATTCTTTTTGTTCTTTAGTTATTCTATAACTTTCAATGGCTTTCTGAATAGTTTTGTTATGGGTCCATTTATCGAGAACATTATTCTCTAAAATTTTAATCGTTTCATCATATTGCTTTGCAAGAGCCGTTGCGAAATACCATGCTCTTACCATATTAATATAGTATTCTTCACTTTCAATATCTTTAACCCATTGAAAATATTCGGGCTTAAAATCCTCTTCAAGATAATAATTCATTAAGCAGTTTACTGCAAAGCGAATTGTATATGTATCTTTTGAATTAAGCCACTTCTTTATATCCTCTAAAAGCTCATTCTTATGTTTTTTCAATATCTTCGGGCGCATCATATCGCAGGTTGCCCAGTTATCTACAAAGGGAAGAAAATTGTTCAATTCTTCAATTAATGTTTCATAATCCTTTATTTCTTCCAATAAAAATGCGTGTAAATTATCTTCCTCATAATATTTATGGGGAAGATTTTTTAAAAAACCTTCCGCCTCTTCCTGTTTACTGAAATCCTTTGCAAATTTTCTCAAAACAGGAGTGCGAATACCTATAACCTTGTCAGGATTCACAGTAGGCATAAGCTTTTGGTGAAATTCTTTATATTTTAAGTCTTGTAGGTCAAATAGTTCTATTTGTAATTTGTTTTTCATTTTTTCTCCCGATATATATAATTATAGAAAAAACAAGTAGGGGACGGATTCATCCGTCCCGCTTAATAAAACATTTATTTTGTGATTGCGGTACGCATAAATGCGTACCCTACATTTTTGCTATCCGTTATTGCATAGGTGGATTGATTACATCACATTCATTTGGCATAACAAATGCCGCTACAATATAGATAATAAGTCCGCTACCGCCTGCTAAACAGAAAAGCGCCCACGCAAGACGAATAAGTGTTGGGTCAATATCGAGATATTCCGCGATACCACCGCAAACGCCTGCAATTTTCTTGCCGTCCTCTTTTTTATATAATCTTTTTCCGTTCATATTATCACTCTTTTCTTTGTAAACTTATTTCTCTTTACAAAAATTTTAGCACTCCTTAAAAATATTGTCAATATGGCGGATTTTAATTTAATAATATTTTAACCTTTGCAGGTTTTATTTTCTTTTCCTAAAAGATAGCGCACTGCCACAACATATTTTTCTGCAGAACGTTTTATAGTACTGTTGATTGTATAATATTCATTTTGTGTAGTAATAATTAATGTCATTTTTGATGCGGCACTTATTTTATTTATTTCTGTTAATGCTATCCTAATGTTATCATTTTCTGTTTTTATTTCAATTCTATCTGCAAACAGTGATAACTTCGCATTGTCACTTATAAGAGTTTTTTCCTCTTTGGTTCCGGAAAAAAGTATTTGCGATTCATCCGAAAAAAGCAATTCACCTGTTCCGATTTTTCTTTCCGTCAAATCCTTGAGAACGCCTTTTTGGAAAATATTCCATTGAGAAAGTGAATCAAAGGGCATATTTTTCCCGTGCCAAAAACCGTATTTGTCCACTGTCGCTTTGAAACCGCAAGAGCAAAAAACACTGTCACCTGCACTTACGAGAGTTCCTATTTGCTTACAGTCAGGACAAACATACATTGCAATTTCAACGGACTGGGCTGGATTCTCGCAGGTATATTCATATGGTTGTTTTCTTTGCTCTTCATATGCATCAACATATAAATCTTCACAAATATGTTGGTGCAACTCCTCTACACTCATCGCCTCAATTTCTTCAACGGAATAAATATGAACGATCTCACCAAAAACAGGCCCGCTTCTTTTATTGTCTGCCCACCTGGGAGTTTTTAAATAGCCGCCTTTTAAACAATATGTAATTAACCTGCTTTTACACTCCTTTGCTAAAACCGCATTTCTCATAGAAATGTAATTAGTTTCCCCTGTTGTGGTCTTTCCGCCTTCTATGTGTACACCTACATTCACACCCGATCTAACGGTATTTTTTATTTCCTCAAAAAGTTCATCAGAAGTACCGTCGTGATGCTTGATTATGGGGGACGCAGTAATTTTCAAAAAAACTCGTATAAACGGATTATTAATTAAATGATCGCTCATAACAAAACGAATATATTTCCGAAGTGTTACAATTTCATAAGCGGGATCAAGATTGTCGGCATGATTGGCAAAAAGCAAGAAGGGTTCATTCCCGATTTTGTATCTTTCACCCTTAAATTCACGTAGTTTAAGCAAAGCATCGCCTATAAGATTTCTTCCTATAAAATAAAAGAATTTTCCACGCAATGCTCCGCTTTTGTAATTTTTCTTTTTCATTTACGATCCCCTTTCATCCTACGCTGTTTTATGTGCCTCTTCCTCTTCAAGTTTACGGTATGCCACTTTCCCTACCAAAGTTTTCGGAAGCTCTTTTCTGAACTCAATTTCTCTCGGCAGGGCATATGCGGCAATATATTTTTTACAATGCCGCTTTATTGCTTTCTTCAATTCTTCCGTTTCCTGTACGCCCTCTTTGAGCACCACAAAAGCTTTTATTTTTTCAATTTTATATTCATCTTTAACACCTATGACACAACAGTATTCAACTGCAGGGTGTTCTTCAATTGCTTTTTCAACTGCCAAGGGTGATACATTGTAGCCCGAAGTAATTATCATTCTTTTTGCTCTTTGATTGAAATAGATATAACCGTCACTGTCAATTTTACCTAAATCGCCTGTATGGAGCCAAACTCTTCCGTCAGAATGGGTTTTTAATGTTTTCCGGGTTTCTTGTTCATTATCTTTATAACCCAACATAACCGTAGGCCCGCTTATAACGATCTCCCCTTCCTCTCCACAAGGAAGTTCCTCATCTGTGCCGAATTTTACTATTTTGTAGAGGGTATCGGGAAACGGCAAACCTATACTGCCTTCTTTATATGTATCTTTAGGGGTTAAACAGCTTGCGGTAACACACTCTGTTAAACCGTAGCCTTCACGCACTTGAATTGACGCTCCGTGATTTTTCAAAAAATCATCAGTTTCTTTTTTCAGAGGAACAGGCATAGAATCTCCGCCTACATACATTCCTTTCAAAAACGATAAATCTACACCATTCAAATTTTCACTTTGTATAAGCATTTTAAAAATTGTCGGCACGCCTGCTATAAAATTTGGTTTTGAATTTTTTAATGTCATTGAATACAGTTTTGTTGTGACTGTTGGTAAAAGAACACAACAAGCGTTATTCACAAGCACGGTATGTATTCCTATTCCTAAACCAAAGCCATGGAAAATAGGCATTGCAGAAAGATTTTTAAGACCTCTCGAAAATTCACATTCCATAGCAATTCGCGCCTGCATTGCAAGAGCGTTAAAATTATAATCTGAAAGGCATATACCTTTAGCGCTTCCCGTTGTTCCCCCTGAAAACAAGATTACTGATGTGCGATTTCTATCAAACTCTGCTTTTGAGATTTTTGCAGAAGCAACGGACTTTTTTGTAAAATCGTTCCACAAAATTCCGCCTCTGTTATCGGGATATTTTAAATATTCTTTCCCCTTTGCAATTGTGTAGAGCGGTTTTAAAAGCAACGGTAATCCGTCCTGAATTCGTACAACGATAATTTCGGGTTTATACTCCACCTCTTCCACCGCTTTTGCTACAGTATCATAAAACATATCGGGTGTTATAATTATTTTAGATGGCGAAATTGTTAAATAGTATTCAATTTCTTTTTGAGCAGACATGGGGTGAATAAAGCTTGCTGTTGCACCGATTTTATTTAATGCATACAGACTTTCAATAGCTTGTGGCATATTAGGAAGGCAAAGCATTACAGTATCACCTTTACCGACACCCATTGCCGAAAACGCCTGTGCTGCTTCATCGGTATTTTTGATAAATTCTTTATATGTTGTTTTTTTGCTGAAAAAATCAAGAGCTGTATCTTCAGGCAGTCTTTTAGCCGCCTCTTCAACCATTTCATACATTGTTTTTTCGGGATAATTTAAATGTATATCACCATCAAAAGTAACACTGTCGTTTCTGATAAAAAATTCATTTAAAGCTGATGTATATTTATCATAATGCTTTGAAACACCTTCGAGATGGTCGCAATCTTCAAAAGAAACAAGCGCTTTCTCGCTTTGACAATTATTGAAGTTATCTAAACACATCTCAAAAGGCACAACAGAATCATTTTCACCATGTAAAAATAAGATAGGGCGAGTGTTTGATTTAAATGCTTCCTTAACTGTATAATCATACGAACTGAAACCATCGGTTTTCATAACGTAATTATCAAGCTTTTCTGCAAATTTAAGTCCGATTTTTTTGTTAGGTGCATTTTTTACACAATTATATTTTTGAATTTCGGAAGGCGCAGAATATGCACTGTCCGCTATTATTCCTTTAACATTTGCCGGTAATTTCATACCACTTGCCATTAAGGCAGTCGCCGCACCCATTGAAACACCGTATATGTATATAGGTATGTTGCCGGAAATGTTTTCACTGATATATTTTACCCAAGCAAAGCAATCATACCTCTCTTTAATGCCGAAGGTAATCCGGTCTCCTTCACTTTTTCCGTGAGCGCGGTTGTGTGCAAAAACAACTGTTGAGCCGTTATCAAGCAAAAAATCTATTACAGGCAAAAAATCCTTTTCGGGATTACTTTTGTATCCGTGTAAAGCAAGTATTATTCTTTTTTCTTCCGTACTTTCACATAAATCACCCGCAAGTAAAAGATCGTCAAAACTTTTAATTTTCAATGTTTTACAATTATATTTTTTATAAAACCCCTCAGCTTTAATTCCTTTTTTTTGCCCAATACGATAATATTTATCAAATGCCGCTTTTATTGTCATTTTATAATTACCTCCCATAAATTAAAGACAAAATAACAAATAGGCAAGACAAACAAAACACTGTCAAATCTGTCAAGCACTCCGCCGTGTCCCGGAAGCAAATTACCGAAATCTTTAATTTTAAAGTTTCGCTTTAAATACGAAAAGAATAAGTCTCCCAACGCTCCTAACACTGCGCCGATAACACCAAGCGAAATAAAAATCAGCCAATTTATTTTGTAATCGCTTAGGGTAAGAATTATTCCGTAAATTACTGCTCCTAAAACGCCTCCTGCAATCCCACCTATAAATCCTTCAACTGTCTTTTTGGGACTTATTTCGGGAAACAGCTTATGCTTTCCGAAAAATGAACCTATCGTATATGCCAAACTATCAGGTGCCCAAGCTATAATAAAAAGCAAAAGCAATAAAAGCTTTCCGTTTTTAAAATTTAAAATACTGACGAGAAGTGATGAAAAAAGAGGTAAAACTCCGCCAAATAAAACGGTACAAACAAATTCTTCTATAGAAACAGAATCATAACAAATCAGCACACATATAAAAGCACTCAAAATTATACCGAATAAGTACAACA
>CAZUZV010000013.1:0-54479 GCA_964624385.1 uncultured Eubacteriales bacterium | reverse complement strand
ATCAGGTTCATCTTGAAAGATTCGGTATTCCCGGCAAAACTCTTATCGGTTCAGACAGTCACACTCCCACAGGTGGCGGTCTTGGTATGCTCGCTATGGGCGCAGGCGGACTTGACGTTGCTGTTGCAATGGGTGGCGGTGCATATTACATAACCGTTCCCGAGGTGATTAAGGTTAATCTTACAGGTAAGCTATCCCCTTACGTTGCCGCTAAAGATATTATTCTTGAGGTTTTGAGGATTCTCAGCGTTAAAGGTGGCGTTGGTAAGGTTGTTGAATATGGTGGTGAAGGCGTTAAGACACTTTCTGTACCGGAAAGAGCAACGATTACAAATATGGGTGCTGAGCTTGGTGCAACAACCTCTATCTTCCCCTCAGACGAAATTACTTATGAGTTTATGAAAGCTCAGAGCAGAGAACAGGATTGGGTTGAACTCCTTCCTGACAGCGATGCTGAGTATTCAAGAGTAATTGATATTGACCTTTGCACTCTTAAGCCTCTTGCTGCCATGCCCCATATGCCCGATAATGTTAAATCAGTTGAAGAAATCGGCAACATTAAAGTTGACCAGGTGCTTATTGGTTCATGCACAAACTCATCACTTCTAGATATGATGAAGGTTGCAAAAATCCTTAAAGGCAAAAAAGTTCATCCTTCTGTTTCTCTTGGTATCGCTCCCGGTTCAAAACAAGTTCTTAATATGCTTGCTCTTAATGGTGCTCTTGCAGATATGATTGATGCAGGTGCTCGTATCCTTGAAAGTGCCTGCGGACCCTGTATCGGTATGGGTCAGTCCCCCTGCTCTTCCGGTATTTCTCTTCGTACTTTTAACAGAAACTTTGAAGGTAGAAGTGGCACTGCCGACGGTAAGGTTTACCTTGTAAGCCCTGAAACAGCTGCAGCATCAGCAATTACAGGTGTATTTACAGACCCCACAACTTTAACAGATGACATTTCAGTTACTCTTCCCAAATCATTTATCATCAACGATAATATGATTGAAATGCCGGCTGAAACGAAAGAAGAAGCATCAGCTGTTGAAGTTTATTACGGTCCTAATATAAAACCCTTCCCCAAGACAACTCCTCTTGCAGATTCTATTTCAGCAAAAGCGGTTCTTAAGGTAGAAGATAATATTACAACAGACCATATTATGCCTGCCGGTGCAAAGATTCTACCTTACCGTTCAAATATCCCTCATCTTTCGCAATTCTGCTTCCGTCAATGTGACGAGAACTTTGCCGAGCATTGTAAAGAGGCAGGTTCTTGCATAATCATCGGTGGTAACAACTACGGTCAGGGTTCTTCCAGAGAACACGCTGCACTTGTTCCTCTTTATCTCGGAGTTAAGGCGGTTATAACAAAATCATTTGCAAGAATTCATAAAGCAAACCTTGTTAACGCAAGTATTCTTCCCCTCAACTTTGTGAACACTGAAGATTATGATAAGATTTCTGTCGGCGATGAACTCCAGCTTCCTGAAATAAAAGCAGAACTTAAAGCAGGCAAAGAAATCACACTTAAAAATATTACTAAAAATGAAGAGTATAAGCTTATTTGTGATGTTTCTGAAAGACAGGTTGACATCCTTACTGCAGGCGGATTACTCGACTACACCAAGGAGGAAAATAAATAATGAACGAATTACAGATTGAAAACGCTCTCGCTAAATTTAAACAGCTTCTTATTGAGCAAGATGAAAGAAACCAGAAGATTAAAGCAACAAAAGACTTCAAGGATTTCAAATCACTTGATAAAATCGTTATTGGCGTTTGTGGCGGTGACGGTATCGGACCAATTATTACTAAAGAATCTGCGGAGGTTCTTAAATTCATACTCAAAGACGATGTTGAAAGCGGAAAAGTTGTTTTCAAATACATTGACGGTCTTACAATCGAAAACCGCGCTAAAGTTATGAAAGCAATTCCCGATGACGTTATGGAAGAGCTTAAAGCTTGTGACGTTATTCTTAAAGGCCCCACAACCACCCCCCAACAAGGTGACGGTTACCCCAACATTGAAAGTGCAAACGTTGCCATGAGAAAAGCACTTGACCTTTTTGCAAACGTTCGTCCTGTTAAAATTCCCGAAGAAGGCATTGACTGGACATTCTTCCGTGAAAATACCGAAGGTGCTTATGCAGTTGGCTCAAAGGGTGTTGATGTTGACGGTGAATTGGCATTCGACTTTGTTGTTACAACAACTGAAGGTACAGAGCGTATCGCTAAACTTGCATATGAATACGCCAGAAACAACAAAAAAGAAAGAGTTTCTATTATTACAAAAGCCAATATCATTAAGACAACTGACGGTAAGTTCCTTAACCTTTGCAAGGAAATTGCAAAAGATTATCCCGATATTATTACTGATGAATGGTATGTTGATATCACAACTGCTAAGCTTGTTGATAAAAAGCGCAGAACAGATTTCAAGGTATTTGTCCTCCCCAACCTTTATGGTGATATTATCACTGACGAAGCAGCTGAATTCCAGGGTGGTGTTGGTACTGCCGGCAGCGCAAACATCGGTAAACAGTATGCTATGTTTGAAGCAATTCACGGTTCAGCACCACGTATGGTTAAAGAGGGGCGCGGTCAGTATGCAGACCCCTGCTCAATGCTCAGAGCATCAGTTCTTCTTCTTTCTCACATCGGTTACCAGGAAGAAGCTGATAAGCTTGAAAAAGCACTTGACATCTGTATGATTACCGAAAAGAAAATGATAATTACAGGTCGTGACACAGGTTGCACTTGTGAAGAATTCGGTAACTATGTTATGGAAACATTAAAAACACTTTAATTTTAAAGGAATTTTATTATGAAGGATAATAACCATCAAGTTTCGATTCCTGTTATTAAGCGCCTCCCCCGTTACCACCGATATCTTGAAGAACTGAAAAATTTAGGCGTTGTCAGAATTTCTTCAAAAGAGCTTTCTGCGAGAATGGGACTAACCGCTTCTCAGATAAGACAAGACCTTAATTGTTTCGGTGGATTCGGACAACAAGGGTACGGTTATAATATTGAACAGTTATACAATGAAATAGGCGTTATTTTGGGTTTAAACAATAAATCTAAGGCTATTATGATTGGTGCAGGTAATTTGGGGCACGCTATTGCCACTCATATTCATTTTGAAAATCGTGGATTTGATTTAGTCGGTATTTTTGATAATAACCCTACAGTTATTGGTACAAAAGTAGGCGGAAAAGTTGTAATGAACTCTGACTATTTAGAAGAATTCTGCTTAAAAGAGAAGCCTGTTGTCGCAATTCTTTGTATTCCTGCTGAATATGCTGCTGAAAATGCGGACAAACTCGTTGCATTGGGTATCAAAGGCTTCTGGAACTTTACACAGTATGACCTTGTTCACAGATATGAAAATGTAGCTGTTGAAAATGTTCATTTAGGAGACTCACTTATGACCCTGTGTTATCAAGTACAAGAAATCACTACTTCTTGCGAGGAATAATAATGAAAAAGATAATGGACATAGATATTGCTGATATCGTCCCCTTTTCCAAGGGTATTATCGTTGCAAGAAAAGATACTTTAAAAAGCGGAAAAACAAAAATTTCATTTTTCACTTATGATGTTAAGCTTGAAAGACCCACTGCAAGTACACGCGGTGCTTATCTTCTCAACAAATTTGGTGAAAAATATGAAGCAATTTCAGACCAGTTAAGCGATTTTATTTATTGCGATGCCGCAATACTGCCTAATAAACACGTTGCAATTGCATACACCAGCGGTGAAATCGGACTTTTTAATGATAAGGGCGAACTTTATTGGACGGGTGATTTACAGTACAAAGGTTGTCCAATAAGCGGAGTTGTTCCCGAGGGAAAGTACATCTGGTGCGTTGTTCCCGAAAACAATTGTATTATACGATACTCCCCTACAACCGAAAAAATCGTTTTAAGAATCGGAGGAGATTCTTCAACGGCTTTTTTAAACCCGGTTTCGTTGAGTGTATATGAAAACAAGTTATATATCTGTAATTACCAATCCTGCAAAATCAGAACAGTTAATTTAAAAGATTTTTCTGTCGCTGATTATAAAACTTTTGATGAACCTGTTTACAGATACATCAAAACCAATGACAGAGAAATTGTTGAATTAGAATCCGGTGTTTATATGTTATAATTACCAAATTTTCTCTCGACATTTTTCGCTTTTAGCCACTTTACAAACAACCTTACAAGTATTAAAATTAACTAAAGTGAATTTTTATTTTGATCCAAGAGGTTTGTAAGGTTTTTGAAAGAACAATACCTTGTCGCACCTTGCGGCAAGGTGTTTTTTTGAGGTTATTATGGGATTTAAAGCTGAAATAATGGATGAAGCAGCGATTAATCGATGTTTAACACGTATCGCTCACGAAATCATTGAAAAAAACAAAGGAATAGATAATTTAGCTCTTGTAGGCATCAAGAGTCGCGGAGTTACTTTAGCAAAAATGATTTCTAAAAATATTGAAAATATTGAAAACAAAAACATTTTTGTGGGAGAGCTTGATATCAAACATTATCGAGATGATTTAACGGAAGTGCAGGAGCTTCCCGAAGCTTCCCCACTTGACACTCCTTTTGACGTTACAGGTAAAGACATTATTCTTGTTGATGATGTTCTTTTTACAGGCAGAACTGTCAGAGCCGCAATAGAAGCTATATTCAGCATGGGCAGACCGTCCAGTATTCAGCTTGCAATTCTTGTGGACCGCGGACATCGTGAGCTTCCTTTCAGAGCGGATTTTGTTGGCAAAAATGTACCAACATCCACTTCTGAGATGATTTCCGTTCAATTACCGGAGTTTGACGGATGCTCTTGTGTTAAGCTATATCAATTATAATAACATTCATATATTCATTTAAATTGGTTATTTGCCGAAAGGCTGTAATAAAAAAATTAAAAGTGGGGGTAAATATGAAACTTATTTACAATGTAGACGACAAACCCAAATTCGGACAACTTGTCATTTTTGCAATCCAGCAGTTACTGGCAATTATGGCGGCGACAATTGCTGTTCCCGCAATTGTAGGAAACGGAATGACTGCTTCAGCAGCTCTCTTTGGTGCAGGTGCCGGTACAATTATTTACCAGCTTTTCACAAAGTTCAAAAGCCCTGTTTTCCTCGGTTCTTCATTCGCTTTTATCAGTTCAATGCTTGCTGCTTTTGCAGGCGCTATCAGTTCTGCAATGGGCTTCCTCGGTATAATCCTTGGTGCTGTTTTTGCAGGTCTTGTGTATGTTATTATTGCAATTATCATTAAATTGGCCGGTGTTAATTGGATTAATAAGCTTATGCCACCGGTTGTTATTGGCCCAACGGTTGCAATAATCGGTCTTTCTCTCGCAAGTGCAGCTGTCAAGGATGCTGTTAGTTATGCAGCTCAGGACGGTAATGGTTCATTTATTATGACAACTAATGCTTGGGCATCTCTTATCTGCGCATTAGTTACTTTGTTTGTAGTTGTAATTTGTTCAACATACGGAAAGAAAATGGCAAAGCTTATTCCTTTCATTATTGGTATTTTGGCAGGTTATGTTGTTGCTGGTATATTCACAATAATTGGCGTTAAAACAGGTAATGAATCCCTTCTTATAATTGATCTCGCACCTTTCCAAGCACTTGTTGCAGATGGTGTAAACATAAATACATTCTTACAAATTCCTGAATTTTCTTTCCTTAATGGTATTACAGCAATCAAAGATCTTGATGGTTCGTATATTACAACTGTTGCTGTTGCTTATGTTCCTGTTGCATTTGTTGTTTTCGCAGAACATATTGCTGACCATAAAAACCTTTCTACAATTATTGAAAAAGACCTTCTTGAAGAACCCGGTCTTTCAAGAACACTTTTAGGTGACGGTGTAGGTTCGATGGTTGGCGCTATCTTTGGCGGTTGCCCCAATACAACTTACGGCGAATCTGTGGGTTGTGTTGCGATTACAAGAAATGCTTCCGTCGCAACAATTAGCTGCACAGCTGTTCTTGCAATTTTAATCTCTTTCATTTCACCCTTTGTTGCTTTTCTTGATTCTATTCCCGGTTGTGTAATGGGCGGTGTTTGTATCACCCTTTACGGTTTCATTGCTGTTAGCGGTCTTAAAATGATTCAGAAGGTTAATCTTGAGGACAATGCAAATCTCTTTACTGCATCAGTTATTCTTATTGCAGGTATCGGCGGTATGGCACTGGCAATCGGTAAAGTTACTATTACATCAATTGCTTTCGCTCTTATTCTCGGTATTGTAGTTAACATTGTTCTTTCAAAGAAAAAATCTAACGTAGCTGATGAATAAGATTGACAGTTAATTTCAGTTGTTATATAATTGAATAAACTAAAAAGGCATTGCACAAAACTGTGTAATGCCTTTGTTATAAAGGGTGATATAATGATCTATTATGCAGAAAACGAGAATTTCACTTTAGCAGTCAAAGAAATGGGTGCTGAGCTAAATTCTCTTAAATCAAAGAAAACCGGAATTGAATATATTTGGTGCGGTGACAATACCATCTGGTATGGCCAGTCCCCTATTCTTTTTCCCATTATAGGAAGACTTCTTGATGATAAATATACTTTAAATTCTAAGGAATATACAATGGAAAAACATGGCATCGTTAGAAAAAAAGCTTTTAAACTCGTCGAGAACACTAAAGACACACTCACTTTCGTACAGACTGACGATGAAGAGTCTTTATCGTCTTATCCGTATCATTTTGAACTAAAAGTTGAATTCAAATTAACCGAAAATGGATTAAAGGTTATTCATACTGTATCCAATATTGATGAGAAAGATATGTATTATTCATTTGGTGCACATCCTGGTTTTAATTGCCAAATCGGTGATTATCTTGAATTCTCCGATGATAACGCTCTTGAAACGGAACGTATAGACCACGAGTCTATTTTAATTGACGAGAAATTCCCTGTTGAGATGAACGACCGTCAAATCACATTGACAAAAACGTTATTCGAAAATGATGCACTTATTTTAAGTGATTTCAATTCCAAAAATATAAAAATAAAAAGTAATAATCATAACAGAGTTATTAGTTTTGATTTTGATTCGCCTTTTTTGGGCATTTGGGCGAAACCCAACGCACCTTATGTTTGTTTAGAACCCTGGTGGGGTGTTAATGATGATTACCATAAGAAACCCGATTTCTCACAAAAACGCGGTATAATGACTTTAGGTCCCAAAGAAAGTAAGTCATTTTTTTGGGAAGTTTCGATTTGTGAATAATTAACAGTTGACTTATAATATTAAAAATATTAAAATTATTTTGTAATTTGAAAGGAACATGGTGATTTTTATGACAGATAAATTTGAAGAAACCTACGGCCCTGATATTGTATCAGTAGTTGATGAAGAAGGTGTTGAACACACTTTTGAAGAACTCGACAGAATAGAAACTGATGATGGTAGATTTATCGCCCTTCTCCCCATTTATAACGAAGCAGAGGAAATCCTTGATAGTGACGGTGAATTAATAATTCTCTCTGTTGTTGAAGATGAAGACGGTGAAACTTATCTTGAGCCCATAGAAGATGAAGAGTTATTTAATTCAATAGGTCAAATTTTTGAAGAACGACTCGCAGATTATTTTGAATTTGACGAAGAATAATTTTATCAGATTTTAATATAATAACTTATGCCTGCGGTGTACGAGAAATGCGACTAATACTAACCCTATGTCAAACAAAAGGGAGTCCGGGCTTCTGCGGCGGATTGCAGACCTCCCGAGCTGACTCGGACGAAGGGAGCGTGAAAACGCGGAGAGGACACCCACCTGCTATGAGCAGGTTACTATTATCGCATCCGGCATTGTGGGTTTATTTAAAAGCAAAAGTAGTAGCAATTAACTTTGCTACTACTTTTTTACTTTAATATGTTATTTTGAATTTGCGGCAGCTTCTGCTTGAAACTGAGCTCTGGCAAGAGTTTCTTTTTCTTCCATCTCAGCAATTTCCGCTCTTCTTCTTTCCATTCTTTCAACATACTCGGAAAGATCCTTATATTTTACCGGGATGTTCTGCTTTTTAATGAGTATATTAACAACAATAATAATAGCAAAACCTAAAATTACAAGGAAAGAACCAAAACCGAGACTCCCTGAATAAACTGCGCCGAATTTCGAAGTAAGTTGGCTATTGAAAATCAAGAAAGAAATAATGCTCAAAACGGTAAAACCTATACCGCAGGAAGAAAGCGCAATATTACGCTTAAAACCTTTAGGTGAACAAGAAACCGAATCAAAAGGTATATTCAAAATTGCAAATACCGCGGCAACAAGAAGGAACAATATTGAAAGAATATATGTTATGAATGCCACTCTTGTTAAATCAGAGCCTGTAATCATATCAATCACAACATCGAACTTCATATCCATAAGAACATCCATAACAACGTTAAGAATTGAAATGTCTGTATCAATGCTCTTATAGGGCATATTAACTGTTACATGCGCCAAGGGCAAAAACATCATACCAATTGGAATAAATAAAGAAATAAGACGTACAATTGAAAGCTTGGTGCCTATAAATGCAAATTTAACTCTATCAATTTTAGGTTGAAACTTGATATGCTCTTCTTCAGCTTTATCGGCATCCTCTGCAAGTCTTTCTTGATGGTTATAATACATGAGGTTAACACCACATTTAGGACATTCAGCCTTGATATCAATCATTCTCAGCTTATAACCGCATTTAGGACAATTAGCCATATAATCTCCTACCTATTCATAAATTAATACTTAATCATTATATCATACTATTTTAATATTTTCAATAAAAAAACAATAAATTCAAGATTTAAATAGTAAAAGTTGTTGAATTATTTCTTTGAAATGGCGAGTTTTGCTTTTTTTACTATATTATCAGCATCAAGACCGAAAATATGAAGAAGCTCCACTGCAGGACCGGATTTACCGAATGTATCTTCAACACCGAGTTTTACAACAGGAACAGGGAATGCTTCGCAAACCGCATCACAAACCGCATCACCAAGACCACCGATAACATTATGCTCTTCAGCGGTTACAATGCAACCAGTTTTCTCTGCAGCCTTAATTACCGCTTCTTTATCAAGGGGCTTGATTGTGTGCATATTTATAAGTTCAACGGAAATACCCTCTGCTTCGAGAATTTTTGATGCTTCAATTGCTTCATTAACCAAAAGACCGGTTGCAATAATTGTTACATCATTACCCTCTTTAAGAGTTACTGCTTTTCCGATTTCAAATTTATAATCTTCATCAAATATTCTCGGAACTGCAAGTCTTCCAAAACGCATATATACAGGACCGTTATGCTCTGCTGCAGCAAGAACAGCCGCTCTTGCCTCGATATCATCAGCAGGATTGATAATAACCATACCCGGAATTGAACGCATAAGAGCTATATCTTCACAGCATTGGTGGCTGGCACCATCCTCGCCAACAGAAATACCTGCGTGTGTAGCGCCGATTTTCACATTAAGATGAGGATAAGCAATTGTATTTCTCACCTGCTCAAAAGCTCTGCCTGCGGAAAACATTGCAAAAGAAGAAGCGAAAACTGTATAACCGGTGGTTGCAAGCCCCGCTGCAACACCCATCATATTACCCTCTGCAATACCTGTATCAAAGAATCTTTCAGGGAAAGCCTTTTTAAATGCGCCTGTTTTGGTTGCGGCAGCAAGGTCTGCATCAAGAACAAGAACATTGGGATTTTTTTCACCAAGCTCTACAAGAGCTTTACCGTACGCATCGCGAGTTGCGGTTTTAATTACATCTGCCATAAACTTAACCCTCCAAAACGTTGAGAACTGCTTTAAGTTCTGCCATCGCAGTTTCATATTGTTCCGCATTAGGTGCAGAACCGTGCCAGTTAACCTGATTTTCCATAAATGAAACGCCTTTACCTTTTACAGACTTTGCAATAATTGCGGTAGGTTTACCTTTGCATTCTTTTGCATTGTTAAGTGCAGCTTCGATTTCATCAAAGCTATGGGCATCAATTTCTATTACATTCCAACCAAATGCACTAAACTTTTCGGGAATAGGATAAGGAGAATTCACCTCGTCAACTGAACCGTCAATCTGAAGATTATTGTTATCAACAAATGCAACAAGATTATCAAGTTTCTTAGCAGAGGCATACATAGCAGCTTCCCAAACCTGTCCTTCTTCAATCTCACCGTCACCTAAAATAGTATAAACTCTGAAAGCATCACCTTTAAGTTTTGCACCAAGTGCCATACCACAAGCAGCAGAAATGCCTTGACCGAGCGAACCCGAACTGATATCAATACCGGGAAGATAATTCATGCTTGGATGTCCTTGAAGTCGAGAATCAACCTTACGAAGTGTTTTTAACTCTTCAACGGGAAAATAACCTCTATGTGCCATTACCGAATAAAGCGCAGGAGCTGCATGTCCTTTAGAAAGAACAAATCTGTCTCTATCTTCTTTTGAAGGTGCATTAGCATCTATATTCATTTCTTTAAAATAGAGATAAGTCAAAATCTCTGCAATAGAAAGCGAACCACCGGGATGTCCCGATTTTGCATTGAATGTTCCCTCAATAATGCCCATTCGAACATTACAAGCGATTTTAGCTAATTCTTTTTTAGAATTTGCATCCATAAAAATGCCTCCAATTATTTAATATAATTTGTTTGTATGTAATTTATAAAATCAGCAACTGCACCGTTATTACAATGACAAGTGACATACTCCGAAATTGCTTTAATATCTTCGGGAGCCTGACCGCAACAAACCGGGTGTGCTACCATTTTAAGCATATCAACATCATTATAGTAATCTCCGATAGCGGCAGTATTTGACTTATTAACATTTAAAAGTTCAGCAAGTTTAAGAACTGCATTACCTTTATTTACTCCTTTATTAACAACCTCTAAGGTGAACGGAGATGTTTTAAAGCATCCAAAATGATTACTGTTCTCTTCAGCTGAAAAGAACTTTTCCAATTCAACAATTAATCTCTTTGTTCCAAAAAAGGAGACCTTCCCCCACACACCGCGCGGCAAGTCTGAGACCTTTTTGCAAAGTTCAAAATCTAATTTATCAATCTTCGAAACTAAATAACCATAAATACATTTACGAGTTGTTAAATAGATTCTTTCAGGTGTAAAAACCGTAAGCTGAGCAAACTTATTTTTTTTCAGAACATCCAAAATGATATTCTCGCCTTCTTTGGAAATAAGACTTTGATATATGATTTTTTGGGATTTAAAATCATATATACCGGCACCGTTTAAGAAAATAGCGGGAGTATTGATTCCCAATTTCTTATAATGAATCGACAAAGATTGCAAATTCCGACCCGAACATAATGTAAAGTTACCGCCGTTATTCACATATTCATTTATTGCAACGCGATTGTTTTCAGGAAGCTTCATTGCTTTTGAATTCAAAGTTCCATCAATATCGGAAACAAGCAACCATTTATTATAATTTTCTTTCATTATGATATTCTCCTAAGAAAATCACTGAAATAAGCAGGTAAACCAGAAGTAAATTCTAGATATTCCTTTGTAATCGGGTGAATAAACCCAATCGTTGCAGCATGAAGGCATTGACCTTCTAACCCAAAGGTTTTCTTTGGGTTTCCGTAAACAATATCTCCCGCAACAGGAGTACCTCTATAAGCCATATGAACTCTTATCTGATGAGTTCTTCCCGTTTCAAGACGCACTTTAAGGTACGTGAAACCATTAAAACGTTCTATAACCTCAAAATGAGAAACTGCGTTTCTTGAATTTTTATCAGTTACTGCTTGTTTTTTTCTGTCTTTTGGGTGCCTACCAATTGGCGCATTTATTGTGCCTTTATCGTCTTTAACATTTCCAACAACGACTGTTTTATACTCTCTTGTAAAGCTATGGTCTTTAATCTGTTCTGCAAGACCTTTATGAGCTGCATCGGTTTTAGCAACAATGAGAAGTCCACTTGTATCTTTATCAATTCTATGAACAATTCCGGGTCTTATAACACCATTTATACCGGAAAGAGAACTTCCGCAATGATGAAGCAAAGCATTTACAAGAGTTCCGTTATAATTTCCGGCTGCAGGATGAACTACCATTCCTTTGGGTTTATTAACAACAAGTAAATGCTCATCCTCATAAACAATATCAAGCGGAATGTTTTCAGCATCCACGGAAAGTTCTTTTAGCTCGGGGAAAATAACTGTAATTAAGTCATTCTTTTTAACCGAATACTTTTTTGTCGCAGGCACACCGTTTACAAGAATATTATTTTCGTCAATAAGCCTTTGAACAGTATTTCGTGACAATTCATCACAAAGAACCGTTATTGCTTTATCTAATCTTAAACCTACAACCTCATCGATAACGGTGTATTCATTCTCCTGCATTGTTCTGCAATCCTTCCGAAACCGATTTTTTATTATTCCTTGTATCTTTTACCAAATCAACAATTAAATAAATTATTAATGTAAACGCACCAATAGTAATAAGACAATCCGCAAAATTGAAAACAGCAAAATTTACAAATAAAGGCTCAATAAAATCAACAACATAATGCAAACGAATTCTGTCGATAATGTTACCTACTCCACCTGAAATCATAAACAAAAGGCAAAGATTCACCAATTTGTTTTTATTCTTGTTCGTAATAAGGAAAAAAATTGTGACACCTAAAAGAACAATAGAAAAAACAGTCAGTAATGCAGTGTGAGTAGAAAACGAACCGAAAATTGCACCTGTGTTTTCAACATAACGAAAACGCAAAACCCCATCAATTAAATCAATGTATTGTATGGGTTTTAAATAATTAATTACTAATAATTTAATAATTTGGTCTGCACCTATTAAAGCACAGCATAACAAGCTCGCTGCAATTACTGACATCTACTCTACACCTTACATTATTTTTTTCTACGGAAAAAACCACGTTTCTTTTTTGTAACTTCCATAGGTTCATCTTCATCATCTTCAATTGTTTCAAAAGAAGCAAACAGTGAATTTTCATTATTATTTTCGGAATGAGAAAAAATATTTAAATCTTCAGCAACATTTAAAGTATTAACAGAAAAACCTTTCGAAATCGGGATATCCTCCGGTTCTTCTGTTATTTCTGCCTCTTCATTAGATTCATCACTCTCTAAAGAAGCAGCATTTTCTGTAAGTTCTTCACCATCAAAATTTTCTTCTGCACTATAAGAATCTTCTTCTACAACATCTTGAATTTGCTGTATTTCTTCAGTTTCTTCAACGTCTTCACCTTCTTCGTTAACAAACTCTAAAGTTGAATTTTCTTCAAAGAAATCAAAGGGAAGTGTTGTTTTAACAACTTCTTCATCTTCAGCTTCAGCTTCTTCCGAAACAATACTTTCAGCTGAATCTTCTACAGTATCATCAATAAACTCAATAATATTATTTTCAGGATCTACTGTTGAAATTTCTTCAACAATATTTTCTTCAGTATCATTAGAGGCTGCTTCTTTTTGAGCTTCTTCAACAGCAAGCTCCGGAAGCTTTGAAATCAATTCTATATGTGCTTTGTACTGAGCAAGAATTGATGCTCTGAATTCTGAAACTTCCTTTTTAAGCATTTCATAATGAAGAGATTCACTTGTAATTGTTCTTGTTGCCGCTCCAACAGTATCTTTTGCGGAATCATTGGCTTCAATAAGAATACCATGTGCCTCTTCTTTGGCTTTATTAATAATTTCTTCGGCTTTATCTCTTGCAATAGATAAAAGCAAATCAGAATCAGCAATTGCCTGCTTTTCTGCATCCGATTTAATTATGTCAGCTTCCCCTTTAGCTGCAGCAAGAATAGCTTCGGCTTCCGCTTTTGAATCTTCAACAGAAGTTTCAGCCTCTTTAACAATAATGTCTGCCGCCTTCTGTGCGCCGATAACGGCTTGTTTAATTTGTTCCTCGTCTTGCTTAAATTGTTCAAGTCTGTCAGCAAGCAAACTGACTCTTTTAACAAGTTCAGCATTTTCTCTGTAAATTTTTTCGTAAGCAACCGCTACTTCACCGAAAAAATTATCAACATCATCTGATTTATAAGCATTTCTGCCTGCACCTTTAAATTCATATTCTCTAAGTTCTGATGGTGTCATCATGATTTATTCCCCACTTCCGCGTAAAATTTAGAAAAATACTCCTGTATTTTCCAACTCATCTATAAGGTCTCCTGAAACATTAACATTATAGGGCGTAATAATATATGTGTTAGTAGAAACTTTTTTGAGCTGACCGCCATTTGCGTAAGCAACACCGTTGAGAAGGTCAACAAGTCTTCTTGAAACATCCTTACTCGCCGCTTCAAGATTAAGAACAACAGTTCTTTTATCGTTAAGATGATCAGCAATCGCACGTGCATCTTCAAATTTATCAGGCTTAACAAGGACAACCTGTAACATAGCTGTTGTTCTTACATCAACAACTCTGCTTGGGTCATTTGTTCTTCTTGTTCTTGAAGAAGCACGAGGTGTTTCGCGCTCATAATCATCATAAGAGGAGGATACTGTTGAAAAAGGTTTTGCTTCAAAAGCTTCAGGAGCCTCATCCTGAACAACCTCATCAAAATCTTCTTCGTCCTCTGTGTTAGTAAATTTTTTCCAATAATCCATAAATGACATATCAAAAACCTCCGTAAATAATTTATTTATATATTCTTGCTCCGAATATAGCGGAGCCAACTCTGACTAAATTAGAACCATGAAGAATAGCTTCTTTATAGTCACCTGACATACCCATCGAAAGTGTTTCAAAATTAAAGTTGGCATATTTACCCTCTTTAATTTCATTATAATAGATATTCATTTTGTCAAAATACTTTTCAAGCTCTAAAGTGTTTTCACAAATTGGTGGAATTGTCATAAGACCTTTTACATTAATATTAGGCAATACTGAAATCTGATTCAGAGATTCTTCAAATTCAACCTTATCAAAGCCTGTTTTACTGTCTTCATCACCAATATTAATTTCTAACAACACATCAGCTGTTATTCCCGATTTAAGCGCTTCGTTGGAAACAGCTTGAGCAACTCTTAAACTGTCAACAGATTGAATCATATCAACCTCACTGACAATTTTTTTAACCTTATTGGTCTGAAGATGTCCAATTAAATGCTTTTCAACATTCTCTAAATGCAGTAAATCCTTCTTAGAAAGAAATTCCTGGACTTTATTTTCGCCAATCAAATCAATACCGCAGTTATCAATTGCATAGTTTATGTATTCAACACAAACTGTTTTAGTAACTGCCATAAGACGGACATCATCAACAGAGCGATTACTTTTAATTGTAGCCTCAGCAATTTCATTTTTTATCTGTTTTATGTTCTCTGCAATAACAGAAAAATGAGCTTCATCAAATGAGTTTGTTATCATACAAATCAACTCCTTCCGTTACTACCTTATCGTAAAGTTTTATATAATCCGAACTGCTATCGGGATTATCAACAATTGAATAGTCTTTGTTTGAATATATAACACGAATCTTTCGAAACCCCATTAAATTGCCACGAACAATATATACGCCTTGCTCGCCGTCAAGGGTTCTTATGGAAGAATTAGAAATTTTGAAGCCCGTATATTCATCCGTAATAATTTCAATATTTTCAATTCTGAAACCTGAAAGGTTTTCGTTCATTTCATCACAAGAGAAAATAACTACAGTTTCTTTTTCGTTTTTCTCCCCGATTTTATAAAGAGTTACCGGCAATCTTTCAACACCGGATTCAGGGAAGTTTATATAAAGCTCTTTATCAAAAGAAATATCTATGGTTTTATCAGAATCAATTACACAAGCAATATACCATTTGAAAGAGGAAACTGTACGACCAACTACATCGGAAGAAGATTCATTGGGTTTCGATTTTATCGCTTTACTTACATCTTCTGCAGTTAATTTATCAATGTCTTCAAATTTTAAGGTGTTCTCGTAACCATCTGAACCACTTATAAAATAACCTGCATTATCTGTCTTTATTTCAGTATAATTTAAGCCTGAATTATTAAGGGCAGAAAGTTCTTCCTTTAATTGAGTTAATTTATCAGAGAAATCAAGGGCATTTCCTGTTGCGATTTGTTTACCTGTTACGGAATTTCTAAAAACTTCAACAGCATCAGAAGCAGTTTCAAAATCACGTTTTTCAACAGCTTCAAGATAATCCGTTAACTCATTTTCAATTTTTTTAGTTAAGGAATCCATATTCAGCGTCTGAAAATTCGCCTGACCTGACAATTCCTCATAATGCTCAATACTTTTTTTTAATTCTTCTGATTTTAAATAAGTAGCTGCATCTTCAGAAGAATCGAAAACTATGGAAACAGTAT
This sequence comes from uncultured Eubacteriales bacterium, assembly GCA_964624385.1. Lineage (GTDB taxonomy): Bacteria > Bacillota > Clostridia > Oscillospirales > Acutalibacteraceae > DTU089. The sequence continues at coordinate 38,150 of CAZUZV010000013.1, read as the reverse complement.
CACCCCTTGCAACTCTTTCTCCGTTTGTTGCAAAAGAAACGGTTGTGCCTACAGCATCGCTTTTTATGAACTCTTCGTCACGTATAACAAAACACTCTGTATCAATAGTTTGATAAACTGTTTCTTTCAGAGCAAATTCTGTCTTAATTTCAGTATTCGACTGATTAACTATATGGTAGATAATGTAAGATGAAAAAAAACCAATAACCAAAACTATTGCAACAACTGAAGCAATTCTTTTAACTGTTTTATTTTTCACTCATATCACCAGCCAAATATTCAATAATTGATTTTTCAACAGAGTCCTTAATTTCATCAGGTGACAATAAATCTGCATAGACCCAATTGATACTTTTATTTCGTTTAAACCAAGTAATTTGCCTTTTTGCATATCTTCGTGTTTCGCGTTTCAAATTATCAACACAAACTTCGAAAGAAGCTTCACCATCAATAAACGGTTTCAATTCTTTGTAACCTATTGCATTAAATGCAGTTTTCGAAGGATTTTGATTAAAAAAACCTCTCGCTTCGTCAAGAAGACCATTTCGAAGCATTAAATCAACGCGTAAATTAATCCTTTCGTACAACTTCTCCCTATCGGAATAGTTAATACCTATATACAACGGATCAATATCAGATTCTGTCATATGGGACAATTGATTTTGCTCGGTTAACGTTTTGCCCGTTGTTTTATAAATTTCTAACGCTCTGACAACCCTTACAACATTATTGGGATGAATATTTTCCGCGGCAACAGGGTCAATTTTCTTTAATTGCTGATACAAACTTTCAATACCGTTATTTTCTGCTTCTGAAAGTAATTCTTTTCGTATGTTTTCAGAAGAACCGGATTCCAAAAATTTGGTGTTAGATAAAAAGGAATCGATATAAAGACCTGTACCACCAACAATAACAGGGATTTTACCTTTTTCAACTATTTCATCAAAAACTCTCTTTGTATCGTTACAGTATGCAGATACACTGTACTGATCTTTAACATCTACAAAATCAATTAAATGGTGCTTAATGCCATCCATTTCCTCAGTTGTCGGCTTAGCAGTTGCGATATTCAACCCTTTATAGATTTGCATTGAATCCGCAGAGATAACCTCACCATTAAATTTCTTTGCTATGTGTACTCCCAAAGCAGTTTTGCCCGAGGCGGTTGCACCCACAACAACAATCGCTTTTTTCTTCAAGATGATTCCTCACACAATTCTTTTAAATTGTTTTTCAAGTTCCTTTTGGGTCATTTCTATCATAACAGGTCTGCCATGGGGACAATATCTGATATCTTCTCGCTTCAAAAGATTTTCAACGAATTTTTCAGCTTCATAGGCTGAGGTAAAATTGCCCGCTTTAACTGCCGCTCTACACGCCATTGAATGATAAATCCAATCAAGCTTTTCGGGCATGAGAGTTTTGATATTATTGGCAAGATAACCTGCAATTTCCGAAACAATATCAGAAATGTCGCAATCAACAAGCTCAGGCGGACAAGCACCAACCCTTACACATCTATCACCGAAATCTGAAATATCATAACCTGCATCTTCCATCAGCTCAATATTTTCGAGAACTGCGTTATACTCATCAGGAGATAAGGTTACAGTTATAGGTTGCAACATTATCTGGGACTGACCGCAACCCTCGGACTTGAATTTTTCAAACAAAATTCTTTCATGGGCTGCATGCTTATCAATTAAAACAAGTTTTTTATCTAATTCAGCTATTAAATAAGTATTAAAAGCTTCTCCTATAAACCTGAAATCAACAGGTGTGTTTTCTTCCTCTCCTTTAACAGGCAAAATAACACACTCTTGTTTATCAGTCTGTTTTTCAATTGTAAAAATTTCTTTAACAAATTCTGTTTCCTTGTTAGAAGTAATATTAATATCGATTTTCAGTTCTGTTTTCTCAGGCTTTTCAACAACCGGTTCTTCTTTTTTGGTATCAATTACTAAATTAGTAACAACAGGTTTTATATATTCGTCCTTGAGAAAATCAAGTTGTTTAGGTTTATCATTTTCGGGAGAATGAACAACATTTTCCACCCCTGTTAATGGTTTTCCGTATTCTTTTATTTCAATTGTTTTAGGTTTCTCAATTTCCGTAATTCTTAATTGTTCACCTTTATCGGCAGGTTTAGAAAAGATTTTGGCTTCGGAAAATTTTGCCTGAACACGAGTTTTATCACCTTGAAGAGCGGAAAGGGTTCCGTAATAAATGCAGTCAAAAACTTTCTTTTCTTCAAAAAATCTGACCTCGGTTTTTGCGGGATGCACGTTTACATCAACAGATTCATAAGGTAAATCAACGAAAAGCACACAAGCAGGATATTTACCGACCATAATTGAGTTTTTGTAAGCAGCCTCCAAGGCACTTAAAAACACAACGCTTTTGACAAATCTTTTATTAACAAAGAAAATCTGCATTGAGCGATTGCTTCTTCCTGCCGTAGGTTTTACCACAAAACCTTTAACCGAAATTCCGTTTTGTTCATTTTGAACAGGAATAAGGTTTTCAGTAAATTCTTTTCCAAAGACAGAATAAATTGCTGATATTAAATCACCGTCACCGGGTGTTGAAAATTGCAATTTACCATCCCTGATAAACTTGAATGAAATTTTAGGATTGGATACTGCAATGCGCTCCAAAAGAGTTGCGATATAATTACCCTCTTGAACATCTTTTTTCAAAAACTTCATTCTTGCGGGAATATTATAGAATAAATCTCTGACAACAATTGTAGTACCTACAGGGCAACCCGCATCATCAAGAAACACTTCATTTCCACCCTCAATTACATATCGCGTACCGAAATCGGAATCCATAGTTGCCGTTAAAAGCTCAACTTTTGAAACTGCACAAACAGAAGCAAGAGCTTCTCCCCTGAATCCAAGGGTTGAAATTGCGTCAAGATCCTCTATGCTTAAAATTTTACTTGTAGCGTGGCTAATGAAGGCTTTCTTAACATCATCCCTATCAATACCACAGCCATCGTCAGTAACACGAATGTATGTTTTACCGCCGTTTTTTATCTCAACGGTAATTTTAGATGAACCTGCATCAATGGAGTTTTCAACAAATTCTTTAATAACTGAAGAAGGGCGCTCAACAACCTCACCAGCAGCAATTAAATCAGCAATATTTTTCGGTAAAATATTTATACGCGGCATCGGTTTGCCCTCCTTTCAAAAACTTAAATATTTTCTGCGCTCTTTTGAAGTTCAAAAAGAACTGTCATAGCCTCAATGGGTGTAAGCGTGTTAACATCAATATTTTTTAATTTTTCAATAATTTGTTCCTTTTCGCCTGATGAAAAAGTAAGCTGAAGCATATCCTCAGGTTCTTCAGTTTTATTTATTTCAGAAACTACGCTTACTTTTTCTTGGGCTTCGAGTGCAGCAAGAATTTTCTTCGCATTTTCAACAACCGCTTTAGGAACGCCTGCAAGCTTTGCAACCTCGACACCGTAACTACCGTCAGCAGCGCCTTTTATAATACGGCGTAAGAAAGTAATATCATCACCGCGTTTTTTCACAGAAGTGTTGTAATTTTTTACGCCTTCAACGGTGCTTTCAAGCTCAGTTAACTCGTGATAATGAGTAGCAAAAAGTGTTTTTGCACCGATTCTCTTTTTATCTGCGGTATATTCGAGAACTGCTCTTGCAATACTCATACCGTCATAGGTGGAAGTACCTCTGCCGATTTCGTCAAAAACAATAAGACTCTTGGAAGTAGCGTATTTTAAAATATCTGCAACCTCTGTCATTTCAAGCATAAAGGTTGACTGACCAGCTGAAAGGTCATCGGAGGCACCGACACGGGTAAAAATACGGTCAACAATACCGATTTTAGCACTACTTGCGGGAACGAAGCTACCAATCTGCGCCATAAGAGTAATTATAGCAACCTGACGCATATATGTAGATTTACCCGCCATATTAGGTCCTGTTATAATAGCAGTGCGGTTATCCCGACAATCCAAATGAGTGTCATTAGGAACAAATGGTGCTCCGCCAAGCATTAATTCTACAACAGGATGTCTACCATCCTTAATAATAATTTCATCGGAAGTATCAACAATGGGTCTTGTATAATTGTTGTTAACCGCTGCGTAAGCGAGAGAAGAAAGGCCGTCAAGATTTGCAACTGCTCTGGCAGTTTTTCTGACTCTTTCAAGCTGTTCTGCAACATTCTGACGAATAGCAGAGAAAAGCTCATATTCAAGTCTGACAATTCTCTCCTGCGCCCCGAGAACTTTGGATTCGAGTTCTTTAAGCTCCTGGGTTATATATCTCTCGCAGTTAGAAAGCGTCTGCTTTCTAATGTAATGATCGGGAACAAGCTCCTTAAAAGAATTTGTAACCTCTATATAGTATCCGAACACTCGGTTATAGCCTATTTTAAGCTTTTTAATACCTGTTTTCTCCTGCTCCTCTTGTTCAACAGCAGTGAGATATCCTTTACCATTTTCAACAATATTATGAAGAGTATCCAGTTCTTCGTTATACCCTTTTCTTATCATACCACCTTCACGAACAGAAAGCGGAGGTTCATCTGTAATTGCATTTTTTATCAAGGTATTAACATCTTCAAGTAAATCAATGTCGTCAAATATACCTGTAAGCATTTTAGATTTTACATTACTTAAAGATGATTTAATGTTATAGAGTTGATCGATAGTCTGACTTAATGTTTTTAATTCTTTTGCATTTGCTGTACCGTAAACAACTCTAGTCATAATTCTTTCAATATCAAACATCTCAGAAAGATAAGACATTAATGAGTCAAGTAAAATCGTATCAGTTGTTAATTCTTCAACTGCATTTTGTCTTAAAATAATTGAAGAATAGTTAATCAAGGGTTGCTCAACCCAATTTCTTATCAGGCGCTTACCCATAGCAGTTTTGGTATGGTCAAGTACCCAAAGAAGACTGCCTTTTTTCTCTCTTCTTATTTGAGTTTCAGTCAATTCAAGATTTCGTCTTGCTGTTACATCAAGAGTCAAGAAACTGTCTTCATTATAAAAATCAACATTATTAATATTTTGGAGTTCATTCTTTTGAACACCTTTAAGATAAACAAGAGCTGAACCAAATGCATATAAAAGACTCTTGTTTTCTGTAAACTGTGACATTCCGCTTTCATCAGAAATGTGAGAACGGATTATATTAACAAGCTCTGCTTCATCATACTGCGCTTCCGTCACAATCTGATAATCAACCGAAAGCCTGTCCTTAATAAAGGAAATGATTGATTTAACAGATGATGCGTATTTATTAATAATAACCTCACTGGGCGAATAACACCCCAGTTGATTGACAATTCTCGCTGTTGCATCTGCATCCGAAAAGAAATCAAGGTGAACCTCACCCGTTGAAACATCGATAAATGCAAGACCGCATTCCTTATCGGAAATAAATACAGAAGCAAGATAGTTATTCTTACTTTCGTCGAGCATATTACTCTCAATAACGGTGCCGGGAGTAACTATACGAACTACATCACGTTTAACAATACCCTTAGCAGTAGCAGGGTCTTCAACCTGCTCGCAAATGGCAACCTTATAACCGCGACTTACGAGTTTAGCTATGTATGAGTCTGCGCTGTGGAAGGGAACGCCGCACATAGGCGCACGTTCCTCCTGGCCACAATCTCTTCCCGTGAGAACAAGCTCAAGCTCTTTTGAGGCGACTTTTGCATCATCGAAAAACATTTCATAAAAGTCACCTAATCTGAAGAACAATAACGTGTCCGCATAATTCTTTTTTATTTCAAAGTATTGCTCCATCATGGGAGATAATTTAGCCATTTCCTACCTCAGCGAATAAAATTTTTAAAATAAATATTAGTGACAGCCACCGCAAGAACCGCAGCTACCGTCACAGCTATGCTCCTGATGAGGTGTGCAGGTTTCGGGGTCTTGTCCGTCTACACAACAAGCAAGAATACCCATAATCTCATTCATCATATCGTCAACTGCTGTTTTAGCCGCTTCAAACTTAACCATATTACCGTTAAGCATAATTTCACGATAAAGCTGTTCGAATTCTTTTGCAAAGCCTTCCATTGTTTCTGCATTAGCTTCTTCGCCTTTTGCTGCTTCATTCTGATAATTCATCTGAACAAGATTGATTTTGCCGATAAGACTATTGAGAGCGTCATCTGCTTCATTAGCTTTTCTTGCTTCTTCGTAAGCTTTGTAGCGTTCGTCCTGCTGAATTGCAGCACCAAGCTGTCTTGTAAGTTCAATAACTGTCATTTTGTGTATACTCCTTAAAATAAAATTATATAAAGGGTTTCCCCTCATTTACTTTTTTCCTGTAATTTCTTCCTGTACCTTTAAAAGCTCCATAAACCATTTGGTTTTTTCCTCTTTTGTAAAAGGATCAGGCATTTCGGCTGCAGGTGTGCCTTTTCTGGGTGAATAAATGAATGTAAACATTGAGCCGTATTTCACTTCTTTAACAAGTGACACAGTGTCAAGAAATTCCTCGTATGTTTCACCGGGAAAGCCAACAATTATATCAGTTGTTAAATCAATATTCGGAATTTTATCCTTTGCATAATTTACAAGTTCAAGATATCTTTCACGGGTATAATGTCGATTCATTTCTTTTAATATTCTATTGTTTCCTGATTGAACAGGCAAATGAAGATGTCCGCAGAAATGCTTGCTCTCCCCTAAAACATCAATAAGCTCAAAACTGCAATCACTAGGATGGGATGTCATAAAATCGAAAGTGAAATCACAGTCAATAGAATCAATTCTTCTTATAAGTTCTGCAAAATTAACATCAAAATCGCAACCCTTACCATAGGAATTAACATTTTGACCAAGTAAGGTTATTTTTTTATAACCTTCTCCGATAAGTTGTTTTGCCTCTTTTAAAATAATCTCGGGATTTCGGCTTCTTTCTCTTCCTCTTACATGGGGCACTATGCAATAAGAGCAGAAGTTATTGCAACCGTACATAATTGAAATCCAAGCATTTTCACCGCTATCCCTTGAATAAGGCAAGCCTTCGGCAATAACACCGTCACTTTCATCAATACAAAACACACGTTTGCCACCTGAAAGAGTTTTTGATAAAAGCTCAGGGAGTTTATGAACAACATGAGTGCCGAAAACCAACGAAACAAAAGGATAGCTCTTTTTAATTTTTTCAGCAATATGGGATTGCTGCATCATACAACCGCAAAGAGCAATAATTAAATGAGATTTTTCGCTTTTTAATTTTTTCAACGCGCCCACATTACCAAACACCCTGTCTTCAGCGTGTTCGCGTATAGCGCAAGTGTTATAAAGAATTAAATCAGCTTCCTCGATTTTTTCAGAAAGTTCGTATCCCATTTCAACAAGCAGACCTTTAATATGTTCACTGTCAGCAACATTCCCCTGACAACCATATGTGTGAACATAGGCTTTGGGACTGCAATTCGGAAAACGGGCGTTTAATACCAAACGAACTTTTTCTGAAAAGTCTTTTTGCATATTTAATTCTTCTTCTGATACAAAAACATTTTTTTGCAATATATTCACCTAATTAAAGAATAGATTGAGTCCAACCGAGAATATCGTTATAAACCTTTTCTTTGCAATCCTCGTTGAGAATTTCGTGCCTTACACCCGGGTAGATAATTACAGTAGGTTCATGTCCCGACGCAATTAAAGAATCAGAGCAAGCTATAGGACCTTTACCATTGGAGCCCACGGGATCTTTGGCACCGGAAATAATCATTATGGGAAGGTCGGTAGGAACTGTTGCAGACCACATCTCATCACAAGCGAGAATGCCGATAGCCGTAAGGTCTCTCATTCCTGCAAGAGTAAGCTCGAAACCGCAAAGCGGGTCTTCATCGTAGTTTTTAATATTCTCTCTATTTACACTTAACCAATCAAGGTCAGAGCTTCTATCCTTAATTTGAATTGAAGAAAACTTGTTAAGAAGACCTGCAACTGTATGGTTAACGGTTCTCGGACCAAACTTTTCAACTAATCGGTTAAGAGTATTTATAGTAAAATCAAGTCCTGCAGGAACCTGAGCTGTTCCGCAAAGTATTAAACCACTAAGCTCAGTACCAAAAGAGCTTGCATAAACTCTTGCACAAAGTGATCCCATACTGTGACCAAAGAGGATGTACGGTAATTCAGGATAACGCCTATGCATGATTGAGTAGAGAATATGCATATCATCAACGAAACGACGGTAACCGTCTTTTTCAGCAGTAAAGCCCAAATCCTCTTCATCATTTACAGAAAGACCGTGACCAATATGGTCATTTCCGCAAACAACAAATCCGTTAGAAGCTAAAAAACGGGCAAAATCATCATATCTGCCGATATGTTCTGCAACACCGTGAGCAATCTGAAAAACTGCAACCGGTGTAACCTCGTCATCAAGCCAAATTAAAGTGCGGATTTTATTAACGCCTGTTGAGGAGTTAAAATAAGCTTCCTTCTTAACAATTGCCATAAAAATACCTCCTTGAAAAAGGTGCGAAAATGCAAAAAGGCAACATTCACCCATAATTGTATTTATAATATCATACAGGGTAACTTTTTTCAAGATAAAAGAGGTATAAATATGAAAGAAAATGTGCTTTTTTTCCTGAAAATTTTAGCAATTTTGTTTTTTTAACAAAATATTGAAATTATGGACATATTGTGTTAAAATAACTACAATTATGCGAAATATAGTGGAGGTACACAAAATGAATACCGAATTCAACACTAATTCAAAAGCTATCATCATCGGTATGACCGATACAGGAGAGAAAGTTCCCGCAGCATCAGGACGAATCTCCACTCAACCCGGTACAGCTCTCGAAATTTTAGAGCTTTCAAAAGACGCCGAAAAAAATGCTTCTTTAATTTCAAAAGTTACCCGCTCAGGCCACACATCGACTGTTGAGCATACTGTTTTTAACCTTGCTTTTCAAAATGTTTCAGTTCTTGTTGAACAGTTCGTCATTGAATTCCGCCTTGCATCATTCACTGTTAAATCAAGAAGATATGTTGATTTTGCAAAACTTGGCTACTACACACCACATTTTGAATCTAAAAATGTTCAAGATAAATATATTGAACATATGAATTACTTATATAAAGAATATCAAGACTTTATTGATGCGGGAATACCTAAAGAAGATGCGCGTTTCCTTCTTCCCTATTCCCTTTATAGCAATTTCTACTGTACATTGAATGCGCGTGAACTCATTAATATGCTCTATGCAATGATTTACGGCAGAGGCTCACAGTATAAAGAATTAAAAGCACTAGGTGAATCTCTTTTAGAACAGGCACGCAGAATGACTCCCGGTATTTTCACGGATTTTGAAGGCAGACGTCCTATAGTTCAGGACATTCCCGCATATCCCTATAAGCCTGACATAGAGCTTATAAAAGAAGAGCCTGCTGTTGAACTTTTAAGCTATACCCCCTCTCCTTCTAAAGCTGTTGCAAGAGCAGCGCTTATTGAGGGTTGTAATCTTCCCACAGCGCAAATTGAGGGAATTATCAACGATAAAAATGAATGTAGCTCTATCATAGAAAAAGTTATTAACTCTAAACGTCAAAGGCCATTGGAAGCTGCTACATTCACATTCAGAATTAATAATGTTTCTCTTTCTTGCTTGACACATTTTGCTCGTCACAGAATGCATTCAATAGGCATTCCGTCACTTTCTCTGACAGACAGAACCCGACATATCCTTCCTGAAACAATTGCGGTTAAGGATGAATTGAAAGCAAGATATTGCGAAGCTTTTGTTAAAACGGCAAAAGTTTATGAAGAACTAAAAGGAATGGGTGTTGACGAAGAAACACTTGCTTACGTTCAATTAAGCGGAAATACGCTTGATATTGTTACAACAATAAATGCACGTGAATTACTTTTATTTATGAAACTTCGTTCTTGCAACAGAGCACAATGGGAGATCCGAGATTTCGCAATTGAAATGCTCAAAAAACTTCGTGAGGCGGACGAAACAATTTTTAAATTCTACGGCCCCAGTTGCTATGTTCTCAAATGTCCTGAAGGACCTATGACCTGTGGCAAAGCAGCCGAAATTAAAGAATTTTTCAGTAAATTATAATTGTAAAAAGAATCAGGATTCCCGAAGGAATCCTGATTCTTTTTACCCAATTTCAATACCGGTATCTAAACCGTTAATTAGAATTTGGAGCATCGCTAAATCTACAACATCAAGATAACCGTCACAATCCACATCCGAAGCCATATCATAAGCGGTAGTTACACCTGCATCTGCTAAAACCTTATTAACAGCATCGGAATAGTCAAGAGCATCTGAACTACCGTCGCCGTTACAGTCACCTATCAGAACCAACGTCCAAGTTTCATCAACGCTATTTTCACCGCTCGAAACAACGAACTTATCATTGGTCGTCATATTCTCAGTTTCAACATACATTCCGTTATAATAAACATAACATTCATCAGCATCATAGAAAGAGCGAATTAAATAATTACCCTCATCTTTTGCCAACGAATTGTAAGTTGCTTTAAAAGCAGTGTTGTGTTCAGATTCACTGTAAGCTTCAGAAGCGTAGGAAAGAACGGGCAAATACGGTGAACCATCGGAAACATGGCTTGTTGAAAATGCTTCACTACCAAAATAGGTATCAACAGAGTTTAAACCGACCAAAAAGAAATCATAAAAGATACCGTAAGAGTCAGTTTGGTCATCCCAGGTTACGTCAAGTAAATACCAAACCCCATCATCCATCTGAACAGCATTCCACATATGACCACCGCCGTTTGCAGTCCCTGTTATGCAAACACAAGGTATTTTATAGAAATCACAAACTAATTTAAAGGCTTCTGAATAACCTTCACAAACAGTTCTGCCTTCAACCAAAGCACCGTAAGCATCGTGAGCATTACCAACATAATCGGAACTATTCAAATCAGGATAATAAGCATTATTGCAAAGATAATCATGAAGCGATTTTACAAAACTATAGCGATTTGATAAATCAACTGTAACATTTTTAACTGCTTCCTCTAATGCTGTGCAATACCCGGGTAAAACATCTTCAGTATACGTACTGGTTGATTTCAATGAAATAGAATATTGCAAAACTGCAACGCAGGTACCGTCATTGTGGTAGTAGCCACCTGTAACACGGTAACCGTTAAAATAGAAAATTTCCGGATGGTCCCGTATAACAGCATACATAATTTCAGCCAAGTAGTCTTGATTAAAGTTTTCGGCAAGAAATTCACCATAATCAAAGGTAATTGTTAAACTCAAGGTTCCGGGATCTGCATTAACAATATTGTTATAAAATTTCTTTTGACAATCATCTAAAAGTGAATATGCTGAATAAATCTGTTTACCTTTTGAAAAGTTGTAATAATATGATTGAGCATTATCAAAAAGTACAGGGAGTTCCCCTTCACCGAATGTATCGTAAACACTTATAAAGTCTTTTATTTCAAGGGAGGATGTGTGATATGCAGAAGAAGCAACTGCAAAATTTGAAATAAACAAAACAAGCACCACTGAAAGACAAATAAGTTTTTTCATACGCTCATCTCCTTTTAATGAATACTATCACAAACATGAAAAATATTCAACAAAAGTTGCTCAAAATATTGCTCTAACTATGCAATTTGTACCAATTTATGTAAAAAAATGATAATTTTTTCTATTTATAAAGAATCTTTTTATATTGCAAGTGGAAAACAAAACAGTTATAATGTATGTTAGATTTTTCTGTATTTCGTGAGGTTAACTGTATGTTAGGCAAATTAGTTAGAGTTTGCATAACCGATCCGGTCGGTTCACCTCTGCCAAACGGAAACACCTTTAAGCTTAACCACGGAAAGCCCATAGGCAAATTCAAAGTATCATCCCCTGTAAGCGGCGTTTTAATTTTAGGGATTGATAATCCGGTTAAGCATTTTGACGGCAGAGTTGTTGCAATTATCAAATTTAGAGACAACGGCGAACAAACCCTCGTTGCTTCGCCGAAGTCAAAACGCTATATCAATTGGGAAATTGATAGTTTAGTTAAATTTTTTACAGATGGTCGCCCCTACTCTCTTGAATGTTTCTATGAACGTTCCTGTGGCGCTGTTGTTTTTAGAAAAATCAATGACGACTACAGATATCTTCTTATCCGTAACAGACGCAGTTCCAATTGGAGTTTTCCCAAAGGACATGTTGAACCCGGTGAAACACTGGAAGAAACAGCCATAAGAGAGGTTTTGGAAGAAACCGGATTACACATTGACATTATCCCCGGCTTTATCAGCAAGTCACAATACTCCATTCAAAACAGGATTCAAAAAACTGTTCAGATTTATGTTGCATCAACAAAAGATACCCAAACTAAAATTCAAATTGAAGAAATTGAAGACTATGTTTGGTTAACATACGAAAACGCTCTAAAAAACCTCAAATTCGAAAATGATAAAACAATTCTTACTAACGCACGCGAATTTTTATTGAAAAACAAATATATATGCGAGGTATAAAATGGTTGAAAACATTGTTTCATCTATTGTAGATTTTTTTCAAAATGACTTTCCCCCGCAACTTGTAGCTTTTTTAGTCTCTCTTTGCCCCGTTCTAGAGCTTCGCGGAGGTATGATTGCAGCAAAGCTTCTTGAGTTACCTTTTATTCAGGCATTTATAATTTGCTACATCGGTAACATGATTCCAATCCCTTTCATTCTTTTATTTATAAGACGAATATTTAAATGGATGAGAAAATATAATTTTTTTGGGAAAATTGTGGACAAGCTTGAAGCACGTTCAGAAAAGAAAAAAGCTACCATTGTAAAATATCAGGAGTGGGGTCTTCTTATTTTTGTTGCAGTTCCCCTTCCCGGTACAGGTGGTTGGACAGGTGCACTCATCGCTGCACTCATGGATTTAAGATTTAAAAAATGCTTACCTATAATAGCATTAGGTGTTTTCATCGCAGGACTTATAATGTCCTTGATAACTTACGGAATATTTTAAATCAAAAACACCGTTATCAATGACGGTGTTTACTTTCTATTAGGAGGCAAGAAATTGTACTGCTATATTTTTGGAGCAATACCTATAGAAAAATTCCCCTTTGATATTAATACTGATGATTTAGTAATTGCGGCAGATGCCGGAATAAAAAATCTTGAAAAATTAAGCATTAAACCTGATTATATTATCGGTGATTTTGATTCTTTAGGTTACAAACCTAAAGAAAAAAATGTTATATCCCACCCAATAGAAAAGGCTGATACCGATACCTTATTGGCAGTAAAACACGCATTTAAATTGGGGTATAACAACTTTCGTATATTCGGTTGTATCGGTGGTAGACTTGACCATACCATAGGAAGTATTCAAACTGCAGCTTTTATTACTGAACATAATGGAACCGTTGTTTTTTTCGGAGATAATGAAAATTTCACTGTTATAAACAATAACAAAATCAGCTTCAGTGAAGATTGTAAGGGGAACATATCTGTTTTTGCCCTCTGCAATGCAAACGGAGTTACAATTAAAAATTTATATTATGAACTCAAAAACGAAGACTTAACCCCGAATTTTCCTTTAGGAGTCAGCAACAAATTTATAAATAAAAAAGCTAATGTTTCTGTAAGAAACGGTAAATTACTTATTATTTGGGAAAACAAAAGCGGATGTTATATCACAGGAGGAGAAAAATGACAGAATTAAATTCTTTAAAAAACATCAAAGGTGCTATTTTTGACCTTGACGGAACAATTCTTGACTCTATGCATATTTGGAGCGAAATCGGATTGTTATTCTTAAAAAACAAAGGCGTTGTTCCACCTCCCGGTGTTGAAAATGAATTTGTTAAAATGAGTATGGTTCAGGCGGCTGAATATTATATTAAAAACATCGACTCCACTGCTACTGTTATGGACATTGTAAATGAAGTAAACGCATTAGTTCAGGGCTTCTATTTTAATGAGGTTATAAAAAAAGACGGTATCAAAGAGTTTCTGGACTTTCTTAAAAACAAAAATGTTAAAATGTGCATTGCAACCGCCACAGATAAGCACCTGGTTGAAAAAGCACTTGAAAGAAATGAAATAAGAGAATATTTTTCAGAAATTTTTACTTGTTCGAGCGTTGGTGCGGGTAAGGACACACCTGTTATTTATGATGTAGCTTTGGAATATTTAGGAACACCAAAAGAAAATACATTTATTTTTGAAGATGCTTTATATGCCATAGAAACAGCTACAAAAGCCGGTTATAATGTTGTTGGCATAAATGATATTTCCGAAAAAGCAGACCCCGAAGATGTAAAAAAACTTTGTGATTACTACATAAACGACTATTCTGAAATTTATAAATTTTTTAATTAAAACATTAATGCCACAGTATCTTATAAAGATTACCGTGGCATTTAATTTATTCTTCAGTATTTTCTTCAGTTTCAACCGCTTCCACAGATTCAGTTTCTACGAACTCTTCTGTAACAGGACTATTTTCTTCAACTGTTTCTTCAACTGTTTCTTCAACTGTTTCTTCAACTGTTTCTTCAACTGTTTCTTTAGCTACATCTTCATCAGGAGTGTAGTTTTCGTCCATAAGCTCAAGGAAAAGTTCGCCTGTGATTTTCTCATCTTTAATAAGAGTTTCAGCAATAAGAACGAGTTTATCATTATGCTCAGTAAGAATGTTTTCACATTTACTGTAGCATTGTGTCATAATACGTTTAATTTCATCATCAATCTGAGTAGCGTAAGTTTCAGAATAATTCTTTGAATGTGAATAATCCATTCCGAGAAATACTTCATCAGTATCTTTGCCGTAAAGAACCGGACCAAGTTTCTCGCTCATACCGTATTTCGTTACCATAGACCGAGCAATTTCAGAAGAATGTGAAATATCTTGAGATGCACCGGTTGAAATATCACCGAATGTAATTTGTTCGGCTACCCTACCACCCATTGCAGTAACAATTCTGTCAAGCATAGCGGATTTGAGCATATGAGAAGAATCTTCATCAGGTCTGTAAAGAGTGTAACCGCCAGCCATACCGCGAGGTATAATAGAGATTTCATAAACAGGTTCACAGTTTTCCAGATAATATGCAGAAACTGCATGACCTGCTTCGTGATATGCAGTTATTCTTTTATCTTTTTCCGTATATTTACGCGACTTTTTCTCTGCACCGACTTCAACTTTTACTGCAGCTTCATCAATTTCAGTCATTGTAATCGCCTTTTTATTGCGCTTTGCGGCAAGGAGAGCGGCTTCATTCATAAGGTTTTCAAGGTCCGCACCAACAAAACCTATGGTAGCGTGTGCAACGCTCTTCAAATCAACATCGGGAGCGAGAGGTTTATTTTTAGCGTGAACCTTGAGAATTTCTTCCCTACCCTTCAAATCGGGTCTGCCAACTGTAACCTGACGGTCAAAACGACCCGGGCGCAAAAGAGCGGGATCAAGAATATCGGGACGGTTGGTTGCAGCAATAATAATTATACCTTCATTATTGCCGAAGCCATCCATTTCAACAAGCAACTGGTTAAGTGTCTGCTCGCGTTCATCGTGACCGCCACCCATACCTGCGCCACGATGACGACCTACAGCATCTATTTCATCAATGAAAATAATTGAAGGTGAGCTTTTCTTTGCTTGGTCAAAAAGGTCGCGTACACGAGATGCACCGACACCGACATACATTTCAACAAAGTCAGAACCTGAAATTGAGAAGAAAGGAACATCTGCCTCACCTGCTACCGCACGTGCGAGCAAGGTTTTACCTGTACCGGGAGGGCCCACCAAAAGAACGCCTTTGGGAATTCTTGCGCCAAGCTCAGTAAATTTCTGAGGGTCTCTCAAAAACTCGACAATTTCCTGAAGTTCTTCCTTCTCTTCATCCGCACCTGCAACCTGTTTAAAGGTTGTTTTTCTTTTTTCATCCTTACCGAACTTAACTCGAGCTTTACCAAATCCCATTGCACGATTATTTTCAGAAGAAATTGAATTATTCATTTTCTTCATAAAAATGTAACCGCCACCAATTACAAGAATACCGCAGAAAATTATCGGTAACAATTCTAAAAGAATAGAGCCTGATGCACCTGAGATATAGTTATACTTAATGGGATTATCGGAATTTTCTCTGTTGTACTCAACAACATTATCGTGAACATCCTCAATAAACAAAGAAACGTTGGGTACTGAATATTTTGCTGATGTTCCGTCCTTCAACTCATAAGTCAAAGCCCCTGAACCAATATTCAAACTGTATTTAGTCACTTCGCCTTTATCAAAAAGCTCAATGACCTGATAATATTCCAAATCAGTTTTCTTTGCTCCGCCCGAATTCATAAAGTAAAGAAAAAGCAACGGAATAAGCGGAATAATAATATAAGGCAACACCGCCTTGATTTTGTCAACCTGTTTTATAACAGTCACCTCTTTAAAAATTAATCACTATACACAGACTCTTTTAACACACCAATAAAGGGTAAGTTTCTGTAATATTCATCGTAATCCAAACCATATCCAACTATAAACTCGTTTGGAACAGAATCACCGATATAATCGGCTACTATATCTGCTTCACGTCTTTCGGGTTTATCAACAAGAGTGCAGATTTTAATGCTGTTTGGCTTTCTTGCGGAAAGAATTTCTTTAAGATAATAAAGAGTGTTACCACTGTCAAGAATATCTTCAACAATAAGAAGATCTTTGCCCTCAATGGACTTATCAAGGTCTTTGATTATCTTAACAACACCAGAAGACTTAGTGCCGGAACCATAGCTTGAAACTGCCATAAAATCTATATTACAAGGAATTGTAATAGCTCTCATAAGGTCCGCCATAAAAATAACAGAGCCTTTAAGAACGCTTACAAGCAACAAATCCTTATCTTTATAATCTTCGCTGATTTTTTCACCCAATCGCTTAACGATGTTACTTAATTCTTCTTCAGTAATAAGAATCTTCTGAATATCGTCAATCATATTTTTCCCTATCATTATATTTTCCCCTAACTAAAACAATATTATCAGAATCCTTTGTAACAGAACATCTTTTTGTTACTCCGAATCCTTGTACCCACACAACACCCGAATCATCAGAAAGAACAGGTATTTTATCTCTGAGTTCAACAGGGATATTTTCTTCATTAAAAAGCTTTTTTAGTGATTTGGAAACATTACGCTTTTTAAAAGTAAATTTGTCCCCTGCTTTTCTCGCTCTTAAAACAAGATTGCCAACAACTGTATCATAGTCTATCATATCCGAACAATGATTTTGGTGAACAATTTTTGAATTATTCTCAATATTTTCCAAAAAAACAGTAAAAGCATCCAATTGTACAGAGCAAGGAATTGTATTTATAAAACAAGCATTAGCTTCTGACAATTCACTCGCAATATAAAAACGAAGATATTCTTTTTTTACTTCTGCAAAATTGTTACCGGATAGTTGAAGTCTTCCGCCATCTTTTAGTAGATTCTGCAAAGCTTTTACCTTTTTGTTATCAAGTGATTTACCCGAAAAAGCAAAAAAAGCTTTAAAAAGAACCTCCCCCACAACAGCCTCTTGGGAATCTAAAAGCAGCAGCCTGTCATAGATGTGTTCACCTTTGCAAGACGCGATTATCAAGTCTTCTGCTTCTTTAGCTAAAAACTCACTAACAATATTAGCATTATTACTCAAAGAAGAAAAAGCATCAGTAAAAGACGGGTTAATTTCTTCAATTACAGGTAAAATTTTATGTCTTATTTTATTTCTCGTGTAGTCAACAGATAAGTTTGTACTGTCAGTTACGAAATTGAGATTATTTTCCTTGCAATAGCCTTCAATTTCCGCCCTCGAGCAGCTTAAAAGTGGTCTTATTATGTTATCTCTTGCAAAAGGTATTCCGGATAAACCTTTTACCGTTGTTCCTCTTGCAACATTAAAAATAACCGTTTCCACATTATCATTTGCATTGTGAGCAGTAGCTATTTTTGAGTTTCTGTCACAAGAAGAGTTAAACGCCATATACCGAAGACGTCTTCCGCATTCTTCAACGCTTTCCTTGTTCTGTTTAGCTTCTTCAATGCAATCATAATGAAACACAACAAAAGGTATTTTTAATTTCAAGCAAAAAGATTTTGCAAAATCCTCATCACGTCTTGCTTCGTCGCCTCTTATTCCGTGATTTATATGAACTGCTTTTAATTCATAGCCAAAAGTGTTTTTAAAAGAATTAAGTATATGAAGCAAGCAAACTGAGTCTGCTCCACCGGAGAAGCCAACAACCACCGCTTCTGTATTTTCAAACATTCTGTATTTTGCAACTGTATCCAGAAATTTAACTGTAACAATTTTCGTGAAATTATTCATCTCTGTACTCCAATGTAGAGAAGAGCGTAAACTGACCGTCCCAATGGAGCTTAATTCTATCGGTAGGTCCGTGTCGGTTCTTTGCAACGTCAACATCAGCCTGTGTCATATCTATTTCATCGGCATTTTGAGCACTGTTTTTATAATAACCCTCACGGTAGAGCATCATTACGATATCAGCGTCCTGCTCGATAGAACCGGAATCTCGAAGGTCGGAAAGCATTGGTCTGTTAGAAGACTTGCCGTTCTTTTCAGGTCCGCGGGAAAGCTGAGCGCAACAAACAACGGGGATTTTCAGGTCTTTAGCCAACATTTTAAGACTACGTGTAATTTCAGTAATCTCCTGAACACGATTCTCTTTCTTGGTTGCAGACTGCATAAGTCCCAAATAGTCGATAACTATGCAGTCAACATCTTTTGTTCTTTTAATCTTTGATTTGATATCGGGAACAGTAATTGTAGATGTATCATCAAAATACAAATTACATCTTGTTAATCTGTCAGTGGCTTCTGCGAGGCGCATCCATTCATCATTGGAGATATTTCCCGAACGTAATTTATTGCTTTCAACACGGGCTTCGGTAGAGAGAACTCGGGCAGCAAGCTGTTCGTTTGACATTTCCAAAGAAAAGAAGACAACCTTTTTACCTGTCATCCCAACATTACGGGCAATATTAAGAGCAAAGCTTGTTTTACCCATAGCAGGACGCGCGCCTATAAGTACTAAGTCAGAACGGTTAAGTCCCGACGTAATTTCATCGAGCTTTGAAAAACCTGTTGGAATACCTTTAAACTCCTCTGCATTTTCAGAAGAGATTTTAACAAGATTTGGATAGACCTCTGCGGAAATTACTTCACTTAATTTTTGAAGTGAGCCTGCGGCGCGACCTTTTCGAATATCATAAATTTTTTGCTCTGCAGAATCGAGAATCTTATCTGCCTGCGCTCCTCCATCAACTGCCGAATCAATAGTCTCCTTGGAAATTTTAATCAAAGAACGAAGAAAATACTTCTCCCTTACGATTTTACAATAATTCTCAACGTTTGCGGCGCTTGGCACTAATTGGGCAAGTTGGAAAAGGTAGTTCTTACCACCCTCAACATCAAAAGAACCGTTACTACTTAATTTATCAAGAACAGTTAATGCATCAATACGAGAACCTAATGTATCAAGAATCATTATGGCGTCCATAATTGCACGATGCTGTTCAATATAAAAATAATCAGGCTTAACGTGAGAAAAAACTACCGTTACACATTCCGGGTTGATAAGTATTGAGCCGATAACAGCTTGTTCAGTTTCAAGACTGTACGGCAAATCAACGCCGTCGAAGGTAGGCAATTTGTTTTTTTCAGCCATTTCTTTTAATCCTCTCCGAAGATTTATTCTTCCACTACCTGCACTTTAAAAGAGGCAGTAACCTTTGGGTGAAGACGAACTTGAGCATTATAAGTTCCGAATGCCTTAATATCGTCAACTGTTATTTTTCTTTTATCAACAGTAACCTTAAACTGATTTGAAACAACAACTGCAATCTCTTTTGCCGTAACAGAGCCGAAAAGCTTACCGTTTGCACCACCCTTAGCTTTAAGTACAACTGTGTTGCTGTTAATCTTTTCTGCACTTTCTTTAGCGGCTTTAAGTTCTTCATCCGCTTTGAATTGCTCGGAAGACTGTTTGTTTTTCATTTCAGAAAGAGTCTGGGCATTTGCTTCGGCGGCAAGTCCGCGAGGAAACAAAAAGTTTCTTGCATAACCGTCAGAAACATTTACTTTCTCGCTCTTTTTTCCGAGACCTTTTACGTCACTTTTCAATATAACTTCCATATATTTATACCTCCGTGGAAAGATTATTTTGATAAATAATAACTGTCAATAGCTTTTAAAAGCATTGATTTTGCAGCTTCTATATCTGTATTTTTAATTTGTGCCGCCGCCATTGTACTATGACCGCCGCCACCAAGATTCTCCATAATTAACTGAACATTCTCTTCACCAAGAGAACGAGCGGAAATCTGTACAACTTCTTTGCCGATATAGGACAAAACGAAAGATGCTTTAACGCCTTCAACATTCAGCATTTCATCGGCAGCTTTAGATGTGATAATCCTGATATCCTTTGAATTACTTTCAGTAAAAGATATCATACAATTTTCGTATATTTCGGAACTATCCAATATTTCATTTTTCAAAGCAATCATATCCGAGCTTACGGAAAAAAGCTTTTTAACAGCAACCGTATCCGCTTTGCTTTCTTTAAGGAATGCTGCTGCTTCAAAGGTTCTTCTTGATGTTCTCAAAACATAATCCTTTGTGTCAAGAACAATCCCAGAAAGAAGCGCTGTTGCTATAACAGATGGCAATTTTTCCTGAATAGTTGAATATTCAATAAGCTCTGCAACCATTTCGCAGGTTGAAGACGGCGACGGTAAATGATAAAAAATATCAGCATCGTTTATAAAATCATCAGAGCGTCTATGGTGGTCAATAACTACCTTTGCACCCGCCTTTTGATACAGCTCGGGTTCATCAATTAAAAATAACCTATGGGTATCAACAACAAAGAGAACAGTATCATTATCACATTTCTCCAAAGCAGCGGAAAGTGATATAAAGCCGTCAAATCCACTATTAACAGAAGATGTTATAAGAGCTTGTGACAAAGTTGTTTTTTCATCAAATGCCACAAACGCCTGAACTCCGTTTGCTTCTGCAAAAAATTGAATACCCATAGCAGAGCCGATAGCATCGTAATCAGAAAACTTGTGACCAACAACAATAACTTTTTTATATTTTTTTATAAGAGTCGAGATATTAGCAGCTGTCTGACGAGGAGAAACACGGGAATTATCATTAGCACGATTAGACATACCACCGAAATATACATATCCGTTTTCAGTATAAACTGCGGCTTGGTCTCCTCCTCTGCCCAAAGACATTTCCAAAGCTTTTTTTGCTCTTGATTCACATTCAGAAAAATCCGAACCAGTACCAACACCGATAGAAAGAGTTGCATTAACAACTGTGTTATTGTGCTTGTATTCTCTTACTTCTTTTAAAACAGCAAATTTTCCTTCGCATAGTTTATCAAGGTTTCGTTTCTCGCCTATTACAAAGAAATTACCGTTTCCCGTCTTTTTAAAAATTAATTTTTCGTCCTTTAACCAATCTTCAATTTTACTTTCGATGCCGCTTGCGACTTGGGCAAACTTGCTGTCAGTAAGTTGACGTGAAAGCTGCTCTATATTGTCAATCAAAATCGTCATTGCAAAAGGTCGGGACAAATTATATTCCACAACGGTTTTTTTCATATATGTATCATCGAAGAAATAAAAGCAAAGCATTGGATTAGACACGCTTTTAACCTTCGTGATAAATGCTGTAAAATTTCTTCCGTCAAACTCTGCATCGGCAGTTTTCAAATCTGAATAATCTGAATATTTGAAATCCCGGAAAAAATCGAAAAGACTCACCTTTTTGTTATCAACTAAAAAGCTTTCAGAAAACTCTTTGTTATACCAAACGACATTACCCTTTCTATCACACAAAACGCAAGGCAAGGGAAAGGAATCAACTGTATCAATTTGTTCCTGCGAAAGAGATTTATTTACTTGTTTAATATATTTTCTCGTTGCTTTGAAAAACAAGGCAGAATATAAAATATTAGCTGCAAGAACAAAAATGAAAGCCACAAGAAAAATAAGCGCAGTGTTATTATCTATCAAAAAACTAACAAGCGAAAACACCAAAAGAAGTAATGATGTTAAATAACCTGCAGGATTCTGATAAAACAAAGCTGTTATTTTCATAAACAAAACACCTTTTTAAACTTCTAACAAAATGGGTAAGATCATGGGACTACGCTTTGTTCTTTCATACATAAGACGTGAAATTTCATCGCGCAATTTCGTATTCATCGCATTTAAATCAAAGCTGTATGGCGGAAAGCTGTCTATAACCCGCATAGAAACTTTAACAGCTTCATTCATAAGAAGTTCAGCTTCTTTAACATAAACAAAGCCTTTTGAAACAACCTCGGGACCGCTTAAAAGCTCACCGGACGCACCATCTATTGTAGCGGCAATGATTATTATACCGTCTTGACCGAGATGCAAACGCTCTTTCATAACCCGAGCACCGACATCGCCTACACCGTAACCATCAACATAGACCTTTCCGTTTGCAACTGTACCAGAAACAGAAATATTGGTTTCAGTCACAGAAATCTCATAACCGTTGTCTGCAATAATAATATTATTTTTTTCTATTCCCACACTTTCTGCAAGGCGTGCGTGATATCGCAAATGCTTTTGCTCACCGTGAACGGGAATAAAATATTTCGGCTTTACAAGAGAAAGCATAATTTTCAATTCTTCCTGGCAAGCATGACCTGAAACATGAACATCATACATTTTCTCATAAATAACCCGAGCACCCAGCTTTAACAAATCATTTATTACTCTGTAAACGGTTTTTTCATTGCCGGGAATAGGTCGAGCAGAAATAATAACACAGTCATTGAAACCTACAGTCACCTTTCTGTGACCACCCTGAGCCATTCTTGAAAGAGCAGACATAGGCTCGCCCTGGCTACCGGTTGTAACGATAACAAGTCTGTCGTCGGAATATCTTTTAATCTCATCTATTCCGATAAGTGTACCATCAGGAATGTCTATATAACCAAGTTCGGCTGCAATTGAAACAACATTTTCCAAGCTTCTGCCGGAAAGTGCAACTTTTCTGCCTGTTTGCTCTGCGATATCTATAATCTGCTGAACACGATGCAGATTAGACGCAAAGGTAGCAATTATAATTCTTCTGTCACCGGCCTGGTAGAAGAGGTTACGGAAAGTTTCGCCAACTTTACTTTCACTTTGGGAATAACCGGGTTGTTCTGCATTTGTTGAATCAGAAAGTAAACACAAAACACCCTCGTTACCCAACTCCGCAAAACGAGAAAGATCGATTCTGCTGCCGTCAATCGGACAGCTGTCTATTTTGAAATCGCCCGTTTGAATAATGGTTCCTGCGTCGCATTTTATAGCTAAAGCAACCGCATCGGGAATTGAATGGTTCACCTTAATTAATTCCACATCAAAATCCCCGAGTTTTACGGTATCCCCTGCTTTTACAATATGAATATCAACCTCGTGCTCAAGCTTATGTTCACTGAGCTTTCCGTTAATTAATCCTGCAGTGAGCAAAGTAGCATAAACCGGTATATTAACTTTCTTCAAAAGATAGCTTAAAGCTCCGATATGGTCCTCATGACCGTGTGTGATAACAACACCTTTAATTTTATCAATATTTCTTTCAACATAAGTGAAATCCGGAATGACAAAATCAACACCTAATTGGTCGGACTCAGGAAATGAAAGACCGCAATCTACAATAAACATGGACTTGCCATATTCATAACAAGTCATATTTTTTCCTACCTCGTTTATACCTCCGAGAAAAGAAATTTTCACGGGCTCTCTTCTTTTGGGAGGCGTTATTTTTGAATAACGAGTTGATTTTTTACTGTTTGATTGGGAGCTGTTTTTCTTTGAAGATGTAGTTTTAGTATTTTTCTGTTTCCCTGTACCTTTTTCCGTGGTTTTTGTTTTGTTTTTTGGGGTAGTTTGTTTTGAATATTGAGTAGTTTTTTTCTTACTCTGCTGGGAAACATCAGAAGACTGTTTTTTCTTCTTGCTTTCTTTTTCCATAGAAATCTCCTAATTCATAAGATTAAATAATATGTAGAGCCGTCAGAAACAAGACGGCATAATAACCTAATTTATCAACTATTAATTTTACTATTATTTACTTATATTGTCAAGTATTTAAGACTCTTCCAATAAATCTCCTACAAAATCACACAATTCAGTACAAACCGACATATTCTCCGCTGCGCAAATAATTTTGGTTTCATTTGAAAATCGGTTTTTTACGACTTTCACCAAACCGTTTTTTAGCTTTATATTATAACAACTGTGTTTATAATTAACACTTCTTAAATCATCAATTTTCTTTGCTGTCTCTCCTGTTTTTAAAGAGCTGATTACAATTTTAGAATTTGTATAAAAGCTTGGTAAGGCAGTTATCAAACTATCAATATTCTCCCCCGTGATATTCAATATTTTGATAACTGCAAAAACGAGAAAAACACTGTCTGCTTTCCATAAATCTGCATATGCATTATAATCGAAATATATCGCATTTTCTTTTTTTTTCGAATAAAAAAACACCAATCTTTTCAAGTCTTTTTCCGTATAGACAGTATCATTATATTTTATACTTGCATTTGTTCCGTTATCATTTAATGTTATATGCATTTTGGGTTGAGTATTAGTATTTTGGGTAACTTTTTTCAATATTTCTTCAAATGTTTTTAAAAGAAGCTTGTTTTCACAAATAACTCTCGGAAAAAAACACAAATTATTTTCAAATAAAGATGTTATCTCTCGAATATACATTCTTCTTAAACCATGAATTTGTCTTACATTTTTACATTCATTCGGTTTAACGTAAAGGAATTCCCCTTTGTTACAGAAATCAAACAAATTATAACATTCAGCTTTGCTTAAAATTTCGTTTTTTGAGTTAAAGATTTCAACATTTGTACCCCCGCCCCTGCCACTTACAAAAACAGAATAATCACATTCGCAGAATTTACAACAGAAAAAAATATGTGATTTAAAAGTGTTTCCGACATCAAAAGACTCCGCACCCGATGATATTAAGCCACTTAAAAAAGCAAGCTTTATTGACTGAGAATTGGGTTCTCCGTCACTTGCAATTAAAATCCTTGGTTTTCCGAAAACAACAGCAACCGCTGAACCTAAAAGCGCTGCCTTTTCAGGTGATAAACCTTGAAATTTATCTTTAAACGAATTGCTAATTTTATTGGTAAAAGGCGATTTTAAATAATTATCGTACCTGACATTCTTATGAATTAATGAATTGTTCTCCACAGTTATATCTTCACCAATTAAAGCGTTTGCACCAATTACCGTTCCTGCAAAAACTGCAGAGTTTCTCTTAATTGATGAATTCTCGCAACAAATCGCACCGTCAATAAAACAATTTGAAGAAACGTAAACATTTTCAAAAAGAACACTATTTTTTACAGATGTGTTTTTTGATACAAGGGAATTATTAAAAATAACCGCATTGGGACCGATTGTAGAACCATTTTCAATTTGTACCAAGTCGCCTAGATAGACGGGCGGTGTAATAGAGAAATCACCTTTCGGAACAATTCCGTCAGTAAAAATCCCCTCAGCAATATAGGGAGGTTTAAAGATTGTGACACCGTTTAAAATATCAAACAGTAACGACTTATAATTTTCAACGGTTTTCAGCTCTTTTGTATAGCCATCAGCGTTTATATATGATGAAATATATTTTTCATGATTATTCATTAATTCAAAAAAATCTATGTTTCTGTTGTATAATTTTTTTAGCGCTTTAAGAGAGCAGAAAGCAGCAAAACAAAAGCCTTCATTATTTTTTATTCCGATTATTTCTTCACAAGCAACTGATGAAAGTTTTTCTGAAATATTGCACTCAAAATACACATCATTTCGAAACAAAAACACGTTACTATCTCCTGTAAAAGAAAGCATATCTCTGTATATGTTAGCTAAATCCACAGAAACAGTATTAATAAACGAGATATCATTAATATAATCCCCGCCATTCATAAGATAAGCTTTTTGTATTGTTATATCTGCAAAATTTTTCAATTGATGCTCTATTAAAGAACAATTTAAAACAGGTAAATCATAAAAAGACCGAACATTCAACTGTTCGGTTAACAAATTATCTTTTGAAAAATCCACAGAAATCAGAAACATCAAATTACCCCCTATTTAAATTATAACCATAGATTTAATAAAAATTAAAATGTAAAAATACTTTTAAATTCCAACGATATGTGTTAAAATATTATAAAATTAAGTAATCAAAAAGGAAAATTATGAAAAAATTAGAAATTTTTACAGACGGTGCTTGCAGCGGAAATCCCGGTCCCGGAGGCTGGGGTGCAATACTTCGTTTTGGCGGGATTGAAAAAGAACTTAGCGGTGGCGAAAAAGAAACCACTAATAACAGAATGGAATTGACGGCAGTTATATCCGCACTTTCTGCTTTAAAATATCCTTGTGAAGTTACAGTTACAACTGATTCAAAATACGTCTGCGACGCAGTAAATCAAGGCTGGGTTTACTCCTGGAAAAAGAACGGTTGGAGAAAAGCTGATAAGAAGCCTGCTTTAAACCCGGATTTATGGGGGCAATTATTACAATTATTAGAAAAGCACCAAGTTACTTTTAAATGGGTTAAAGGGCATAATGAACACCCTGAAAATGAACGTTGCGACAGATTAGCAGTAGCTGAGTGCGAAAAATACAAATAATGCAACCCCTTTGTCAAAATTTTTGACAAAGGGGTTGCAAATGTTTATTTATAAATTTCATTTATTATCTCTTGAACTGCATCGGCGATAACCTGAGCGGTTTTTGGACCCATTGAATTTGTTTCTTCATAATGCCTTCTGTCGTGCTTATCTCTACCGTTTTCAATATATGGTGATTTTTCGTGAAGAATAAAATCATTTGGTGGTAGAATGTATCCCAATTCATCGTTTGCAAGACCGAAAACAAGGACTTTTTCATCCTTAACAATATCGCAAAGCAGCTTAGGATTATATTCGGGACCCTTACCTGTTGCGGACTCTTCGGCACTTAAAGCACCTCCGAAAACAAGCTCGGGGAAAAGCTCACCCGGTAACAAAAGTATCTTCTTACCACCGATTTCAAAATAGGTTATCTCAGATTTTAAGCACCAATAATTCGGCGCATCTTTTCTTGTAAATTTATCTGCAGTTAAAATGCCTATGTCACAGGCAATTGTAAGAACAGGATTTTCAACATCTGCATAAAACTCTTTTCTTGCAAAGTTTACAAGAGCTTGAAGTTTTTTATCTTTATCAATTGATAACGCATAATCTGCAAGCTTATATCCGATATTACGTGTTGATTCAATAAGACGGTGTTCATCACGAAGAATTTTTTCATCGGGAATATCCATACTTATCATACCGCCGATTGCTCCAACTGTATAGAAGGTTTCAGCGCCTGCAGTATTTCTGATTTTTTCACGAAGATAACAAGGAAAATCAGCGCTTACAAGGTGGTTACAACCCTGTAAGGACTCAGAATGGGAAGCAAAATTAAGAAGCCAGATTTCATTTGAAGCATCATCGGGAACAAAACGGAAACGAGTTAAAGTTTTAGAATAAACAATGGGCGTTCTGATATCTTCCTGCATATCGGGTACTTCAATTTCACCAAGATACAAGTCACCGTTTTTACGGTTTTCGTAGGCTTCAAAAGCACACTTCACTACTGCTTCAAAAAGCAGATTCATAAACTTATCGTCTTTACCGCTTAATGGTAAACGTCCCCAGATACCCATTGTGTCAATACCTGCATGGTTATGAGTTGACATAACACCAATATAACGGCAACAAGTCTGAGCAGAGAAGCCTTTTAACAATTGACGTATTTTATTTACATCTTTGTTGAGAAGACCTACAACATCAAGGGAAACAAGCAAAATGCCACCTCTACCGCTGTTATCATCAATCCAGACAGCGTGTGCATACTGCGGGTCTATTACACCTCTTGCAGGGTTATTTTCTCCATAACCGGCAATATAATACTTTTTTCTATCGATATCATCGGGTAAAATGACTTCACGATGAAAACCAACTGTAAATTTATCTGCAGTTGGTGCATCAATAAAATCAACCTCAACAGGCTCTAAAGGCTGAGCCTGTTTTGATTTTAAAGCCATTTTTCCGTGACCTTTTACGATTCCGTTAAGTAGATAATGTAAAACTGATTTTTCCATTAATTTCACCTCAAAGTTTCATTCTTTCTTTGTAATCCGGCAAATATTGCTCTATCAATTTATAGAATTCTTTACTATGATTATGGTGCTTTATATGTGCCAATTCATGAACAACAACATAATCTATAAATCTTTCGTCCTTATCCATTAAATATAAAGAAAAATTCAAGCTGTCAGTACCCGAACAAGAACCATAACGTTTTTTCGCAGAATTTATTTTAACAGACGCGGGTTGAAGTTGCATAAGGTTTGCATAATATTCCACTTTTTGGGGTATTATTTCTTTTGCTTTTTTTCGCAAAAGTTCAATGTCTTCTTCGGAATATTCTTTGATTTCCTTTTTCTTTTCCCGTTGGGAAATTATGGTTTTTTCAAGCCATTCTTTCTTCTCAAAAAGTATTCTGTCAATTTCTTTTTGAGAAGCTCTCAAGGGTGCTCTGACTGTAATATTGCAGTCAATATCAACCTGAATTGAAACGGTTTTACGTTTAGAACGTATCAATGTATAATTAAAAAGCATAATTAAAAACCATTCTTATATTCATCCATCGGCTTGCCACCGCGTTCAAGATACTCCTTATAAAGCTGTTCTTTTCTTTCCTTTGTATATTCATATGCCCAAAGATTATATACTCCTGAAAAGCTTTCAAAAGTTTCGTCGGGAAACACAGAAAACTCCCCGGATTTATAAGGCAAAGGAATTTCAACTGTGCCATTGGAAGCGATGAAATAATATTTTGCTATTTCTATGGATTTTCTGTTCGCGAGGTAATTAGGAAGTTCTTCATCAAATTTAATCTGAGTAACAGGAAAAAGAGCAATTTCCGCATTAACCAGCTCATAAAATTCAGGTGTTGTTCCGAGATGACCATGGTGAGCTTGTTGAACTATATCTGATTTCAAAAATCCGGGGTATCTTCCCTCAAGAATTTTACTTTCCTCTAATCCTGCATCACCCGGAAACAAAATCTTCGTACCCTCAGCTTGTGCCATAATAACAACAGAAGAATCATTATAATTCTTGTTGTTCTCAGGGAAAACATCCTCGTGTGAACAAAGCACATCGAAACGAATATTATTTGCATAAAAATACATACCTGTATGCAATCTGCAAACCGGAATTTCAGGATGCTTTTCCATTAATTCATAAAACATTGTAACATAATTTTTATTAGATGGCATCCAGTCTCCGCCGTCACGGTGATCATTGCTAACAAAATTGCAATAAACCTTTTCTATCACCGAATCATTCTCATAATAACGCACATAATTCATAAACTGAGCGATATGATCCTCGTGACCGTGGCTTAAAAACCAACCTTTGATGCGAACCTTCTGCCCTTTCGGTGTACGTTCACGAAGAAAATCATATATTCTGTCACAATCCCTGATTGAATATGTATGCGCGCTATCAATTATGAAAAAAGAACCATCACACGTGCGCATAATGTAACACATACCGCAATCAATCAATGTATGGTCAACCTCAAATTGCCAGAGGGTTGTTTGACCATTATCGGCATATGCTTCTTTCTTATACTGAGGAAAAGCAGTTTCAGCATCAAGTGATATTCTTACAGAATTATCAACAGAATAAAAACCAAAAGAAAGCAACACACCATCATCAACACAGAAGAAAAACTCATTATTTTCTATTATATTTTCAAAAAGCTTATTTGCTTCATATTCTGATATCAAACTATAAAAGCTTGATTTTTCTATATTGCTATAAAGCAAGAGCTGAGAATTTTTTCCCGAATCATAGCACTGTGCTTCAGTTTTAAAAAAAGTATCTGCTTGATTTTTGAACTTAATTAAATATTCATTAAAATCCATAACTCAATAACTCCAAAGATTAAATATCATTTAAATCAAGAGCATTAAAATAATCTATAATCTCTTGCTTTGATGTTGTTACCTTGCCTTGTATCATGGTTCCTCTGCCACCACCTCTGCCATTTAGAGCAGAATTGAAATGCTTTGCAAATTTATTCAAATCAAAGTTCAAACTACCTGCAACATAAGAAAATCCACTTTTCTCATTTCCCGAAAAAACAACGCAAATTTCTTTTTTAGTCATTCCGTAGTTAGCAAGTTCACGCATCATATCTGCATCATAGAATGAAGTGATAAAAAGTGCGGTATCACCGATAAATAAAAGACTTTCTTTATCATTTTCTGCTATTTGCATTTTGAATTCGGTATATTTTCTTTGTAAAGCATCTATTTCATTGATTTTTTTCTCAACAAATGAAGCAATTTCGTGTTGCTTGGAGGACAATAGAACAGAGGTGTCATAAACACTCTCGTATTTCTCCCTGTAATCCAAAAGTGCCTTCAATCCTGATTTCATTACAATTCTTATTCCACCTCTGTGGCGCATAAAATCAAGAATTTTAACAACACCAATTTCCCCTGTTCTGTTAACGTGGGGCGCACAACAAGCACAAAGGTCTGTCTCGCCGATTTTAACAAGGCGAACATTCTCTTTTAAATCCAATTTACTGCGGTAATCGAGAGTTTCCAATTCTGTTTCGTCAGGAAAAAAACACTCAATCTCAACATTATCATATATAACACGATTTACCTTTTCTTCAACCTCATTGAGCTGTTCTCTTGTCAACTCACCGTTAAAATCAACAGTTACATAGTCCTCTTCCATATGAAAACCAACATTATCAAAACCATAAAGCGAATGTACAATACCTGAAACAATATGCTCACCACTATGGCTTTGCATACGAAGAAATCTTTGCTCCCAATCAATTTTACATATGTATTCTGTTGAGATTTTCAATTCATTATCAACAAAATGAAAGATTTCTCCATCGATTTCCTGAACATCTGAAACTTTTGCATCACCGATAATGCCCGTGTCCGCTTTCTGCCCTCCACCCTCAGGAAAGAATGCAGTTTTATCAAGTATAATTTTATAGGATTTTCCCACTTTTTCACAAGAAATAACCGTTGCAGAAAACTCTTTTATATAACTGTTTTTGTAATACAATTTTTCTGTCATAAATTAACCTCTGTAAAACGCTAAAGAAAGCGCGATAATGTACTGAGCGGCATAATATGTAGCGTGATTTAAAACAATGGAAACCCGATTTGTTCTATCCTTTTCTTTTTTACTGAAATAAAGGCCTGCAAGGAATGCATCGGAAAGAACAAACAAGGCAAATCCGATATTAAGTAAAACACTGTGCAAGGAAAAATTTTCTGTAAGCGTGTAGCTACCTGCAAAGCCCAAGGTCATACATAAAACTACAGTATAAAGAATGGTTATTCTTTTGAATTTTCCGTATTCAAGCTTCATAACTTTTTCTGTTATAATAGCAACAATTATTCCTGCACTTATACCAATTGCGACACAGATAATATTTGTCAATTCAATCCCATAAACCGAAACCATGGCAATGGTATAAAAGATATGACCTATTAAAAATGCCAGAAATCCTAAATTCGTGCATCTGTCCGCATCATTTAATTTTGAATATTTTAAATCAAGAACAATATCACCAAGCATTCCGAAGCACGCACCGCCAACGGTAAATGCACCTAATAAATCAGGACAAGCGACATTTGAAACAAAGGAAAACAGACCGCATAAAATAAACCCCATACTAGCCAAAGATTTAATTGCCACAACATCCGTTGTAACAACAGCAGTTCTTTTTGTAATAAAGAGAACTGTAGCAATAATACCAACCGCTAAAAATATATATCCTAACACAGTACCCCATCCTCCATATTCATATATAAGAATATTATCATATCAGTATCTAAATTTCAATTAATCTGCTCGGAAAAGGAATGCATAATTTTAAGTCGATTTTTTTGTTGAATATAACCAATGTTTTTTTCTTGATTTTTCCTTTAAAGAGTGGTAAGATAAAGGCAAGTTAATACGCCAATAACTTACGCAAACACCGACAACCGTTCACGAAATTGAGCGGTTGTCGGTGTCTTTTATTGTGTTTTTATCCGACATTTTTAAATTATATGTATAATAATTAAATATTTATATTGATTTGTAGTAAATAATGTTGTAAAATTAAGATGTATGATTTCTTTGAAGAAATGAGGTAATCCATTGGCTCTTGTAACATTAAAGGATTTGCTGATTAAATCAGAAAAAAACGGTGTAGCCACCGGTGCTTTTTCTGTTGGAAATATGGAAATGATTATCGGTGCTGTTAAAGCGGCTGAAGAGCTTGATACACCGATTATTTTACAAATTGCCGAAGTCAGACTTCCAACTTCCCCTTTAAAGCTAATCGGACCTATGATGGTTGCGGCAGCAGAAAACAGCAAAGTTGATATTTGCGTACATTTTGACCACGGACTTAATTATGAAACTGTTTTAGAAGCTCTTGACTTAGGCTTTACTTCAGTAATGCTTGACGGTTCGTTACTTCCATTTGAAGAAAATATTGCCTTAACCAAAAAGGTAGCGGAAACTGCAAGGGAGTACGGTGCATCTGTTGAAGCGGAGTTAGGCGTTGTAGGCGGAAGCGAAGGTGGAGGAAAAGCTCATAAGATTCAATGTACCGATCCTGCACTTGCCAATGAATTTTGCAAAAGGACAGGTATAGATGCTTTAGCGGTAGCTATCGGTAACGCACACGGTAATTATCCTGTAGCACCGAAGCTTCGCTTTGATGTTTTAAAAGAGATTAATCAGAATTGTTCGACTCCTTTGGTGCTTCACGGCGGTACAGGCATTACTCCCGAGGATTTTCAGGAATGTATCCGAAACGGTGTCAGAAAAGTTAATATTGCAACCGCAAGCTTTGATGCAACTGCTAAGGCTGCTAAGGAGTCAACGGCAGTTGATAAACCCAATTACTTTGCAATGTCACAGAGTATGGCGAATGCAGTTTGTGAAAATGTTAAAAAGCATATAAAAATATTTAATATGGAAAACTTAAAGTAAGGAGCACTTATTATGAAATACATAGAATTTGATAACTCAAAGGAATACGATTTAATTCTTTTAGGTCGCGTGGCAGTAGACTTTAATCCGACGGATTACTATTGCCCCCTTTCACAAAGCACAACCTTCAAGAAATACCTTGGCGGTTCTCCTGCAAATATTGCAGTCGGTCTTTCAAGACTCGGTAAAAAATGCGGTTTCTTTGCAAAAGTTTCCGATGACGAATTAGGAACATTTGTTGAAAACTTCTTTAAAAATGAGGGTATTGACTGTTCTCATATCACCCGTTGCACTAATGGTGAAAAAATCGGTCTTACATTTACAGAAATTCTTTCAGAAACTGAAAGCTCAATTCTTATGTATCGCAATGATGCGGCAGACCTTAAGCTTTCTGTTGATGATATTGACGAAGAATACATAAAAAAATCAAAAGCACTTCTTATTTCCGGTACTGCGCTTTGCGAAAGTCCCTCAAGAGAAGCCGCACTCAAGGCTACACTTCTTGCAAAGAAAAACAATATTCCCGTTATTTTTGACATCGACTATCGCGCATATAACTGGAAAAACAGCGATGAAATTGCTATTTATTACTCAACTGTTGCATCAAAAGCAGATGTTATTCTCGGTTCAAGAGAAGAATTTGATTTAACCGAAAAGCTTATTGGTCTTGACGGAACTGATAAAACAAGCGCTTCATATTGGCACTCACAGGGCGCTAAAATCGTTATTATCAAGCACGGAAAAGAAGGTTCAACCGCTTACACTAATGACGGTGAAAGCTACAATATCAAGCCATTCCCCGTTAAGCTCCTCAAATCCTTCGGCGGCGGTGATGGATACGCATCCGCTTTCCTTTACGGTCTTTTTGAGGGTTGGGAAATTATTGATGCTCTTGAATTCGGCTCTGCTTCTGCTGCTATGCTTGTTGCAAGTCACGCTTGTTCACAGGATATGCCATCGGCAGATGCAGTTAAAGAATTCATAAAGAAAGAAAAAGAAGAATATGGTGAGATGATTGCTCGTGGTTAATAAAATTTTTAACAAATTAAAAGGTTTAATTAGTTTATTTCTGCTTATTGCTCTAATCTTGGTTCAAATTCCGATTCTCATTAATGCTTATATGTATGAATTTTCTTCAAGATACATTCTTACTATTGAAGAAGCTTCCGAGAACAATTTTGATTGCGTTCTTGTTCTCGGTGCAGGAGTTTGGGGCAACACTCCCTCCCACTTGCTTGAAGAACGACTTAATAAAGGTCTTGAAGTCTACAAAACAGGTTGCACCGATAGAATTTTAATGACCGGTGACCACGGCAGGACAGAATATGACGAAGTTAATGTTATGAAGGATTTTGCTGTTGAAAAGGGTGCAGTCGCTGAAGAAGTTTTTATGGACCACGCAGGTTTTTCTACCTACGAATCAATGTACCGGGCAAAAGAGGTTTTTCAGGTAGAAAAAGTTATTATTGTTACTCAGGAGTATCATTTATACCGAGCGATATACAATGCGAGAAAATTAGGTCTTGACGCTTACGGTGTTGCCGCAGACGGACAGTATAATTTCTCGCTTCCTGTGAGAACATACAACAATTTTAGAGAATCTCTTGCACGATGCAAGGATTTTATATGGTGTATTTTCAAACCCGAACCCACTTACCTGGGCGAAGCAATTCCGATAAGCTCAAGTGGCGTATTAACTGATGATAAGGTGAATTAAAATGTTTGAACAGCTCAAATTCAATGAAAACGGCATAAAAACTGTTTGCGAAATTAACGGCAAGCATTCTGATATGCTTATGAATATCAAAGTAAAAAGGTTTTCAGAAAATGAAACATACACAGTTTACGATGAGGATTGCGAAACTGCATTTTTAATCCTTTACGGTGATGTTGAAATTTCCTGGGACGGCGAAACGAAAAATATGGTAAGAGAAACTCCTTTTGTTAAAGCCTCCTATTGTTTGCACGTTCCCAAAGGCACAGAAGTCACAATAAAAGCAACTAAGACTTCGGAAATTCTTATTCAGCAGACGGACAATGATATTGTTTTCTCACCTGTTTTCTATACTCCTGATATGATTCTTTATCAGCATTTCGGTAAAGACCAATGGGACGGAGCAGGTTACAGAATAGTTTCAACAGTTTTTGACCACGATAACGCACCCTATTCCAATATGGTGCTTGGGGAAGTTTACAACCAACCGGGTCGTTGGTCAAGCTATCCCCCCCATCACCATCCTCAACCCGAGGTCTATTACTATCAATTTGATAAACCCCAGGGCTTCGGTGCGGCATTCGTTGGCGATGATGTTTACAAGAGTGTTCAGGGAAGTGCAGTATTCATTCCCGACGGCAAGGACCATGAGCAAGTTGTGGCTCCCGGTTATGAAATGTGCTACATCTGGATGGTACGCCATCTTCCCGATGACCCCTGGCTCAAAACCACAAGATTTGTTTCAGATGAGCATCAGTGGTTAACAAAGTAAAATTCAATTTGAAAATTATTCCTTAAGGAGTGATATATAAATGGCTATTATGACAATGGGTCAAGCCCTTGTAAAATTCCTTGATAACCAATATGTTTCTTTTGACGGTAAGGAAACTAAATTTGTTGACGGTATTTTTACTGTTTTCGGTCACGGAATTGTATGCGGTCTTGGTCAGGCACTTGATGAAAACCCCGGTT
Organism: uncultured Eubacteriales bacterium; assembly: GCA_964624385.1. Taxonomy (GTDB): domain Bacteria; phylum Bacillota; class Clostridia; order Oscillospirales; family Acutalibacteraceae; genus DTU089. Next base: position 2,277 of record CAZUZV010000013.1, on the reverse strand, counting down.
CTCTTAAAGTGTATCAAGGCAAAAACGAGCAAGGTATGGCACACGTTGCCACAAGCTTTGCAAAGCAAAATAACAGAAGAAAGATTATTGCTTGTTCTTCTTCAATAGGTCCGGGTGCTGCTAATATGATTACTGCAGCCGCTACTGCAACTGTGAACAATATCCCTCTGTTGCTTTTCCCTGCTGACACCTTCGCTTGTCGTCAGCCCGACCCCGTTCTCCAACAGTTTGAGCAACCTCACTCACTTGCAATTACAACAAACGATGCATATAAGCCCGTTTGCAGATATTGGGACAGAATTGTTCGACCCGAGCAGTTAATGAGTGCTATGACAAATGCTATGCGCGTTCTCACAGATACCGCTAACACAGGTGCGGTTTGTATTGCGCTTTGTCAGGATGTTGAGGGCGAGAGTTATGATTACCCCGACTATTTCTTTACAAAGAGAGTACATAAAATCACAAGAATAGCACCTGCAGAGGATGAAATTTCTGATATCGCAGAAATTCTTAAATCCGCAAAGAAGCCCCTTGTTATTGCAGGTGGTGGTGTAAGATATTCAGAAGCAGGAAGAACAGTTGAAGCCTTCTGCGAAAAGCATAACATTCCCTTTGCAGAAACTCAAAACGGTAAATCTGCAGTTCTTTCTTCACACTCTCTTAACCTTGGTGGCGTTGGCGTTACAGGTAACCTTTCTGCTAATGTTATTGCAAAAGAAGCAGATGTTATTCTTGGTATGGGTACTCGTTTCTCCGATTTCACTACTGCATCAAAATCCCTTTTCAAAGCAGATGCAAAATTCATAACCATCAACACAGACAGATTCGATGCATATAAGCTTTCTTCTGTTAAAGCGGTTTGTGATGCTAAGCTTGGTATCGAAGCACTTGATAAAGCAATCGGTGATTATAAAACTGCATATACAACTGAAATTTCTGATGCTAAAAAGGAATGGGCTGAAGAAATGGAAAAGCTTTCTTCTTATAGCTATTCTGAAGATTTCGAGCCCATCATCAAAGCAAGATACGAGGAAACAATTCCTGAATTTGTTGAGAAAATCGGTGGTACAATTACTCAGACATCTGCACTTGCGCTTATCAGAAAAATTATTGACGATGATGCTATTGCAGTTGCTGCGGCAGGTTCACTCCCCGGTTGTATGCAGAGAATGTGGACAACCGATGCTCCCAACTCCTACAATATGGAATATGGTTATTCCTGTATGGGCTATGAAATTGCAGGTGCTCTCGGTTCAAAAATGGCTGAACCTGACAAAGAAGTTTATGCTTTCTGCGGTGACGGTAGTTATTTAATGCTTCACAGTGAGCTTGTTACATCAATCCAGGAAAACAAAAAAATCAATGTCCTTCTTTTTGACAACTCCGGTTTCGGTTGTATCAACAATCTCCAGATGTCAAACGGTATAGGCAACCTTGCAACAGAGTTCCGCAAACGAGATGAAAACGGTAAGCTTCTTGGTGAGCTTATTCCGATTGACTTTGCAATGAGCGCTGCCGGATACGGTGTTAAAACATATACAGCTAAAACTCTTGAAGAGCTTGAAGCAGCACTTATAGACAGTAAGAAACAAAATGTTTCAACTCTTATTGATATCAAAGTACTTCCCAAGTCAATGACGGACGGTTACGGCGCTTGGTGGCACGTTGGTATCGCTTCAACATCATCAAATAAAGCAGTTAATACTGCATTTGAAAATAAAGAAGAAAATCTTAGAAAAGCGAGGAAATTCTGATGCTTGACAAAAACAAAGTAAAACTCGGTATTGCTCCTATCGCGTGGACTAACGACGATATGCCGGATCTCGGAGCAGAAAACACATTCGAACAGTGCATTTCCGAAATGGCGCTTGCCGGCTTTACAGGCTGCGAAGTTGGTAACAAATATCCAAAAGATACTGCAGTACTCAAAAAGGCTCTTGACCTTCGCGGTATGCAGATTTGTAACGCTTGGTTCTCAACCTTCCTCACAACAAAACCCTATGAAGAAACAGAAAAGGAATTTATTAAGCACGTTACTTTCCTTAAAGAAATGGGTGCAAAGGTTGTTGGTGTTTCTGAACAGGGCCATTCTATTCAGGGCACAGACCTTTCTATATTTGATGACAAATATGTTATGAATGATGAAGAATGGGATATGCTTTGCACAGGTCTTAATAAACTCGGTAAAGTTGCAAAAGATATGGGTATTACTCTTACTTTCCATCATCATATGGGTACAGTTGTTCAGACTGCTGCCGAAATTGACAGAATGATGGA
>CAZUZV010000012.1:0-56680 GCA_964624385.1 uncultured Eubacteriales bacterium | reverse complement strand
CCTCTCCTATTCTCTTTTCAAAGGTATTTTTATCAATAAAATAGTAGTCTATACCGTCTTTTTCATTATCGCGAATCTGACGTGTTGTAACAGAGATAGTTTTGTCAAAAACGATATCTGTTTCCTTTAATTTTTCTAAAACAGTATCCTTTCCCGAACCGGACGGACCAGAAAGAACAACCAACATTCCTTTATCCTTCAAAGCCAAATTCCCGTCCTCCTTTTTGGTCATTGAACCTTGTGAGCAACTGCTCTGCCGACAAAAAAGATAAAACCACATTATCACTGTCCGTAATAATAACACCCTTGGTTTTTCTGCCGTGGGTTGCATCAATAAGCTGTGCTCTTTCCTTGCACTCCTGAATCATACGCTTGGCAGGAGCAGAATCGGGACTGATTACTGCAATAACCCTATCAGCATTTATAAGGTTGCCGAAACCAATATTTACAAGCTTCATTGTATCACCTTATTCAATGTTTTGTATCTGTTCTCTGATTTTTTCAACTTCCGCTTTAATATCAATAACTCTACGAGCAATATCAACATCCTGTGCTTTTGAACCGATGGTATTTGCTTCGCGGTTAATTTCCTGAACAAGAAAATCAAGCTTTCTGCCAACTGCTTCGTTAGAGTCAAGCATTGAATGAAGCTGGTCTATGTGACTTCTGAGTCTAACAGTTTCTTCTGCAACAGCAACCTTGTCCGCATAAATCGCAGCCTCTGCAAGAATACGGGCTTCGTCAACCTGTGTGTCGCCTAAAACTGTTTTCATTCTTTCAAGAAGTTTTTCCGAATAAGCTTTAACTGTTTCGGGAGAACGTTCTTCAATGTATGAAACATTTTCTATTATTATGTCAGCTCTTGAAAGCACATCCGCTTTAAGCTTTCCCCCTTCAATTTCGCGCATTTTGATAAACTCTGAAAGCGCTTCTTTAACTGCAACCTGTACTTTTTCCCACAAATCCTCTTCATCAACAGGAGCTTTTGTTATGGAAAGAATATCGGAAAAGCGAGCAAGAGAAAGTGCACTCAGGTCATTTTTAACCTCATACTTTTCAGCGAGTTCTTCAATTGCTTTAACATAACCTGTTGCAAGAGGTTCATTAATGCTTACAATAACACTTTCATCTGCGGTTGTTTCAATTTGCAAAGAACATTCAACTTTACCGCGAGAAATCTCTGTTGAAAGCAATGCTTTAACCTTTTCTTCAAGGAAAGAGAAAGTTCTGGGCATTTTTGCATAGAAATCAAAATATCTGTTATTAACACTTCTGATTTCAACAGTAATATTGTAACCCTCGACAGAAACTTGAGATCTGCCGAAGCCTGTCATACTTCTAATCATATTTACGCCTCTGAAAAATTATTTTTTATTATATTAAATATAAAAAGCATTGTCAATTACTGACTTTGCAAACGATGAACCTCATCCTCTGTAAGTTCGCGCCATTTTCCGACTTTGAGCATACCGAGTTTTATTGAACCGATAGCATTTCGTTTAAGGCGAATAACATCAAGACTGACACCCTCGCACATTTTACGAATTTGTCTGTTCCTGCCCTCGAAAATCGTGATTTCAAAAACACTTCTTGCGGCAGATTTTTCTATAATTCGAACCTGTGCAGGTAATGTATTTCTGCCGTCGCCCTCAATATCAATGCCGTTTTCGAGCTTTTCGACCTGTGCATCATTGATGTTTGAACGAACAGTTACGCGGTATGTTTTCGGCACGTGCTTTCTCGGATGCATAACCGCATTTGCGAACTCACCATCATTGGTAAGAAGCAAAAGTCCTTCGGAATCTCTGTCAAGTCTGCCAACAGGATAAACTGTTGCACCTACGTCCTGAACCAATTCCGCAACACATTTTCTTCCCAACTCGTCGCTCATAGTTGTAACATAACCGCGAGGTTTATTTAACATTATATAATATTTTTGTTTTACAGCAACAACCTTTTTACCGCTTACTGTAACAGTATCTTTTTTAGGGTCGATTTTATCACCTATAACGGCAATTTTGCCGTTTACTTTAACTTTACCGGCATTGATAAGTTCTTCCGATTTTCTTCTGGAAGCAACTGAACATTCCGATAAATATTTTTGTAATCTTACAAGAGCCATAACTTTTCCTATCTGTTTTTTATTTCCAAAATATTTTTAATTTTATCAAATAAAGTTAACGCTTTTTCTTTTTCAGCAAAGTTCATTGGTGCGTTTTCCGTACTGATTAGCCGACTTACACAAAGAAGCTTTTGGTCTGAAGAATAAACCTTAACATACCCTACCTCATCGCCTGTTTTCACACCTGCATAAAGAAACTTCTCACAGAAAATAACGATTTCGGTATTACTCTCTTTACTCATAGCAGTGTAGGTTAAATCTGATTCAAGTTCTACACCGACATCTGTGTTATCAGAGCCTACAACACTAATCATTATTTTATCAGCATCAAAATCCTCTGTGTAAACTCTAACATTTTCGAAGCCGTATTCCAAAAGCTTTTTGTGGTCATTCCAATCATCAGGAGCTGAAAGTGTTACCGCAACAAGAGTCACTCCATCCTTTTCGGCAGCGCTTACAAGACAACGTCCTGAAGCTTTTGTATAGCCGGTTTTTATACCAAACACTCCGTCAAAAGAACCCAAAAGCTTATTGTGATTTGTAAAAGTACGCTGATATTCCGGATTCCCGTAAGAAACCCGTACGGATTTTTGGGAACAAATACTTCGAAATTGCTCATTTTTAATGGCAAAACTCCCCAAAAGAGCCATATCGTAAGCAGTTGAATAGTGACCCTCCTCGGTAAGTCCCGACGGATTTTTAAAACAAGTATTTGCCATACCTATTTCTTTTGCTTTTTGGTTCATTAAAGAAACAAACTTCTCTTTTGAACCACCCACTACCCTTGCCGTGACATTTGCCGCATCATTTCCGCTTTCAAGAAGCATACCGGCAACAAGCGTTTCCAAAGCAATCTTGTCACCATCTTTAAGGCCTATTGAAGTTCCTTCAACACGAACATCATTTTCTTTTGCAATTACGATTTTGTCTGAATCACCGTATTCAAGCGCGAGTATTGACGTCATTATTTTTGTGGTACTCGCCATCCCCCTTCTTTCATAAGCGTTTTTTTCATAAATAATCTCATTGGTCTGAGCGTTTATTAAAACTGCGGATTTCGCAGAGAGGGAAAGCTCCTGAGCATTTACGTTTATACACAGGCAACTGAATATCACTGAAAAAGCAATTAAAAATGTTGTTGTTCTTTTTAGCAAAAGTAACCACCCGCTTTCAAATAATAATATGCAGGTGGTTATATTAATTTTACAGTTTATTCTGCAACTGCTTCAACTGTTTCCTCTTTTTTCTTGTTTGCATGCTTTGTTACCTTATCAAACATTTCGGGAACAAGGCTGACTGCTCTTTCAACTGCATTGTCATTTGATACAATATGCTTAATTGTAACATCGCCGTCTTTTACAACAAGGAATGCAACGGGATTAATTGTAATTCCTGCACCGCCTGCACCACCGAAAAGTTCAACATTGTTCTTTGAGGGGAAATCAGAACCGCCGGAAGCAAAGCCGTATGTAACCTTTGATACGGGGATAATTGTAAGACCGTCAGGAAGATTAATGGGTTCACCGATAATTGTGCTTACATCAACTAAATCTCTTACTTTTTCGATTGTTGTTTTAAGAATTCCGTTTGCTGATTTTTCCATAATGGAAACACCGTCCTTATCTATTTTACTTTATTTATTAATATTTTCACCCTTTGCTGTTACAGTCGCAGTTTTTTCGGTTGTTTCTGTAACAGGTTTTGGGATTTTTTTACTTTTATCACTTTTCTTTTTAGAGAAAAGAATTTTAAAGAGTATTTTAAATACTAACTGAAACGCAAGTACAACTGCGGCGTTTGTAATTTTAATTGGTCTAACATGCAGTCTTACGAAAGCACTTGCAGTTGATTTTGCAGCAAGAAAATCGGGGCTTATATCAAAATCGTACTTTTTCACTTTGCAAGTAGAGACAAGTTTACCCAAAACGGGATAGAGCCATGAACAAAGCTTCCCGTGCTTTATTGCAGTATCTGCCGCGTCACCACCTGCTGTTATCATTGTAATATAAAGTTCATCTATTGTAAAGGTTTTGTAAAGCTTTCCGAAGAATCCTCCGAGAGAGTTTCCGAGGTCACGAAGCATTTTTTCAAGACCTTCATAGCCATGGTCAAGATAAAGCTGTTTTAATAAACCGTTACCTTGTTTTTTCTGTTTTTCTTTTTTAGTTTTTTCTTTGGTATCGGTTTCAACTGTTGCTTCTGTGGGTTTCTCTGTTGCAGCTTCACCTTTCGTTTCAGCAGCGGTTGCTTTATCTTTCAATTTTTCTTTTTTAGGTTTTTTTTCTTTCTTGGGTTTCTTTTCCTTTTTCTCCTTTGATGTGTCTACAACGGGTATATCAATAAACAGATATTTTATTCTTACCACTGTTTTTTCTGCGTAATCCACAATTACGGTTAATTTAAGAGAAAACAGAATAACAAAGAAAAGAATTATTCCCAATAATGTATATAAAACAGGCATTCCCTCGCCCCTTCTTTTTTATATTACTGTTTTTACCGGTTCTCCGATACGGGATTTTGTTCTTCAGTTTCACTTTCTGTTGAGTCACCGTCAAAAAGCGAAAGCTGACCATTATCAACATCGGACATCAGAACTTCTCTGTCTGCAGACGGCAATTCGGGAAGCTCGTCCAGAGAACTTAAAGAAAAGCATCTCAAAAAGTTTGCTGTTGTTCCGTAAAGGACGGGTCTTCCCGGAACATCAAGTCTGCCTTTTTCCTCAATAAGCTCTTTTTGACAAAGGGTGTTAACTACACCCGAACAATCGACACCGCGAATCTGCTCTATGTAGGGCTTTGTAATAGGTTGGTTATAAGCAATAATTGCAAGAACCTCAAAGGCAGCTTGAGAAAGGGGGGCATTTCTTTTAAGGTCAAGCACCGTTCTTATTTCATCAACAAATTCTTTTTTACTGCAAAGCTGATATTTAGTATCGAGCTGTAAAAGACAGATACCGCTATCGTCAGCATCAAGTTTTTTGGCAAGTTCATCAAGAATCAGAAGCATTGTTTCATCGTCATAACCCAGAACATTTGCAAGTTTTGTGTATTCAATCGGTTCCGCCGCGGCAAAAAGGACTGCTTGTGCAGCGGCAATTTGTTTGTTCTCTATCAAGAGTTTTCCATTCCTTCCAAAATCTCAATTTGAGCATCATCTCCGTCACCGGAAATGTAAATAGTTTTATTCTTTGCAAGCTCCAATATCGCCAAGAAAGCGGCAACCAAATCAGAACGGGATTTTGCTTCCTTATAAATATCAAAAAGCTTGCGCTTCTTACGTTTTTTTAGCGAAGATACGATTGAGTCGATTTTTGAACCAACCGAAACAATTTTCTTTGTAACAATGGTTTTAAACGAATCAATGGGCGGAGGCAAACGTCTTAGTTTTTTACCTGCCGCAAGTGAATAAGCACTCAAAAGCTCCGATGGTTCATGAAGACGTTTATAAGTGTTATCGGGAGAAACACTTTCCTGAAAGCCTCGGGCAGTGTAGTTAAAGCCGTCTGTCATCTGAGAAAGCTTGCCTGCAAGAATTTTGCAGTCACGATATTCAAGAAGTTCATCGCGAAGCTCATTTTTAAGGTCTTCTGCCTCGTCATAAACAGGTAAAAGAGAAACCGTTTTTATATATACAAGACGAGCCGCCATTTCAAGGAACTCGCTTGCAACCTCCATATTCTCTTCCTGCATTCCACGGACATAAGAAGTATACTGTTCGACAAGCTCCAAAATAGGAATGTCATAAATATCAAGTTTATGTTTCGTTATAAGGTGCAACAACAAGTCCATAGGACCCTCAAACACCTCAAGCTTATAGTTTAATTTTTCCATATTTCATCCTATCAAATAAAAGGCATTTCCGTAATTCTATCAAAAAGTGAAATAATCAAGTTCGAAAGAAAGCTTAAAGGCGTTGAGAGAATACCCGTAAAGAGCAAAACAAACAAGCCTATCATAATATATCTTTCGTACTGCATTATTTTATAATAGTATTTTGACGGTAAAAGAGCGGTTAAAAGTCTTGAGCCGTCAAGGGGCGGTATGGGTAATAAATTAAACACTGCAAGATTAATATTTATTACTGCCGCATAGAAGAAAAACAACGACATATAAGTGAGAATAACATTGCCGTTATTTATTGAAGCATGGTACAAGGCATTGTATATAAAAATTGCTATAAAGCCTTGCAAAAGATTACATACAGGCCCTGCTAATGCAACAAGTGCCATATCTCTTTTTGGGTTTTTAAACTTTCTCATTCTTACCTCAACGGGTTTTGCATAACCAAACCCGAAAAGGAAAATCATTAATGCGCCCTTTTTATCAATATGCGCCATAGGATTAATTGTAAGTCTGCCTCTCAAACGCGGTGTGTCGTCGCCAAGCTTAACCGCAACAAAAGCATGAGCAAACTCGTGTAAAGGAGTTGCACAAAAAACAACAAGAGCAATTGAGCTGATATACACAACAAGATCGATTATATCAAAATCGCCCATCATTATGTCACTTAAGTACCTAATCATTATAAATCACCTGAAATTTATCTTTTTACTGTAACCACTCTGTCGAGTCCTGCCGCATCTTTAATAATTCTTGCCTTTTCGGCTTTATTTATAAACAAAGATAAAACATCTTTCCCTTGGTCCTCCCCTATTTCCATGGCAATATAACCGCCCTTGTTTATATAAGTGAACCAATTTTCACACAATGCGCGGTAAAACACAATACCGTCCTCTCCGCCGTCAAGAGCTATAAACGGTTCATAGGCAATCTCCGGTTGAAGTGTTTTTATTTCTTCGGTTTTAATATAGGGCGGGTTTGAGAGAATAATATCGGGACGGGGCAATCCTAAAAAGCCCACAGAATCAAGAACATCGGCTTTTACAATGGTTACATTATCAGCAGCCAAAAGTTCTTTGTTTTTTGTTGTGTATTCTATTGCTTTATCGGAAACATCCACACAATAAACTTTTACATTTGGACAAAGCTTTGCAACCGTAAGGCCTATACATCCGCTTCCGCAACACAAATCATACACAACAGTAAAATTGTTTTTCTGTATTTTTTCCGAAGCAAATTCAACTAAAAGCTCGGTTTCGGGGCGCGGAATCAAAACCCCTTCTCCAACTTTAAAGCTAAAGCGATGAAAATCCCACATTCCCAAAATATACTGAAGCGGTTCGTGAGCACAACGTCTTTTAATGCAATCCTCAAAGAAAATTAATTTTCCCTCTTCAACGTAATTTCCTGAATTTAGAAGCAGTTGGGTTTTATTCATTCCCAAACAATAGGAAACTAACTGCTGAGCATCAAATTCAGGACTGTCACATCCTGCTTTAGCGAGGGCTTTTACCGCTTCCCGATAGACCGAATAGAGATTTTTCAAGCCTCATCTTCCTCCGCTTTATCATAAAGAACTGCTTTTATAGCTTCAATACCAACTTCAATTATATCATCAGTCGGTTCTTGTGTCGTAAGACGTTGCATCCAAAGCCCCGGAGCCGAGAGGATTTTTACAAGCATATTATCGTGCTTCCCTGCATAGCGTATAAACTCATATCCGATACCAACTGTTAACGGTACTATTAAAAGTTTAATTGCCATCCAAACAGCTCGGATTTCATCAATACCGGGGAAAATCACAACAAGAGCAGATGAAAGCAAGATGTTTATTATAAGAATAACAAATATAAAGCTTGTTCCGCAACGGGGGTGAAAACGTTTCTGTTTTCTAACATTTTCAACCGTAAGCTCAAGTCCTTGCTCATAACAGAAAATTGATTTATGTTCTGCACCGTGATACATAAACACACGCTTTATATCAGGTATTTTTGAAACAACCCAGATATAAGCAATGAATATAATCATTCTCATTATACCCTCAAAAAGAGGATGAAGATTGGCTAAAGCATCTTTAAAAAGATATTTATCAACGGTATCAACAAGGAAAGTCGGAAGATAGAAAAACAAAAGAAACGCAAGACCGCAACCGAGAACCATGGAAATTCCCGTAACTACAGCCATCATTTTGGGACCAAAATGGTCGGAAATCCATTTGTCAAGCTTTGACATATTTTCGGGGTCGGTATCGTCATCAAGACCTGCTTTTTCAGCGGACTTTTCCATACATTTGAAGCCGAACAAAAGGGATTCAACCATATTAAAAACACCTCTGATTAACGGCCAACCTGCAGGTTTGAATTTATCTCTGATATGTTTAACCTCAAGCTTTTCCGTATCAATCGAGCCGTCGGGAAGTCTTACAGACATTGCAGCACCTTTGGGTCCCTGCATCATAATACCTTCTATAAGAGCCTGTCCGCCAACGGAAATTTTGGGACAACATTTTTCTTTATTGCTCATTTTCTTCAACCTTCATTTCTTCAATAATAATAGGAACAACCGGTTCAACAGTAATTTTTTCAACCGGGAAAACAACAGTAACCGTAGTCCCCACGCCAAGCTCACTGTTTATTTCGAAAACACCATTATGGAGCTTTATAATTTCATCAACAACTGCAAGTCCTATGCCTGAACCGCGAACCTGCAAGTTTGCTTTATAAAATTTCTTTTTTATATTCGGCAAATCTTCCTCAGCAATTCCGCAACCGTTATCAGCAAAATTAATTGCCAAAGTGCCGTCATTTACTACGGCTTCAACATTAACAAGACCGCCCTGCTCGGAATACTTAAAAGCATTATCAAGTATATTCACAAAGACCTGCTTAATTCTGTTAGGGTCTGCCATCATGGGCACAGGTATTTCCGGAACATTATAAGTCAATTCAATTCCGTCACGCTTGGAACGCTCTTTGAAAACAAAAATCGCTTCATCGAGTTCTGCAAGAACATCAATTTTTTCCAATCTCAAAGTCATACTTCCGCTTTGAATTCTTGAAAAATCAAGAAGCTCTTCAACAAGCCTTGAAAGTCGCTCGGATTCGTTAATGATAACCTCCGTACCTCTTCGGGAAATCTCTCTGTCCTCCCCGTCAAGTTCTTTGAGCATCTCTCCCCAACCTTTAATCGCTGTAAGAGGTGTTCTTAATTCGTGAGAAACAGTTGATATAAAGTCGTTCTTCAATTTATCAGTTGCGGCAACCTCCGCAATCATTCCATTAACGGATTCGGCAAGTTCTGTTATTTCGTCATCCTCGCGACCGTCGGCTTCTATTCTTACGTCAAACTCACCTTCGGAAAATTTTCTTGCAACATCATTGATTTTCCGAACTGGAGTAACAATGGTTTGTATAAAGAACATACCCGATAATGCCACAAAAAACAACGCAATAAAATAGACTATCAATATAATTACAACAAATCCGATTATTTGCCTGTCGATTGCTCTTAAAGAGGTAATAAAACGAACTGCTCCCGTAAATTCACCATCAACACGGGGCAATATCATAGACACCGCCATAATATGCTCACCATTACTGTTAAAACCTGCCCATTTACTTATACCGCTTGAGGATTCCAGAGCCTCTTTAACATCGTCCATATCTTCAACAGTTTCACTTACACCGAAACCGGAAGAAGAAAAAGAAACAGTTCCTTTACGGTTAACAACCTGAACTTCCATTCTGCTTTTATCAGAAAAGCTATCAACAAATTCCTTTGCCTTTTGATTAAAAATCTCATCACTACCGCCTATATAAGGAGAAAAGAATGTGGTTACGCTCTCATTTGCATAACCCGAAAGATAATTTGTTACGTAATTTCTATAATAACCAATAACAAATACCACGCAAACAGAAAGAAGAACAAGCAAAATGAGAGCAGTAATAAGCAATGTATTTGTTGCCCATCTTTTTGTAATTCCTTTAATTTTCACCGCTCCCACCTCTTTTGCGTTAAATTATTTTATAAATCAAAGCCATTTATAACCCATACCCCAAACGGTAACAAGATGCTTTGGAATTGATGGTTCGTCCTCTATTTTCATTCTGAGTCGCCTTATATTAACATCTACAACTTTTTCATCGCCAAAATAAGACTCGCCCCATACCTGTTTGAGAATATCGGTTCTGCTTAAGGCTTTTCCTGCATTGGTGAAGAAAAACTCAATAATCTGAAATTCAACCTGGGTAAGCTCAATAAGTGCATTATTTTTATAAAGTGTCCTGTTGCGAAGATTAAGTTCAAAAGGCTCCAAAGTAATCTTGTCCGCCTTAGCAGGTTGAGCTTTACTCTGGTTATTCATTGCAACCCGGCGATATACACTGTCAACTCGCGCCATAAGCTCGGAGGGGGAAAAAGGCTTTGTTATGTAGTCATCAGCCCCCATAAGAAGTCCGGAAACCTTGTCCATCTCCTGAGTTTTTGCAGTAAGCATTATTATCCCCACTGTTCCGCTGATGGTTCTGAGTCTTTTGCACACTTCAAGACCATCAACATTGGGCATCATAATATCAAGCAAAACAACATCAAATTCCCCGTTTTTTTCTGCATACAAATCAAGTGCTTGTTGTCCGTCACAAGCCTCTGTTACCTCATACCCTGCTCTGCACAAGGTAATACCGATAATTTCTCTTATAGCAGATTCATCTTCAGCAATAAGTACTTTTTTCATAATTCTTCTCGCTTTCAGTTGATTATAATAAATGAAGATTTTACACCTTCATCAGTAATTCCGTAATCCTCACCATAAGGCGTTATTTCATAATAAAATGTTCCGTTTTCAGTTTTTAGTAGCCTTTTGCCACTAACGGTTGTTTCATCATTTTCAGCTCTGAAAGAAATTGATAAAAGTTCATCTTTAACAAGCTCTTCTTCATTGTCCCAGATGCAAAATTTAAGAGCTCCGCCTAAGGCATCATAATAAACAGTTATATCGTTAACTTGTGTCACCCTGTAAAGATAGGAATCAATAGGGTTAAACAAGGTGTTTATGCTACCCTCGCTTTTATCTCCGAAAGTATTTATCCATTCAACCATCGTAAACGTATAAGAAGCACTAACTTTCTTAACGGTTAAAAGATTTTCATCTCCGTAAAGCTTTGTGTTAGACGGTATTTCCAACAGGCCATCGCCATCTATATCTCTACAATAAATTTTCGAGTTTCTTAAAGTGGTTGATACAGGGTTTTTAATTCCTCTTACTGCTTTTAACTCCTCAAAATCCCAATAAAGCATTTCAGTAAACATTGAAGATTCTGTTTTTATGCAATCAATGAACACACGTTTACAAAGCTCTCCGCTATAACGAACAGTATCAAACTGTATTTTAGAAACCGAACTGATGTTCCCGTCGATTTTCACATCACTGTACTTTACAAATTCATTACTTTGAGAAAGTGAAAAGCAACGGAAATAAGATTTTTGCACCTCACCGGTATCATCAAGATAAATAAGTACTAAATCATCTTTATCATCACCGTTAAAATCAGTAATTGATTTTGAATTATAATATTCATTTCCTAAAGTGCTAAGAGTGAAAACACCTTTCTCTCCAACCGAAACTTCATATACACTTACAATTTTCGTAGCTTTTGTATCAAATAATGACCAGCCTACAAAAATTTCAAAAACGCCATCATTATCCATATCGGAAAAAGAGACATCGTAAATTCCGCTTCCCGCACCCTTAACATCGGCAGAAATCATCCACGTATCATTAATACATTCCAAGAAAGACATTCTTACGGACACATCAATGGAGGAATCCGTGTAGAAAACCACCGCTTCTTCCTGACCGTCGCTGTTAATATCAAACAAAACGAATGCTGTTTGATAATCACCGCTTTGAGGTGTTCTTAACTGAACATTCTTTTCTGCCATAAGCTTTTTAAAAGCCTCTTCAACCTCGCCGTTTTTTCCTGATTGAGACGGAGGGCTCATTAAGCTTTCCACAGAGAAAAAATTAAGAGAGCATCCCGAACACAAAGAAATCATAATAGTGCATAAAATCAAAGCTAATATTTTTCTTAACTTCATCGGGATTGCCCCCTTTCAATATAATTAAAGACTTACTTCAACAAAATACGTGCCGTAAATCCAACATCCGGAATTGTCAACACTGACAACTGCAGGAACCGTCACGGACTGACCTTGACTAATATCTAATTCAGACAAATCAATTTCAACCTTTATATTTTCCTCTGTAATCGATTCAAGTTCTTTTTCTCTGCCTACAACAATCACAGATTTATTTAGACCCGAAATTTTGTATTCCTTTTTATCGGGATTATTTATATCAAAATTTTCAGCGGAGCAAGTTATATATTCCTGACTGATTCCCGACATATCGACATTAACCGTAAATTCTTCGGTATTACTGTTTTCTGCAATTGAAACATCTTCCGCAAGGAAAGTAAACACATGATTAGACGGTGAAAGCGTTTTAAAGTCAATGGTGCCTACCGTAAAATCAACTGTTTTATCGTAATCATCAACAGAAATATTAAATAAATCCTTTGATGGCGAAATCGTGTATTCCAACGGTGTTACTATAAAATTATCAGGAGCGTTTTTAAATGCAACAACTGTTTCAAGCTCTTTAACCTGCAAAACAGGAATTGTTAAAACTACTTTTTCAATATTCATTGTAACATACTTGAAATCGCTCTTGTTTTTATCGTTAAGCAAAACAATTTCTGCATCCGCAGACTTATTGGAGGAAAGTGATTTTTCCAGAACAAGCTTTGCAACAACCTTTTCAATTCTGTTAATTTCGGTAGATGGACCTGTTACGGTTACGGATGTTTCGGATAAGTTTATATTACCGCTTGTAAAACCCTCCTCAACAATAGAAAAACCGTCCGTTATAACCTGAGGCTCTATAACCATCTGAACAGTTTTTGCAGTATCAAAATACACATCAATAGTCTTAGATGAAATGTTTGTTATTGTATAATCGGCACCCTCAGCAGGTTCCGCTTTCAACTGAAGAGTTCTGTTACCGGCAGAATCAACACTATTTGTCTGGGCGGTAACAACGATATCCTCAGAAGAAAGAGCAGCAGGCGAAATCTGATATTTCTTACCTTTCACCGTAACATCAACGGTAAATTCTTTCTCACCGAAAACTTCCAAGCCGAATTGAGAGGGTACTGTTGAATCAATAGTTACTTTAACACCTTGAATAACTCTTGTTGTTGCCGGACTTACATTAACAACCACCAAAAGCCATATAACCAAAGCGGCTACAAGAGAGAAAAACAGAAGGAATTTGTCATTATTAAAGAGGTCATTAAGTTTGAATTTAATTTTCATCCTTTTTTCCTCCTGAATTCTGATTTTCATTCTTTTTAAATAATTTTCGTTTATTCTTAGTTTCACCATCAGCGCTTTGAGATATCAAACTACTTAAAAGCATCTCACGAAGCTTACCGCTTGTAACATCTCTTGTAAGAACACCGTTAACGGCTACGGAAATCGCTCCCGTTTCTTCAGAAACTACAACCACTACTGCGTCACTCTGTTCGCTCACACCTAAGGCAGCTCTGTGACGAGTTCCTAATTCACTGTCTAAAGCATTGTTTTGTGTGAGGGGCAAAATGCAACCTGCGGCATAAATTCTGCTGTCACGGACAATAACCGCGCCATCATGAAGTGCAGAGTTTTTGAAAAACAAGCCGTTAAAAAGCTCCGGTGACGACTGTGCATCAAGAACAGTACCTGTTTTAATAATTTCTTGAAGAGGTGCATTTTTTTCAAAAACCACAAGCGCACCTGTTTTGGTATCGCTTAAATCGTTTGCGGCTTTGCAGAAAGCATTAACCGTTGAAGTAACTTCTTTTTCAATTGTTTCTCCGTTTTTGAAATTTAAAAACGAAAAATCGGAAATTGAACGTCTTCCGAATTTTTCGAGGATATTTCGAAGTTCGGGAGAAAACAAAACCACAAGAATAATAAGACCGTTCTGAAACAACACTGAAAGAAGATATTCACAGGCCTCCATATTAAGCAATTTAACAAGCGCATAAACTACACCGAGAAAGACTATTCCCTTAATAAGCTGAAATGTTCTTGAACCCCTAACGAGCTTGATTCCTTCATATATAATAAAAGCAACCAAAAGAATATCAAGAAAATCTGATAAAAAATTGAAGCTTAAAAGAGCATCTCCGATTTTTTCAATATAGTTCATAATTGTGCTCATTCAATCACCGCTTTCGTGTAGTTTTAAAACATTTTTACCCAATATATTGTAATTATATCATATATTTCTTTAGAATGCAATTTTTCTGACTAAATTTAACAGATTTTTTATATCTTTTTCCTGACTGAAAAAAGACGGCGAAACCCGTACTGCACCCTGCTTTTCGGTTTTCTGTGAAATATGAGCCAATGGCGCACAATGATAACCGCCTCGCACAGCAAAACCGTGGGTATTCAAAAATGCAGAAACTTGTTCACTGTGCATATTTTCCACATTAAAACTAACAAGTGGTGCATAACGGGAAGCTTCATATTCTCGGCGATAAAGGGACACCTTCGGCATCTCCTTCAAACCGTAAAACAATTGTTCACAAAGGTTACTTTCTTTATTTAAAATCTTGTTAATTCCTATTTTTTCAACTATCTCAACACCTTTTCTTAGACCGCAGATGCAGGGCACATTTAATGTTCCGCTCTCAAGGCGTTCCGGATAAGTCTGAGGTTGGGAAAAATCAAAGGATGCTGTTCCCGTTCCGCCTTCTATAATTGAAGAAAGCGAAAGATTATTGTGTAACAATGCACCAGTTCCCATAGGGCCCAAAAGGCCCTTATGACCGGGTACACAAAGACAATCCACACCTTGTTTTTTCATATCGAGTTCTACTGTACCTGCACCTTGAGCACCGTCAACAAAAAAATATGCTCCGTTTTTATGAGAAATGTCTGATAATTTTTTCAACGGCAAAACATTTCCAAAAACATTGGAAACTGCCGTAACAATGCACAAGGCAGTGTTTTCTCTAAAGGAAAGCTTAAAGTTTTCCAAGGTTTCTTCATCTGTATCGCCAACCTTAAAAACTGTGTAATCAACCTTCCCCTCTTCTCTTAGTTTATGAACTGGTCTTAAAACAGAATTGTGCTCAAGTGAAGAAATAACAATATGGTCACCTTCCTTGACAATTCCTTTTATAGCTGTATTCAACGCATAGGTGCAATTGGGAAAGAATGACACAAACTCACTGCCGTAACCGTTGAAAAATCTGTCAAGTGCATCTCTGCATCTATACACCTGCAAGGCAGATGAAACCGACATATCATGCCCACTTCTTCCGGGATTTGCACCGTACAAAGAAAAAGCAGAACTCACGGTTCTTACAACCTCTGCAGGCTTTGGATAACTTGTTGCCGCATTATCAAAATAAATCATAAAGCATCACCCAAATCAATAATACCGAAAACCTTTATTCCACCGGATTTCAATACTGAAAAGCAACGTTTATCAATATTATTCACATAAATAACATACCCGCATCCCTCTTCCGATTCCGGTTGAGGATTGCGGGTCAAATACGCTTTATAGCCGTTTTTTTGCAAAAGGTCACGCCCTTTCATAGCGTAGGTCAAAGAGCCGACCTTTATACCTTTTTTATTCATAAAAAGACCCTTCCGTATTAAGTTAGGAATCTGACAAGCAGATTGCCTTGTACATAATATGCAAGGGACTATTTCAGGGTGAAATGTTTACTTTTCGATAAGGCACACACAATGAGCAGAAACACCCTCTTTACGCCCTGTAAAGCCTAATTTTTCTTCCGTCGTAGCTTTAACGCTTACAAAATCCACATCAACATTTAATGCTTTTGCTATGTTCTCGCGCATAGCAACGACATATGGCGCAAGCTTAGGTGCCTGAGCGATAACAGTTGCATCAACATTAACAACCTTATAGCCTTTATCCGAAAGGAGTTTAACTACGCAAGAGAGTAATTTAAGGCTGTCTGCGCCTTTATACTCAGGATCAGTATCAGGAAAATGTTTTCCGATATCACCAAGTGCCGCCGCACCTAAAAGACTATCGGAAATTGCGTGGAGCAACACATCCGCATCAGAATGACCTAAAAGACCTTTATCATAAGGAATTTCTACTCCGCCGATAATACATTTTCTGTTATCAGCAAAAGCGTGAACATCATAGCCGTGACCTATTCTAATCATCTCAGGCACCTAATTTCAAAAGATTTTCAAGACAAGCGAGTTTAACGGAAGCCGTAAGCACCTTAACTGCTTTTGAAAGAACCTCAGGCGTGGGGAAAGTGGGCGCAATACGGATATTGCTGTCAGATGGGTCTTTACCATAGGGATATGTTGCACCAACATTTGTAAGTGTAACACCTGCCTCTTTGCAGAGAATACCCACTCTTGAAGCACTACCGCCCGTCACATCAAGACTGATAAAATAACCGCCATTTGGGTTTACCCATTCAGCAATTCCCAATCCTGCAAGATCTGCTTCAAGAGTATCAATAACCGCATCAAACTTAGGTTTGAGAATTTTTGCATGACGTTGCATATGAGCTTTTATACCATCAAGATTCTTGAAGAATCTAACGTGACGAAGCATATTAACTTTGTCATAGCTGATAGCCTGAACTGTAAGTCTTTTAAGGATTTCCTTAACATTCTCAACAGATGTTGCAATGCAGGAAACACCTGCACCGGGATAAGAAATCTTAGAAGTTGAAGCCACCTCAACAACCATATTTTTATTCTTTTCGGGAAGAACATCAAAGATATTGAGAAGCTCGTCAGTTTTATCAGTAAGGTCATGAACGCAATAAGCATTGTCCCAGATAATTCTGAAATCCTCTGCCGCGGTATCAAGATTAGCAATTTTCTTAACAGTTTCTGCTGAGAATGTAATACCCTGAGGATTTGAATATTTAGGAACACAGAACATACCTTTAACAGAACTGTCCTTAACAGCTTCTTCGATAACTGCCATATCAGGACCTTCTTCTGTCATAGGCACATTAATCATTTCAATTCCGAGATATTCACAAATTGCAAAATGCCTGTCATAACCCGGACAAGGGCAAAGGAATTTAACCTTACCCTGTTGAGACCAAGGTGTAAAACCTGCTCCCATATACATACACTGAGCAACATAGTCAAACATAAGAGAAAGGCTTGAGTTACCACCAATAATAATATTTTCAGGTTTTACTTCAAGTAAATCCGCAAAAAGCTTTTTACACTCGGGAATACCGTCAAGAATACCGTAGTTTCTTACATCAAGACCATTTTCACATTTGAAATTACCATCAGAAAGCACATCAAGCATACCATCGGAAATATCAAGCTGGTCTGCGCCGGGTTTACCGCGGGACATATCAATAGAAAGTCCTTGTGCTTTAAGATTTTCATATTCTGCTTTCACTGAATTATATTCATTTCTCAATTCCTCTTGGGACATTGAAAGATAAGATTTTGCCATAATTCTCTCCTAATTAAAAATCAGCTGTACCGGTTGTTCTGGGGAAAGGAAGAACATCACGAATATTTGAAATACCTGTCATATACATAATTAGTCTTTCAAATCCGAGACCGAAACCTGCATGGTGAGTACCACCATAACGGCGAAGGTCAAGATACCACCAATAGTCTTCCTCCTTGAGACCGAGTTCTTTGATTCTTTCGGTAAGAACATCAAGTCTTTCTTCACGTTGGCTACCACCGATGATTTCACCGATACCCATAACAAGAAGGTCTGCGGCGGCAACAGTTTTACCGTCATCATTAAGACGCATATAGAAAGCTTTGATTTCCTTGGGATAATCTGTTACGAAAACAGGTTTTTTAAACACCTGCTCTGTGAGATATCTTTCGTGCTCTGTCTGCAAATCGCAGCCCCAATATGCTTTAAACTGGAAATTATCATTATTCTTTTCAAGTTCTTTAACTGCATCTGTATAAGTAACTCTTGCAAAGTCAGAATTTGCAACAGCTGTAAGGCGTTCAATAAGTCCTTTGTCAATAAACTTATTGCAGAATTCAAGCTCTTGAGAGCAGTTTTCAAGAACATATTTTATAACATATTTAATCATATCTTCTGCAAGATCCATATCATCAGAAAGGTCTGCAAAAGCAATTTCAGGTTCAATCATCCAGAACTCTGCTGCGTGGCGCTGAGTATAAGAGCGCTCTGCTCTGAAGGTGGGACCAAAGGTATAAATCTTACCAAAGGACTGAGCCATAATTTCGCCTTCAAGCTGACCTGAAACAGTAAGATAAGCAGGTTTTCCGAAGAAATCCTGAGAATAATCTACTGTTCCGTCCTCATTTGTGGGAGCATTGTTAATATCAAACGTCGTCACTTGGAACATCTCACCTGCACCCTCACAGTCACTGCAAGAAATGAGCGGTGTGTGTGCGTACATAAATCCTCTTTCCTGGAAGAATTTATGAATTGCAAAAGCTGCAACAGAACGAACTCTGAATGCTGCAGAATAGGTGTTAGCACGGGGACGAAGATGTCCTACTGTACGGAGATATTCAAGGGTATGACGTTTTTTCTGCAAAGGATAATCAGGTGTTGACTCACCTTCGATAATAATTTCAGCTGCATTGATTTCAAAAGGCTGAGCAGCATCAGGGGTGAGAATAAGATTACCCTTTACGATAACAGCCGCGCCAACATTAATTTTGCAAATTTCTTTGAAATTAGAAATCTTAGCATCCTCAAAAACAACCTGTAATCCTTTAAAGCAACCACCATCATTGATTTCAAGGAAACCGATTGCCTTTGATGCTCTCTGAGTTTTAACCCAACCGCAAACGGTAATTTCCCCGTTTGTGAACTGCTCTGCATTTTTATAAAGTTGAGCAATTTCAACACGTTTCATATATATTTCCTCCAAACTTGGTTTGAAATAGTTTCAAAAACACATATTCCAAAGAATTATAGCAAAAACAAAATGCTTTGTAAACCTTTTTTTACATTATATTATAAAAAATTAACACTTTCATCCGTTTAATTATATTTTTGGAGAGTATTGTAACTTTTGAAAAGATATTGTATAATAAAAATGTTGTGACAACGGCAGGAACGGAGGTCGGTTTTGTGAAAAAACTTGCAATTATCGGTGCAGGTGCATCAGGACTTTGCGCGGCAATTGAAGCTATAAAAGAAAAAAACGATATTCAGATTGTAATTTTTGAAAAAATGCAAAAGCCCGCGAAAAAGATTCTTACCACAGGCAACGGAAGATGCAATTTCACAAATGATGACCTTTCCCCTACTCATTTTTATGGTGACAGTGAATTTTTAAAGAACGTTTTATCAGGTGAATATGCAGATATTAAAGCATTTTTCAAAAAAATCGGTGTACTCTCTTACGAAGAAGACGGACGAATTTACCCTCGTTCTCAACAAGCTTCAACTATTAAGGACGCGCTTTTAAAAAATCTCGATAATAAAAATATTGTTATCATAACCGACTCTCATATAAGTCAAATTAAAAAGTCAAAAAACGGCTTTACTGTTGATGGCGAATACTTTGATACAGTTATATTAAGCGGTGGCGGAAAAGCTTCATCAGTTCACGGCTCCGATGGTTCTTGCTATAAAATTGCAGAAAGCTTCGGACACTCTCTTACTCCGCTCTACCCCGCTCTTTGCGGTCTGGTTATAAGTGACAAGGACCTGAATTTATTAAAAGGTGTTCGCGCTGAGAGTGAAGCAAAGCTTTATTCAGGCAACACTCTTTTAGGTAGCGAATCGGGTGAAATCCAATTTACGGATAAAGCAATCTCGGGAATACCCATTATGAATCTTTCCCATCTTTGCGAAAACAAAAAGAATTTAAAACTCAAACTTGATTTATGCCCCGAAATTGAAGAAAAAGCCTTGTTTGACCATATAAAACAAAGTATTCCGAGTTCTGCAAATGTTGATTTTGAAACCATCTTGAATGGCATTGTTAATTTAAAATTAGGCTACGCCGTTATGAACAGAAGCGGTATTAAGCCTCAGACAAAGTGCAGTTCTCTTAAAGATTTTCAGATTAAAGAAACAGTAACACAATTAAAAAGCTTCGAAATTAATATAAAATCCGCCAAAGGCTTTGACAATGCTCAGGTTACAAAGGGCGGTATTAAAACAAGTGAAGTTTCACCTATCACAATGATGTCCAAAAAAGAAGACGGATTATTCCTGTGCGGTGAAATTCTCGACATACACGGTGATTGCGGTGGTTATAATCTCCATCTTGCATTTACAACGGGCAGAATCGCAGGAAACAACGCTGCAAAATATTTGAAATAAGGTTTTACCAATGATAAGAATTAACGAAATTAAAATGCCTTTAGGGGCAACTGAAGAAGAAGTAAAAACAGCAACGGCAAAGGCGCTGAAAATCAAAGAGAGCGATATAAAAAGTTTTTCTCTTGCAAAGCGCTCTATTGATTCTCGCAAGAAAGATAATATCATTCTCGTTTACTCCGCAGAAATCGAAACAGAGCTTGATGAAGAAAAGGTTGTTGCCCCCTTCCCTCAGAGCAAGGCTTTTGTAACACAAAAATACGAATATATTCTTCCTGAGGCAAAAAGAAATTTTCCTTTAAGACCCGTAGTTGTCGGCTTCGGTCCTGCAGGTATGTTTGCTTCCCTCATTCTTGCAAAAGCTGGGCTTAATCCAATTGTTCTCGAACGTGGTTCCGCGGTTGAAAAGAGAACAAACGAAGTAAATCGCTTTTGGGCAGAGAGGGTTCTTAACACAAATTCCAACGTTCAGTTTGGTGAAGGCGGTGCAGGAACATTCTCTGACGGTAAACTTACTACAGGAATCAAAGACGGGAGATGCAGAGAAGTATTTTTACGCTTTGCGGAGTTTGGTGCACCTGAAGAAATTCTTTATTCAGCTACACCACATATTGGTACAGATAAGCTGAAAACAGTTGTTAAAAACCTTCGTAATGAGGTTATTCGCCTTGGTGGTGAAATCAAGTTTAATACTCAACTTGTTGATATTATAACCGCCAATGGTTATGTTCAGGGTATCACCTATAAGAATCCTGACGGAACAACAACTGATATTGAAACAGATGCTTTAATTCTTGCTATCGGTCACTCCGCAAGAGATACATTTGAGTTAGTTTACAGAAAAGGTCTTGAAATCATACAAAAACCATTCTCTGTGGGTACAAGAATTGAACACCCACAAGAGCATATTAACAAGGCTCAATACGGCTCACTTTGGAATTCTCCCCTACTCCCTGCCGCTGATTATAAATTAGCTTGTCATCCCAAGCACGGCAGAGGTCTTTACACCTTCTGTATGTGCCCGGGTGGTACGGTTGTTGCCGCATCTTCAGAAGACGGCGGAATGGTTGTTAACGGAATGAGCGAATACGCCCGTGATAAAGAAAATGCAAACTGTGCATTACTTGTCGGCATCGAACCACCTTTTGAAAGCGACCATCCTCTTGCAGGTATGCATCTCCAAAGAGAAATTGAGCAAAAGGCTTTTAAGCTTGGCGGTGGAGATTACACCGCACCCGCCCAGCTTTTAGGTGACTTTTTAAAAGATACGCCATCCACCAAATCAGGCGCCGTTAAGCCCTCCTGCCCTACAGGTGTTACAATGACAGACATCAGAAAAGTTCTGCCGAAAAAGGTTACCGATACAATTGCAGGTGCAATTCAGGATTTTGACAACAAGCTCCACGGCTTTAATTTATATGACGCGGTGCTTACCGCTCCTGAATCAAGAAGCTCATCACCAATAAGAATTATCCGTGATGAATTTTTTCAGGCAACAAGGCTTCGCGGTCTTTACCCTTGTGGCGAAGGTGCTGGCTATGCAGGTGGCATAGTTTCCGCTGCAGTTGACGGAATTCGTTGTGCGGAAGCAGTTTTAAGCGGTGAATATTAAGTATATAAATTTTTCCCCGAGAATATAATTTCTCGGGGTGATTTTTTTGAAATATAAAGTTATAAAAATAAGCTCAGCGCTTATTGTTTTTATTATGATTTCTCTCACAATTATTTCTACTGTAACAATTTCGCATATAAGCACAACCGTAAGCAATTCTATAAGAAAATTGCCGATTTATTCCGTTGATACCAATGATAAAAAAATCGCAATAACCTTTGATGCGGCTTGGAACGCAGAAGACACAGACACACTTATTGAAATTCTGAAAGCCCACAATGCAAAAGCAACATTTTTTGCAGTCGGCGATTGGGTTGAGAACAATCCCGAGGCATTAAAAAAACTTTTTGACAACGGTCACGAAATCGGAAACCATTCCGATACCCATGCCGCTTTCAGCAAAATAAGCAGAGAAGAAATCGAGAAAGAAATTGTTAATTGCAACAATAAAATAAAAGCAATAACAGGAGTTGCACCAAAGCTTGTAAGAGCTCCAAGCGGCGATTACGACAACAAAAGCATTGAAGTTACCGAAAACCTCCAAATGAAAATGATTCAGTGGGATTGTGACAGTCTTGATTGGAAGTTGCTTTCTGTTGACGAAATGTATTCTAGAGTTACAAGCAAAGTGCAGAACGGGTCAATTCTTTTATTCCATAATGGAGTTGAAAACACCCCAGAAGCGCTTGATAAAATCCTTACAAAATTAGAAAGTGACGGCTACGAATTCGTAACCGTCAGTGAGTTGATTTATTGGGATAATTATGAAATTGACCATACCGGTAGGCAGATAAAAACATAATTTTCGCCACTCGGAGCAAATCGAGTCCGATATAGATAAGAAATGGATGTTGATATAAATACAGTAGTAGCAGAAAAAGAAGTCAATATTGATATAGTTTCTGTGCGAGATTTTTTGCTGAGCTTTGAACGTTTTTCTGCATTTGTGCTCCCACTATGAACATTCTTTAAACTTTATTCCGACTCAGTTATCTTTATATTCTCTGCCTTCAAATCCGTATTGGTTGTGATTATATCAATAATCTGCAAAGCGGCATCCTCGCTGAGAGTATCTTTTGCTACCACAATTTGTGCAGAGTTTTCGTTAATAACCGCAACGCATTCGCTTGCGAGCTTTGCAGAAATGAGGGCCTCAACATCGCTCTCAAGTTTAATTTGAGCGGTAAGTTCGTCTATGGAATCGGTTATTTCTTTTGCTTCGTCACTACCGCTCCTGGCTTTCTCAAGAGATTCGTTAAGAGCATCCAAAGCCTCATCTCTTGATTTTTGGCGGTTAAGCTTCACCTCGCTGAAATAATCCGCTTCTTCTCCTGAAGCATTGACATACTTTGCTTCACCGAGATTCTGCACATATTCACTTTCGGTTGTTTCTTCGGTTGACTGTATGGCTGAATTATTTCCCGTATAATACCAATTCACAAATACTGCCACACCCAAAGCTACAACAAGTGTTGCAAGAATAAGTTGTCTTCTTTTAATTAATACATTCATATAAACCTCTCCTAATCGCTATTCATTTTTTCCACCGAAACCTTTGCGCTGCTTATATCAAAAAGTGCGCAAACAGTCTGGGTTATTGCATTTTTAACTTGGGCATTTCCTGCTCCTTCGGCAATTACGGCAACCCCTTTAACCGTAGGCTCATAAACCTTTACCACAAGGCATTCCTCGTTATTTGAGCCCTTTTTAACAATTATGTATTCCTCATCTGATTCATACTGTTGTGAATTTTCTCCGGAATCCTGCTTTTCACTGTATCCTTTTGCGTAAACATTTTCATAACAGTTCTCAAGGGTTATCATAACTTTTACTTCCCCTGCTCCGTTTATTTTTTTTAAAAGCGTTTCCAGTTCTTTCTCTGTTTTATCAATATACTGTTGTGAATATTGAGCGGTATTTTCTGTTAAAACCGTTTCGTTAGAATCCTCGCTTAAAAACTCACTCAACAAAAGAACAAACATTATAAAAACCGCCACTGAAAACAAGGCAATATTCTTTTTGCCGATTTTTATTTTTTTAAAATTTTTCAATAAGTCATTCATTTTTCACACCGACTTTTAAAATCTCCTTATATTCTTCCGAAACGCTTTTTTCAATAACAGGGATTTTTTCTTTAAAATTTTCTGCCACTTCTATTTTTATCTCTTCCAAATACACGGTGTTATCCTTTTCATCAACAGATGTGCTTATATATATTTCATATTCATTAATACCCTCGTTTATGAGTATTTCTTTAATTTCCTCCCGAAGCTTTTTCTCTGCCATATTTGCGGTATGCATAAGGGCATCATAGCTGACATTTTCGTCGATTTCTGTTTCGGTAAGCATTTCATCAAAAGAAAATTCAGTTTTAGCTATTGGTGAAAAAATCCCTATCAACAGCAAAGAAACCACTGCAATGCGAAGTGTTTTCTTTGCTTTTTGGGGAGCAATATATTCTAGAATTCCCCCAACAAAAGCACAAACCGCATAATTTAAAAGAACGTTTTTTATTATTTCTGCCATTTTAAACACCTTTTACAAAAATAACCACGCCCACCGACACAATGAATATGACCGCTGAAAAAACAGTGGTTGCACCCAAAAGAGTAAGGGCATCTTTAAAAATATTGAGCATTCCTGAACAGTCAGTTGAGCCTAACAGCTCCGAAACAGAAATTACAACACTCAAAACAAATACCCAGCCTATAAGCTCCAAAAGGGACGGTAAAACCGTCAGAACAACAGTTACAATTCCGAAAACACCCACTGTGCTTTTAATAAGGGAAAGGCTTGATACGAGAGCAGAATATGTATCGCTGACCGCACCGCCCACAACTGGAACAGTTCGTCCCACAACAAAACGAATACCTCTTGATGTAAGTGAATCTACCCCTGCCCCCATAACACCTTTCAGTGTAACGATTCCCGAAAAAAAGGTTCCCACGAAGCCTAAAAAAGAAATATAAGCTTTTTTTACTGTTGAAGATATTTTCTCGCTGAATTTGTATATATCAAAGCAAGACAAAAAACCAAGACAACACATTGCATTTACTGCAGGCCGACTCATCCCCGACAGTAGAGCGGAAAACAATGTATCCGACAACACAGCAAGCGATGCGTAAGAGGTCCCCAAAGCAACCTTCCCCGAAGAAGAAACAAGCGCACTGAATACTCCTGCAAAAGCAGTTGTAAATACGTTTAGGGTTTCCAAAACAGAAAAAGCAGTTGTTACGGCATTTGCAACAGGAACCGCCATACAAAGAGCCAAAACCGAGTTTCCTATGATCGAAACTGTTTGAGAAGAATTAACAAAAGAGGAGAAAAGAGCAGTTAATATCAAAACACCTATTGAAGATATCAAGAATTTAAAAGGTTCGTTTAAAGAACGTTTTGTCAAATCAAAAAGAACATTAAAAACTTTTGTTAAGCTTACGGAAAACACTTTTTCAAAGCTTATTTCATCAATACCGATTTCTTCTAATATTTCCGCGGTTTCATCGTCTACCGCATCCGCTATGCTTTGAAAATCAAATTCTTCGCTATAGCTATCGATATTCTCTTCCAGTGCATTTGCATTAATTGATAAAGCAAAAAGGCAAAATAAAACAACCATAGTGAAAATACACTTTTTTAAAATTCTATTCATTTTTTACCTCCGTGCAGCTTTGGCTAGAAAAAGGTAGATGCAATTTCTATAACCGCCGCAAAAACAGGCAGAGCACCTGAAATTGCAAGTATTTTCATACTTAACTCCACAACACCCGCCACAGCACTTTCACCGTTGTCGCGGCAAATATCCGAAACCACCCCGCCTACTGCAAGAATACCAAACACCTTAAACATAATTTTCAATGATGTTCCGCTTACGGATGAAATATCTTGAAAACTATTAAACAAACTTATCATTTTTTCAATTTCGGGAACAATTGCCAAAATTGTTATTAAGACAAGAGTTATTTCACCTAATATTGCAAAAGTGGGTGCATTTCGTTTTAATAAAACAAGGAATACAATTCCTGCAACAGCAAAAATCCCTATTTTTATAAATGTCAAAATTCCATCACCGACGACAAAGCATCCTTCAATTCAGAAAGTTCGGGAATCAGCATCATAAACGCAAGTAGCAGACCTGCAATTGTCAAAAGCAAGGTATATTCCTCTTTACCTGCTTTTTGCAGTAATTGATTTAAAAAAGCAATTACGAGCGCAACAGCCACAATTTTTATAATAATTGTAAAATCCATAATTCACCTACAAAAAGAATATAAGAACAGTCAGAGCACCCATAATGCTCAAAGCAGTATTAACCTGAAGTTTTTCCTTTTCTTTTCTTTTTCTGCTTTTCAGCTGCTCTTCAAAACGTTCTCTGTATTCGTCGCAAAGGGATATTTGCCCCGCTTCATCAGTGGTACCTATTTTCTTTATAAAGCTATCAAATTCTTCAAAACATTTACTATCAACAGATTTATCAACGTATATTTCTCCTTCCGAGAAGGAAAGATATTTATAATTTTGTGATTTACCTTTTAAATAAATATCATTATATTCTGCGGTTCTGTATCTCAACTCTGCTTTTACAAGCCCGATAAACCTGACAATTTCATCCAAAGCATCGGTGTTTTTTATCTGTTTGAATATATTTAAAGCGCCAAAAATTAAAAAAGAACCTGCCAGTGTTATAACACACAAAAATTTCAAAATGTTACCATCTCCTTAACTGCACAAGGTGCCTCTTTACCGCATAAAACAACCGCTTTTTTAAAAGCACCCGCATTGACAAGTCTTTTGATATTAGGTCTTCTCAACACCTCTTCAAAGCTTGAACCGTGAGCGGTTGCAATAAAGCTCACACCCGTATTTACCGCAGAAAGCATTGCTTTAGCCTCTTCGTCCGAACCGATTTCGTCAAGAACAACAATATCCGGAGAAAGTGTTCTGACGGCTATTTCTGTTCCCACTGCTTTTGGGTATAGAGTCAAGACATCTGTATGAACTCCAACATCAACACCATTGCCAAAGGAACGGGATGCTATTTCGTCACGCTCGTCAACAATCGCAGTCTTCAAGGGATTGAATCTGTTTTTTCCCGAATAATACCGACACAAATCTCTCAACAAAGTCGTTTTTCCCGAAAGCGGCGCTCCGATTATTAAAAATGAAGTACAATCGTCACCAACGGCTTCTATTAACTGTTTCGAACAACCGTAAAACTCCCTTGCAACGCGAATATTTACAGAATTAAAGGATGAAACAGAATAAACCGAACCGTCTTTCATAACCGCTCTGCCCACCACACCTGCTTTGGAACCGCCTCGCAAGGGTATAAATCCTTTTGCTATCATATCCTGATATGTATGAAGTGAACGGCGGGAAAGATGAAACACAATCTCCTGCAATGCTTTTTCATTTGTACAAATTAAATCCGAACAAAAAGAAACTGTCGGAATTCCGCTTTGCCTTAAATAATAAACCTCATCCTTTGTGTTAAGTGCCATCGGTTCTCCGTTGCGAAAACGGATTTCTTTTATGGAAACCGCGAGGTTTTCGGATATTTGCTCTAAAACACCTTTAAAATCATCGGGCAACAGTGATATTGCATTTAAAAAATCCTTCATTTCTATCATTCCTTTCAAAAAATAGTATTATCACTTGTCCGAATTTAGAACAGTTTTTAAAATTTATTAATAAATTACAAAATAAAAACCATTGAAAGATGCATTCTGTTATGGTATTATTTAATATGTATAATTTTGTTCTAAAAGGAAGAATTCGGAAAATGATTAACAACATAAAAGCAACGGCAAAAACCTCACGTTTATGTAAGCCATTTTACAACACCCGCTATTCCTGGCTTGCGGCAGCTTGTACCGCAGGAATTATGCTTGTGGTTTATTTTTGCTATGATATGATTCCCTTTGGCGATACAACAATTCTCAGAATGGACCTCTATCATCAATACGGGCCTTTGTTCGCCGAGCTTTATGAAAGAATCACCAACTTTGACAGTTTAATTTACTCTTGGACTTCCGGTGGCGGCAGTGCCTTTTTAGGCAATTTCTTTAACTACCTATCCTCACCTTTCCTTGTTGTAATGCTTATTCTTGGTCATGAAAATATGCCCGAAGCAATTGGTGTTATGGTGCTTCTCAAGGCAGCCCTCGCTTCCTTTACTTTCTCCTATTTCTTATCAAAAAGGCATAAGGAGGCATCGCCTCTTACATCCGCATTCGGTGTTCTTTATGCTTGTAGCGGTTATTTTATCGCTTATTATTGGAACATTATGTGGATCGACTCTTTCTACCTCTTTCCCCTTGTTATGTTGGGGATTGAAAAATTAATAAGCGAGCGCAAGTTAAAGCTTTACACAATAACTTTAGCACTCACTCTTATTACAAACTACTATATGGGCTATATGGTTTGTATTTTCTCGGTACTTTACTTCATTTATTACTTTTTCAGCAACTTCAATTTTACAGACACTTATTTCGGAAAGCTTGCGAAACGCGAAAAAGGTATAAAGGGCTTCATCACCTGGGGCTACAATAATTTAAGAAACTCAAGGCTCTTTGATAACGGTGTAAAATTTGCATTTTGCTCCATAGGTGCGGCAATGCTTTCGGCATTTATGCTTTTACCCGTATATTTTATTCTTACAAACTGTTCTGCAACCTCGGGAACTTTCCCCACGGAATTTAAAACCTATTTCTCAATTTTTGATTTCCTCGCAAACCACCTTGCATACCTTGACCCGACTATACGAAGCAGCGGAACAGATGTTTTACCCAACATTTACTGCGGTATTCTAACCGTAATGCTTGTTCCTTTGTATATTTTCTCTAATAAAATTAAATTAAACGAGAAAATTATGAGTATTGGTATACTCGGCGTTATGTTTGCAAGCTGTTATACAAACTACCTTAACTACATC
Organism: uncultured Eubacteriales bacterium; assembly: GCA_964624385.1. Taxonomy (GTDB): domain Bacteria; phylum Bacillota; class Clostridia; order Oscillospirales; family Acutalibacteraceae; genus DTU089. The sequence continues at coordinate 27,814 of CAZUZV010000012.1, read as the reverse complement.
TGGCACGGCTTCCATTTCCCCAACGATTTACCATACAGATTTTCATATATGTATTCCTTCCTTTTGCTTATATTCGCATATAAAGCAATCAAAAACATCAAGGAATATACAAACCGACAAATTATCGGTGTTGGTGTTGCAACAATTGCCTTTATAATTCTTGTTCAGGAAATCGGTTCAAAGAATTTCAGCGAAACCGGTGTTTGGATTTGCGTTGCTTTTATAGGTATTTACTGCCTTGCATTAGGCATTCTCAAAAATGATAAATACCCTACTATTGCAGCGGCGGCACTTGTACTCTGCTCCGTATGCGCTGAATATACGGTTGCAAACACTAACAACTACAGTATGGACCAGACAAAAACGAATTTTGTGGGCGATTACGAGGATTTTCAAACAATTAAAGACCAAATTGACGAATACGAAGGCAACGATTCTTACAGAATGGAACTTACCTCCTTAAGAGCGAGGATGGACCCTTGTTGGTATTACTACAACGGTATGTCAACCTTTACTTCAATGGCTTATGAAAGTGTTGCTAATATGCAGTCAAATCTGGGTATGTTCTCAAACTTTATAAACAGCTACACTTACCACAGACAGACTCCTGTTTATAATGCTTTCTTCAGCCTTGATTATATTGTTGATAATTTTACAGGTTCAAAAGCAGAAATGAATCCCGAGATTTATAAGGAACTTTTTACTGTTGATAAATACACCGCTTATGAAAACCTTTATCAACTTCCAATAGCATTCAGAGTTAACGAGGCTATTACCCAATGGTCCCACGATAATTCTAACCCCTTTGAAGTTCAGAGTGACCTTTTCGGTTGTGCAACAGGTATTCATACAGTTTACAATGATATTGAAGTTACAGATGTTTCAGGCACAGGTGCATCATGCAACGATATGACCTTCAGTGACTCGGGTTGTTTCCCCTATTTTGTTGAGGACACTGCAGGAGCTTCTTTAACCTTTAAACTCACCGTAAAAGAAAGCGGAAATGCTTACGTTTATTTAAAAACAAGCAACAATAACATCGACAATATCACTTTTACTCTTGCAGATGGTTCTGTTGTCGCTCAAAGTGTTGATACCAAGCCTTATATTATGGATTTAGGATACCTTGAAGCAGGAGAAGCCATAAAAATATATGCCCCCATCGCTGAAGGTACAGATGGCTATGTTTATCTCTATGCGGTAACTCTTGACGATGAATCTTTCAAACAAGGTTACGAGCAATTAAAGGCAGACTCTCTCAATGTGACAAAGTTTGAAGAAACCGAAATTGAAGGCACAATCAATGTTTCCGAAGACGGTGTTCTTTACACCTCCATCAACTATGATACAGGTTGGAATATTTATATTGATGGCGAAAAAGTTTCAACGGAGCAGATTGTTGATATCGGTGATGATGCGCTTTTAGGAGTATATATAACCGAGGGCGAACACACAGTAAGATTCAAATATGTTCCCCAAGGTCTTTTATTGGGTTGCGCAATATCTGCAGTTACTGTTGTTATTTTCCTTTTGCTTATTTCCATTATGAAATCGGGACTTTTCGACTTTAATCCTCCCCTTTATCTTGAAGAAACCGAAGAGTTAGAACCCGTTTTTGAAGAAAATGCAAACGAGGAAACAGACATTGATAAAATAATAGAAGAATTGTCTGTTGATGTTTCCGTTACGGGAAATTTAACAGAAGAAAGTGACGCTGAATAAAATGTTCACAAAAATAAAAAGTATAGGTTTACTCGGGCTTGAATCATATATGATTGATATCGAGTTAAATATAACAAACGGCAAGTTCATTCTTGATATCGTTGGTCTTCCTGATGCTGCGGTAAGTGAAGCGAGAGACAGAATAATTGCTGCAATAAATAACTCAGGTCTTATTATGCATTTAAGCTCCCATTTCACCTTTAACCTTGCCCCTGCAGATGTCCGGAAAGAAGGCTCCTTTTACGATTTGCCCATGGCAATTGCAGTTCTTTCCGCAACAAAGCAGATCATCGGCGACTATAAAGAAGCAGTTTTCATAGGTGAACTATCCCTTTCAGGTGCGGTAAAAGGTGTTAAGGGGGTTTTGCCAATGGTAATTGCCGCGAAGGAAAACGGAATCAAGGACATTTATGTGCCCTTTGAAAACTGTCAAGAGGCGGCAATTGTTGAAGGTATTAATGTTTATGGTGTTGAAAGCTTGAAACAGCTTGTTGACCATATAAATGACGTAAAAAAGATACAGCCCGTCGAGCTTATACCCTTCAAGCATTATGAAATGCCAGAGCATCTTCCTGATTTTAAAGATGTAAAAGGTCAATTTGAAGTGAAACGCGCGTTAGAAGTTGCAGCCGCAGGCGGACATAATGTTATGATGATCGGCCCACCCGGCTCGGGTAAAAGTATGCTTGCAAAGCGTATCCCCACAATTTTACCCGATATAACCGTTGATGAAGCACTTGAAACAACGAAGATTTATTCTCTTTCCGGTAATCTTTCAAAGGATGAAGCAATTATAAATTACCGTCCTTTCAGAGCACCTCATCATTCTGTTTCTCCTGCCGGGCTTTCCGGTGGAGGAACAATACCAAAACCCGGTGAGCTTTCCCTTGCTCACAACGGTGTTTTGTTTCTTGATGAATTACCCGAATTCAACAGAAGCACAATGGAAGTTTTAAGGCAACCCATTGAAAACGGTACTATAACAATTTCACGCGCCGCTTGTGCATTAACCTACCCTTGTTCCGTTATGCTTATATGCGCTATGAACCCTTGTCCCTGTGGTTATTACGGGCATCCAACAAGGATGTGCTCCTGTCCCAAAGGTGCACCTGCAAGGTATCTTTCAAAGGTTTCGGGTCCCCTATTAGACAGACTTGATATACATATTGAAGTACCTCCCGTTGATTATAACCAGCTTTCCGATAAAGAAGAAGGCGAAAGCTCCGCCGCAATTCGCGAGAGAGTTAACAAGGCGCGACAAATTCAAATCCAACGCTTCAAGGGTACGGGAATTACCTGCAACGCAAAAATGACATCTTCTCTTACAAGAAAATACTGTGAGCTTTCCCCTACCGCCGCAAAGACTTTGGAAGTATCGTTTGAAAAACTCGGTCTTTCCGCAAGAGCTTATGACAAGGTTTTAAAGGTTGCAAGAACAATAGCTGACCTTGACGAAAGCGAAACGGTTGAAAACAGACATATTCTCGAAGCAATTCAGTACAGAAGCTTAGATAGAAAGTTCTGGAAGAGTTAAAAAATTACAGGTGTATCAGAAAAATGAATTTACTGATACACCTGTATATTATTTTCTGTCTGCGTTGTAAACAGTGTCAACGCTCTTTTTGAAGAGCAGGTAGTCATATTTTGGCTTCCAGTCATCACCTATTTCAAGATTGCTGAATTCCTCTTCAGAAAATGCCACATCAATTTCTGTAACACCTTTAAGCTCTCCATCCTCTTTATATACAGTATCCCAGAACGCGTGGTGACCAATATAGGCAACACTTTCGGGAATATAGACATAAGAAAGAGCCTGATTATAACTGAAAGCATCCGAGCCGATAAACTCAAGACCCTCCGGTAATGAATTATAAACCTCGCCAAGTGCTTTTTCAGAGGTGAAATGAGTATCTGTCACCTTATCTGATTTATATGAATAAATATTTGTAAGCGACGGAGTTGTGCCCCATTGGTCAACTCTTTCGTGAAGCTTGAAAATTGCCAATGTTTCAATTGTTTTTAATCCTTCGGGCAGATAAATCACACGAAGATTTGCATAGTTGAAGCACATTTCATCAATTTTTTCAACTGTCGAGGGAACTACATAAGTCTGAATATCTTTTTCATACTCGGGAGTAATCTCGTCTTTATAAAGCTCTCTTTCGTAGCCGTATTTCTGACGGAGATATTCATCATGGTCACAAGGATAGCAAAGGATTTCTGTTTTATCTTTGTTATAGAGAACGCCGTCAACATCGCAGTAGTTGGGGTTGTTTTCATCAACCTCAATATTCTGTAACGCCCAGCAGGAATAAAATGCTTTTGTGTCAACATCTGTTACATTTGCGCCTATTCTTATTGTCTTGATTTTATCATCACAGTTAAGAGTAAACTGCCTTACAGATGTTATAGGCTTTGTTGTGTCCTTAACAACTTTAAAATTTGTGTTAGGGTCATTGTTACCGGGAATGTACTCAATATCAGAAACATAATCAATATCAAGCTCATAAAGATAACCTGTGTTACTGAATTTTGAAAATTCAATACCTGCTTCAGTTTCGTTGTATTCGAATGTATCATTCTGCAACGCCATAACGCTGAAATACATTGAAAGAGAAACCGCTACAATAATTACAAGAACAAAAATTGTTTTCTTTAAATTGTAGTATTTATAGGGTTTGTTAATATGAGGTGCGGCAAGACCGGGAACCTGATAAGTCCATATTTCTTCCTCAGGAATTTCAAGTTGCACATCCGTCTGCCAGTCATTGGTTTTCTTCTGTTTCTTTTCTTTTTTACTCATACAACTCACCCCCTTAACCTTTATAGCCGCCCGATACGGACGCGCCTTCTTCTTGGGCATTCTTTTCCGTAACCTCTGCACGACGTTTCAGAACCTCCATAACAAGATTCTGCTTTTTGTTGTCGTAATCCCAGAAAAGATACGGAATTGTCATAAGGAAGAAGCCGATAGCATCAACGATTATCGGCACAACAACAATGTTGCTTCTTGAACCGTCGAAGAAGAGAATTTCCCAGTTACTGTTAAAGCCGTATCTGAGCAGGAAAATGGGAATAATAAGACCAATGAATGATGTAATAGGCCCTGTGAACCAGCCAAAGATACCTGCGAAGCTTTCAAGACGTTCGCCTGACAAATACATCTGATAGTCACCGATACGAATATTCATATCGTGGCTTGCGGTTGTGGGAACGGTTTTAGTCATTTCCATAAAGAAGAGAACCACAACGCAGATTGTTCCGCAAAGAGCAAGATTATCGCCCAAAGTCCACATTGCAACGGCAATTATAACATTACCTATTGCACGGCTTAACTGATAGAAAATCATTATTTGCTTATATGAAAATCTTTTAAGGAAATAGGGTGACAATAAATCCGGCGGAGTACCCGCAAAGGAAATGAGAGCTACTATTAATGAATACGGAAGACCGCTTAAACGGAAGGTATAGAAATAAAGAATTGTTGCAAAAGGCAACATACCATTACCGAGAGAGTCAATAAGACCAACAACGGTATTTATGAGAAGATATTTATTCTTTAAAACACCCAACATACCATCCCAGAACTTAATCTGAACTTTCTTTTCAATGGGCGGTTGGGGTATTCTCTCTTTGATTCTGCCTGCAAGACCCATTGTAAATGCGGCAGAAATGCAGAAGGTTATGGGAATAACAAATCTGTAGAAATTAATATCTGCCCATTCGTGACGAAGGGTACCTACAATAGCAGGAAGAATAATTGCAAGAATCGAATTGAAAATATGCGATATTTTTACAGGATAGCTTCGAACAAGAATTCTTTCCTCTAAATTGGGGCTGATAACCTTTGTGCATTGTTCAAGCAAATTTTCAAAACCAAAGACGTTATATGTAGCAAATAAAAGGTTTGCAACCCAAACTCGTGTTGCAACATCAGCTATATTATAAACAGGAAGCCAACCGATAAGAATAACCATTATAGCCTTTGGTACAACATCGCAGTAAAGACTGTATTTATATCTGCCATATTTAGGAATAAGCTTTTTGCGCCAGAAAATATTACGAGCCCCTACCCAACCTGTATACAGGAAATGAGTACCGAAGGTTTTAAAACATGCCGTGGCGTTCATACCCTCAAAGCTATTGAGCATAGTAATAAAGGAACCCGATTGGTCAAACAGCATTGAATAGTCAAACAGTAGCGTTGAAATACCAAACGCCATCATAAGACCGTAAACTAAATAAACTTTTCTCTCAGTCTTTTTAGGCAAGAAGCCTAGGTTATCGCAAACATACCACCAGATAAGTGCTGAAATATAACCCAAGGGCATATTCAAAAGACCGATAACCGAAAATGTAAGATAAGGTAATTTGTAATGGTGCATAATAAGGAAACAACTTGACCAAAAGCCGATATACTCAAGTGTTTTTTTACCTGTATAGTTTGCACCAACACCAATAACAACATCCTTGTATTCCTTATAAGGAACATATTTTCCCTCTGCCGGAGTATTCCAATGGTCCTTGATTTCGTCTGCCAACCATTTGACTTTGTCCACAGCAGAGTTGATGCCGTTTTTGCTCATATAAATCCCCCTTTTTCGTATGATAAGGTAATTTTATCACAAATACACAAAAATAACAACAATAACAAAGATTAAATTATATATTTTTAATTCAAAATATTACCTGCACAATAAAGGAAAAGAACTATCAAAGCAGTAATTAATGCATATAACAAAATTCTTACAGGAAGCTTCTTTTTATCAATAAACCTGCAAACAACGATTGGCAAAACCAAAGCAATAACAGAAACCGCAACAGTTATATAAATATTTCCGCCGGAGTAATATATTTTTTCCCACATTTTCTTAAAGGAAAACCCCGAAATATTTAATATTTCAAGCTTAACAATAATTGCACAAAGAACAGAAGAAAGCACAAATATCAACTGATGGTAATACATCACATACTTTGTATTTCTTCCGAAAGTTACAAGAAGTTTACTGTCTTTAACATAAGGTGCTACGGAATAGCAGATACCAAGGAAAAACAAAGTTGCACTTATCGGTGACACTAAAGCTACCCAGTATCCGTCAGGAACTGTTATTTTGCTGAAATCCATATTACGAGTATTAATATTAATAACAAATTCTGTTAGTCCGAGAAAAACGCCCTGAACGATAAATATTACAATTGAGGTTTTATAATTAATAAACCGCTTAATACTGTTTTCAAAATAATGCTTGTAGCAAACACCAAGCCAGAAGAAGAACATAAGAAAGCCGAATCTTAACACCGCATTAAAATATTCGTCCCTGGTGCCTTCAAAATCATAATAAGCTCTGTAACAACAAAGTAACGAACCAACAAATGTTATAAGAAGATAAATTAAATCTCCCTTACCTCTGACAACCCTATCCATTAGCACCGCAACAATTTCAATAACAACCAATGCAAAAACATACCATAAGGCTACATCAATATTAAACTGATAACCCGTTGTAAAAGGTGTTACAAACAAGGATTTCAAAGTAATAGGCATACCAAAGCCTGTAATGTTAAATTCCATTAACGCCATTGAAAAAATACCGCAAACGAAATTGACAATTAAAGCAGGTAACAAATGCGTTTTCAGTTTTTGCGAAATATATTTTGTAACAGGTTTTGTGCGGTTAAAGAAATAACCGGAAATAAACACAAAGAAAGGCATATGCCACGAATAATAAGGAAATGCAAGATTCAAAAAATTGGGAATATCGTCTCCGCCGTAATCTGCATGGCCGAAAACAACTGCGATAATACCAATACATTGCATCAAAAGCATTGCAGTATTGAGATTGTGTTTTGTTGTTTCGTGTTCTTTAATATTAATTGTTTTGCTCATCCATATCTCCCCTTTTCAACCATTATACCACCACAAAACACATAGGGCAAGAAGAAAAGAAAGAAACGACAAGTTTCGACTTGTCGTTTCTTTGGCCCGCCCAAAGGGATTCGAACCCCCGTTCTTCAGAATCGGAATCTGCTGCGTTATCCAACTGCGCCATGGACGGAAATATTAGTGTATTAATTATAAACATAATCAAACTTTTTTTCAATAGTTTCTCTGCTTTAATTTATTATATTCTCTGTTTTAATTTATTATATTCAACATCTTATTTTGTCTTGAAAAGATATTTTAATAATGATATAACTTTATTAAAGGAGTTGAGAATATGCTCAAAGAAATGCTCAAAGAAAGAAATGTTCCTGACCTTAAAACCAGAGAAGAAATGCTCGACCTTATTCAGTCACAGCTTTTCGGGTTTATGCCCCAGAAACCTGAAAAAATCTCATTTAAGGTTGAAGAAAAGGTTATACCGAATTTTTGCGCAGGTAATGCAGTTTGCAACAAAGTTACTGCCCACTGCATTATAGACGGAAAGAAATTCTCATTCCCCTTTTTAGCAACTCTTCCCACGGATGATGAAAAGCATCCATTTTTTATACATATAAATTTCCGCTCCGAAAATCCCGACAGATATATGCCAACAGAAGAGCTGATTGACAACGGCTTTGCGGTATTTTCCCTTTGCTATACCGACGTTACAAGCGACGATTGTGATTTCACAAACGGTCTTGCAGGAGTTTTGTTCCCCAACGGTGAGCGCTCAGACACAGACTGCGGTAAAATTGCTATGTGGGCTTGGGCGGCTCAAAGGGTTATGGACTATGCCGAAACTCTTCCCGAAAAGCTTGACCTTAACTGCGGTACAGTTTGCGGTCATTCAAGGCTTGGTAAAACTGCACTTCTGGCAGGTGCCACCGATGAAAGATTCGCATTCTCATATTCAAACGACTCAGGCTGCAGCGGTGCGGCAATTGCAAGAGGTACTGCCGAGGGCGGTGAAAGAGTTTCAGATATCTGGAGACGTTTTAGTTTCTGGTTCTGCAAAAATTATGAGAAATATGTCAATAACGAAAACACTATGCCATTTGACCAACATTACCTTGTGGCATCAATTGCGCCGAGAAAGGTTCTTATTGGTAGTGCATCCCTGGACAAATGGGCAGACCCGCTTTCAGAAATACTATGCTGTGTAGCTTCAAGTGATGCTTTCAATAATGGATTTAAATACGAAGACAGACCACCACAGGTTGACGATAAATTCTTTGAGGGAGACCTCGGTTACCATATGAGAAAAGGTCTGCACTATTTCAGCCGTCTTGATTGGTTGAGACTTATTGAATTTATTAATTTGCATAGGTAAGGTTTGCTTGATAAGTTATATGAGTTTATAATGTGTAATCAAAAGAGGTTCAGGTGAGAGAATGGCGAAGAGATACAAAAAATCAGAACCCTTAAATAGATGGGTTGCTTTGGTCATGGCACTAATTTCAATTTTTATAGGTACGGTGTTTTCGTCTGAACTGTACTTAAATCAACCTATCAAGAGAGAAGATGCAACAAAAATAAATTGTGTTTTTGTTGATTTTGGTGGTGGTCATAAAAAATTAAAAGGTGGAACCACCGATATCACACTACATTTCAATGATGATTCCTTTCAATTTATTGATAATTATTGCGTTTCTGACGAATTGATTGAAAGACTTAAAACAATACCAAGCGGAACTGAATTTAAAATGTTAGTAAACCCTAAAAACGACTATGTAGTTGAATTGGTTGCAAATGATGTAGTTTTGCTTGATTTTGATTATGCACAAAAAGAATTAGAGCGTGAGGGCGTAAGATCATTTTATTTAGGCATTGTAATGTATGTTTTTGCAATAATTTTCATTATTCAAGCTATACTTGATTTCAAAAAGAAAATCAAAAGGGCGAAAACGAAAAAGGAAAACAAAAGTGTCAATTGAAGCTACGCTTCAACGACGCTCGAGAACTCGCGTCGAGAACTCTCCACCACCCGTCCGACTATACGCAAAAACAAACTAACCACTCGCTTATAATAAAATAAATAGATAAAATTATTCAAGGTGGTCCCCCTCTCTTCGAAGAGAGGTAGGACCGCCAACAATTTTATTCTTCTAACGAAATTTTGCTAATTTCTATTTACTATTTGCTAACCGCTAATTGCTATCGACTGGCAACTAAAAACAAGGCACTTCGCTCTCGCAAAGTGCCTTGTTTTTTATTTCTTAATTCTGTTAAGAACTGCGTTGAGCTGGAGAAGTTCTTCTTTTGTAAAGTGGAGGTTTGCCGCACCCATAAGGTTCATAAGACGGAGAACTGTGAAACCACCCATCATCTGCATCATAGGTCCTGTAAGCATTTCTGCACCCATATCACCCATCATACTCTTATCGCCGTGGTTCTTCATAGCATTTGCCATAAGACCCACAAAGAGCTGTCTGCCCTCTTCGGAAGCCATAATGTCGCTCATTTTGTCATTAAGAGAGAAATAGCCTTCGGGTTCTTCAATATCAAACCAGTTGAGAACTGCGCCTTTTTCACGAAGTCTGTAAGCATCGTTGAATTTCTCAACCTTGCGAATTTTTGAGGTATCTGTAAATTCACCTGCCACCGCTTTAAGCTCTGTTTCGCCAACATTGGGAACATCAAAATAGAAGAAGTGAACATCACTTGTCTGCTTGCCGAGGCTCTTTCCGTTGGCGAAAAGTTCAACCTCGGGAAGATTTGAGTAAACAGTAACCTTTGTTACGTCTTCAACTCTGTCTACATATCTCTTACCGCAGATGTGAACAAATTTATCATCGGAGAGCCATGCTTTGTAAGCATAGAAAGAGTCTTTCTTGTACTTACGGTCAAATGTTACAAGACCTTTGTGGTTTTGTCCGTTTTCTCCGCCTTCGTTACGGCTGTCTGCACCAAAGTCAAACATATTCCAAACGTGAGTTGCCCACATATATTTTCTTGAGAAGAACTGTTTAATAAGCTCTTCGTGGTAATATGCCTGATATTCCTCTGTGTAGTCACCCTGCTGGGGATTTGAAGTATGCCAATCAAGTGCTTCACAACCGTATTCACTGCAACCGATAGGAATATTCGGGTATTTTGCATGGAAATTATCGAACCAAGGTCCGTTCATAGTTGTATCTCCACCGTACCAACCGAAATAGTGGTTGTAGGAAACAACATCAGGAATCTGAATATAGGGACTGTCTATATCGCACATTGAAACTGCTGCGATGGTTGTAAGTCTTGTTTTATCCATTTCGTGAACAAGGTCGTTAAGAATATTGTGGTTTTCGAGAAGGTCAGGGTCGGAGTCGCCCTTCATTGTAATCTCGTTTGAAAGTCCCCAAACAACAATTGATGGGTGGTTATAGTTCTGAACAATAAGCTCTTTCATCTGAGAAATTGTGTTCTCTCTGCCACCGGGCATATGGTTTGAGATATAAGGAATCTCCGCCCATATTACAAGACCTTTTTCATCGCAAAGGTCATAGAAATACTGGTCATGCTGATAGTGAGCAAGACGAATTGTTGTTGCGCCTACTTCGCAGATAAGCTCAATGTCTTCTCTGTGGTGCTCGGGAAGAAGAGCGTTACCGAAGCCCCATCTGTCCTGATGACGAGATACACCGCGAAGAGGATATTCCTCACCATTGAGAATAAAGCCGTTCTCAGGGTCAATTTTGAAGGTACGGCAACCGAAACGGGTTGAGATATTATCAACAATCTCATCGCCTTCAACAAGCTCAATTTCTGCACTATAAAGATACGGATCTTTCTTACCGTGCCAAAGGTGAACATTATTGATTTCAAGATTAACTTTGGTATCTGTTGTTTCTTTTTCTGCAACAATGTTACCCTCTGCATCTTTAATTACATAGCGAAGTTTCTGAGAGTCTTTGAAATCAACAACCCATGTTTCAATTTCAATACTTGCATTGATACCGTTGATTTCGGGAGTAACCTTGAGACCGGGTCCGCCGTGGTGCATAAGCTCAAAATGAGAATTATTTACGCAAACTATATTTACATCTCTGTAAAGACCGCCGTAGAAGGTAAAGTCTGCCATCTGGGGATAAACCTTGTCGTTTGCGGCATTGTCAACAGCAATAACAAGGAGATTTTCTTCTTTTATACCGTTTGTTATATCAACTCTCCAGGTTGAATAACCGCCGTCGTGGGTTGCAAGAACTTTGCCGTTGAGGAAAACCTCTGCAGAAGAGTTTGCACCCTTGATTTCAAGGTAATATTTATCTGCTTGGGGCATATCCATCTTTTTAAAGTTCTTTACATAATAGCAAGTGCCACGGAAATAGTCATTATCGCCGTCCTGACCGTCAATAGCATTCCAGGAATGAGGGAGGTTAACCCAATCCCAATTCATAGGAAGCTCTGCGGGAACAGTTGTTGCCTGCTTTGAAAAAGCCCATTTTCTGTTAATGTTTAAAATCTTTCTCATAAATTGCTCCTTTAGGAATTTTTTAGTAATAAAATTTATTTAAAAACTGCCGACATTTAATTGTCGGCAGTCTCCTTTTTAATTATTCGTTTTCTGCCGTTTTAAGAAAAACTCTTATTCAGCAATTTCTGCTTTATCAGCATTTCTTCTTGCTTCAAGTTCAGCTGTCATTTCTGCAACCTTTTTCTTGTTGAGGTCATAGATAAATGCAATAGAAATAAACATTACAACTGCGCTGAATGTGTAAAGAGCTGCAACGAGCCATTTCATATTCTGAGCAACCGCAAAGGGCTGATTTGCACCAAGCTCGCCATCATAACCAAGAACGCCCATAATAAGAATAACTGCTGATGGTCCAAGACCCTGTGCAAGTTTACGGAAGAAAGAGTGGAGTGAGTAAACTGTACCCTCTTCTTTTGTATGGTTTTTCCATTCATTGTAGTCAATAGCGTCAGCCATAAGAGCCCATGATACGCAAGTATAGAAGCCGAGACCAAGACCAAAGAATACCTGAGCAATGATATAACCGATTAAGCCGGCAGTACCGTTACCGAGAGGAAGGAAGAGAAGAAGTGCGCCGAATACACTAACTGCTGAACCTGCTGCACAAGCTTCCTTTTTACCAAACTTGTTAACAATTTTCTTGATAAAAGGCATAAACAAGAACATAGGAAGATAGCTGATAAGCATAACTATACCTGATGCCTTAGCATTGCCGAAATAGGATTGGAAAAGAACGGTCGTGGCTGTTGTTGAGCCCTGCATACCAATGAACATTGCCATAGCGGCAAGAGTTGCACCGATAGCTGCGCGGTTTTTCATAAAGTTACCCATAGCTTTAAAAACATTGAATTTCTGTTTCTTTTCGCTGATAACAACAGAGTTTTCTTCAACACGGATTGTTGTTTTCTTAAGCATAAAGATAAAGCAGCAAAGACCGATAACACCCATTATTGTTGCGGCAACGAAAACAGTTTCACCTTTAAGGTTATTACTTGCATCGTAGCAAAGAATGGGAAGAAGAACCATGGGAAGAACGTTACCTATCATTGAACCGATTGAACGCCAGGTGGAGAGCTCAGAACGTTCTGCACCGTCTGTTGTAATAACGGACATCATTGAACCATAGGGAACGTTTGCAATTGTATAGAAAGCATCCCAGAGAACATAACCCAAAACGAACAATACGCATCTCATAAGACGAGGAGCATTGGGAACGGGAAGGAAGAAGAACAAGCCTGAGAAGAGAAGACCCATTGCACCGATGAAGATGTAGGTCTTGAATTTACCGCGTTTATACTTTCTCTTGTCTGCATCAAACAATGAACCGAGAAGCGGGTCGTTGATAGCGTCCCAGATTTGAACAATTACGAGCAAGAGAGCATACATTTCCTCGCCCAACGCCATAAATTGTGTCCAGAAAATTGCCATAATAGAGCTCTTAAGCGCAAAGCTCATATTACAGCCGAGGTCACCTGCAGCGTATGCAACCTTGTCGCGCATACCGAACTTGCGGAAACCTTTTGAATCTAATTCAACTTCTTTTTTAGCCATAATAGATTCTCTCTTTTTTCTATATTTTTCCGATTTCGTCCATATTTTTTGTCAAAAATACACAAAACCATTCAATATCTCAATTTTATAATAATTTCAAATTTTCGGTGAGTATTTTTTTTGCATTTTTTAGTATTATTTTTTGTATACTATTGAAATTTCACAAAAATTGTACGATAATAAATAAGAGGTGAGTAACTTGTTTTACGAAAGAGAATTAAATTTCTTCAGGAAATCTATCGAAAACCTAAAAATCAGAACATCACTTATTTCGGACAACTGCGTTCCTGAAAGAATTGATATGGGAATACGCCAGCTTATGAATATTGATGATGATTATAAAGAGTTTTTCAATATTAATGTTTGCCCTCAAAAAAACAATGTAAATATAGTTACAGATATATTTTTATGTAACTATATTTTTATACCCTTGCCCCAAGATAACAAAAACGAAATACTTGTTTTAGGGCCATACACAAAAGCTCTGATTACAAAAAATTCTATAAACAAAAAAGCCATAGAAAGCTCACTTCCAAATTATATAAATGTTCAACTGGAAAAATTTTATTCTGCTATCCCCTACTTTCCAAATGATGATACAATAGTTGCCCTTACATCTTGCTTTTGCGAGGTAATATACGGCGCAATTGACAATTTCACCATAACAACCGAAAGCAGAAAAAGAGACTTAGAGATTCATATTTTCACACCTAACTCAAAAAACAAAGAAACAGAACCGTGGATGTCTGTTGAGCTTTTAGAAAGACGCTATGCAATTGAAAATGAACTTATTGAGGCAGTTTCAAAAGGCATTTCTCACAAGGCTGAAATGATTTTCAACAACATAAAAGCCGAAAATGCATTGGAAAGCAGATTAACGGATTCTTTAAGGAACACTAAAAATTATATGATTATCTTAAACACCTTGTTGAGAAAAGCTGCGGAGCAAGGAAAAGTTCATCCCATTCATATAGATAGCGTATCCTCTGATTTTGCTTTGAGAATTGAAGCAATGCAAAACATCAACGAATGTGAAGATTTGCTTAAATATATGGTAAAAAAATATTGCAGACTTGTTAACAAACACTCCCAACGTAACTATACCCTTCTTATTCAAAAGGTTATTACACAAATCGAGTCAGATATTTCTTCGGATTTAAGTCTAAACAATCTGGCAAAAATCTTTCAGGTTAATCCCAGCTACCTTTCCTCCCTTTTCAAAAAGGAAACAGGAAGTACCCTTACTGATTATGTAAACAAAATGAGAGTTGAACGGGCAAAAGAACTTCTTATTTCAACAAACATCCAAATTCAGAATATCGCTCAGCGTTGCGGTATGCTTGATGTAAACTATTTCACTAAAACATTCAAGAAATATACCGATTTAACACCGAAAAAGTATCGTGAAAAATACGTTAAATAAACAATTTTTCGATAAGAAATAAAATACCTGTTGTAAATCAAATGGTTCTGATTTACAACGGGTATTTTAAATATTATATTAAAATCATTCGCAATCTTGCAACTCAACTGTTGCAATTCTCGGTTCGAAACAGCAGTTTGGTCGCACACATACAATTCTCACACCGCTTGCCCTTTGAGGCCCAACCTTCATAAATGTTGCCAACACGGATGTTTTACCACCAAGACCAAGAGGTCCTATTCCGGCCTCATTAACGCGGTCTGTAATCTCTTTTTCCATTTCAGACTGAACATCGTATTTTCCATCCGTTTGTGCCTGAAGCATCATACAAGTTGCTTCATAATGGCTTCGTCCAACTCCTACAGCCAATGTACATGGAGTACACCCAAGTTGAGAAACACCTTCTGTTGCCCATTTAACAATTTCATCCAACACTACCTTTGTGTTGTGTTTATGAAAAATTCTGTATGTCTTGCCTCTGATTGCAGGTCCACCACCAAACATCAGAATATGAAGTCTGACAACATTTTCTTCACACCTGCGCAAAAGAATCGGTGCGGGTTCAACACCTGCACTATCGGGATTAAGCCCTCCGCTCTGGTCAATTCTTTGTGAATCTACGCCCATAATTCCCATTGGGCGACCGGGAAGAGCCTGAAGACCTAGCTTTATGCCTTCTTTTATTTCATCAAGCATTCTGCCGGTTACTGCACAATCCTGCCCTACCTCAAGCACCAAATGAGGAATTCCGGTGTCATCACACAAAGGGGTGTGATTTTTTTCTGCTACAATGGCATTATCCAATACTGTTTGTAGCACCCACTTTGCTTTTTCATTGCTTTCTTTTTCAATGGCACATTTATAGGCATATTTTTTATCCTCACGAAATACACTTCCCGCATTAACAAGCGTATCTCTGACAAGTTCTGTAATACTATTTTTCATATATACTCCTTCCATGCGCCGCTCCTATAATAGCCGGATATCTGTCAACCTTTATCAGATGAAGAGCTTCCATTCCCAATTCAGAAAAAGCAATAACCTTCTCTTCACTTGTTTTGGATTGCAATAATGCCGTTACCGGAGGAATTACTGCATACACACTATTGTATTTATTCAACGCTCCAATGGTTTCAGAATGTATTTCACCTTTCCCCAAATGGAGCTTTATTCCCGCCTTGCTGAGTGGTTCAATACTGTTTTCAATCTCAAGCTTATTTGAGCTGGTGGGTCCAACACCTGCAGGGCTGACTGCCGTGTGAAACAAAACCTGCCCACGCAGATCGACGCCCAGTTCACCTATGTTCCCCTGTTCAATCATTTTTAAAACTTCAGGCAAAACCGCATCACGACCGCACAGAATATAGCCACTGATTTCAACGGTATCGCCTACATTCAGTTGAGCTATGGTTTCTTCTGATATAGGAGTTTTTAATTCTATCACAAGCATTACCTCTCTGTTTCTATGTTCATTTTCGGTTATATTGCAAATACAACACCTACACTCCTCCGCATATATCTGCAGGAGTGTTTTAATTATTCATTTATAGCAAAAAGATCCATATAGGATGCTTCATTCTTAATAACACCGAATGCTTTTGCTCGGTTATAAACCGTTTGTGCCCAATTGGTGTGCGGTTTAATTTCGTTCATCTTATTTCCGCCCACACCTTTTACCACTCCTCCGCTTGTACCAAGAATCTGGCAGGCATCATCGTATTCTTCCTTGGTAACTGCCATTAAAGCGTTTACAAACTTTATATGCGTAGGATGAATAACAGTACGGCCGATAAAACCGTTAGCCTTATCGAGAATAACTTCTCTGAGCAATCCGTCAATCTCATTATTTACAAGTGTTTTACGGCGTAAGAGGTAATCATCAAAGCTGTGGGTAGGAAGCTTCTCAAACATTAATTCCTTTGGTGCACGGAAATATTCCCACACAGGTCCTGAAATAACATAATCATTATTGCGTCCGAAAATATTAATGATGTCCGATAAACATTCTCTTACTGTCATAATGTCATACAAGCTATATTCAACACCTCGTCTGACACCAAAAACCGAACTAAAATCCGTACCACCCACACGAACCTGTAAAACAAGCTCATGATACTTATCAAGAATTTTTCTTATTCCTATAAGCTCGGACAGTCTGCTTTCCTTATATGCCACTTCAGGATCTTCTATAATAGGCATTCCATACAAAATCTCGCCAAAACGGTCGTTTAAATCCTGCAGATAAGCAAAGTATTCATACCCGTTTTCAGCATTAAATTTGGGAAAATTAATACCACACAGAGATTTAACTTCTTGTTTTGTCAACTTTTCTCCGAACTCTTTAAACTGTGCCAGATTGCGAACGCGCACAAAAATCAGCGGAACTGCATCTGAATCAAGATTACCATTTTCAACCTCAGCGGTTACTGTTGAAAGTAATTTATGCACATTTTTCATAGCCTCAGGTACTTTTTCCTCAGGGCATGCATCTTCAAAGCAAAGTACCATAGATGTTAAACCGGGCATTGCACGATCCAAAATCTTAGATGTAAAATCCTTAAATCCCGGCATATACATAGTGGCACCAAGGCAATACCTTAACAAATCACGGTCTGTATATTTGTTAAAATGTTCCGGCTCAACCTCAAATTGAAATGTTGGGTTATACAAATGATGTCTCATTTTTTGCTCCTTTCACCTCAAACAAGACTCCCTTTGGGACTCCACACAGCCTCAGGATAATAAGTATCAATCATTCTTTTTACCAGGCTGCACTGCTTTGCACGCTTTCTTGCATCATCTTCCGTAGAATCCCAGGAATGTGTTGCAGCAACAGAACCGCCGGTTTTAAGATAAATCGGCGCAGCAATGCGTATCATCTCGGGCACTTCATAATGACGAATAAACCCACCTGTAGATTTAGGGTTTTCTGTATGAATATCAATGGGGCAATTTACTGCCTGACGCATAGCTGCGAGCATCTGCAACTGAATATCGCGCACAGGGTTAATTGAATCCGCTCCGATATTTTCCAAAAGCTTTGCAGAGCAAGGATTTCCGTGGCCTGCATGTGCTGAAATTTTAAAATGACAATCTTCGGGAAGCTCACCTGCTTTACGCATTTCATTAAGAATCCATAAGCAGCCCTCATCATACACTAAAAACCCGCGACATCCGATAGTTGCAGCGCGTTTCACGTCTTCAATAGCACGTACAACCTGCTCCTGACCACGCAAGCGGTAACCCATACGAACACCCTCATCAGTATGAACCGATGCAGAGGTATCCGTGGTTGCTCTGGGTCCGATTGCAAGAACAAGGTCTGTCTTCCACAAATGTGAAAGTTCAACCATATCGCTGATTTCTTTATCAGACAAACGCATAATACCTTGAGTTTGCGTTACACGATGCAAATAAAGACCATAACCATCCATGGCTTCTAACAAAGCCTTCATAACTTTAGGTCCCTGAATACCGGGAACTTCAAAGCGGTACTGACCGCCATCCTTAAATCGTTTTTCAGAGGTCGGCAGAGAATATGCATCTCCGCCCGGAAGCCCTACCGATTTCAAAAACTCTCTTGTTTTATCCATACTGTTCATAAAATAATCCTTTCTGTTTCCTTACAGATTTCTTTGTTTGCAATTTGAAACGAACATTATAAAATATTTAAATTTTTAATAAAATCATCTATATACTTTCTGTGGTCAAAAACAATGGGTGGTAATTTCCTGTGCAAACCTTTATGAATACGACATTCAATAAAAGCTGCTTTTCCGCAATCCTGCAATGTATTTATGGCATTAATCAGTTCTTCCTCTGTTTCAACTGCTCTTTCTACTGTTGCATAGCCACACGCCTTAGCCACAGCGGTAAAATCAACCTGATATCCTGCTGAGGGTTGTCCGCCCACAGATTCGTGGGCTCCGTTGTTCAGAACAATATGCATAAAGTTCGGACATTGTGTTTTACTCACCATAGTCATTGCACCCATATGCATCATAAGTGCAGAATCACCATCCAGAGCGACTACATATCTGTCAGGGTTATTCATAGCAATACCAAGTGCAACTGATGAAGAATGACCCATTGCGCCAACATTAAGAAAATCCTTATCCTTTGTCTCATTGCGTTTTTCCCGAAGGAAGAATAATTCTCTTGTGGCTCGTCCTGTTGTTGCAGTATAAATTGAATCGGATGGCATATTATCCAAAATAATTTCCATTGCTTCTTCGCGACTCATTGGATATTTGGTGTCTATATTATTAGCTTTATCCGTGGAAGCCATTACACCTTTTGGTGAAATCAACGCAAAAGGTCGCCGTGTTGTTTTGCAATATTCCACCGCATTTTTAAGGATGTTTTGAAAATCTTCATTATTATCGCTTAATACGGAATATGGAATGTTAAGAAGTTCTAACAATCCCGTTGTAATCTCCCCCTGAAGCTTATGCTGAGGATGATTGGGTTCTGTGTTTCCCTGCCCACGCCAACCGATGAGAAGAAGAAGCGGAACCGCATAAACATCCTTATCAACAAGGCTTGCCATCGGGTTGATAATATTTCCTAAGCCACTGTTTTGCATATACACTAACGGTACTTTCTGAGTTGAAAAGTAGTAGCCTGCTGCAATTCCAACCGCATTACCTTCGTTTGCCGCAATAACATTACACTCGGAGTGGTTTGCCAATGCATAATTGCAAAAACCATTCAGATAAGAATCAGGAACACCTGTGAAAAAATCAATACCATTATCAATAAGGGATTGGAATACTTTTTGCTGATCCAACATTTATTTTTCCCCTCCTACAGAACCTGCCCCTTTATACAAAGTGAAATATTCAGGGCTGTTTTCCTTAGTTATTTGCCACGCAGTCTCAAATGCAGTAACAACGTCCTCCGGCAAAGGACCTGCTTTAAGACTTGCCATATTCTGTTTTAAATGGTGGAGCTTGCTTGCACCGATTAAAATGCCGTCTCCACGCTCTCCATTGAGCATAGAATGATATGCCATCCATCGATATGTTGCTTCTATAATAGTGATTCCATGCTTTTGTGTTGCTTCCTCAAGCACTTTCACGGCGTCAAAATAAGATTTCTTCCAATAACGCCCCTGATAGTTTGGTCTATGAGTAAACCGACCATCACCGGGTTTATCCTCGAAATTCGCATAACGACCTGTTAAAATACCACCGGCAAGTGGATTATAGGCATAAAAGCGCAAACCAAAATGATTAAGCGCCATATTAAGTTCGCTTTCCGCTTTTCTTGTTAAAGGATTATATATTCCCTCATACACAGTCGGCTTCACCCAACCGTTATTGTCACAAATATGCCATACATCTGCAACCATCCAGGCAGGATAATTTGAAAGTCCGAGTTCCTTAAATTTCCCTTGTTTATACAAATCAGCCATAGCAGATAAAACAGAAACAACCGGCGTGGCGGGATCAGGAAAATGAAGATACACAGTATCAACGCATTCGACATTCATACGCTGTAAACTTTCGTTGATTTGTGTATATGCTGCATCAGCATCTAATTTACCGCTGATGCGAGGATTAACTTTGGTTGCAATCTTATAAGGCTTATGAATGTTTGCCATAACTTCACCGAGTAAACGCTCACAATCTCCGTTATTATAAACATAAGCTGTATCCAGCTCATTATACCCTTCATCTAAAAATACATTTATGAAATCTTCAATTTCAGGATTGAAAACCGACTCACCAAAGGTCATTGTACCTAAGATTAGTTTTACTTTGCTCATAGTTAGCATCTCCTTACAAACTCTTTATAAGTTCATTAATCAGTACATCTTCTTTGTAAACGTTATCAAATATTTTTTCACTAATACAAGTCTTAATCCCGGCATATTCCATTAAACCGTTATAGCGTAATTTAAACTCCTTATCGGTCAATGGGTTTTCAGGTTCGCCTTTTGGAAAATCAACCCGCTCTGTATATTGATTGTTGCCTGTACTAATGCTGACAACTGCCGCTTGCACATCCGGAAACACTGCGCTTAACTGATCATCTGCAGACACCCTTACTTTTTGTGTTAAAGCCAAAACCTGCGGATTTCGCACAGTTTCTTCAGAAAACTCCTGAAGACCTGCCTTACCATAAATCAATGCTACAGCTGTGGCATAAGGTGTGCTCATTTTTGCACTGTAGCTTCCGGGAATATCGGTGTGGTCATGACCTGAAACCGCCAAATCATAAGTTTTGATATCAATACTCTCTATTTCATCAATTGAGAGCTTTTCTCTTAAGTTTATTGCCGCTTCCACCGCAGGATGCGTATATCTGCAGGAAGCATACGGCTTTGTGTATGTTTTCGTAATCGCATAAGTACCGTTAAGCAACATCGATTTCAACTCAACATTCTCCGAACCACACATCATCTTAAAAAAACCACGACCGCCAAGTGGATCTGCATGACCCTTAAAACCGCTTTTTGCCAACTGCAAAGCCGAAAGGGAAAGCAACGCTGTTTTTGCCACATTATATGGCTTAAGTTCACTACCATCATCCAAAACCTTGAGCATTCCTGAAGCAGCAACACAAGCAATCGCAAAAGCCTGATAGCGTTCTTCTTCAGAAAATCCTAACATATAGCTTGCTGCTATTGTTGCACCGAGGGTTCCGCAAGTTCCCGTAGCGTGAAATCCTCTTGCTTTATGCTCAGGTTGAATGGAAACAGCCATGGTATAGGAGACTTCGTAACCAACAATTGCAGCCTTAAGCACATCTCTGATACCTATTTTATATCTTTGCGCCAACGGAATAAGCAGCGAAAAGATGGGACTGCCAAGATGAATAATTCCGGAATTGGTTCCGTCATCAAAATCCAGGGCATGCCCATTCAAACCATTTAAAAACACAGCCTCTTTCAAAGAAAATTCTTCTCCTGTGCCGATAGCTTTAAATTCACCCTTTTCGGGTTCTGCAAAATCGAAGTATTTCTCCAGCTTTGCCTTTTGAAATTTTGCTCCGGCGCAAGTAACCGCAATATAATCAAGAAGACTTTGTCTTGCTCGTGCTATCACTTCATCAGGCATAGGTTTATTCCAAACATCGTTTATAGAGTTGAAAAACTCTACTGATTTATTCATACAGATTATCCTTTCCGAAAAAAACATTTATCTATATTTATCCTGAAAAACGTTTTTTGTATTCTTTTTTGGTTATAGCCTTTATAACCTTTATTGTATACCCAATTTTTAAAATTGTCAATAATAAACAATTAATCGAGAAATATCAATCCGTTAGCAAAATAGGAAACGGTGCCACCCTCTCGGGTTACACCGCACCTAACACCACTCACGTCTTACAAGGCTATTCTATAGCAAATATGTTTTTCATTTTTTATGTTTTTTCTCCAAAAACGCAACATTCTCGTTAACCTGCTTCTTATGGAGCGGATACCAGAACCATAAAACAACCGCAAGAAGTATAAATCCCACTGCAGGAACAAGAGTTGAAATATCAAATATACCCTCAAGAACATCTTTGTCAAAGGCGGTAGACTCAGAATAGCCTATATATGTCAAAAGTCCACCTGTAACCCCCGATGCCGCTGCCTGTCCCAGCTTTCGCGCAAAGGAATAAAGAGCATAAACCGACCCGTCTTCTCTGACACCGTTCTTAATTTCTGAGTAGTCTATAACATCCGTAATCAGCGCCCAACTTACCATTGAGAACACGCCCAAACCAAGCCAACAAATTGCCTGAATTGAGATATACACCCAAACATTCTGCGGTCTTATGAAGTAAATAAGAAAACTGCCAAGACCTGCTAACAGATTTGAAAATGCACTTATTTCCGCTTTACCGAATTTTCGCGCAATTGGTTTAGCAATAAATGCGGCAACAATCATACCCCCCGACATTGCAAGAGTTGAAACGCTTTGCATACTGGCATTGCCGTAGTAATTGGGGTATATATAATTGGTCATTTGCTGGAGGGTAAGCTGAGCCAAAAGCATAACAACAGAAGCCGCAATAATAGAAATAAGCGCACGATTTTTAAAAGCGTTACCAAGCATTCTGAAAACATTGTTATCTGTATGCTTTAATGGTTGTGAATTAAAGGTAACCCTCTCTCTTACCAAACTATAGCAAAGAAGATAACAAACAACGGCAAGAACGGAACAGACACCTGCTATTATTGTAAATCTGCCACCGTTCATAATATCTTTTCCGTTGACTTTATCATAAACGATAAGAGGAATTACCGCCGTTACAAATGCACCTGCAAGCATTGCACCCATTGACCTGAAAGTAGAAAGTGACTGTCTGTCATCAGGATCATTTGATATGGCAGATGCCATTGAACCGTAAGGAATGTTTACAGAAGTATAGAAAACAGAACCCCATAAAATATAGGTTATAAAAAGATAAACAACCTTTGCGGTATATGAAAGATTTGCCAATGAAGATTGATACATTAAGAATGATGAAATTGCAACAGGACCGCACATTCTTAAAAGCCAAGGACGGAATTTGCCGTTTTTAGTGGTTTTACTCCTGTCACAAATTCGTCCCATTGTAACATCGGTAAAGGCATCAACAAATCTTGCAATTGCCATTATTGTGCCAACAACCGCAGGAGGAACTCCCATAACGTCTGTATAGAATTTCATCAAAAAAGATGAGGATAATATAAAAGTAAAGTCATTACCGAAATCGCCAAATAAATAACCTAATTTATCTTTTATTCCGAACGGTCTGACCCGGGAATTTGTATTCATTATTTATACCACTCCTTTTTCTTAATTACTTTTCCTAATAAACAGAAAAATATACAATTATTGATTTTATTTACACCTTATGTTATATTAGAAAAAGAAAAAGGAGGTAAATTTATGGAACTTTTAAAAGAGATATGGACAGCTAATCCCCCTGCGGCGTTTGCGGTTTTGTGCCTTATCGGTTATTTCTGGGGTATGGCAATTGTTTTTATTGCTAAGCCCTTAAAAAATGCAGAAAGCTTTTCAATCAAGCCTGTTGACAATGCAGGTAAAACAGAAATCCGTGTTTACTATGGCGGTATTTCATTTGCTTTAGGTGCATTCCTTTTGTATCTTGCACTTACATTACATACTGCAACCTACTCCCTTGTGGGCGGTGTTATTTTTGCAACAACGGTTTTAGTTACAAGAACAATTTTCCTTTGCGTTGATAAAGGTTGGAAATGCCCCTATACAAAGCTTGCAATCCCCGCAGAAAGTGCTTTTGTTATTGCTTTGTGGGTTTGCTACATACTTTCTAAGAATGTATAAAAATCAAAAAATTCCCGATGTGCATCGGGAATTTTTTTACTTTTTAAAGCTTTCAACCATATTTGCAATATGTCTTGCGGCATCGTGCATATAGCGGAGCATTGAGGGGTAAAGCTCTGTGGGAATATCGGCTAAAATTTTATCGCTTTCAAGAGTTATGTAACCTTTATAATCAATATCTGCAAGAGCTTTTGCAATTTCTGTCCAATCCAAGTCCAAAGTAAAGGGCGGAAAATGCCAGTCGTCAAAGGTATCGTTATCGTGAACATGAAGGCAACCTACCCTATCTCCACCAAGACCGCGAAGCATCTCTTCAGGTGTTGAGCCAACGAGAGCACAATGACCTATATCAACACAACAAGTAAAATATTCGCCGGGAAGAGCATCATAAAAATATGCAAATTCCTCGGGCAGACTGCAAACATTAAGGGTTTTCTTATTGGTAAGAGGATCTTTTTTGCCAAACATATTTTCAAGAGCAATTTTAACCCCTGCATTTTTAGCATCTTCTAAAAGACCCATATACATTTCCATATTCTTTTCAAACTTATTTTCTCCGAAGAATACAGGATGAACAACAATATTTTGAACACCCAACATTCCTGCAATTTCAATGGAGCGTTTAACCTTGGGCAACATATTTTTGTTAAATTCCTCGTCACCGTCACGCATTGTCGGGAACGGCGCATGAGCCTGACAAAAGGGTTTGCCGTAACTGTCTGCTATATTTTTGAGTTCCTTAACAATGTCTTTGTATGAGTCCGTGTTCAAGGGGCAGTCATCGTTCTTCATATGAAACATTGAAAAATCCAATGCATCAAACCCTGCTTCACATACCATTCTCACCGCTTCATAATCATTCAATCTATTTGAAATATATTCTGTCTGATTTGCAATTTTCATATTAAAACCTACCTTAAAATTCATTCCCCGTAACGGTATTTAAATCAACACCGGTTGTATCTTTAGTTTTCAGGCACAAAACCGCGAGAGCGGCTATAAACCCGGGAATTGCAAAACAGATGCAAAGCGTACCAATAATTGAGTTACCAAGAACTGTAATTAACGGAATACCCACAACATAAGAGAATGCAATGCCCACGCCCATTGCAATAAACTGGGTTGAAAGAATTGAGGAACGCAGGTTTGTTGGGGAAGATTCGCTTATCATAAGGCTTGTTATGTCCCCTGCTCCCCAGAAGCTACCGATACAAGCACCTGAACAAAGGCCTACCAACCAGGTTTCCCAACCCCAAGCAGAGCCCAGAGCAAAGCCCAAGAAGGAAAGAACACACAAAACAGACATTACAATTGCAGTTTTCTTTCTTCCGAAAGAGTCACCAAGAAAACCGACGAATAACTGAACAATAGCACTACCTATCGGAAAGAAAAACAACGCAGAGGTAACCTCGTTCAAGCTGACCTGATTTAAAACTGCTTCTGTAATCTCGCCATATTTACCTGCATAGCCGTAGGAAATAACAACCTGATAATACATTGTTATGAGATAACCGAGATTCATCAATGCAAGACTGGCATAAAGCCACTTTAACTGCTTGTGTTTCCAAACGAATTTGAGAGCATTTATTATACCGCCCTGAGCATTTTCAACCTTCTTTTCTTCTTTTTCCTTTGCTCTCTCTTCATCTGTCATTTTTAAGAATTTCAGTCTGGCTTCGATAAAAGCATCGGTTTCCCTTGCAAAGAAAAGAGCCACAAGAGAGGACAAAAGACCGATAATTGCAGGAACAAGGAAAACATTTCTCCACTCATACATATTCGACATAAGAACCCTACGAAGCAGCGGAACGAGCATTATACCAAGAGTTGCAAAGCTTTTTATCGTGAAATAAATCCTTGCTCTGTGCTTACTTGGGACAGATTCCATTATGTAAACCACCTGCATATCGTGAGGAACAAAGAACTGAATCATACAAGTTCCGATAACATAAAGCGGAATATTATTTGAAAGGAATACAATCAGCATTGCCACTCCGAGACCAAAAGTATTTATAACAAGAAATTTCTTTCTGCCGAATTTATCGGAAAGGGGTTTATAGAATATTGCAAGGCATTGAAAAGGTATTGCAATCATATTAAGAATTTCAAGAATACCAACAGAGCTGTCACCTGAAAAGAGTCCGTTTGCAATTTCCGTTTTCATTAAAGGGCCGATTTGAGAGGCAACCTCATCTGTAAGATAAATAAGACTGATTATAAAAATTAAATAAGGAAGATAAAACCTACCTTTTGGTCTGCTTCGCTCTTTTTCCCATTTTGCAATTTCTTTCTCGCGTTTTTGAGAAAGCTTAAGTTGCTTTTCGGGAGTTAAAACTTTCTGTTTCATTCAAAATCGCTCCTTTTAAGAATGGATGTTTATTTGCTTCAATATTAACCAACAAGCCATTTGTATTTTTCTACACTGTACAATGGAATAAAAGGTACCATAATCGGAACGCTTTTCACATATTTCTGATATTCAGGGTCATTGCCGTAGTTTTTATTCTGACGGATTTCAAGACGGCGAGCACCGCTGAACATAACAAATATAATGCCTATATAGCCTATTGCAACAATAATCCACTGAGCACCTTCAACAGCTCCGATACCCGAAAGAAGAACACCTGTCCAGAAAATCATTTCACCAAGATAGTTGGGACAACGCACAAAGCGGTAAAGCCCTGTATCAACAAAGCGACGAGGATTTACCTTTTTAGCATTGTTTTTCTGAATATCTGCAACTGATTCAAGAACAAGACCGAGAAGCATAACAACTGCACCTATGTAAACCATTATGTTATCTTCGGCATTATTCTTCAAACGATAGAAAACGCCTGAAACCTGAGTTACATAAAGTAAAGCGCAAGTAACCCAGATTGCAATTTTAACGCCAAAGGGAACGGATTTACCGTCTTTAATTTCACCTTTCATATTTTTCTTATATGAACTGCCACCAAATTCACGAATTGCAAGATAGCCACCTAAACGGCAACCATAGATAATAAATAAAACACAACATATAATTGTTCCGATAGTCAATTGTTTGCCGTAAAAAAGCATCATTAAAATACCCTCACCTGCTATAGAAAAACCATAACCAAGTGAAATAAACCATACATAATTTTTAAAGCCGATAGAACTGATAACCATTGCCGCTACAAACAGCCACAAAAGCTCAATAGTAAAAACCATAATCTAGTCTTCCTTTCGTTTTAAGAAATGCCTAATTTTATATAGTTTGATTTTACTACATTATTATAAAAATGGCAACGGATTTATTAATTTTAAAAAAACAACCATAACATCCGTAAGGTACAGGCTTGCCTGTAACTATAAATAAAGCAAACTAGAAAACAAACTTTCCAATCTGCAAAAAAAATCCTTTCATAAGAATCAAAAAATGTATGTGCTAAAATGATGTGACCCAATAAAAAAGAGAAGTAACTTCAAAA
>CAZUZV010000011.1:16372-59178 GCA_964624385.1 uncultured Eubacteriales bacterium | reverse complement strand
GGGAATGTTATTTCACCGTCATGACTTTCTGTGCGGTATTTTTCATCCGTATTAAGTAAATCCTTACGAGCAAAATCAAGATTGCGTTTTGACGGCTTGTTTCTGAGCCTGTTTTCTGTTACATTTCTTTCCAACCTTATCTGCTGAGGTGCGACAAGTTCAACATAATAAACTTCCGCACCTTGTTTTTCAAACATATCGGAAACATATTTTATGTAGTCCCAATCTCCTTGGTGGTCAAACGCCCACACATAAGTGAATATCATTCCGTAATTGTTGCTTTTGGAAAACTCTTCAAAGAAAACCTGTCTTAATCTGTTAACTGTTTTACCGTCATAATACCCGAAAATCTCTATTACAGGCTCTATGGTCATGTGATTGTGAAAAAGTTTAAGGTCGGTTATTTTTGCAAGTTCCTGTCCGACAGTCATTTTACCGACCGCTATATCACCGAATATTATAACTAATTTCATAAAAACACCTTTTCCATTACTGCACTGCTCTTTTACTTTCTTGCTTTTACGATCAAAAAGTTAGGCTTTATATATTCTTTAACCATTGTGGGAAGCTTTTCTATTGCCCAATCTTCGGGAACAGGCTCACATACTTCTTCAATTACAAACCCTGCTTTTGCAAGGGCATTTATAACATTGCTGAACGTTCGATGATATTTTATAACACCATCAACATACCAATGAACTTTTCTTTCTCCGGGCTCATTATAATTTGAGAATGTGTAAGAAACTCTTTTACCTTTAAGATTTTTGTTGAAATGTCCGTTACCGTCAATAGTAGCGGTAATAATAGGATGTTCCTGTGAAAATAACAGTTGTCCGCCGACATTCAGAACAGCATATATTTCTTTTGCAAACGCATCAAAATCTTTAATGTAATGAAAAGCAAGAGAACTGTATATAAAATCAAAAGTCTTACCCAGCATTGCAATATCTGTCATGCTCATGTTTATGTATTCAATTTTTTCATCAGCAGACTCACTTTTCGCAACTTCAAGCATTTTTTCGGAAATATCAACACCCACAACACGCTTTGCACTGCGGTGAATAAAATCGATACAGTTGTGTCCGTAGCCGCAGCCTAAATCAAGAACGGCTTTCCCGGATAAATCGGGAATTAATCTTCTCATTGCAGGCTGTTCAATTAAGTCATTGGCATTACAGTCGCCATCCCTTAGTGCTTTATAGCCGTCAAAAAACGTCTGATTATCAAATATATTCTGCCTACTCATTGATTTACTCCCTATTATAAATATTTCTGCATATAAACAAGTTTCTGATAAGTACCGTCTTTTAGTTTGAAGATTTTCGGTTCTTCCGATACAACCTCAAAACCAAATTTTTCATAAAGTGCTTTAGCTCGGCTGTTCCCCTCGATAAATTCAAGGTCAACAATTTCTGTACCATTATGTTCTTCTGCAGCTTTTACCAATTCTTTAAACATTGCTGAACCAATACCAATATTCCAATACTTTTTCTGAAGAGCGATACCCACTGTTGCTCTATGGGAAGTCTTGCTACCGGTCTTAAAAGTAATGTCACAGTTGCCTGCAATTGCACCATCAACACAACAAGCAATAAACAATGTGTTCTGACTTTCACGAACATTATGAATAAATTTCTCTTCACTTTCTAAAGTAACACTCTCCCAATCTTCAATTGTGCGAGAAAGAAACTCTGTTTCACCACTGGAAGTTTTAATACTGTTAAGTAACATTTCAGCATCTTCAATTTCAGGAGTTTTCAGTATAGCTTCCGCGCCATTTTTTAAAACAATTTTCTTTTCTTCAAATATCATTTCAATACCTCCTAAAAACAAAACAGGCACCTCCGAGAATACGGAGATGCCTTAATTTACAAAAAGATAAAAACTATATCAATCGCAAACGGACAAAACGGCTCTCCTGTTTCGGAAATTAAGATTCATTGTCATTTTGTCCACCTGCCTTTTAGTAATTTTCTATAATTATATGCTTATATGCAAAAAAAGTCAATATTTAGGGATAGCTAATATATAAATCACTGTTCATTTCTTTTTTCATATCCTCGGGAAGCTCGGCAACAAAGGTTAATTCTTTGTTTGTTACAGGGTGAGTTATTTTCACCTCTCTGCAATGAAGCGCCGCTCTTTTTATATTACCTGTAACTTTCGCACCATACATTTCATCACCCACAAGAGCGTGACCTATATAAGCCATATGAACTCTAATCTGGTGAGTTCTGCCGGTAATAGTTTTTATTTCAAGCAAAGTTATGTTATCAAAGCTTTTCAAAGCTTTCCAATTTGTTATCGCTTCGTCCCCTTGCTCACCAACGGCACGAACGGTTTTATTTATATCGGGTCTGTAAATGGGAGCATTAACCGTCCCCTCGCCCTCTAAAACACCTTCTGCCAGAGCAATATACGTTTTATTGAGATTGCCGTTTAATTTTGATGCAACAAAAGCATTTTTAGCAAAGACCATAACACCCGATGTGACCTTATCAAGTCTGCCCACCGCTCTTGCAACAAAATTTTCGTTACCGATATTTTTAAGATATGCCGCAACCGCATTGCAAAGAGTTCCGTTAGGGTGATTTCTTGTTGGGTGAACAGATACTCCCGAGGGCTTATTTATAATAAGCAAATCCTCGTCCTCATAAATCACATCTAAATCCGTTTCCCACAAAATCGGCGCTTCGGTTTTTTC
Source organism: uncultured Eubacteriales bacterium (assembly GCA_964624385.1). Lineage (GTDB taxonomy): Bacteria > Bacillota > Clostridia > Oscillospirales > Acutalibacteraceae > DTU089. The sequence goes on along the minus strand of CAZUZV010000011.1, from coordinate 56,474 downwards.
AGGAAGATATATTTCTATTTTATCATTGGTTTTAACCTTGTCGATAACTCGACTTTCTGTTCCATTTACGAAAACAGAATTCTCCGTATGTCGCAGAGTCTGAATTATTCGCGTTGATACCCCAACACTTTCTCTCAAAAAATAATAAAGTGGTGTTCCGTTGTATTCCTCGGAAACCTCATATTCAATTTTCCTCAAAATACCACCCCATTGTTAAAAATCTCAATAATTGAATATGCAAATGTATATACATTGGTCGAAAAAAGTCAAATGTTCAAAACTTTGTCAATGTAAAGTCAGTTGCTTTACGCGTTTTTTCTTTTTCGGAATTTTAAAAAGTTCTGAACACGTATTTGTTGACATTTTAGACACAGTTTTGAACATTGTCAAGTTATCTGCTTTACAGTTTTTCCATTCATTTCCAGTTGTAATAAATGAATAAAACTTGTTTTTGATCATAAATTATACAGTTTTTAATGTATAATTTTATTTTATTGCATATTCAAATACTTTTCTTTCTTTGTATCTTGCAACAAAATCGAAGCCTGCTTCTCTTGCCATTTCATAGGCTCTGGGAATACCAAAACCGATACGCTCTGCATAGTGGGAATCTGAACCAACGCTGACAAGTCTGCCGCCTAATTCTTTATATCTTTTAATTGTATCAATATCGGGTGCAGGTTTATTAATCGGGTACTTAAGACCACCCATATTAATTTCCAAAGCCTTGTCCTTTTCTGCACAGAGCTTTAATATTTCATCAATCTTTTTGGAATATTTATTTATATCTTCAACATAACCGCAAAGGTTGAAAATATAGCGGAAAGGATATGTAATATGAGCGAGAATTTCAAAATTGCCCCATTGAAGCATTTGGAGGAGCTCGTCGAAATATTCGTTCATTGTGGCTTCAATATCAATTCCCTCAAAGGATTTCCAAAAATAAAAATCTTCTCTTTCGCGGAGATTATGAATTGAACCGATAACAACATCGTAGTTCTGCGCATTAATAATCTTCTCTGCAAGCTCGGGAATATAGTGGGGTTGAGCAAGTTCTATTCCTCTGAGAATATCGAGTCTTCCCTCAAAGGCAGTTTTTGCCTTGCTTACCTCAAAAAAGCTTTGAATTGTTCTTCTGTCATATTCGTCCTTGTAGAAGTAGTCAACTTCACAATGGTCTGTAAACGCAACACAATCAATTCCGTTTGATTCAGCAATTTCAGCCATATACATAGCAGAATGATTTCCGTCAGGAGAATTATCCGTATGTGTATGCAAGTCAATAATTTTAATGTCACTCATAGTAAAACCTTCTTTCAAAACATTATATTAGCACAAAATAATACAAAATAACAGAGCTTATTGCAAAATATATATTTTTATTCCCAAATATATATCTTTTAATATAAGAAATTTTGTGCTAAAATAGATTTGAAAGGAGTGAGCCTATGAAACTCACCTTAAAAGCCAATTCAAAAATAAATCTTCTTTTAGATATTACGGGTATTAAGAAAAACGGCTACCACAGTCTTTTTACTATTATGCAGTCCATAAGTTTGGGCGATATTATCACAGTTGAAAAAACCAAAGACGAAAAGATAACCGTTTCCTGCGATACCGAGGGTGTCCCGACTGACAAAAGTAATATTGTATATAAATGTGCCGTTAAGTTTTTTGAATATGCCGATATCAAGAAAAATAAGGGTATTCATATTCATATAGAAAAGCACACACCTTTTTGTGCAGGTATGGGTGGCGGAAGTGCCGATGGTGCGGCAGTCCTTGTTGCGTTAAATAAAATTTTCAATACCAATTACCCTGAAAAAATTCTTTGCCGAATCGGTGTAAAGGTAGGGGCAGATATTCCCTTCTGCATTGTGGGTGGTACCGCTCTTGCTCTCGACACAGGTGCGGTTGTTGCTCCCCTTCCCGATTTAGAAAATTATCATATTGTTGTGGTAAAACCCAACGACGGAGTTTCCACAAAAGAAGCCTACGATGCTGTAGATAGCCTTGAATATATGAAGCACCCGAAAAATCAAGAAATGCTTGGATTCTTTGCAGACGGCGACTTCGAAAACGGACTTAAACTTTGCTCCAATGTTTTCGAACAAGCATTTGATATAAGCGGTAGAGTTGATATTAAACATATAATGAATAAGAATGGTTCCGTTGCTTCTTGTATGACCGGTTCGGGCTCTGCAGTTTACGGAATATTCAAAGAAAAAGAAAATGCTGAAACAAGTGCAAAGCTTTTAGAAAAACAATTCGAGAATGTTTATATCTGCACGCCTGAAAAAAACGGTGTGGAAATAATTTCCGAAATTGAATAAATAATACAAAAACCGTCCAAAATCATTTCAGAAATGAAAGGACGGTTTTGTTATGTCGATTTTTAAATACAAAGCATTTAACGAAAGAAAAGATAAAATTTTATTATCTGTTACGGCTATTGCAATTTCTCTTTATATGGCTTTTTCCTGTACTTATTTCACCGCATCGGCGCAAACAGTCAAAGATGATGTTGTGAGACTTCACATTCTTGCAAACAGTAATTCCGAAACTGACCAAGAGGTTAAACTGAAAGTCCGTGATGCACTCTTAAAAACAAACGCGAGCATTTTAAGTGACAGTGTCACAAAAGAAAATGCAAAAGAGCATTTTGAAGCTTCAAAGAAAATTCTTTTAAAAACCGCAAAAGAAACTCTTAAAGAAAACGGTTTTGATTATGATGTGAATATTACTCTTCAGGAAGAATATTTTGAAACGAGAACTTACGGTGACCTGACATTCCCTGCAGGTCAATACACCGCTTTAAAGGTTGTTCTTGGCGAGGGCGAGGGAAAGAATTGGTGGTGCGTTATGTTCCCGCCCTTGTGCATACCTGCCGCTGATGGATTAGAAACAAACGAAAGCACTGCAGACTATTTAACTGAAAGTGGTGAAAAAATAGTAAGCGGTGGAAATAAATATATTGTTAAGTTTAAAATATTGGAGATTTATGAGGAGTTAAAAGAACTTGTGCATTAAAGCACAAGTTCTTTGTGACGTGTAACATGGCAACCAACATTAACTGCAACGGGAAGTCCTGCAATGTGGGTGGGCGCGGTTTCAATATTAACGGCAAGAGCTGTTATATATCCTCCGAAGCCCTGAGCACCAATGTTAAGTTTATTAATTTCTGTAAGCATTCTGTTTTCTAAATCCTCATAAAACTTATCAGGATTTCTCAAAGCAATATCTCGGCAAAGTGCTTTTTTTGAAAGAAGCGCAACGCCCTCAAAATCACTGCCTATTCCCACACCTAAAACAACGGGAGGACAAGGATTGGCATCCGCCTCTTTAACAACATTAACAACGAAATTCACTATATCGTCAACACTTGCAGAGGGAGTAAACATTTTAATTTTGCTCATATTCTCACTGCCGAAGCCTTTGGGTGCGGCGGTGAGTTTTATTTTATCACCCTCAACAAGTGAAAGATGAATTAATGCGGGAGTATTGTCGTTTGTGTTTTCTCGTCTTATGGGGTCTTTTACTATTGAACATCTCATTTTTCCGTCAAGATATGCTTTTCTTACACCGTTATTGACTGCATTATTAAAATCCCCATCAACAATATGTACCTCTTGACCGAGTTCGCAAAAAAGAACTGCCATTCCCGTATCCTGACAAATAGGAATATTAAGTTCCTTTGCCGCATCAAGATTTTTGCACATATCAGCGAAAATACCCTTTGCAACAGGATTACTCTCTTCATTTTCACAATTGCGGATTTTATTTTCCAAGGAGTCGGAAAGCTTTCCGTTAGCTTCAAGGAATAGCCTTTCAACTGCTTCTTCAATAACCTTTACGCTTATCTCTCTCATTACTCTAACCTCATAAAACTAAACCGTGCCGAATAAATCATCAGCACGGCTTTTAGTATGTAATTAACCTCTTGAATTGCCACCGCGACGGGGTGTTGAAGCACCGCGCTTTGCAACATTATTCTTTTTAAGGTCGCTCATTTTTTCGTCGCTTACGCTTTTGAACTTTGCCATCATATCTTCAAAAGACATATTCTCAGGTTCTGAACGCTGTGTACCTGTCCAAACAGGAGGTTGACTTCTCTTAGGTCTGTCACCCTGGGGACGTTTCGGTTTAGATTCTTCTTCCTGTTGGGGCTGAGCTTTCTTAATAGAAAGAGCAACCTTCCCCTTTTCGTTAATGTCAATAACCTTGACCTTAACCATATCACCCTCGGAAAGCTTTTCGTGAATATCTTTAATAAAAGATGACGAAACCTCCGAAATATGTACCATACCCGTTGTTTTGTCCGGAAGCTCAACAAAAGCTCCGAAATTTGTAATACCTGTAACTTTTCCTTCAAGAATCGAACCGATTTCCACTGCCATAGTTTACCCCTAAAATGCTTTGTTTTTATTCTTCGGAACCGGGAGTTATGTCAACATAAACTCTTTCATCCGGCATAACATAACCCTTTTTCCTTGCATATTCTTCTGCAAGTTCCTCTTTATCCCCATCTTCAATGGCGGCTTTAAGCTCTTCATTTTCGGAAACTCTACTTTCGTAAATGCTTTCAAGCTCTGTAAGCTGAGCTTCTTTGGCATTAATTTCGCTTTGGGCTTTGATAAATCTTATACCCATATAAAGCAAAAGAACAAAACACAAAACAATAACCAAAACGCTATGAGGCTTAAGTTGGTTTTTCTTTTTGTTTGTTGCCATCAGCTTTCCCGCCTTTCCGTGAGTCGCGTGGACCTGCACATAATATACCGAATAAATTATACACATACACACGTACTTTTGGCAAGACCTTTTTTTGAATTTTTTGAGACTTTTTTTCACTTTTTTTGAAAAACTTACTTAATTTACCAAAAAACCTTGAAACCAGTCTTTTTATAAGGCGAAACGGAAAGGAAATTATCTTAAAAACAAAACTATAAAACCGTTTTAACAAGCTTACAAAACGATTTGTTATTTTAACCACTGCAATACCGAAAGAAAAGTAATAAAATACCGCGCCTAAAAGCTCACCTATAATTATATAGGAACGTACCTCGCCCTTGTTCGCGGCAAGAATGAATATGTAACTAAAAAAGGCAACAGAGAAAAAATATATTAAATCGAAAATTACAACTGCAATTTTCCCTCTTGTAAAAGATAATCTGACAGCTCTTAAAAAATCATATAAAACACCCAAAAGAAAGCCTACACCCAAGGAGGCGAGGAAAATCAAGACTTGTTCGTTTTGGTCAACGGTATACATTATCTGAACACTCTCGAAAGGAAGCTTCCCGATTTATCTATTACGTCCGCATAGGAAAGAGAATTGATTTGACCCTCAATGCACAACTCCCCTATTTCAAGAGAAAGCTTTGTAATATGAAGTTTTTCTCCTTTTACTGTTAGTTCGCCGTATTCCGTCTGGGCAATAATTGTTTCCTCATCAAAGCTACCCACATCCTTAACACCCGAAACAGACAGCTTCTTTCTGTCCTCAAGTATACAATTATGGGGTAAAATTCCTGTTCTTTTTTCTTCTGTCATAATAAAACACCTCCGCTATACAGTATATGTACCAAGCGGAGATGTTATGTTATGTTATGTTATATTTTAATAATTTTCTTCCCACGTGTAATTATGAAGCTGACCTTTATTCTGAAGTTCGGGATAACCTAACTGCCTTAAAGCCTCATAAACACCTATTGCAACCGAATTTGACAAATTGAGGCTCCTTGCATCATCTATCATAGGTATTCTCACGCATTCTTCAGGATGCTTTAAAAGGAGTTCTTCGGGAAGACCTTTTGTTTCCTTACCGAAAAAGAGAAACGATTTATCGGTATAAACTGCATCTGAATGAGTTTTTCTCGCCTTAGTGGTGAAAAAGAAATATTTACCGTCGGGATTTTTCTCGAAAAAATCATCTAAATTTTCATAATAAGTTAAATCAAGCAAATACCAATAATCAAGGCCAGCTCTTTTCAATTTTTTATCGTCAATTGTAAACCCCATTGGTTTTATAATATGAAGTCTTGCACCCGTTGCAGCGCAGGTTCTTGCAATATTACCTGTATTCTGCGGTATTTCGGGTTCTACCAAAACTATGTTAAGCTCACTCATACTTTACCCAATTCCTTAATATAAAATGGAATTCCTCTCTCAAAATCAACACCGTAAGTAATTGGATTTTTCATTGACTGAGTGCGTTTTATGCAATCGCAAACATATCTTGCGGCGATTCCCATAGCATCATAATAAGAAATCCCATTAAGAATCGCACCGCAGAAAGCACTTGCAAAAACATCGCCTGTGCCGTGATACATTCCGGGAAGACGGTCCTGAAAATAATACTGCGCCACTCTGTCCTGTCCCATATATGCGGCGCCAAGTTTGTTTTCTTCGAATGTAACACCCGTAAGAATTACATTTTTAGCACCCATATCGAGAAGTTTGTTGAGAAGAGAAGCAATATATTCTTCCGTATGAATCCCTGAAACAAATTCGCTATCGGTCATAAAACAAGCTTCTGTAATATTTGGTAAAATAATATCTGCTTTTGAGCAAAGCCCTGCCATAGCCTTTGCGAATTTTTCGTCAAAAATTGCATACATTTTGCCGTGGTCCGCCATACAGGGATCAGCAATAAACAAATTATCTTCTCTCTTAAAATCCTCTGCAAATTTCTTCACAATATCAATCTGGTCAAAAGAACCTAAAAATCCCGAATAAATTGCATCGGGCTTTAAATCAATTGATTTCCAGTGAGCTGAAATATCGGGCATATCGCAAGTGAGGTCGCGGTATGTATAGCCTGTAAAACCACCTGTATGAGTTGATAAAACTGCAGTTGGCATACAAATTGTTTCAACACCTGCAGCGGAAATAATAGGTAATGCAACCGTAAGCGAACACTTGCCGAAACCTGAAATATCATTTATGGCAACAAGCCTTTTTTGATTTTCCATTTTAATCCTTCTTTCTTTGCCATTTATAAGATTCACGCTAAAATAATTTTATCACTTCCATTTATTTTTATCAAGTCCATACGACTACTTTATTTGATTTTAGGGAAAACTTTTAAAAACAAATCAGGAGGTGTTTATTATGATGATTATGAATTCCGATAAAACCATGAAAATCGGTGCGGCTGTAATGGCAATGGGAGTTGCAGCAGCAGTTACGGCAGGTATTGTAAATTCAAAAAGCAGCACAAAAAGCAAAATGAAAAAACTTGCAAAAAAATCCGTCAAAACAATGGACGGCATTTTAGACAATGTTCAGTATATGTTTAAATAAAAAGCGAGGGGACATTCCCCTCGTGATTTAGGTTGAAAGGAAAAAATATGAAAAGATTTATTTTAATTTTACTTATTATTTCTTTAATCCCCTCATTTGTTGGATGCGGTAAGACAGATTTAAATGGAACAACATCTTTTTCTACAGAAGCCGCTACCTCTTCGGAAACGGAAAAAGAAAGCTCAACAACGGGAAGCAGTAGTGAATCTGAAACCCAATCTGCCCCTGACCCTGAACCTATGGACACGGTTGAAATAAATAAAAAAACAATTTACGGAAAAGACACAGGCACAAAAGAAACTTATACAGGCTTGGAACCCTTGCCGAAAGTTACACTTCCTGTTGTTGATCCCGATAATTTAAAAGGACTTTCAACCGAAACCTATAACCATAGCTACGGTGTTTCAAAAGACGGTGTTCCCCACGAAATTTCCGTAAATAATCAAGCCTTCTATGAAAAATACGGTGGCATTTGCCTTGACACAAGCGGTGAAAAGGTAATTTATCTTACTTTTGACTGCGGTTATGAAAACGGTTGCACAGAAAAAATTCTTGACACATTAAAAGAAAAAGAGGTTAAAGCCGCATTTTTTGTTACACTTCCGAATGTTAAAGAAAATCCCGAACTTATTGCACGAATGATTAACGAGGGGCATATTGTGGGAAATCATTCGGACACCCACCCCAACTTTTCAAAAATCACCCGAACCCAGATGGTAAAGGAAATTGAAAATCTTGATAATTATCTCAGAGAACACTTTGGCTATTCCGCACCTTTCTTCCGCTTCCCGGAGGGCGCTTGTTCCGAAAGCGCATTGGAATTGGTGCAAAGTATAGGTTACACCTCTGTTTTCTGGTCAAGTGCCTATGCAGATTGGGACATTAATAATCCTAAAGGAAAGCAATACGCTTTTGATACAGTAACCGCAAGACTTCACCCGGGTTGCGTTCTCCTCCTCCACGCCGTTTCTCAGGATAACGCCGATGCTTTGGGTGATATAATTGACTATGCCAAAGAGCAGGGGTATGAATTTAAAGCACTATAAAATTCGAAATTCGGAATTCGGAATGTCGGGTCTGCGACGCTATTATAAGCGTGTTCTATCGTAGTTTATCGTAAGGTATAGGCAAGCCTATACCTTACGGTTATCGCTCTAAACTACAAATTTGCTTAAACCATCGCACCCGTAAGGTACAGGCTCGCCTGTACCGCAGAACAAACTAACAAAGAACAACCGTAGGGGACGGATTCATCCGTCCCGCAGTTCTTTCCTGAACAAAGTAAAAGTACCGCGAAGCCTAATTACGCATTACAAATTCAAAATGATGGTGGGTACTTCCGTCCCCTCTTTACTTTGTTGATGAGTGCTTTTTATAACAACAATTTAAACTATCTCAATTTACAATTTAATAAATTCAGAACTAAAAATTTGTGGTAGCTACTACCTCTCTTCGAAGAGAGGGGGACCACCTTTTGATTTCTCGCTAATACAATATAGTTGCAAGCGTGCCAAATAACAAAGAGTTATAATAACGTCGGTCGGGTGGTGGAGAGTTCTTGACGCGAACTCCTTAGCGTCATTTCTCCGCATGCTGAAACTGTAACAAAATTATTGTCCTCAATTACTATATTACAATTGAAGCTTACGATTCAACGACATTCGAAGGCTCACGTCAAGAACTTTCACCGTTCCGCTGAGCTGTATTCGTATGATTTACGATGGGCTCGCTTAATACAAATACAATAGATTTACATTTCAAAGACGGTCCCCCTTTCTTCGAAGAAAGGCAGAAAAATAACCGCAGCTTTATTTTCTAAATTCACATTATTCCATAACTAACAAACTTAAAATCTCATTTTTCGTATATGTAATTATTTTAATTAAATTACATATCGTAAATCTTCCGACACAACAAATGACCTCATTCAAAAATCTTACTTTTTGAATGAGGTCATATAAATTTTTATTCTGTACGCAATGCTTCAACCGGGTCCTTCTTCGCCGCAATTCTTGAGGGAATAAGACCTGCTATAAGGGTAAGAGAAACGCTTATAACAACAAGTATTACCGCCGCAACGGGTGGCAGAGCTGCCGCCGCAGGAATATGAGCGACATATTTCAGCAACAGATTTATAGGGATTTCCAACAACAAGGTTGATAAGATACCGATTATACCTGCTCCAAGACCGATAACCGCCGTTTCCGCATTGAAAACTCTTGCAATATCCTTCTTAGAAGCACCGATACTACGAAGAATACCGATTTCCTTGGTTCTTTCAAGAACGGAAATATAGGTAATGATACCAATCATTACGGAAGAAACAACAAGGGAAATTGCAACAAAGCAAACAAGCACGTAAGTAACAATATCAATAATTGTTGTTAAGCTACTCATAAGCATACCGATATAGTCTGAAACCTTAACCTGCGCTTCCTCGTGACCGTCTGCAGCTACCTGCTCATTATAATAATTAATAAGCTCGTTAAGCTGTTCTTTCGCTTCAAAGCTTTTTGGGTAGAAGCAGATTGTAGACGGTGTTTCAAAGGTAGAATAACCGAGAGAATTAAGTGTGTTTGAGAGCGAACTGTTGGCCGCCATTGTGTCAACATAAGCCTGTTTAATGGCAAGGACCTGCTCATCATTAAGGAAGCCTTCCATTAGTTTTTTCTGGAGCTCGGTCATATCGTCAAAGCCGAACATAGCTCCCATATCCATTAAATTAACTTCAGACATATCCATACCCTCTGCCATGGACATAAAGGGTGTGTAATCAAGATAATTGAAATCTATCAGGCTCAAATCCACATCTTTAAGGTCAAAGTCATTAACTGTAAGATTTGAGAACTCAAGCCCTGTAAGTACATCCTTGGTTGTATCTGCAAGTTGCTCTTTAACTACTTCTCTTGCAGCAGTTTCTTCAATAGCGTAATCCATAAGCTCACGCATATAGCCTATACCGCCCGTACCTAAAGACAAAGTGTTATTCTCATCGGGCTTTAAAATACCAACGATTTCAAGCTCTGTACCTTCATCAACAAGCTTTTTAACAAAGTAATCGTTGGCGCTGTTATCGCTCCAAAGACCTGTTTTCTTATCTTTAACGAAATAATCCGCACTTAAAACGAGCTTGAATTTCATATCAAGAATTTCATCATAAGAATATTCGGTAATGGACTCATTCTCCAAGGATTCGCCACTTGCGAGCGCCTGCATAATATTCTTTGTAAATTCCTCCTGGTCTTTAAGACCGAGAGCATAAACAACAAGCTCATTAATCCGATTATTTCCGTCAACAATAAGCACAACCTCGTTGAACTTCTCGGGCATTTTACCTGCGATAACATCATACTGAGCTTCCATTAATTCATCGTCACCGATAAGCTCAATCCAGGCATTAATACTTGTCATTTGGGATGCCATATCACCCATACCTTCCATCATGGGCATATTCTCCATCATGGTGCTGGGGTTAACCTTTACAACGCCATTTTCCGTATCGGCACGATAAATATTTAAATCCGTGCTGTATTTATACTGAACGTCGTTACAAACCTCGTCAAATTTTTCTTGATTATCTTCTACATACTTTTTAAAATTATCAAGGTTATTTGAGGTGGATTCGGAAATAAATGCATTCACCATCTGCATAAGGGATTCGTTAACATAAACCTTTCCCTCTTCCTGTTCTTCCATACCCTCAACCATTTCTGTTGTCAGACCCGTAAAAGAGGTCATAACACTTTCAAGGTCAAAGGTCTGCTTTTCAACAGTCATCGGATAGGAAAGAAGCATATCCTCCTGAACTCTGTCAATATAAACCTGAATACCGTTTGAAAGAGCGAGAACGAGAGCGATACCGATGATACCTATACTTCCTGCAAATGCAGTTAAAAATGTTCTTGCACTTTTTGTTCTGAGGTTATTTATACTGAGAGAAAAAGCAGATGCAAAAGACATGGATTTTTTACCTTTTGCTTTTGTATTCTCCGCTCTTGTTTTTTCGTGAGCACGGTCTTCTTCTCCGGGTTCAAATGGATTCGTGTCACTTATAACCTCACCGTCAAGGCATCTTATAATACGGTTTGAATAGTCTTCCGCAAGGTCGGGGTTATGGGTAACCATAATTATAAGCTTATCTTTTGAAATCTCTTTGAGAAGCTCCATAATCTGAACGCTGGTTTCCGTATCAAGAGCACCTGTCGGTTCGTCGGCAAGAAGAATATCGGGGTCATTTATAAGAGCACGGGCAATAGCAACTCGCTGCATCTGTCCGCCCGACATCTGAGTTGGCTTTTTATGAATCTGATTTTCAAGACCAACCTTTTTAAGAGCTTCAATTGCTCTTTTACGACGTTCTTTTTTAGAAACGCCTGAAAGGGTCAAAGCCAATTCAACATTGGAAAGAACTGTCTGATGCTGAATAAGGTTATAGCTTTGGAAAACGAAACCGATTGAATGGTTACGGTATGTGTCCCAATCACTGTCAGCAAAGTTCTTTGTAGATTTGCCGTTTATCTGCAAATCACCGCTTGTATATCTGTCAAGACCGCCGATAATATTAAGAAGAGTTGTTTTACCGCAACCCGAAGGACCGAGAACCGCAACAAATTCACTCTCTCTAAAATTTATATCAATCCCTTTGAGAGCTCTTACCGTCGTATCGCCGGTAACATAATCCTTAACTATATTTTTTAAAACTAACATAATTAATTACCTCAATAATAAAGACGTTTTCTGTTGCAGAAAATTATTATACCGATTATCGCCGCCACTAAGGCAAAACCGCCCAAGACGTAAAGCGCAGTATAATCCTTTGGTGTTTCTTTATATATAATTGTCGGAGAATAATCTTCATCAACAACTATTTCGATTTTGGCACGTTCCTTAAAAAGCAAATTATAAAGCCATTCAATAAGCTCATCTTCTGTCATCTGGGCAAATTGTTCACCGATTGAACTTGAATAGGTTGCAAAAGCATCGTTGCCTCCACCCATTGAACCAACAAGAAGATTTTCGTTACCGGGAAGCTTCATTGTTCTTGCAAGAACTCTCAAAAGAGTCATCAAAACACCTGTCTGGTCTGCTTCAATATAGGAGTATTTAACGTAATTTCCGTTAGCAGTGCTTTTACTTGTTTTTTCTGTTTTAGTTCCTATTCCTGCGAGAGAATTAATATCAAACTCTGCAATTTTCATTCCTGTGCCTTCGGTCATACTGCCTAAAAGGCTATTTAAATCAAGACTCTTTGTCAATTCGGAAGTATCAATATTCATATCAACCACACCTGAAAGCCTTGAAGAAAGAGCAGTTACGGGAATAAGCAGGTTGGAAATACAGTTCTCCAAGGAACCGCTATTCATAAAATAAATTATATTAGGTAAAACTCTTGTAAGCGTTTTAACGGGATTGTCAAAAACTTCATCAAGCAAATCAAAAATCGGTTCTGCAATATTATCTAAAACCGCATCCTTACTTGTGTCGTTTACATATTGAGAATAAGTCTTAATTGAAGCTTCCTTACAACCCAATGCTTCAAGTATGGGAATAACACCCGTATTATAGCCATCTGCACCTTTAAGGGTAATACTGTCCATAACCAACATATCTTCCCCAGCAAGAAGCACCTTTAACAAGGGGTACAAAGGTCGAAGAACCGCAGTAAATGCATTCTGAAATCCTCTGCGAGAACCGTCATAAAACCCCCATGAAACATTGTTAAGAGATATTTTTGACCAAGAGGAAGCTTTATTTAACGCGTTATATGCGGAAGAATAGTCATTCTTAATGTATTGTGCCACACCCTTTGGGGTTGCATCAATACCCAAAAGAATGAGTAAATCTGTCATACCCTCTTTTTCAAAAGCACCGTAAATACCTGTTAAAAGAGCGTTTATATTAGCGTTTGAATAAATACTTGAGGAAAGAAGAGCTTCAATACTCCTGTAGCTTCCACCCTCTTTTACAAAATCATCAAGCAAATCGTCGATTTCATTGAGAACTTTTTTGTAGTTATCTTCTGTTAAATTAGGGGTAAATTGAACAACCGTCTTTACTACTTCGGGGTATACCATTGCTTGAGCAGAATTAAGTTCAGCAGGAGTAAATAGAAGAATTAAAGTCCCTACCAAAGTATCGGTATCGCTATCGAGCAATCCGTTCAACATATCTGGTGAAATATTACCCGAATCCGCACCCATATCTTTCATAAGTTGTGGAAGAGATTGCTTATTGAGTTTAAGGGTGTCAATAAGCCACCGCATTATTTCAACATAAGCTCTGCCTTTGTCGGCAACAAACTCCATACCGTTATGAGAACCGCAGCTTGAAAGACGTTCGAAATCAATTTCCGCCATTACAAAGCCCGTTTCTCCTGACATTTCAGAAAGTCCCGTAGTCAGCATTTCATTTACATCAAAGCTCATTGAGTCCAAATCGAGAATTTTTAAAAATACCGCAATCTCAACAAGAGGATTTGAGAATATCGGGGAAAGCAATGAATCCATACAGGCATCCATTTCACCGCTTTGCACAAAATATGCAAATGAGGGTAAAACCTCCGTTAAGGTATCTGCAGGTGCCTGTAACCCTTTTTCCAATAATTCAAAAATCGGAAGAAGAATATTTTTTATCATATTGCTTCTGTCTTTATTAGCCAGAGCAGTAAATTCATCCTGACTTATTAAATCCATGCATTTCAAGGACTGAAGCATGGGCACAACCGCATCTTCATAACCGTTTGCCCCGTCGATTTTAATAACCCTTGAAATTTCATAGGTTCCCGAACAAAGAAGTGTATAAAAAATGTCGTTAAAGGGTGATAAGGATTTGGAGAAAGCAGTCGCAAAAGTATTTTTGTCTATAACTCCCCATTTAACTCCATCAAGGTTTACATTTTCCCAAGAACCTGCCTCAACAAGAGCCTTTTGAACATTCGGGTAATCTCCCAAACCGTCCGCAACAGCGTAAACAGAAACATCAATTCCGATAACTTCCATTTCGCTTGATTTTTCCAAAAGGCCTTGATAAAGAGACACAACAAAGTCTGATACACTCTGATCGCTATATATCATAGGTTTAACTGTTTCTGAAAGACTCGCCCCTGTAAGAGCGGGAACAATGTAATTTAAAAGCTTATCTGTTCCTTTAACAGCAGTAAGCGCCTCCTCGGCGGTAACGCCTTGGGGGTAATCAGTTGTGTAGCCTGCAATAGCAACCGAGCTCACGGAAGAAAACGCCACAAGCACACAAAGTATTGAGCATATAAATTTTTTAATTATATTTCTCATAATCATCACTCTGAAAATTAAACATATATATTAGTATATTTTATATTCACATTAAATTATACAACATCTATTGTATAATTTGTTAAAATTCTGTTAACATTGAGGTGGCAAATCTTGAAAACAAAGTTACTGATATTGTTATGTTTGGTGTTATCTTATTCTATGCTCTACGGTTGTACCTTCTCTTCCTCGGGAGAAAGTCTTGAAGCCTTTTCCAAAAGAATGAATGAACTGAACGAAAATTACAATATGACTTCTACAGGTTATATTATTGACAGCTCCGATAACAGTTTAACAAAATTTTTTAAATTCTCCGAAAATGAAATTATGCTCAAATTCAGGTACGATAAAAAAAACAGATTAACCGAAATGCACATAGTTTTTGACCCTGTTATTTTAGAGAAAAACATTGAATCCTATACATTCATTACCGATTGTTTGAAAAGCTTTTGTCAAAACGAAAGTATAGCCGAAGAAATACTTAATAAAGTTGATTTTTCTGAAAGTATAAAAACAATAAAAAAAGAAACAACAAGTGCCGAGGTCAGCAATATCAAAATAGAAATTGATACTACCCAACTCGGCACAGTTATTTCTCTTTATAAAGACATATAGTCTTTCAATTTTTCTGCAATCCGGCGAAGAGCATTACCTCTGTGGCTTAATGCATCCTTTTCCTCACCTGAAAGCTCTGCGAAGCTTTTGTCCCCTACCATAAACAATGGGTCATAACCGAACCCACCATTACCTTTAGCCTCAAAGCCAATGTAACCCTTGCACTCTCCCCTTGCGGAAATAACATCTCCGTTAGGAAAAACGCAACAAACAACAGAAACGAATTTTGCGGTTCTTTCTTCAACAGGAACATCCGTTAATATTTTAAGAAGCTTTTGGTTATTTTTCTCATCATTTCCGTGCTCACCCGCAAAACGTGCGGAGTAAACACCGGGAGCACCTACAAGGTAGTCAACCGAAAGCCCTGAATCATCTGCAACACAGGGCATACCACTTTCAAGACAACCACTTTGAGCTTTCAAAAAGGCATTTTCATAGAAGGTTTCACCTGTTTCATCAACATCGGAAATCTCAACACCTGCCTGCTCCGCCGTTTTTACATCAATACCCAAAGGAGAAAGAATGCGGTAAAGCTCATCTCGTTTTTTCATATTATGAGTTGCGATTAAAAAAACATTGTTTTCCATTAACCGAACAACCTCCCAAAGAAGCCTTTTTTCTTTTTAGGCTCTTCTTTTTCTTCCTCTTTTGTTTCTTCTTTTGTATCTTCTTTTTCTGCAACAAAAATTGCTGTGGGACCATCTTCCTCTTCAATAACAGCAATTGTTTCTGCCTCTATTACTTTTTCAGGCTCGTCTTCAACGACTTCAGCAACAGGTGCTTCAATTTCTTCTGCATCTTCTTCTAATGCTTCTTCAATCATTTCCTCTTCTGCTTCAGCACTTTCTTCCTCCTGAATTTCTGCCATAGCTCCAAGAATTTCACCTATTGCCTGAGCGAACTCACCCTGAGCATCTGTTGTCTCTGCAGGAACATATTCCTCGCGGATTTTTGAAAGGTCGATTTCATCTTCTTCAAAATCCTCGGGAAGGTCATTGAAAAGACCATCTGCAAAGGCGTGTGGGTTAAAGGGCTGTAAATCGTCAATACCCTCACCTACACCGATAAATTTAACGGGAACTTTAAGGTCATTCTTAATTGAAAGAACAACACCGCCTCGGGCAGTACCGTCCAACTTTGTGAGAATGATACCTGTAATTTCTGCAATTTTTGCAAATTCACGGGCTTGGTTCACGGCATTCTGACCTGTTGTTGCATCAAGAACAAGTAAAACTTCGCGGTCAGAATAGGGAAGTTCGCGGTCAATAACACGATAAATCTTCCCCAGTTCTTCCATAAGATTTTTCTTATTGTGAAGGCGACCTGCGGTATCGCAGATAATAATTTCAGTACCCCTTGCCTTAGCGGCGGAAATAGTATCAAAAATTACTGCAGCAGGGTCCGCGCCCTCTTTGTGCTTTACAATATCAACGCCTGCACGCTCTGCCCAAACATCAAGCTGGTCAATAGCAGCGGCGCGGAAGGTATCTGCAGCGGCAAGAATAACGCTCTTGCCCTCTGCTTTGTATCTAGCGGCAAGCTTGCCGATTGTGGTAGTTTTACCAACACCGTTAACGCCGATAACAAGAATTACGGAAGGAATGGTAATAAGTCCCATATCCTCACCGCCTTCAAGCATTTCGGCAACAATATCTTTAATTTCCGCCTTAACATCGGCGGGATTTTTTATACCTTTTTTACGAACAACATCATTAAGGCGCAGGGTTATTTCTGATGCGGTTGTTACACCAACGTCACCCATAACAAGAGCCTCTTCAAGCTCGTCAAAAAGTTCTTGGTCAATTGATGTGTAGCTATCAAGAACATTATCAATAGCGCCTGAAACATTGTTTCTTGTTTTCCTTAAACCGAAGTTTATTTTCTTAAAAATACCCAAATTAAATCACCTTTTAATTTACGTTAAATCAAATTTAGTTGCCATTTCTGCAGTCTTTAACTCAAGAAGTTTGGATACACCCTTTTCCTGCATTGTTACACCATAAAGCATATCTGCCTCTTCCATGGTACCACGACGGTGTGTAATAAGGATGAACTGTGTATTCTGAGTCATTCTGCGCACATAAGAAGCATATCTTGCAACGTTAACATCGTCAAGAGCCGCCTCAACCTCGTCAAATATACAGAATGGACAAGGATTAACCTTAAGGATTGAGAAAAGGAGGGCTATTGCAGAAAGACCCTTTTCACCACCTGAAAGAAGAGAAATATTCTGAACATTCTTGCCCGGAGGCTGAACCTTTATATCAATATCGCATTCAAGAACATCGCTTTCATCCGTAAGAACAAGGGAAGCCTTACCGCCACCGAAAAGTTCGGAAAACGTCTGACCGAAACTGAAATTAATTTTATCAAACTGCTCTTTAAACTGAACTCCCATTTTACCGGTAAGCTCGTTTATAAGTTTAATAAGCTCTGCCTTTGATTTTTCAACGTCGCTTACCTGAGTATGCATAAAGCTGTATCTTTCGGAAACCTCTTTATATTCCTCGATTGCGCTTACATTAACATTACCAAGACCACGGATTTTTCCTTTAAGCTCGTTAAGACGTTTTTTGGCAACAGGAATATCCTCAATAACGATGTTAAGTTCCTCTGCTTCACGTTTTGTGAGCTCGTATTCATCAAAGAGTTTGTTTTGTACATCCTCAAACTCTTTTTCCATTGTTTCTTTTCTTTCGGAAAGTCTTGCCTTTTCTCCACCGAGTTTTTCGCGTTCTTCCGTCTTTTCTCTTTCAAGAATGCGGAGTTTACCGCTTTCCTGCTCATACCGTTCGCGTTTAGAAATGAGGGAAGTAACCTGCTCTTTTGAAGCAGAGCTTTGGGTTCTCAAGCCCTCTGCTTCGCCATTAAGAATTTCAATTCTTTCTCTGATTTCTTCGTTGCGTTTATTGATTTCTTCAATTTCGCTGTCAAGCTGAGAAAGCTTATCCTTGTGGCTTGTGCTTCTGTTCTGAAGTCTTGTGATTTCTTCTTGTTTTGACTCAATTTCTTTTTCGGCAGTTGCAATAGAAAGATTAATCTGTGCCGCATCAGCGGTAAGTTTTTCTCTCTTTTCACGAAGACTCTCTCTGTCACCTGTAAGAGTGGAAAGCTCGGCTTCAACCTTGTCTAGCTCTGCCTGAAGAACAACGAGTTTTTCATTAGCAGAAGCCGCACCATCGTTAATTGATTTAATACGGGTTGTAAGCTGTGCTTTTTCCTCGTCTGCAAGAGTCTGAGTCTGCAAAGTGTTTTCGTAGTTACCTTTGCGAAGAGCAAGAACACCTTCAACTCTGATTTTCTCTTCACCAAGAGAAATAATTTCACCCTTGCAACCCTCAAGCTCAGCATTAACAGAAGCAAAACTTTCCTGATGTGCTTCCACGTCTTTGAGGAGCATAGTGAGTTTATCTTCTAAATCTGTTAAGTCGTTTTTGAGTTTATCAAGCTCGTTACCACGGCTCAGTATTCCTGCATTCTGGAGCTTTGCACCACCGGTCATGGAACCGCCTGCGTTAACCACCTGACCGTCAAGCGTAACGATTTTGAATTTATAATTATATTTTTTAGCAATTGCAATTGCCGCATCCAAATCCTCTGCAACAACGGTTCTTCCTAAAAGAGATTTGATAATTTCAGTATATTTCTTCTCATATTCAACAAGATTTGATGCAAGGTTTATGTAGCCGAAGCAATCGTCAAGGTCTTTTTCATCAAGAACCTTACCCTTAATTGCAGTAAGTGGTAAGAATGTTGCACGACCCGCTCTGCTCTCTTTAAGGAAGCCGATAGCCTTTTTAGCATCATTTTCAGTATCCGTAACAATATTCTGAATCTGCGCACCTAAAGCAGTTTCAATGGCAAGAGAATATTTATCTTTAACAGAAATAATCTGAGAAACAGGAGCATGGATACCTTTAAGAACGCCTCTTCTTACCTCGCGGATAACCGCTTTAACGCTACCCTGATATCCTTCCATATTCTTTTCAAGATCGGAAAGCATTGCAACACGGGAGTTTTTAATCTGAATATCGTTTCGAAGAGTGTTTTCCTGCTCTTTGAGTTTATCGAGTTTTTCTCTTCTTTTGGTTGCAAGAAGCTCAATACCTGAAAGAGAATTGTTGAGTTCAGTATTTCTTTCAACAATTCTTTCTAACTCTTCTTCTGCTTCTTTCTGTTGTGCTTTAAGTGTTTCAAGAACAGGCTTTCTTGACTCGGTTAATTCGTCAATAACAGAAATCCTGTTTTCAATTTCTTCAACAGAAGAAGTTGCGGTTGAACTGACAACTCTGTTATCTGCTATCTCAATAGAAAGAGCGGACATTTTTTCGCTTAATTCAACGCTTCTCTGAGCAGACTTACTGTTTTCATCGCTTAAAACATCAAGCTCCCCTGTAAAAGAATTAAGCTCTGCTTTTTTCTCCGCAATAGAAGCCTCAAGCTCAACAATTGATTTTTCTGCATTATCTATCTGAGTTGCAATTTCTGTATCAGTATCGTTTTCTTGTGTTTTTTCTCTTTCGATACGCTCAATTGTTTCATTGTTATGAAGAATTGTGTTTTCCTGAACGGCAATCTGGCTTTCAAGAAGTGATGCCTGTTCTTCAAGCTGAGCACAAGCGCGTCTTATTTCATCAACTGCAACTGTAATTCGCTGGGTTTCTGCAAAGGAAGAGTCGATTTTCTCTGTTATTTCTTCGAGAGATTTACAAACATCATTATACTGAGCATCAACGACAGTAATCTTCTTTTCATGTTCGCGCAAATCGTTTTTGGTTTTCTCAATCGTATAAAGCCAAAGACCGATTTCAAGGTTTTTCTTTTCTCCTGCATATTCAAGAAATTTCTGAGCTTTTTCACTTTGGACTTTAAGAGGTCCTACGCGAGTTTCAAGTTCTGTGAGAATATCTCTTAATCTGAGAAGATTTTCTTCAGCTTGATTAAGACGGCGCATAGCATCTGCACGGCGATATCTGTAATGAGAGATGCCTGCGGCTTCTTCAAGCATATCACGTCTGTCGTCGGATTTACCGGAAATAAGGGTTTCAACCTTACCCTGACTAATCATAGAATAGCCGTCACGACCCAAACCCGTGTCCATAAATAATTCATGGATATCTTTAAGTCTTGCCTGCTCTCCGTTTATTTTATATTCACTTTCACCCGAACGATAGTAACGCCTTGTAACAGTTACCTCTTTTTTCGGGTTATTGAGAGCCATATCGGAGTTATCAAGTTTGAGCGTAACCTCCGCAAAGCCTACTGCACGGCGTGAATCAGTTCCGCTGAAGATAACATCTTCCATTTTAGAACCGCGCAAGTTTTTTGTGGACTGCTCACCCAAAACCCAACGCATAGCATCGGAAAGGTTACTCTTTCCGCTACCGTTAGGCCCAACAACTGCCGTTATACCTTTTCCGAAATTCAATACAGTCTTGTCCGGAAAGGATTTAAAGCCCTGCATTTCTATCGCTTTAAGATACATCTGGTTTTCTACCTTTCGTTAGAATCTTTTAATTCATTCAATTATTATTTCGTACTTTTTTAATGTTTTCATTCCTTTTATCGTAACATCCCAACCCTCTCTTTTGAGAGCAGTTTTGTTGAAACCTTTTTGACCTATCATTTTTGAAATTTCACGGTCATTAACGTAAAGGATTGTTTGCTTTTTCTCTGTAAGAGAGCATATATTTTTTCTTTCAAGTGGGGATTGCTTTGAAAGTTTTTCTCTTGCAATTCTGAGATAAATTTTCGACTCACAAAGTTCACCGAAAGCAGGATGATAAGGTCCTGCAAGATAGCCTTCCTCAACATTCCCACCTGAATGAAGACCAAGACGGATAACCGTAATCGCTTCATCGTGAAAACGCTTTAAAAGAACCGCACAAAGCTCTGCTGCTTCCTCTACGGTTTGAGGCTTATATTCACCTCTTTTATATAGTTCACCTAAGCTTGTTCCATCTAAAACTATTGTGGGATAAATTCGGACTGTGTCAGGCTTTAAAGCTATAATATCTTCAGCAGTTTTTACGGATTTTTCGGGCGTGTCACCTAAAAGCCCCGTCATCATCTGAAGACCTAAAGAAAAGCCGTTTTTCTTTATTAAGTGGGATGCTTTTATTATATCATCCCGAGTGTGTCCCCTGTGATTTAATAATAAAACATCTGAATCCGTACTTTGTGCCCCAAGTTCTATGGAAGTAACCTTATATTCTTTAAGAATTTTCAGAACTTCCTGGTCTATTGCATCAGGTCGGGTGGAAACTCTGATTCCGCAAAAATCACCCTGTTCTATAAAAGACTTGGTTTCTTCGAGAAGAGAAATCATATATTCTCTATCTATTGCAGTAAAGCTACCACCAAAAAAGGCAATTTCCGTGTTTTCAGGGTCAATACCGTCCTCAATCGCTTTCAGGAGAGTTTTTCTCACCTCTACCGGTGTCAGTTCCTTAACCGATCCGGAAATTGTTTTCTGGTTACAAAAGGAGCATTGATGAGGGCAACCCTGATGGGGAACAAATAGTGAAATGTTTGCATGTTTCATTTTTTTATTTTTAAAAGAGCGTCACCTGCCGCCGCTTGTTCTGCTTCTTTTTTGGTTCTGCCTTCACCTTTACCAACAACTTCGCCGTTAAGTTTAACAACAAACCTAAAGGTTTTGTCGTGGTCAGGTCCAAACTCTCCAACCTCTTCGTAAAAAAGAGTATTGCCTTTTTCTTTTTGAATTTCTTCTTGAAGAAGGGACTTATTATCCTTAAAGCTTGCTTCCCTCTTTACAGCCTCTTTAATAAAGCCGAGAATATAGGGTTTAACAACCTCTATACCGCCGTCAAGATACATAGCAGCAATAACTGCTTCAAAAGCATCGGAAACAATTGAAGGTCTGTTTCTGCCACCTGTATGCTCCTCACCTCTGCCCATAAGAATAAATTCACCTAAATTGATTTTCTCGGCAAATTTAAAAAGTGATTTCTCGCAGACAACTGCTGCGCGAAGCTTTGTAAGAGCGCCTTCGGGACGGGTTTTAAATTCCTCAAAAAGATATTCCGCAGTAACAAAACCTAAAACGGAATCCCCTAAAAATTCGAGACGTTCATTATCGTGAGGCAATTTATTTTCATTAGCATAGGACGAATGAGTAAGTGCTCTTGTAAGAAGCTCTACATCTTTAAATTTGTAACCAATTATTTCTTCGAATGCTGATAATTCCATATTTGCCTCCTCATAGTTTAATAGTCTTATAATAATCAAGGCTTCGCTCCGCTACTTTTAAATAGCGCTCTGCCTTATCTTTAATTCTCTCTTCCAAAGGGTCAATTATGCCTATTGCCGCCCCCATGGGCTGAAAATTCTTAACACTTTCATCGCTGATGTATTGAGAAAGAGCTCCTAACATCGTGATTTTCGGAAGTTTTATGGATTCTTCTCCGAAAATTCTTCTAGCAGCATTGTAGCCTGCAAGAATACCCGAGGCGGCAGATTCCATATACCCTTCCACACCGGAAATCTGACCTGCAAAATATATGCGAGGTGCTTTTTGCATACTGAAATCCTGATTTAAAAGCCCCGGAGAATTAAGGAATGTATTTCTGTGCATAACGCCATATCTTACAAACTCCGCATTTTTAAGAGCAGGGAACATTGAGAAAACTCTTTTCTGCTCTGAAAATTTCAGATTTGTCTGAAAACCTACAAGATTATACATTGTTCCATCTTTGTTTTCCTTGCGGAGTTGAAGATTTGCCCAGGGTCTGTGACCCGTTTTAGGATTTGTAAGACCAACAGGTTTTAAAGGACCGTAGCGCATTGCATCCTTACCTCTTGAAGCAAGAACTTCAATGGGCATACAACCTTCGTAAACATCCTTTTTCTTATCAAAGGAATGAAGCTCTGCACTTTCAGCATTTACGAGAGCTTCATAAAACTCTTCATACTCTTCTTTGTTGAGCGGACAGTTTATATAATCGTCCTCACCGCCTCTGTCGTAGCGAGACTGGGTAAAAGCGTGCTCCATATCAACGCTTTCCGCGGTAACTATCGGTGCCGCCGCGTCATAGAAGGAAAGGAATTCTTTTCCGCAAAGTTTTGATACTTCTTTTGCCAAACCGTCGGACATCAGCGGTCCGGCAGCAACTATAACAATATCATTTTCAGGTATTTCGGTAATCTCTTGACGAACAAGAGTAATATTCGGGTCATTTTCTATATACTCAGTAATAAGCTTTGAAAAAACATCTCTGTCAACTGCAAGAGCTCCGCCTGCAGGAACCTGCGCTTTGTCCGCCGCATCAAGACAAACAGAACCGAAAAGTCGCATTTCAGCTTTAAGGAGTCCTGCCGCAGACCCTAATCGAGCCGCTTTAAGAGAATTGGAACAAACGAGCTCACCCAAATCTTCGTTTTTATGGGCAGGAGAAAACTTTTGGGGTTTCATTTCATAAAGAGTAACTTTAATTCCTTTTTTACTCAACTGATTTGCCGCTTCTACCCCTGCAAGACCTCCACCAATAACAACAGCTTTTTTATCAGTCATTTTTTTCATCCTGTGTTTTCTTTGCATTTTTACGAGCGGCTTTAAACGAATAATCACAAGTTTCGCTTGAGCAAGTAATTATTCCGCCTTTGCCTTTAAAGAGGGCTTTACCGCATTTGGGACAATTTTCACCTGTAGGCTTATCCCATGTCATAAAATTACATTCAGGATAATTACTGCAACCGTAGAACTGGTAACCACGTTTTGATTTTTTACCTATTACATTACCTCCGCAAACTGGGCATGTAGCATTTGTTTCTTCAATAAGGGGTTTTGTCGATTTACATTCGGGATAGCCGGGACAAGCAAGGAATTTTCCGAATCTTCCCACTTTAACAACCATATTTCTTCCGCATTTTTCGCATTTAATGTCGGTAATATCTTCCTGAAGTTGAATTTTCTGACCCTGCATTTCGGTTTTAGCTTTTGACAGAGTGTTTTCTAAATCGTCATAAAATTCGTGGAGCATTTCAACGTAATTTGTTTTGCCTTCGTCGATTTCATCAAGTTTTGTTTCCATTGAAGCAGTAAACTTTGTATTAACGATTTTCTGGAATTTTTCTTTAAGAAGATTTGTGGTTGCAACACCGAGCTCGGTAGCCTTAAGGAGCTTACCGTCGCGTTTAACATACTCTCTTTTTATGATTGTTGTAACAATTGAAGCATAGGTACTGGGACGTCCCACTCCTGTTTCTTCAAGGGTTTTAATAAGTGATGCTTCTGTATAGAATGAAGGGGGTTGTGTAAAATGCTGGTTTCCCTTTACATCTTTAAGTTTAAGCACATCACCTGCCTTAACATCGGGTATCGTGCTGTCGTTATCGTCATCAGCAGTAACATCTTCATACAGAGCTGTAAAACCGTCAAATTTAATCGAATAACCGCTTGCAGAAAACACGCAGTAGTCTTCTGCACCGTCTTTTTGAGCAGTAATCTCAACCTTAACGGTATCCTGAACACAGGCTGCCATAAGTGAAGCAACATATCTGCACCAAATAAGATTGTAGAGCTTATATTGGTCATTTGTAAGGCTTGCTTTTGCAATTTTGGGTGTGATTGCAATATTAGCGGGTCTTATAGCCTCGTGACCATCCTGAGCACCTGCTCTTGTTTTAAAATAGCGAGGTTTTTCGGGAAGATATTTTTCGCCGTATTCTTTTGTAATAAAAGCATTTGCTGTAGCTCTTGCTTCTTCTGAAATACGAAGAGAGTCAGTTCTCATATAAGTGATAAGACCTGTCATACCGCTTCCTGCAAGCTCAATACCTTCATAAAGCTCCTGAGCAATTTTCATTGTCTTCTGTGCTTGGAAGTTAAGCTTTCTTGAAGCTTCCTGCTGCATTGAAGAAGTAATAAAAGGTGGTGCAGGCTGTTTCTTTCTGGTGCCTTTTTTCACACTTGTTGCAGTATAAACCGCACCCTCAAGGCGAGAAAGATAATAATCCGCCTGCTCTTGGTTTTCTATTTTTACCTTGCCCTTTTCATCAGCAGTAAGAGATGCATTCAGGGTCTTTCTGTTTGAAAGGAACTTAGCATCAATTGACCAGTATTCTTCGGGATTGAATTTCTCAATTTCTTCCTGACGGTCAACAATAAGGCGAACCGCAACGCTCTGCACACGGCCTGCGGAAAGTCCTCTTCTTATTTTTTGGGAAATGAAGGGACTGAGTCTGTAACCAACAAGTCTGTCAAGAATACGGCGAGCCTGCTGAGCATCAACAAGACCCATATCAACAACCTCGGGACTGCTGATTCCGCGTTTAACGCTTGTTTCGTTAATTTCATTAAATTTAACTCTGTTTTTATCATTAAGGTCAAGACCGAGAACTGTTGCAAGATGCCAGGAAATCGCTTCTCCTTCGCGGTCAGGGTCAGTTGCGAGATACACTTTGTCGCAACCGTCAACACGTTCTTTCAGGTCTTTAACAAGCTTCTCCTTCCCTTTGATAATCGCATATTTAGGAGTAAAATCATTTTTCACATCAACGTTAAGCTTTGCGGCAGGTAAATCTCTGATGTGCCCCATTGAAGCTACAACATCATATTCACTACCGAGGTATTTTTTTATTGTTTTTGCTTTTGCAGGGGACTCAACAATAACAAGTTTAGACATTATTTTCATCCTTTCATTTTCTCTTTATATCAAAAAATTAAATTAATCTATATTTCTTACCGCTTACCAACTCAACAACTCCTATTATTTCAAGTTCAGTCAGACAAGACAGTACGATATTCATTTTTAAATTTGTTTTCCTTACAATATCATCAATATGTGTTTCATTTTCATTCAGTACAGAATACACATTTTTTGCTTCTTCGCTGATATCGTCAGAAAGCGGTTTTCTTTTAACAGTTTCTGTTATAGCTTTGTCTTTTTTTATTTCTGAATTTTCCGGTTGAGTACTTGTTGCTTTTTTCTTTCTGTACTCAACATAATCAACTGACGAAAGCGGAACTCTGGCTTTTGAAATATTGAACAAATCGCCATAGAGATATTCATATTCACTTAAAATATCTTCCGAAGAAAATACTGGCTTTGCACCGTTTTTTATAAGATGGTTGGTTCCGTCAAAGGAGGAACGGACTATATCACCGGGAATTGCAAAAACATCTCTGCCTTGATCAAGAGCACAATTAGCAGTAATCAGCGAACCGCTTTTTACACCCGCTTCAATAACAACCACACCTAAAGACACACCCGAAATAAGACGGTTTCTTATGGGGAAGGTTGCCCTGTTGGCAGGAGCAAATGGTGGATATTCTGAAACCACTGCACCGTATCGGGTTATAGCACGACGAAGAGAGGCGTTTTCTTTAAGATAACCGAAAGACAAACCGCAACCTAAAAACGCGAGGGTTCTGCCCTTTGCAAGCATTGCGCCTGCATGAGCTTCGCTGTCTATACCCAAAGCACCGCCGCTTACAATTGTTACACCCGCATCTGCCAAAGTATAGGAAAGCTTTTGAGCAATCTGTATTCCGTAATCACTAGCATTTCTTGTGCCCACTACACCAATGCTCACCGTATCGCTCATAACCGAGCAATCGCCTATACCGTAAAGAACCAAAGGCATATCGGAAAGACTTTTAAGCCTTTCAGGAAAAAGATTGCTGTCAGGTGTTATTATGTTATACCCTTTTTCACGACATTCTTTAAGTATTTTTCCCGTTTCTGATGGAGTTGAGTTTTTAAGAGCATCTATTTTCTTTTGAGTAAAAAGTCCCGACAAGCGCCATTCCTTTGAACCTGCGTTATAAAGGTTTTCGGGTGTTTCAAAATACGAAAGAATTTCATCGGTACGCGCACCTGCGCCCAATGAATTTTGCATCCATATCCAATATTCAACAGGACAAACACTCATCTCATCATTTCCCAGATAATTATTGACGCCGCCGCCGCAGCATTTAAGGATTCTGCTCTGCCCTTCATAGGTATTGTAACAAGCTTGGTTGCCACCGCGCAGGTTTCCTCGGTAATTCCGTTACCCTCGTTTCCCACAACAGCAACAACACCGCCGTTCATATCAACTTCCGTTAATTTTTCCGCATTGGAATCGGGAACTCCGGCATAAACAGCCATTCCTTTTTCCGCAAGAGCATTTAATGTTTGGGGCAAATTATCGGTTTCGATAACATTCAGCCTGAAAAGAGAACCCATAGCGGATCTTTGGGATTTAGGGTTATAAATATCACAACCGCCGCTGACTATAACGCCGTCAAGCCCCACCGCTTCGGCAGTTCTTACAACTGCGCCAAAATTGGCAGGATTTGAAACACCTTCCAAGGCAATATATTTCCCATTATATTTTATTTTACCTATATTTGTCTTTTTGTCAAGCATTTTGCAAAGGCAGAAAACCCCTTGACTGTTCTTTGTGTCGGAAAGCTTTTCAGCCACCTCTTCGGACACAACAAAACTACGCTCGGCACATTCTGTTACCAAACGCACATATTCTTCATATTTAATCAAGGCCTTTTCCGTTACATATAATTCTGTAATCTCCACACCGCTTGAAGCGGCATCGAAACAAAGCCTTGCACCCTCTGCAAAAAACAAATTCTCCTGCTTTCTGAAGGAGGTATTTTCTCTGATTTTCACCGCATATTTTATGCGGTCATTTGCTTTACTTGTTATTTTTTCCATACATCAAAAAAACATCTTACGCCCGACCAAAAACTTGGTCGGGCGCAATACTTGATTATTAAAGAGCTGCTTTTGCTTTTTCAACGAGAGCTGCAAATCCTTCGGGATCAGCGATAGCAATCTCTGAAAGCATTTTTCTGTTAAGCTCGATACCTGCTTTTTTAAGACCATTAATGAATGTTGAATAGTTGATACCATTCATTTTGCAAGCAGCAGAGATTCTTGTAATCCAAAGACGACGGAAATCTCTCTTTTTCTGCTTACGGCCGATGTAAGCATAGTTACCGCTTTTCATAACTGCCTGTTTAGCAGTTTTGAAGAGCTTGCTCTTTGAGCCATAATAACCCTTTGCGAGTTTAAGAACTTTATTTCTTCTTTTGCGAGTCATCATCGCACCTTTAATACGTGCCATTGTAAGTTACCTCCTATACCGTTTTCTTCTTATTTATAAGGAATGAGACGTTTAATCTGCTTCTGGTTTGTAACGTCTGCAACATTAGTCTTACGAAGACCTCTTTTACGTTTTGTTGTTTTCTTGGTAAGGATGTGTGACTTATTTGCGTGTGCGCGAATCGGCTTACCGTTTTTAGACATTTTGAAACGCTTTTTAGCGCCTGAGTGAGTTTTGATTTTAGGCATAATAAAATCCTCCTTAATATTGCAATTACTTGGATGCTTTTGGAACAAGGAACATAAGCATTTGACGACCTTCAAGCTTAGCAGCTTTTTCAACTGTACCGTTTTCGGAACAAGCCTCAGCAAAACGCTGCATAATTGTAGTGCCGTGTTCGGTGTGTGCCATCTCCCTGCCTCTGAAACGAATTGACACTTTAACCTTATCGCCGTCCTTTAAGAAACGGAGAGCGTGATTAACCTTTGTGTTAAAGTCGCCTGTGTCGATATTCAAAGATAAACGAACCTCTTTGATGTCCATAACCTTTTGTTTTTTCTTTGCTTCTTTTTCGCGTTTTGCCTGTTCAAATTTGAACTTGCCGTAGTCCATAATTTTGCAAACAGGGGGAACTGCATTGGGAGCAATTTTCACAAGGTCAAGATTACTTTTTTCTGCTAAAGCTACAGCTTCTTTTGCGGACATAACGCCGATTTGCTCGCCTGTTGCAGAAATAACTCTGACTTCTTTATCTCTGATTTCTTCGTTGATTTGATTCTCCTTGCTAATACCTAAGCACCTCCAAAAAATAATGAAAAGCTCGAACAGAGATCCCGTTCGAGCTTCAAAACGCACCTATAGCGTTTAACATTGAAACTATTGACCAAACAATACTCTCGGTTGGTGAGAACGGAACAGTTCTGCTTTATTGCCTTGATATAATACCAACTTTGTTACGGTTTGTCAAGTGTTTTTTTATTTTATTTCTTGTTCAAGCTGATAATATTCTTCAGTATCAAAAAATTCTACTATCGAAATTTCCAAACCATCGCAAATTTTCTTTAAAGTCACAATACCGGGATTTTTACTTTCTCCATTGAGAATGCTTTTAAGTGTTGATTGAGAAATGCCACACAAATAACTTAAAGCATTAGGTGTTATATTCCTCTCTCTACACAATTGGTATATTCTTTTCACGACAAAATTATAAATTCCCATTTGCCACCTCTAACCTTTTCTTTGATGATAAATCACTAACAAACCAATTGTTAGTGATTTGTCACTAAATATGTGTTAGTTATATTGACTTTGAAAATTTTATTGCTTATAATAAAGTTAGTTATATATCACTAACTAATTTCTATATCAAACACCAAAGAAGGTAATTTTATGTTATTTGTCATACTTTGTTTAATCATCTCCTTTATTCTGTTCCTTTTATATTCAAGAATTCTCCATAAAGCTAAAATTTTGAAAGCACTATTCATTATTTTCTTTTGCTTTTCTATTTTTCTTTCAACATTTTTATTTTTTCAAGATATATACATTTCAAATAACTATATGGAAGTTAATACGCTTGTTACATTTGATGAAGAAGGATATCCCACGAGCCATTTAGTCAATTTGCATCAAAATATCTCAACGAAAAAAATATACGCTATAAAAAAACGCTTAGGCTTTTACATATTAGATGAAGTAACCTTAGAAAACGGTGTAGAGCCAATCGTTACAGACACCGAACATTCAGCAACGCACTTTGGTGACATTCCTCTATATACTTATACTAATTCATAAAGGAGATTAAATCATATGTTTCACTTTTTAATTTCTAAAAAAGGGTTTACTTTAATGGAAATAATGATAGTTGTTATTATATTAGGTATACTATTGGCCATTGCTGTTCCTGTATATAGTGGCGCACTTTATATGCAAAGAAAAAATGATTGCAGGAACAATAGAAAAACAATTGAAAGTGTTCTTGGAGAAGCTATGCTTGGTATGATGGACAATGGTACCCCTCAAAAAAATGTAAATGGTGAATTTTATATTAATTTTGATCATTCTGATCCTGAGCATGTTATAACTATCGAATATAATGGTGAAACAGTGAATTGTTTAAAACTTGTTCCAGAAGGAATTGGAGAAGATAATCTTGTGTTTACTTTGGGTGATGTTAGATGTGGTTACTATTCAAAAGAAATGGCTATTAAAGAATACGATGAAATAATATCATTAGAAGAATGGAAAACAAGTTATTTTGGGGATAGTTTCATATCGTACGTAAAATATAGGGTGGATAGAAGAGATCTTGACGGTTATGGTTATGATAAATATAAAATGGGTTGTAAAAGAACTAAAAGATGTTTTGAGTATGATGATTCCGGTGAAGTAATGTTAGATGAAAAAGGAAATGAAAAAATATACGAAGAAAGTATAGGATATTATCTTAAGAAAGAAGATCTTAAAGATGATCCTTTCTATACATATCTTGATAATCAAGAAGTACCTGTTTGTGCTTTTTCTACCGATGAAGAACCCTACTTTTATTATGTTCTTGGTGATGGTTCGGTAATTTGCACATGCTCCCATTGTCAATAAACGCCCAAAAACTAAAAAGACCACGAGATGTCCAAAAAAGGTGACATTTCGTGGTCTTTTTACTTATTCCATTTAATTTTTATACTTCTTCAGAAGAATCGTTGTTTTCTTTCTCGTCAACAGGTTCATCATCCGAAGGTTCTTCCGTTGTTTCTTCCGTTGCTTCCTCGGTTATTTCAACATATTCTCCATAATAATAAACAATTATTTTATCGCTTACTGAGAGTCTTCTGTCATCGGGTATAGCAATCCAATTATCTGTATCGGAGTCTTCGCAAACAACACTGTAAACCATTAAAGAATCATCTGCATTATCTGCAATACTTCCTGCAACAGTCTCAACTTTCTTAAATCCCGCTGCTTTCAAATCGGAAACTGCATCTTTAAGAGATTGTTTCAAAACATTGGGAACTTCCCTACCATTACTGATTTTTAAGGTTATATTTCTTTCTTCGAACACAACAGTTCCTTCTGTTATGTCCTGAGAAATTACTGTTCCCTTATCTTCATCGCTGTCAACATATTCTGTCTTAAAAACGAGAAAACCGTTATAGGCAGTGTCGATTTTTATATCGTCGTACTCTTTGCCTCTGAAATCGGGAACAGTAATACTTGATGCACCGATTTCACCTTGAGTTTCATCCTCGGAAACAAATTCCGTTGTGGATTCTTCCGTTGTGCTCTCTTCATCTTTATCATTTGAAAAGCCCTTTATTCCAACAAGTGCAACAATAAGAATGGCAAGGCAAAGAATAACACTTATAACAAAAACCGCGATTGTGCTTTTACGGATTTTAGGTGTGTCGGGTTGTGACTCTTCATCCTCTTCAAGAGAAACCTCTTCAACAACGGTATCTCCCGCCTCTTCGGACTGTGAAGCATACATCGAAGAATATGCTTCCGATGCAGTTCCTGCCGCTGCCGGAGATGCAGAAAGTTCATCTCTCAACTGTTCTGATGTAACCGTTCTGTCATCGGGAAGAATCTGAAGCCCGTTAACAAGAGCATTTATAACATATGCCGGTAATTGTTCTGCGAATTTGCCGGGAATCATAAGCTTATCGTTAGTAAGTCTTGATGCGGAGCTCATAGGAACGCTACCTATAAGAGCTCTGTAAAGAACTGCAGAAAAAGCATAAATATCCGTACTTGTGCTCAAGCCTTCGCTAAAACCGTACTGTTCAACAGCAGCGTATCCGTCAAACAATTCGCTTTCCATTATGCTCTTCTGACGGCGCACTTCTTCAATAGAATAGCCAGATATACGAAGCTTTCCATTTTGGTCAAGAATAAGTGTTTCGGGACAAATGCCACCGTGAATAATTCCTGCATTATGAAGCTCACCCAAGGCAGAAAGCACCGGCATAAAGAGAACACGTGCCTCATCCCAGGAAATATAACCTTGTTCTTGCTCCAAAAGATATTCGCGCAAGGTCTTTCCCTCACCCAAATACTCACTTACTGCGTAAACAGTTCCTAAATCCTCTACAAGTCCGTAAACCTCAGTGAGAGCAGTAAAGCCTTTAATCTCCGTTAATGCCGTCCAAAGCTTTACAAACTCTTCCTTTGCATCAATGAAATCCGATGCCTTCCCAATATTGACAAGGCAATAATTACCCTCGCCTCTTGAAAGAATTCCTTTTGGAAAAAGTTCTCTCAAGGTAATAGGAGTCTTTCTCTCCATATCAAAAGCATAGTAAGTAGCACCCTCGCTGTTTGATGCAATGAGCTTACCAACAAGATATCTTCCACCTACAATAGTTTTAAGGGGCAAATACGGTTCTTTTTGTGGTTCGCTGTCATCCTTGCGACAATAGGGGCAAAAATCATTGTCTCCTATTTTCCTCATACAACGCAAACAAAGCTTTTCTTTTTCCATTTATAATTTCACCTTAATCGTCAAAACTTGGTCTTGAAGCATTGTTGTGAGCAAGAGCTTCTTTAACACTCTGGCGAAGCTTTCTGATATCGTTAACGCTGTTTGTAAGAGTTTCATCAGTATCTCTGATAATTGTTTCAACATATGAACTTGCATTTCTTCTTATGTCATTTGACCATTTCTCTGCTTTAAGAGTAATCTCTTCTGCATGCTGCTTTGAAGAAGCAAGAAGAGCGTCTGCTTCTGCCTTTGTCTGACGGAAAATATCTTCAGCAGCACTCTTTGCTTCCTTTGTAATCTGGTGCTCTTCAATCATAATATCTGCTCTTTGACGAGCTTTATTTATGATATCTTCTGCCTCAAGCTGTGCCTGGTCGAGAATATCGCGTCTTTCTTGAGCAATTCTCTTTGCCTGAGTAATTTCTTCGGGCATATTAAGACGAATGTCCTCAATAAGTCTTGAAAGTTCCTCTGTGTCCATAAGTGTTTTTGTTGAGAATGGAACTGATTTCGCCTCGTCAATAAGCTGCTCCATATCAGCAAGAGATTTTTCAACAATACTTGTACCCATTATAAAAACATCCTTTCTTTATTTGGATAATCTTTTTACTATATCGTCACAGATTTCAGCAGGAACAAATGTGGAAACATCGCCACCTAATCTGCAAACTTGTTTAACTACGCTGGAGCTTAAAAACATATGCTCCGCGTTTGAAACCATAAAAATTGTTTCCATTTCGGAATTCAGCTTTTGGTTTGTTAAAGCCTGACGGAATTCATCATCATAGTCTGAAATTGCCCTCAAACCTTTAACCACCGCCGATGCACCTTTTTCACGAACATAGTCTGCAAGAAGACCTGCATAACTGTCAACACACACATTGTCTAAATTCTTTGTGCATCGTTTTATAAATTCAACACGTTCTTCCGTTGTGAAACTACCTTCATCCTTGTTTGGATTTCGCATTACAACCACAATAACCTTGTCAAAAAGCTTTGCAGAACGGGTTATAATATCAAGATGCCCTATGGTCAGCGGATCAAAGCTACCGGGGCACACAACCGTTTTACCCATATTAAGCATCCTTTCTGTAAACGGTCAAAGCAATTTTGCCGTATTTATAGCGTTTTGATGTAAAGCCCTCAACATCTTCGGGAAGAACTTCTCTTTCACCTGTTTCGCAAACAATTATGCCACCGTCCGCTATATGAAGACGAACTCTTTCAATAGCAGCCTCCATAATTCCTGCATTGTAGGGAGGGTCAAGAAGAGCAATATCAAACACTTCCGAGGTTCTGTCTAAATATTCAAGGGAATTTGCCAAAACAGTTTTGGAAATATTTCTGAAGCCTGTTGTTGCAAGATTTTCTTCAGTTACGGCAATTGAAGCGCGGGAAATATCAACAAATACCGCAGAAGCCGCACCACGACTTAAAGCCTCAATACCTAACTGACCGCATCCGCAGAACATATCAAGTACACGTCTACCCTCAATATCAAACTGAATAATATTAAAAATCGACTCTTTAATTTTGTCGGTTGTAGGTCTGACACTATCGCCCTCAAGAGTTTTCAACTTTCTGCCACGTGCAGAGCCTGTAATAACGCGCATCAGCCAACACCTCCGTATTTTTATTTTAATATGACAATAGTTATACTTTGACATATATAATCATTATATTATTGCATTTATTTTATATGTTTGTCAAGTTTTTAAAAGAAATTTGACAACTAAATCTTGCAATGCTAATATTAATCATATTACTGACGAAAAGAGAAAACACAATGCCAAAAATTGAATTAACAAATATGGTTATGGTGCAAAACCCAAAAACAAACGAGGTTCTGGTGCAGAGAAGAGTTAAATATTGGTGCGGTATAACTTTCCCGGGCGGTCATGTTGAAGATGGCGAAAGCTTTTATGACAGCGCAGTAAGAGAGGTTAAGGAGGAAACGGGTCTTACCGTTGCAAACCTTAAATACTGCGGATGTGTTCATTGGCACAACACCGACAACAACGATAAATATATCGTGTTTTTTTATAAAACCAACGAATACAGCGGTGAGCTTTTAGAGGGCACCGACGAAGGCGAAGTTTTCTTCACACCTATTGAAAGCATAAAAGATATGCCCCTCTCCCCTAATTTTAATAAATATCTTGATGTATTTTTAAGTGATAAATATACCGAAATCTTCTGCAGCTGGAACGAAAAAATGAAAGAAAATTGCAACGGCGAACCCGATTGGGATTTTGAATACAAATAAAAATATGAACAGACTTTTGGAGTCTGTTCATTATTTTTATTCACCCCGAAAGGCTTTTATTATTTCAATTGCATTTGATTCCGTTATGCCCGGCACACTCATAAGTTCAGCCTTGGCGGCATTTCTTATGGCATCCATTGTCTTGAATTTGATTATAAGATTTTTGGCTTTCTTTTCTCCGATACCTTTAATATCCGTAAGAGATGCCGTAAGGGCAGATTTTGTATGTTTTTTATGGTGGTATGCAACGGAAAATCTGTGAACCTCATCCTGAATATTAGTAACAAGCTGGAAAGCTTTTTTTCTTGCATTAAAATCTATTCTTCCGCCACCTGTTGAAATTGCTGAGGTTCTGTGCTTACTGTTTTTCACCATACCGAAAACAGGAACATCAATGCTATATTCCTTTAAAAGAGGTAAAACCGCATTAACCTGACCCTTGCCACCGTCAAGGAGAATCAAATCAGGAAGCCTTGCAAATCCCACAGTTTCACCATTTTCTTTGTGGGCATAGTATTCGTCAAAACGACGGGATAGCACCTCGTTCATTGAGCGGTAATCATCCTGACCGCTGAAGCCTTTTATGGCAAAACGGCGGTATGCGGTTTTTAATGGCTTACCGTCCTTGAAAACAACCATACCTGCAACATTGTCGCTACCGCTCGTATGGGAAATATCATAGGCTTCAATATATTCGGGGATTTTTGACATTCCAAGAAGGAGCGAAAGTTCTTCAAGCGCTTCGCGGTTTCTGTCATTTACTCTGTATTTATCTAAAAGCTTTTGAGAAGCGTTTGACTTACACATTTCAACCAATTTTGCCTGAACACCCTTTTGAGGTATAACAATGCTTACATTTGTACCGCGCTTTTCGGAAAGCCATTTTTCTATATTTTCTTTGTCTTCAATTTCTCCGTCAAATTCAATTCTCGGAGGAATTTTTCTGTTCATAGAGTAATAAGATGTTATAAACTCCGATCTCATTTCAGACATTTTATTACCCTCATCAGCGAAGAAATGCTCACTGTCAAAAAGTCTGTTATCTTCGAAACGAAGCACCGCAAAGCAAGCTTTGCCGTCCATAACCGAGAGAGCAAACACATCCTGCTCCTTATAGGTTGAAGAAACAACCTTCTGGTTGCTTCCGACTTTCTCAATGCTTCTTATGGTATCGCGGATTTTAGCTGCTTTTTCAAACTCCAAATTTTCCGAAGCCTCGTTCATTTGGTCGGTTAATTTTCTTATAGTTTCCTTACTGCCGTTTTTCAAAAAATCAAGAGCATCCTGAACATTTTTCTTATATTCACTGTTTTTGAGTTTACCCGAACAAGGCGCACAGCAAATGCCTAAATGATAGTTAAGACAAGGACGACCTTTTCCTATATCACGGGGAAAAACTTTTGAGCAAGTAGGAAGCTTGAAAACCTTTTTCGCCTCTTCGACGGCACGGGTAACGGAAAAACCTGCAGTATAGGGCCCGATATATTCTGCATTTTCGTCGTCCTTTTGAAGAACCGGATAAATATTCTGCCAATCCCCTTTTGTTACCTTAATATAGCTGAAACCTTTATCATCCTTTAAAAGAATGTTGTATTTGGGCATATTCTGCTTTATAAGGCTACATTCAAGAACAAGCGCTTCGAACTCGCTATCTGTGAGTATATAGTCAAAATCTTCTACGTTTTCCACCATTTTCTGCACTTTGGGAAGCTGCTTTTCCTGAGCGCCGAAATACTGACTTACTCTGTTTTTTAAGGCTTTCGCTTTGCCGATGTATATTATTTCGTTGTCCTTGTTTTTCATAATATACACACCGGGAGATAAGGGCAGCTTGTTTGCCTTATCCTTTAATCTGCGTAATCTTTGTTCCATATACTCACCACCTTAAAAGTTGAAAGTTTCAAGTGGAAAGTGGCAAGTTTCGGGGAGGCTTCGCTTCCAAACATTAAAATCAGCATCGCAGGCCCTTAACTTACCGTTTGCCACTATAAAAATAGCGGTAAAGGAAAACCTTTACCGCCTTAAAATCTGAATTAAACTTCTGCGAAGCCACTTTCTACCAATGCAACGAGAGCATTAACTGCCTGTTCCTCGTCAACACCGCCTGCGATGATGCGGATTTCGGTGTCACCCATAATGCCGAGAGAAAGAACACCGAGAAGACTCTTTGCATTAACTCTTCTTTCTTCCTTCTCAAGCCAAATTGAGGACTTGAACTCGTTAGCTTTCTGAATAAAGAAAGTAGCGGGACGTGCATGAAGACCTACCTGATTTTTAACTGTTACATCTTTAACGTACATAATAATTCTCCCACATTCAAAATTATAGCAATAAATAATTTCCTATATTATGAGTGCAAAAATCTGCAAATCACTTACTATATTATACCACCAAATTATTTTTAGTCAACGAAAAAAGTCCAACCTTTTCCTAAAAAGCCGATAATTCGGATGGAATACTAAACCTTTTAAAATTTCAAAGGCGTGTTTTGTGCAACTTAACTACAATTGTAGATAGTTATTATTAAACATAAACAATTATTTAACGATTATTCTTTAATTCTTCCAAAAATGCCTTTTCTTTCTTATCAAGTTCCGCATTTTCTAAAAGCTCGGGCCTGCGTTTATAAGTTCTTTCAATGGCACGTTCTTTTTGCCATTTTTTTATATTGGCGTGGTGACCCGAGGTAAGAACTTCAGGAACTGCCACATCGTGCCAAACGGGAGGCTTTGTATATTGGGGGTATTCCAGCAACGAAGAGTAATGACTCTCTCCCATAAATCCCTCAGGCTCGGAAAGAACTCCGGGAAGCATACGAGAAACCGCATCGGCAAGGATCATTGCAGGCATTTCTCCGCCTGTTACAACATAGTCGCCGATAGAAATTTCTTCATCAACGATTTCGTCAATAACTCTTTGGTCAACACCCTCATATCTTCCGCAAAGAATAGCTATATTATCCATTTCGGAAAGTTCTTTTACACGTTGCTGTGTAAGAGTTTTACCGCATGGTGACATATATATAAAGTGGGGTTTCGTACCCGTTTCATTACATACTTTCATATAGCAATCATAAATGGGTTGTGCCATCATAAGCATACCTGCACCACCACCGTAGGGCGTATCGTCAACCTGATTATGTTTATTTATTGCGAAATCTCGGATTTGGTGAAAATTCATTTCCACCCTTCCCGATTTTCTTGCTCTTCCGATTATGCTTTCGCTCATTACTGCCTCGCACATTTCGGGGAACAAAGTTAAAATATCAATCCTCATCAAAAAGCCCCCTTAACGGACGGATGAAAACCCTATCTTGCGCAACATCGCATTCAATTACAACATCCTTGATAGCGGGAATAAGCACTTCTTTACCATCGGGAGTTTCAATAAACCATACGTCATTTGCCGTATAGCTTTCTATATCTTTAATTTTGCCGTAGCAAATATTATTATCGTCGTAATTCAAAACGGAACAACCAATAAGCTCGGAAACAAACCATTTACCATCGGGCAAATCAATATCTGAACGCTTCATATAGAGAACTGTGTTTCTCAATTTCTGTGCATCCTCAACAGTATTGATCCCCTCAATTTTAAGCACAGCAACATTACCATGAGGACGGCAAGCAACAATTTTAAAACCATCGTTTCCCTTTTCATCACGGTAAAGAGTTTTGAACTTTTTAACAAACTCGGGAGAGTCACACCAAGGGTTAAGACGCACTTCACCCTTTATCCCGTGGGTGCTGACTATCTGCCCGATTTCAAGATATTCTTTAATCATAAATACTCCAAATAACGAAAGACGGATTGATTTTAGATGCAGAAGGCGGAATTTTACACCGATGGTGTATATAGATACTCCGAGTGTGTAAAAAAACGCCTTATGCGCTAAAATCAACCGTCTTTAATTAATCGATGTCGACCTGAACTTTAACATCTTTACGAATAGCTGCGGCACGCATAACAGTACGGATTGCCTTTGCAATTCTGCCTTGCTTACCGATAACTCTTCCCATATCGTCGGGTCCGACGTGAAGATGATAAACAACTACACCCTCTTCGTTGGGCTCGTCAACAGTGACCTCGACTGCATCAGGGGCATCAACAAGTCCCTTTGCGACTGTTTCGAGTAATTCTTTCATCGTTGTCACCCTAATTATTTAATGATGTTTTCTTTTTTGAGAAGGTCGCGAACTGTATCAGTGGGCTGAGCACCGTTTTGAATCCATTTTGTAACTTTCTCTGCATCAATTTTAACCTCTGCAGGATTGCTGATGGGGTTGTAGTAACCAACTTCTTCGATGAATCTGCCGTCACGAGGATAACGTGAATCAGCAACTACTACACGATAGAAAGGTGCTTTCTTTGCGCCCATACGGCGAAGACGAATTTTTACTGCCATTTTAATTACCTCCGAAAAGTAAAATAATAATAAACTAATTTATATTAAACACATTTGTGTTTAAAGACTTACATTGGGAATCCACCCATGCCGCCCATTCCACCGGGCATTCCTCCGCCCATACCCATGCGCTGCATACGCTTCATCATTTTCTTTGAATTTTTGCCGTTAAGTTGTTTATAAAGCTTTTGCATTGAACGGTACTGATTAAGAAGTCTGTTAACATCCTCAACCTGCATACCGCAACCTGCGGCAATTCTTCTCTTACGGGAAGGATTTATTATCTCTGGATTTTCACGTTCTTTCATTGTCATTGAACGGATAATTGCCATTGTATAATCAATTTGCTTATCGTCAACATCTGTATCCTTAACTTTTTTATTAAGTCCGGGAATGAGAGAAATAATATCCCTCATAGGACCCATTTTCTTCATTTCCTCAAACTGCATAAGCATATCGTTAAGGTCAATTCTGTTTTCGCGAAGCTTCTTTTCAAGCTGTTCAGCTTTTTTCTCGTCAAGAGCTGTTTCTGCTTTTTCAATAAGAGAAAGCACATCACCCATACCGAGAATACGGCTTGCCATTCTGTCGGGATGGAACACGTCCAAATCACCGAGTTTTTCGCCGATACCGATAAACTTAATAGGTTTACCTGTAACCGCTCTTGCAGAAAGCGC
>CAZUZV010000011.1:0-16362 GCA_964624385.1 uncultured Eubacteriales bacterium | reverse complement strand
GCCTCGGGTGTCACCGTCAAGCTTTGTAAGAACAAGACCGTCAATACCCAGCGCTTCATTAAATGAAGATGCAACTGTAACTGCGTCCTGACCGAGCATTGAGTCAATAACGAGGAGAATTTCGTGGGGCTTAACCTCTGCTTTTATATCTTTGAGTTCCTGCATAAGCTGTTCATCAATATGAAGACGACCTGCAGTATCAAGAAATACATAGTCATAACCGTTGTCTTTAGCAAGTTTAATTGCTTCTCTTGCAATTTTAACGGGATTTTCAGTACCCATTTCAAAAACGGGAACACCGATTTGCTCACCAACAACCTGCAACTGCTTAATAGCAGCGGGACGATAAATGTCACAAGCAACAAGGAGGGGTCTGTGACCTTGCTCTTTGAGTCTGAGAGCAATTTTCGCACTGTGAGTAGTTTTACCTGAACCCTGAAGACCGCACATCATAACAACTGTTGGAGGATGTGATGCAGAAGCGAGTCTTGCCTGAGTTCCGCCCATAAGTGCGGTAAGCTCTT
This sequence comes from uncultured Eubacteriales bacterium, assembly GCA_964624385.1. Taxonomy (GTDB): domain Bacteria; phylum Bacillota; class Clostridia; order Oscillospirales; family Acutalibacteraceae; genus DTU089. The sequence continues at coordinate 15,838 of CAZUZV010000011.1, read as the reverse complement.
CATTAACGATTTTAATAACCATCTGCGCAGGAGTAAGGCTTTCCATAACCTTAGCACCAATAGCGCGTTCGGTAACTGTATTGGTAAAATCTTTGGCAACCTTATAGTTAACGTCTGCCTCTAAAAGTGCAAGGCGCACCTCACGCATAGCGTCGCGGACATCGGATTCTGTAAGGCTACCCTTACTTTTTAATTTTTTAAAGGCATTGTCGAGCCTATCGGAAAGACCTTCAAAAGCCACGGTGCAACCTCCTTTAATTAATTATCGTTAATTCATCATTCTTCAAGAGAAACGATTGCAGATTTAATATTAACAACTGCATCGTTAACCTCTCGAGAGAGAGAAATATTCATATTATATGTGTTTATTTGCTCAACGTTTTCCAAAACGACCTCAAGAGCTTCGCTGATTTTTTTTGAACGCTCTGCAAAACCGAGTTTCTTTTCCATATCATAAAGCTGTGTTTCTGCTCTTTTAACTGCATCGCGGACACCCTGCCTTGTGATGCCCTCATTCTGAGCAATTTCGGAAAGAGAAAGGTCGTCGCTATAATAATACTCAATGAACTTGCGCTGATTATCTGTAAGCATTTCGCCATAGAAATCCGCAAGCAAAACTACATCAAGATTTTTAGCCATAATGACACCCCTTTCAAACCACGCTGTAAAGAACTTTAACTTTACAGGAGTGCATTATAGCAGAGTAATACTGCTTTGTCAAGAGTTTTTTTATATTCCAAGATTATTTAATATAAATGTATCAATATTTGCCCAATAGGTTACTTCGTCTGCTTCAATATTTCTTCCGTGAGTGCCGTCTTCAATTATAACTTCCTCCACACCCTCTGCATCACAATTTTCGTAAAGCTTTTTGCTTACAAGGGGCGGTACAACGGTGTCGCTTTCACCATTAATAAACATTATAGGCATCTCAATTTCACTGGCTTTTTTTATAGTATCGGCTTCTTTTAAAGAAACCCCTATTTTGTCTTTTGCAAAAACAGACACAAATTCTGTTGTAAGAAATGATGAAAGCGGTGTTTCATTTTTTATATATTCTTTCATTAAATCTTCCAACGAAGTGTAGCAACTGTCGGAAACTACCAATCTTACATTTCCGGGCAACTCTTCTGCAGCCGCAAGCGTTACCGCATTAGCCCCCATTGAAACACCGAAAAGAGCAATTCGCGCCTTTTCATCTTTTTCGACTATACTTTCAACCCAATCAATAATATCTGCACTGTCTTTCCATCCCATTGATATGTTTTTATAAGCGCTTTCACTATGTCCGCGCAAATACGGAAGAATTATATTAAAACCCAAATCATAAAAATGCTTTGCATATTCTTCCATTGTTTCAGGACTCCCACCATATTGATAACAGATTATAATATAGCTATGTGAAATATGCTCATTTTTGATTTCCAATGCAGTTAATTCTTTCTCTTCTGAATTCCTAATTTCAATTTTTTCACTTTTTTCTGAAATCCATTCTGAAGAATCATTTAACTGTTCGCCATAAGAATATTCCTCAAATTTTTTCCAACCGTCTTTTTTAAATATGGTAAAAGAGAAAAAAGCCGATGCACATATATTTACAAGAACTAATAACCCTATAATTATTGCGACAATTGATATTAGCGCTTTCTTTTTAGATTCAAATAAAACTCTCATTATTTCACCCTCTTAACACGAAAACGATTTTATCATAAATTATGCATTAAAATCAACCGATTGACATAAATTGTTATTTGATATATAATTTTTTTCCAAAATAAAAATTGGAGATGTTTTAATTGAGTCTAATTGAAATCGTTCTGCTTGCAGTAAGTCTTTCTATGGATGCTTTTGCAGTTGCTCTTTGCAAAGGACTCGCCCTCAAAAAAATCGACCTTAAAAGTTGCGTTATAGTCGGCGCTTGGTTCGGAGCTTTCCAGGCACTTATGCCAATGGCGGGCTACTTTTTAGGCAGTACCTTTGCAGATAAAATCACATCAATCGACCATTGGATCGCTTTCATTCTTTTGGCATTTATCGGTGGCAATATGATTAAAGAAGCTTTGGAAAAAGACGAAGATAAAGTTAATGATTCTCTCAGCTTTAAAACAATGTTCGTAATGGCGATTGCAACAAGTATAGATGCTCTTGCAGTAGGTGTCAGCTTCGCTTTCACAGATTTTGAGACGGATTGGTTCGTTTACATAGCCTTTGCCCTTATCGGAATTATAACCTTTACTCTTTCGGCAATTGGTGTGAAAATCGGTAATATTTTCGGAACAAAATATAAATCAAAAGCAGAATTTGCAGGTGGTTTGATTCTTATCCTTTTAGGTCTCAAAATTCTTCTTGAAGGTTTAGAGATTATTAAATAAAATTACACATACCCCTTACTTTTAGCGAAAAACTGAAAGTAAGGGGTATGTTTTATATACCTTTTATTTTCTTCAAATCACGGTAGTTAATTAATTCTATACCGCAAGCTTTGATATGCTGAAGTGTCTGAGGGTCAGAGAATAGCCTATGCTCCCAAACTCTTCTGTGCCAACAACCTGTAATTGCTTTAAGGTCATCACACTCAAGAGCAGGATGTATGTAAGTTTCTGTTACACCATTTGGGAATGATTTGTAAAGCTCATAAATATATTCTTTAAAATTCTCGTAACTATCATTCTGAGGACCATTCCACTCACCAGGAATAAGATAGTCAGGCATTGCAACGCCTAAACTTTTGGCATAACCAAGCACTTTATCGAAAACGCCCTCTATAACATCAATATCGATTTTCACTTCAAGAGTGTCATTTTTGAACATTTCAGGTACAAACGTACCGGGGAAACGGAAAGGAAGACCATATTCACCGGCAAGTTCAAGAGTACGGATAAGAATTTCAAATCTGCCTGTTTCAATACCATAGAGAGAGCCCATATGGTTATCAAGATGGGAAGGCTCAACACCAAAGGATTTAAAACGCTCTATCTGCGCTCTGATTTCGCCTTCAACCTCTTGGATATCACAATTCTTCTCAAAATCACCGGATTCATAATACATAAAATCTTCAGCATCACGCAAAGAATCCGTATTATTATGTGCAACAGGACCCCATCTGTAATTACCCCACTCGCTTGTAAAAGTCAAATGAACACCAACGGCATATTCAGGATGAGCAGCCGCCCATTTCCCTGCTTCCTTTGCCCAAGGACATGGTGTCATAATGGTTGAAGAAGTTATTCCACCCTTTTCGAACAAATCCATTACTGCCATATTTGAGGAGTGGTTCATTCCGAAATCGTCTGCATTGATAATCAAATATTTATCCATTTCACATTCTCCTTTGCAATATGTGAATAAAATTACTTTTTATCTGCATCCTCAAACAAATCCGACATACTGCTTATTTCGGTTTTGTTTTCTTCTGTTTGCGTTTCTGTTGTTGTGTTTTGCTCTATTATGGTATTTTCTTTGCTACCGCCATTTTTCGCAGAAAGTTTTTTCTTTTTAAATACAAATAACAGAACAATTCCGCCTATTGCCAAAATCCATATAATCACAAGAACAACTACAAGCAATGCAACCGGAATATCATTTTCTCCGTCGGATTCTGCTGCTTGGTATGAAACCGATTCACCTGCAGTTGCCTCAAGAGAAACCTCAATTGCGCTCACATCATCGCCAAGAATTGTCTGATAATAAAGCACCTCTGCAGCTTTTATAACATCTTCTGTTATATTCCCGTCAACAGTCAGGCTGTTTTCATGCTGGAGTTTTTTTACAACTGCAACAGTATCTTCATCAAGAACACCGGTTATTCCGTCATCCTCCAAGCCGTAATGAGTATATATAAAAATCCATTGAAGCCATTTTATTGTTTCGTCCTGATCTCCTGCTGCAAAAGTACCTGTAGGCTTTGTATAGGGATTTGAGGTTGCAGCATAATCGACTGTTTCACCCTCATCTGCTTTTTGGGTGGTAACTGTGGATGTAGTTGTTTCTGTGGCCTCTTGTGTTGCCGCAGGAACGGGAATAATTAAACCTATATTTCCAGAAGTTGTTGCCACAGTTGTAGCCATGGTAGTGTTATCGGAGACCCCAAACAAACCACCTACGATTTCACTTAAACCGCTTCCAAAACTGCTTGAAAAAGAGTCTGAACCTATACTACCCAAGGAATCACCTATACCGCCTATTGCATCACCAATACTTCCAAAAGAATCTGAACCGATTCCTCCAATTATATCACTAATTCCGCCGGAAGAACCTGAGCCCATTCCACCTACAACATCACTCACAAGATTTCCTAAAGAACTGCTTGTGGTAGTTTCTGATTTTACGGCATAATAGTTCTTTGCAGTAGCTATTGTAACATCTGTTTTATCTGCTTTTTCTTTTGCTAGAGAAATTGTAGCGCAAATTGAAAAAGCTACAACAAAACACCCGAAAGCCATAAATTTCTTTTTCATTTTATCATCCTTAACAATACACTTTTAATTAATGCATTATAACACAAAACCAAATTTATTTTCAATAGAATAACATAACATTCCCCATTTACAACAGTTTTACTTTTCACTTTTTATACACATATTACAAACTCTGTTCACGGAAAAGTCACGAAAAAAGAACTCCAACCCAAAGGGTCGAAGTTCCGTTAGTTTATATATGTATGTTAGGCTTCAAGATTAAGAATCTTTTCGGGGTTTTGGAAGAACTCTTCCATCTTTGAAAGGAAGGGTCTCACCTCGCCGAAATCGAGCGCTCTGTGGTCAAAGCAAATGTTCATGGGAAGGATTGTTCTGATTTCAACTTTTTCGTTTCCGTCTTCATCAGTAACCACAACAGGTTTTCTCTGCATTGTTCCTATACCAATGACACAAACCTGGGGAGGAATAACCATAAGCATTGCAACCTCACCGGAAAGGCCTCTTGTATCTGCACCAACGTTTGAAACGGTAATTGTGCCTTGTTTGAGATCTTTGTATGTAATTCTGTCGGTCTCAGGAATTGCTTCGTAAGCTTTCTTCTCTTCGCCTTTTAAAAGCGGTATTCTGTGTTTTTTATTGCTGTTTGCACCATAAAGTCTTTTAACCGCTTTAATAATGTGACCTTTTTTGAGTTTATCAATGGTATCGTTGAACGAAACAGAATACAATGCTTCTGTAAGGTTTGTTTTCTCAAGTCTGCGGTTAATATCTGCCTGATACTCCGCAATTTCTTTAAGAGTTTTGTTACCCATGTCTTTCATTGTGATGGTCATCATTTCTCCGCTGGGAAGAATCCACGGAACAGAAATATCAATATTATCAAATACGGTAACTTTACCTCTTACAAGACCTTTTTCAAAATGCATATGAGCGTTAATAATCGGATCTTCTTCGATTGCTTCTGCAATTGCTTTGAGAAGAACTGCGTTAAAAGTGATTTTAGCACCGCTATCGCCTTGATGCTCTGCGGTAAATTTTTTAAATTCTTCAACAAATTTTGTAACATCGGGCTCATACTGGTAGCTAACGTGAGGAATGTTTTGCCAACTCTCAGTTGTCATGTTTGCAACGATTTTTCTCTGAATTCCAAATCTCGTAACACTTTTTACTGCCATATTTTTACACCTTTCGCAAATTTAATTATTGTAATTATCAAAACATCAATGAAGTTGACCGGCCATCACACCTACAACCCCATTTTAATCACAGTCATTATACCAAACATTCCGGTGAATGTCAATTCACTTTATTACAAAAAACAACACTTGTTTTTATTTTGGGAAAAATACACAAATAATTTCTCACAAAATATATATTTTTAACTACACTATATTGTATTGTTGTTAATAAAATATTAAGACTATAAAATACGTATATTCTCTTGTGATTTTAGCGCTGCTATGATAAAATATATAATAGATTTTATATAGTCAGAGTGAGTGACATTATGGAAAATATCAATAAAGTGCTTTTTAAATTGCATTTGAAAAAAATGCCCCATCCGCATCTTCCGCCGTCGGGTACTCTACCTGGTCCCGTAAAAGAGATTTTACAGGAAGCAGGGCTTAATACTGATTCAATAATTTTTGCTTTCAAGTCAGATATGCGCAAAGCAGAAACCTTCGGAGATTGCTTTATTTTTTTTGATGAAAAAGGTGTTTACACTGCAGAAATTGATGAACCGCCCCTACCAAAAAAGAAAAGCAAGCACAAAAAATCCCCACCGCCCAAACCAAAACTGCAGAAAATAACCTCTCTTCCTATAAACGAGATTGATGAAATTTTCACTGAGCAATATCTGGCAACAGGGCAACTAACCTATAAATATAGCGGAGAATATTTTTCTATAGGTTATTTCTCCATCGGGCTTTTAGAAAAAGCGGATACATTCCGAAAAATCTTCAATGCTTTTAAAAATGGTGAAAACTATAATCAATACATAGTAAATATAAAGGATTCCTGTTGTCAAAAATGCGGGGCACCCGTGCCAAACGGTATGCACTTCTGCAAGGACTGCGTTGATAAAAGCTCTACAATAAAAAGACTTTTTTCGTTTTTCGGTGATGAGAAATGGAAAATGATTTTTATAATTATATTCATTTTGCTAAGTACAGGATTGAACCTTTTAATCCCTCAATTCAGCACCCAAAAGCTTTATGATGAAGTTCTGAATCCGGGTAACACCTTGGGCTATGATGCTCTTTTAAAAGGTCTTTTTTCCGTTGTGCTTTCAATGGCAGCTATAAAAATCTTCAATCAATTGTTTACACTGGTATATCAGTATTTGGTTGCAGGAATGCTTCCTCATGTGATTTACGGCATAAAAATTAAAATTTTTAAGGCTATGCAAAAGCTTTCAGTAGGATTTTACACTCACAAGCAAACCGGCTCGTTAATGGAGCGTGTTACAAGGGATTCCAACAACATTTACTGGTTCTTTGTTGATGGTTTCCCCTACCTTATCGGAAATGCTATTACCGTTGTCGGTATTGTACTTATAATGTTTAAAACAAGTGTAAAACTGACCTTGATGATACTTGCTGCCGCATCCGTTATTTTTATTTGTTACCCTATTTTCGGCAAAATTTTCAGAAAATTGCATCATAGAGTGTGGGTGCAAAACTCACATCTCACTTCAAAGGTCAGCGACAATATCAACGGTCACCGCATCATAAAAGCCTTCTCAAAAGAAGATGATGAACTAAATGCTTTCAACCAAATAAGCAGCAAAGTAAAAAATGCGGAAATCACCGCTTCAAATGCAGAAAACACAGTTTTCCCCATACTTTCAATTTTTGTTTATCTTTTAGGTGCATTGGTTCTCGGTTACGGTGGTGTTCTTTGTGTTACAACAAATGAACTGACCGTTGGCGAACTTCTCACCTACGTTATATATCTCCAGATGCTTCAAAGCCCAATTGAATTTCTTTCATGGGTTACAAACTGGTGGGCAAGATGTGTTGATTCCGCCCAGCGTGTATTTGAAATTATAGATACTGAACCCGATGTAAAAGATAAAGATAACCCTGTAATCCTTGAAGAGTTCAAAGGTGAAATTGAGCTTAATGAGCTGCAGTTCGAATATGAACCTGCTCACCCAATAATCAAAAATCTTTCACTTAAAATCAACGAAGGCGAAATGCTCGGTATAGTGGGTAAAACAGGTGCAGGCAAAACAACAATTTCAAACCTTATTGCTCGACTTTACGACCCTAAAGAAGGTATTGTAAAAATAGATGGCTACGATGTTAAAGACCTTTCCTCAAAGCAATTAAGAAAAAATATCGGCATTGTTTCCCAGGATATTTTCTTGTTTATGGGAACTATTGCAGATAATATCCGTTACGCCCGTCCCGATGCTACAAATGACGAGGTCATTGCCGCCGCAAAAGCCGCTTCCGCTCACGGATTTATTTCCAAACTACCTGATGGTTATGAAACTTGGGTAGGTTCAGGAGGACAGGATTTATCGGGTGGCGAAAGGCAGAGAATATCTATTGCCAGAACAATTATTCAAAACCCGAAAATTCTGATACTTGACGAAGCAACTGCTGCAATGGATACGGAAACAGAAAGAAACATTCAAAATTCGCTTTCCCAACTCAAAGCAGGACGAACTACAATTGCTATTGCCCACCGTCTTTCAACTCTCCGAGATGCTGACAGGCTTGCAGTTATTGACGAGGGAGAATGTATCGAATTCGGAACATTCGATGAGCTTATGGAAAAGAAAGGTGCATACTATAAACTCTTCAAGCTTCAGGAAGAAGCCTTGAAATTCATAGGAATTGAAGAACAGGAAGAACCTGAAGAAAAGGAGGAAAAACCTAATGAACGACAATAGACTTACAATTTCTTTTTTAGATGCCAAAAAATGCAAATTCTCCTTTAACCAAAATGGTTTTCTTGTGCTTTCTGTTGACGGAGAAAACAAAGGCAGAGTTAAGCTTATAAGAAGCTACCCTCATTCCCTTACGGAAGAATATATCTGCGTTCACGATATCGAGGATAACGAAATCGGGATAGTTAGGGATTTAAAAGAGCTTGACGCAGAATCAAAAACTGCCGCAAACAAGGAGCTTCAAAACAGGTACTATTGCCCCACTATAACATCTGTTAAGAGCATCAAAGAGCGTATGGGACACTTTTATTTTGAAACTGTTATTGACGGTAAAGAGAAAAGCTTTACCGTCCGCGATTTAACAAGGAATCTTCGTTTTGCAAATGAAAGTGCTCTTCTTATTTTTGATGTTGACGGTAACCGCTACATCATTCCCGACCACGAAAAAATCGAACAGAAAAGCAGACGGCTTTTAGAGCCCTATTTATATTGATTATGGAAATTAAAACCGTACATTTTGATATTTCTCCCGAGGGTAAGGTTTGTGACGGTACATTAACATTATATGACGGCTACATCCTCAAAACCCTTGACGGAAAAGAAGAAAAATTTAATATCGACGGATTTCAGGAAGCAGTTCAACTGACTGATATCGGATGCGGTAAACTGGAGTTAAAACCCATTGGCGCAAAAGATGACGGTAGCGAAAACATTCAGATTTGCCGTTTTTCAATGAGTCAGGTAGGTGAAATCGGTGAGCTTGCAAAGGTTCTTAACCACTATTTCGAAAACGGCGAACTTCTACCAATGAATATGGATGATTTACCTATCTGTCCCAAATGCCACCGTCATTACCCGAGAGGTATGAACGCGTGTATATTCTGCGTTAAGAAGTCATATGTTTTCTCCCGTGCATTCGACTATTTTAAGCCCTATGTGAAATCGGTTATCGGTGCAGGACTTCTTCTCACTCTCGCGAACATTCTGGGAGCAATTATGCCCATGTTCAACTCGATACTCATTGACGACTATCTTGTTCCCACTGCTGATGCAACTCCATTTTTTGAATCCCGCACAACAGGTATTATTGCTATTGCTCTTTTAATGAGCCTAACTTTTGCTCTGTCAAAAGTTATAGGTATTATAAGTAACCGTATTACTAACCGAGTGGGTTCAAGCTTTTCAGATGATTTAAGAACTCTTGTTTACTCAAAAATCCAAGAGTTGTCCCTTTCCTCAATGTCAGGAAAATCCGCCGGAAACCTTATACACCGCGTTACAAAAGATACCGAGAGAGTAAAGGAATTTTTCAACCAACAGGGACGTTATCTTATCGAACAAGTAATAATGTTTACTGTTATTCTTATAATCCTTTTCTCTACAAATGTCACACTCACTCTTGCGGTTATTATACCCATTCCAATTGGCGTACTGTTTATGTCAACTTTCAGACACAGCACAATGCTTCGCTACCGCAAGCAATGGAGAGTTGACTCGAAAGCCACTTCGATTCTTCATGATATCATAAAAGGTATCAGAGTTGTTAAAGCCTTCGGAAACGAAGAAAGAGAAATTGAAAAATTCTCCAAGTATTCAAAAAAGCTGGCTGACGTCGCCGCATCAAACGAAAAGTATTGGGCAGTTACATTCCCTCTTGTTGGTAACTTTATGGCATTGGGTGAATTCCTTGTGCTTATAATCGGCGGTAAAATGGTTCTTGACGGCAAATTGACTTTAGGCGAGCTTACCCGTTTCAACTTGTATTTAGGCTTCTTATACGCCCCTCTTCGTTGGATGTCTACTTTCCCCCGAAGAGTTGCAGATTGTTCAACAAGCCTTGTAAAAATTTATGAAATACTCGACGAAGCTCCTCAAATGGTATTGACCGACGAACCTAAACAAATAAACTCAGCAGGGGCAGTTGAATTTCAAGGTGTAACCTTCGGTTATAAATCCTATGAACCTGTTTTAAAGAATGTAAATCTTCACATAAATCCCGGAGAAATGATTGGTCTTGTGGGGCACTCGGGCGCGGGAAAATCAACAATGATTAACCTTTGCATGCGCCTTTACGACCCTTCTTTAGGTAAAATCACCATAGACGGTGTTGATATAAAAGATATTCCTCAGGATGAACTCCGAAGCAATATAGGCGTTGTTTTCCAGGAAACATATCTGTTCTCGGGAACAATTTTTGATAATATTGCCTATGCGAGACCCAATGCATCTCTTGATGAAGTTATTGCAGCGGCAAAGGCAGCAAATGCTCACGAATTTATAACGAAGCTCCCCGACGGCTATAATACCGTTATCGGTGAAAACGGTCATTCCCTTTCAGGCGGTGAACGTCAGAGAGTGAGCATTGCAAGAGCAGTTCTCAAAAATCCAAGAATCCTTATTCTCGACGAAGCAACAAGCTCTCTCGACCCCGAAACAGAGGTTAAAATCCAAGAAGCCCTCACCCGACTTATTGAGGGCAGAACGACAATTGCTATTGCTCACAGGCTTTCAACTCTAAAAAATGCAAACAGACTTGTGGTTATTGAAAAAGGCAGAATTGCCGAGGTCGGCTCCCATAATGAGCTAATCGCCCAAGGCGGAATATATGCAAATCTCGTATCCGCCCAAAGACAAACAAGTTCATTGCACTAAATTTTAACATCCCCATCAGTTTTTCGAAAACTGATGGGGATGCTTGTGTTTTTATTTAAAATACTTTACTGCTGCTTTGAACATCTGAATGTCATAGTTACCTTCAACGTTCTTGTAAAGACCATCGCCGATACGCTCACTGTGACCCATTTTACCAAATACTCTGCCATCGGGTGAAGTGATTCCCTCAATAGCAAACATAGAGTCGTTGGGATTAAAGTGAACATCAACAGTTGCGTTGCCGTTAAGGTCAACATACTGTGTTGCAATCTGTCCGTTTTCTGCAAGCTTTCTTACAAGCTCTTCACTTGCGAGGAAACGACCCTCACCGTGAGAAATCGGAACATTATAAATGTCACCCACCTCTGTAAGTGCAAGCCAGGGAGATTTGTTAGAAGCAATTCTTGTTCTTACAATCTTTGACTGGTGACGTGCAATTGTATTGTAGGTAAGAGTGGGGCAGCTTTCATCTGTGTCAATAATCTTACCGTAAGGAACAAGACCAAGCTTAACAAGTGCCTGGAAGCCGTTGCAGATACCGCACATAAGACCCTCGCGATTGTCAAGAAGGTCTGTAACACCATCTTTAACCTTTGCATTGCGGAAGAATGCAGTAATGAATTTAGCTGAACCGTCGGGCTCGTCACCACCGGAGAAGCCACCGGGAATGAAAATCATCTGAGCATCTTTAAGCTTAGTTGAGAACTCTTCAACGCTTGCAGTAATATCAGCAGAAGAACGGTTCTTGATAACAATAATTTCGGGCTCTGCACCTGCATCACGAACTGCTTTTGCACTATCGAATTCACAGTTTGTTCCGGGGAATGCAGGAATAAGAACTTTAGGTTTAGCAACCTTAATTGCAGGAGCTTTGCGCTCTGTTGCATTAAATGAGAAGTTCTCAACAGGTGTGCTAGTATCGGGAATGTTGCAGTTATAAACGCTTTCAAGCTTATCCTCATAGATACCAAGTACTTCTGTCAAATCAAGAGCTTCTGCACCATAGCTGAATACTGCTTTTTCAGTAACAGTACCGATAAGCTGAGCATCTGCAATATCTTCTGTTGCTTCAATAAGGAATGTTGCGTAATTATATTTGAAGAGGTCTGCAACAGTTAAAGCGTCTGCAAAAGAGAAACCGAGACCGTTGCCGAAAGCCATTTTCATAATAGCTTCTGCGATACCGCCCATACCGGGAGTGTAGCAGGAAATTGCTTTGCCTTCACGAAGAAGAGAGCAAACCTTGTCAAACACTTTAAGAAGTGAGTTCGTTTCGGGAAGTCCGTTTTCGTCAAATTCGGGAGCAATAAGGTAAACCTTGTTACCTGCCTTTTTGAATTCGGGAGAAACAACATCTTTGACCTTTTCAGTTGTAACTGCAAAAGAAACAAGTGTGGGAGGAACATCTAAATCTTCAAATGTACCGCTCATTGAGTCCTTACCACCGATTGAACCGATGCCAAGGTTTTTCTGAGCTTTAAATGCACCAAGAAGAGCTGCAAGGGGTTTTCCCCAACGTTTGCTGTCTTTACCAACTCTCTCGAAATATTCCTGGAATGTAAGGTAAACATCCTCAAATTTTGCACCTGTTGCAATAAGCTTGCAAACTGATTCAACAACTGCAAGGTAAGCACCGTGATAGGGGCTCTTTTCTGTGATAAAGGGATTGTAGCCCCATGACATAAGTGAGCAATCATCTGTGTGCTTTTTCTCAACGGAAATCTTCTGAACCATTGCCTGAATGGGAGTAAGCTGATTTTTACCGCCAAAAGGCATAAGAACTGTACCTGCACCGATGGTTGAGTCAAAACGCTCTGAAAGACCACGCTTTGAGCATATATTAAGGTCATCTGCCATAGCTTTCATATTGTCTGTAAAGCTACCGCTGATTTCTTTATCATAAGATTCGGGTTTAACTGTTGCAACATCAACGTGTTTATCTGCACCATTGGAGTTAAGGAAATCACGACTGATATCGCAGATAACCTTGCCATTCCAATGCATAACAAGTCTTGCTTCTTCTGTTACTGTTGCTACAGGGCAAGCCTGAAGGTTTTCTGTTGCAGCAAGTTCTAAGAATCTTTCAACATTTTCTTTTTCAACAACAACTGCCATTCTTTCCTGAGATTCGGAAATAGCAAGTTCTGTACCGTCGAGACCTTCATATTTTTTGGGAACTGCGTTAAGGTCGATCCGGAGACCGTCTGCAAGCTCACCGATAGCAACTGAAACACCGCCTGCACCAAAGTCGTTACAGCGTTTAATCATTCTTGTTGCTTCTTTATTTCTGAAAAGTCTCTGGAGCTTTCTTTCTTCAGGGGCATTACCTTTCTGAACCTCTGCACCGCAGGTTTCAAGAGACTCTGTCGTGTGAGATTTTGATGAACCTGTTGCACCACCGCAACCGTCACGACCTGTGCTACCACCAAGAAGAATAACTATATCACCGGGATCGGGACATTCACGGCGAACGTTTTCCTGAGGAGCCGCCGCAACAACCGCACCTATTTCCATACGTTTTGCAGCATAACCGGGGTGGTAAATTTCGTCAACAATACCTGTTGCAAGACCAATCTGGTTACCATAAGAGGAATAACCTGCAGCCGCAGTTGTAACAATTGTTCTCTGGGGAAGCTTACCCTTAATTGTTTCGCTAACGGGCTTTAAGGGGTCAGCAGCACCTGTAACGCGCATTGCACCATATACATAAGCACGACCTGAAAGTGGGTCACGAATTGCACCACCGATACAAGTAGCCGCACCGCCGAAGGGCTCAATTTCTGTGGGATGGTTGTGGGTTTCGTTCTTGAAAAGAAGAAGCCATGGTTCGCTTACTCCATCAACATCAACATTGATTTTAACAGTACAAGCGTTGATTTCTTCGGACTCATCAAGCTTGGGGAGCTTGCCGTTTTCTTTAAGATATTTAACTGCAACAGTTGCAAGGTCCATAAGGCATATGGGCTTTGTTCTGCCAAGCTCTTTTCTTGTTGCAATATAATCTTCATAAGCACTTTGAAGAAGCTCGTCTTCAAATGTTACATTGTCAATAACAGTAAGGAATGTAGTGTGACGGCAATGGTCTGACCAATATGTATCAATCATTCTGATTTCTGTTATTGTGGGGTCGCGGTCTTCAGATTTGAAGTAATCCTGGCAGAAAGCGATATCGTCTGCATCCATTGCAAGACCGTAATCCTTAACAAACTGCTCAAGACCTGCTCTGTCAAGCTTTATGAAGCCTTCAAGAGCTTTAACCTCTGTGGGAATATCATACTGCATCTCAAGAGTTTCATATTTTTCTAAAGTTGCTTCCCTTGCTTCAACAGGGTTTATAACATGCTTCTTAATTTCTGCAATATTTTCTGCGGAAAGCTCACCATAAAGAGCATAAACCTTTGCAGATTTAACTGTGGGTCTGTCGCCCTGAGAAATAATCTGAATACATTGTGCCGCAGAGTCTGCTCTCTGGTCAAACTGACCGGGAAGGAATTCAACCGCAAAAACAGTTGCTCCCGCTAAATCAACCTCACTTGTTGCAATATCAAGCTGAGGCTCTGAGAAAACTGTTTTAATTGCATAATCGAAAAGTTCTTCTGTAATATTTTCTGCATCATAACGGTTGATAACACGAACATCAGTAAGGCTTTTAATTCCTAAAAGTGTGCGGGCATCACCTAAAAGAGCCTTAGCTTCATGAGCAAGTTCTTTTTTCTTTTCAACGTAAACTCTGTATACCATATCTGTTAATCCTCCAAAACCGCAAGTGCCTTAGCACCAATATCATTACGATAGAAAGCATTGTCAAAGCTAATTTGTTTTACAAGCTCATAAGATGCTTTAACTGCATCTTTAAGGTTATCTTCCACAGCGGTAACGCCTAAAACTCGACCGCCGTTTGTAAGAAGCTTGCCATCTTTAAGAGAAGCACCTGCAACATAAACATTGCCTTCAACACTTTCGGGAATGTTCATTTCGAAGCCTTTTTCATAGCTTACGGGGTAGCCCTTTGATGCCATAATTACGCAACAAGCACTTTTTTCGCTGAATTTTACTTCTGTATCAGCAAGTGTGCCGTTGGTGGTTGCTTTCATAATAGTGAGCAAGTCACTTTCAAGAAGAGGTAAAACGACCTGAGTTTCAGGGTCACCAAAACGGCAGTTATATTCAATAACCTTTGGACCGTTGGGGGTAAGCATAAGACCGAAATAGAGGCAACCTTTAAAGGTTCTGCCCTCTTTATTCATTGCATCAATTGTAGGAAGGAAGATTTTCTCCATACACTCTTCTGCAATTTCTTTTGTGTAATATGGGTTGGGAGCAATTGTACCCATACCGCCTGTGTTAAGTCCTGTGTCGTTGTCCCCTGCTCTCTTATGGTCCATTGATGAAATCATAGGAACAACAGTTTTTCCGTCTGTAAAGGAAAGAACAGAAACCTCAGGGCCTGTAAGGAATTCTTCAATAACGATGTTGTCACCGCTTGTGCCGAACATCTTGTCCTGCATCATGGAAACAACTGCTGCTTTTGCTTCCTCACGGGTGTTTGCGATAATAACCCCTTTGCCGAGAGCAAGTCCGTCAGCCTTAATAACTGTGGGAATGGGAGCAGTTTCAAGGTATTCGAGAGCTTTTTCCATATCGTTGAACACTTCATAAGCCGCTGTGGGAATACCATATTTTTTCATAAGGTTCTTTGAGAAAACCTTGCTACCCTCAATGATAGCTGCATTACCTTTAGGTCCGAAGCAAGAAATACCTTTTTCTTCAAGAGCATCAACACAACCTAAAACCAACGGGTCATCGGGAGCAACAACCACAGCACCGCAGCAGAAGCAAGAATATGGATCGCCTTTCCCAAAGCACC
>CAZUZV010000010.1:0-60129 GCA_964624385.1 uncultured Eubacteriales bacterium | reverse complement strand
ACCCCGGACCAACCGGTTATGAGCCGGTTGCTCTAACCAACTGAGCTATTGGTCCCTATTTGCAACGTATAGAATTATATTAAATTAACATCATTTTGTCAAGGGTTTTTAAGCAAAAGTTTTAAAAATTTATGTAAGCAAAAGTTTTAAAAATTTACTTATATGTATCGGGAGTCCGATTGGACTCCCCTTTTACAGCCATTAATCGCATGAAGCTAAACATCTTGTAAGGCAAACCAAGGATGTTATTATTAAAACAAAGAAGAAAACAAACACACCGTAAACTATTGCCCCGATTATACTTGTTGCAGCAAAACTTACTGCCAAAAGAACAAGTGAGGTTATAATCGTTCCCAAAATTCCAACTTGCAAGGCGGTTAAACCGCTGCAAATACATCTGCCACGGTTTTCACCAGCGTTGGCGAAAGCAGCAACTAAAAATGTTATTACAGCCAAACCAACGGCAACACCGAAGGCAATCCAGGCAAAAAGAGTTGAAATGGTAATTGTACCGGTTATGGTGAGAACAAGAGCAACAATTCCTGAAACAAGGCTTGCAATGATTCCTAAGCCTGTGCAGTTGCTTTTGCAGTTGCAATTTACTATACCCATAATATCACCTCCGCTAACAGTATATGAAGAAGAATTTAAGAGGTGAAAAAGCATCAACCCATCGACATTTTTTGCCGATGGGTTGATTATTAACTGAATCTCAACGTCATTTCAAGAATTCGTTTAACGCAGAGCTCAAGTTCTGCTCTTGTCAATTCGCCTTTGTCATAGGCGGCTTTAAGGTCTTCAGGGTAACCCATGTGCATTTTCATATCGTTACCTGCTTTAACCTCTTTGACAGGATCGTTCTTTACGCCCCAGTCAGTTGTAACCATACCGTCGAAGCCCCATTCATCACGGAGAATACACGTTAAAAGCTCGTAGCTTTCGGAGGTATGCTGACCGTTAATAAGGTTATATGAGCTCATAAGTGTCCAGGGCTTACCCTCTTTAACACAGATCTCAAAGCCTTTGAGATATATTTCACGGAGAGCTCTCTCGGAAAGACGGGAATCGCTACCGAAGCGGTTTGCTTCTTTATTGTTACAAGCGAAATGCTTAACAGAAACTGCAATCTTTTGGGATTGAATTCCGCGGGTTGCGGCGGCTGCACTTTTACCTGCAACAAGGGGGTCTTCGGAATAATATTCAAAGTTACGTCCGCAAAGGGGATCACGATGAATATTAAGAGCAGGAGTAAGCCAGATTCCGAGATTATTTTCTTTCAACTCTGCTCCCCCGCCTGCACCGACTTTTTCAATAAGCTCCGGGTCCCAGGTACAAGCAAGAAGAGTAGCGCAGGGCCAAGCAGTTGTGGGAATGCCTGTTTCGGGGTTGAGGCGCAAGCCTGCAGGACCGTCAGCGGTGGGAACGGGCGGAACATTAAGTCTTTTAAGACCGCCGAAACAACCTGTATTAGCAACGCCTGTTGGCGCCTGACCGCCAACAAAATCCATAAGCTCTTCGAGAGTAAACTGTTTGAGGAATTCGTCGACGGAAATTGTTTCCCCTACCTCGTCAAACATTGTTTCTTTTTCGGGGGCGGTTGCCTTAATTTCTGCAACCTCGCCATAATAGTAGGTTTCTTCGCCTAAAGGAAGCTCTTCATAGCTACCGTCAGCCAACATTCTCTTTTTAAGCTTAGAGGGTCTGCACCATTGTTTTAGTTGCTCTGTTGCTCTTGTTTCTTCAGCAATATAGCTAAAACCAAGTTTTTCAGCATCTCTTACGGATGTGCCGAGATAGAAATTATATTCACCTTTTTCAAGAATATATGCAGATTTCTGAACCTTTCCCAAATCGTCAAAGCTCGCCATAGCATTAATATTAAAGCTCAAAACAAGAGTTTCGGATTCTCCCGGTGCAAGAAGCTTTGTTTTCTTATATGCACAAAGCTCTCTTGCAGGTTTGCCGAGTAACCCCTGAGGTGCGCTGTAATAAAGCTGAACAACCTCTTTACCTGCAACATTACCGATGTTTTTAACATTAACAACAGCAACAATATTTCCGTCGCTCTCGCAACAAACCTTACTGCTCAATTCAAATTCGGTATAGGAAAGGCCGAAACCGAAAGGATAACGAACACAATCTTTCTTATCGGGAACTGTTTCAAAATATCTGTAACCGACATAGATATCTTCGGAATAATCAACGTGGTCAAAGCATTCCCAGAAATCCTTTGTTGCAGGGTAACAATCATAGGATTTAACAATAGTATCGGTCAATTTACCGCTTGGGTTAACATCACCGCAAATCACATCCGCTATTGCGGCACCGCCTTCCATGCCGCCTTGCCAACCGTAAAGAATTGCCTGAACCTTGTCATTTTCCGCAAAATATTCGCAATCAACAATACCGCCCGAGTTAACAACGATAACAACCTTTTTAAAAAGTTCTGTTGCTTTATCAATAAGTTCTTTTTCCAAATCGGAAAGATAATAGTCACCGCCGTTAGCTCTTCTGTCAACACCCTCGGCAGAAAAACGGCTGATTGTAATTATGGCAGTATCCGCCCATTCAGATGCGGATTTAATAAGTTCTTCGGGAACTTCTGCTTCTTTAACGTGCATTTTAGCGAATGTGTCATAAGTCATTTCGTCACGCTCAGTGCAGAAATCCATTGCGTTAACAACATCCCATATTGCATCAATCTGCTTTTGGGTTAAAACATTCTTGCTTTCTCTTTCAACATAGTCTTTATAGAAATCAACAAGGGGCATATAAACTGCGGTTTTGCCCTCTTTTTCTTTCATTTTAAAGCCATCAAAGATACTGCGAATATATGGGCAATGAACATCACCGCTACCTCCGCCGCCTTTTATGTATTCAATTGTTGCTTTACCGAAAAGAGCAATTTTTTCGGCTTTTTTAAGAGGTAAAGCATTATTTTCATTTTTAAGAAGAACCATACCCTCCGTTGCGGCTTTTCTTGAAAGGTCAATGTGCTTCTGTGAAGCGGTAACACATCTGCCATTTTCACCTAAAGGAAGACATGGCTGATATCTGAAGCGTGCATATTTGTCCATAATTTTTCCGTCCGTTTCTTTGGTAGATTTTAGATATTTTAATTATATTACATTTAGAAAAACAGTCAAGGTTAATTTATATAAAACAAGAAAAAGCCCGACAGAAAAAATGCTCTGTCGAGGAATTTTCTACTTATTAAAAAAATCATTCCAATATTCCAATATATTGAAAACTCTAAACAATATTGAAAAAAGCCAGATAATAGTTACAGAAACTATGATTAGCAAAACAATTGTAACTATCTTGTTATATTTTTTATTTAATGTATCTTCATCTTTGATCTTAGTTAACTTTGTTATTAAAATATCTGATATGTAACCAAAATCGAAGATTATTAATCCATATATAGCTATTGATATAATATTAAGAAATGTTAAAAGCATTGCAATTAACACTACAAAAACAAATTGGGGCGCATCATTGTTTTCGTGAAGCGGAGGTAAATTATCAACATAGTTATGAATTGCACTCGTGCCTTTTACCAACCACACACCCAAATAACCAATTGAAAAAAAGACTCCCACACCGCCAACAATTTGTAACAGCAATTTATAACAATCTTTTTTTACCATTAAATAAAATACAAAAATAAAAGCTAGAGGTATTATGTGTAAAACAAGAGTGAAACCCCCAATTAAATCATATTTATAAAAAACGAAGTTATCAAGAATTGAATGCAAAATGGTCACTGATAAACAACAAAACAGAATATCTAAATAATAATAATCGGCTGACTTAATATTTTTAACTAATTTGTTTTTGTATTTATAATAAAAAATGAAAAACGCTGTAATAAAAAATATTGAACCAATTGAATATAAAATATTAACCTTTATAAATACGCTATTAAACAGATAAAACAAAATTTTAACAAATACGAAGAAAAATAAGACTAAAAGATTTTGTTTGTATTCCTTTACGAAACTCGCCTCTTTTGCTTCAATTTTATTTCTGTAATAAACCTCATAAGGTGGGAGTTTTTCTTCGCTCGGAAATTCGGACAGCAAATCCGAATAAGTTATTCCAAAGCACTGAGCGATTGCCTGAAGAGTTTTAACTCTGGGCATAGCTTCCCCTGTTTCCCATTTTGAAACCGCTTTATTGGAAACACCAAGGTACATCGCTAATTGTTTTTGTGTAAGGTTGTTTTGAGTTCTTAATTCATATAATCTGTTACCAAAAATATATTTGTCCACAAAATCACTTCCTTTGTCTGAATTATACGATTATCAAAATCTATTTTCAATTACATTGGAAAAATTAACAGTCGAAATAAAGTAGAACTTTTTAAGAATTATAAAAATCGGATAAGGTTTTAAAACCTTACCCGATTTTTATACAACTCATAATCAATTAAACTTTTTACAAAGATTTTTTGCTTTTACCCAAAATAAACCTAAGATCAGTTTTCTCAATTATCAATGTCGGAATAGTTAAAACAATTAAAATCACAGCAAACTGAAAAACTTTGTAACACCAATAATACGGCTCACTGATATCAGTCGGATGATTAAATCCGAAAAATTCAAAACCCATCTTAGTTAGAGGAATCATAATAGTCTGATGCCAGGCATAATAAATGAGACTGTTTTCTCCTATATACCTAATCGGTTTCAAAGTAAAAAGATTTGAAAAAAGAATTACTGCAAATACTCCGGCAAAGGCGGAAATATATGTAAACACAGGATTTGCATATTCACTGTAGAACATTTCAAGACCTTTTCCTGTTGTCCTGATATTTAAATACCCGAAAATTACATTTACAAAACCGAACACTACAAATAAGAAAATATTAACCATCTTATTTGATAATATTTTCTCTGTTTTATGGGCGTATTGCTTTAAAAGATAACCGACAAAGAAAAAAGGCATTGCGGTAAAAGAGGCATCAATATTCCAAGGAAGCGGTAAACCGTCGCATTTATAATAAAGAAGACCAACAAAAGTTATACCAAGAACAATAAATGTCCTCAAGATATTATTTTTTGCGAATTTCGTTATAAGATAGAAAAATATATTCAAAAAGAAAAGGCAGGCAATATACCATAATGTCCATTGCCGTTTTTGAATTATAAAATCTTTTATCAATTCTTTAGTCGCATCAACAGTAAATGTATTTTTATAAATTTTTAGAAGGATGGTAAAAGCCATCATAGGAATTCCTAATGAAAAATACGGAACAAGAAGTGCTTTTGCTTTCTTATTTATGAACACATCAAACTTATCTTTATTGCTGAAAACGTAGCCCGATAAAAAGAAAAACAAAGGCATATGAAAAGTATAAATCCATTCGTGCAACGGACCGGTGCAAATATGAGCAATGATTACGGCACACATACCGTAACCTTTAGCCATATCAATCCACACTATCCTGTTTTTAGTTTCGGTTAAAGACATAGCAACCGCTCTTTCTGAAAAATATGTTGTTATTTTATCACAAGATTAAAACGGTTTCAATAAGCTTTAAAAAGTAATTGAAGTAAAAGAAAAAATATGATAATATGCATTTACAAAATACTTTTTAGGGGTGTCTATTTTGAAAAAGGCGAAAAAATTAAATTGGCTCTCCCCTCTTCTTGCAACAATTCTTCTTGGATTGTTTATGTACGGAATGTATGCATTCTATTATGAATTCTCATACTCCGCAGAGGGTGTTGGCGGTATTCTTTACACAATAATCTGCAGCGTTGCTTTAGGTTATTTTACGGCTTTGCTTTTTGCTTCAACGGGCGAAAGCAAAAAACTGATAAAAGGAATACTCGGCTTCCTTCTAGGTAATGGAATTTTCCACGGTATACTCTGGGGAATTAATGCGGCAATTAACAGCGACTATTTACATAGCGAAGATGTTTTTCTTAAAGCTTTTTCCGTTATTTGTCCCGTTACAGCAGTTATTTTGCTTGTAAGCTTTATTCTCCGCGCGAAAAGCCATTGGAAAGCATTCAATATTATTTTAGCAGTAGTTTATTTCCTTGTTTGTTGCGGTGGCGGTGTTGTTGCCAACAAATACAGAATTAAAGGCGCTGAATTTAATAAAAACATAACTTTTGACAGCATTTCTGCAGAGGAAATGCCCGTAACCGAAAGTGAAAAAGCACGTTGCAGAGAATGGTTTAATGACAATATTCTTCTTGCAAACGGAATTAAAAAGCTCCCCTTTAATTTCTCCGTTGACGGCATTTCTTTAAACGACAGTCTTGGTGATTGGTTAATTGAAAATTCACCCGAAAGCGAAATCGGTGAGGTTTATAAGGGCGGTAAAACATCATACATAACCTTTACAAACCAAACTAATGGGGTTGTTGCAACAGTTGAGGCTACAATATATGAAGAAAGCGCAACTTGTGAATGGACAGTTTTTGTAAAAAATACAGGAAAAGAAAATTCAGATGTTATCAGCGATTTCTATGCTTTTAACGATAAATTAGATGTTGGCAAGGCTGACCTTTACTATTCCAAAGGTAGTGACGATGAGGCAAACGATTTTGCCCTCGGAATGAAAGAGCTTTCTACATTAACCAAAACATTCAACGGCACAGGTGGGCGTTCAACCGATGAATTTATGCCATATTTCAACCTTTGCGGTAAAAACTACGGTGCAGTTTTAGGGGTTGGATGGACAGGTCAATGGGAATCAACCTTTAAAAAGAGCGGCGATGATGCTGAAATTACTGTTAAGCAACAGAATTTTGAAGGCTACCTTCTCCCCGGCGAAGAGGTTCGCTCTCCTCTTGTTTCAATCTCTTTTTATGAAAAAGACAACGCACTAAAAGGCTTTAACACATTCAGAAACTGGGTTAAAGACTGCGTATACCCTGAAAACATACCCGACACAGTTACAATGATGGAGGTTGCAGGTCCCGCTTCAACAAACACCGCAGACCAGATTATCGACACATTAAATTCCTTTGGCGATGATATTTATAATAATATCGACAATTTCTGGATGGATGCGGCTTGGTATGTTTCAAACGGCGATTGGTACAGTACGGTAGGAACATGGGTTCCCGATCCCGCAAGATATGACAACGGTATTAAAGAGCTTTCCGATTATGCTAAATCCAAAGGCTTGGGACACGTGCTCTGGTACGAGGCAGAAAGAGCTGCAAACGGCTCCGAGCTTTATAACAAGGCTATGGAAAACTTTGGTTGGGGTGTTGATAACGACGGAGAATATATAATGTGGAACCTTGCAAATGACGAGGCATGCGAATATCTTTCAAAACACATTGCCGCTTCCCTTATAGAAAACGGTGTAACCGTTTACCGCCAGGATTTCAACTTTGAACCTCTTCCGCTCTGGGAAAAAGCTGATGAAGAATATTACGACGGCAGAACGGGTATTTGCGAAAACCACTATGTAACCAACCTTTACAAGTACCTTGATTATCTTTGCGAAAATGTTGACGGACTTATTATTGATAACTGCGCATCAGGCGGTCGAAGACTTGACCTTGAAATGACAAGAAGAAGTTTTCCTGCCTGGAGAAGTGACTACAACTGCTCATATCACTACGACATCCTTGAAGCAACTCAGGCGCAGACCTATGGTCTTTCATTCTGGCTACCTGTAACAGGAACTCTCGTTTACAGCGAAAGCGAATATTCAGCAAGATCAAGCATTATGCCCTCTGTTCTTGAAACATTCGGAACGGTACAAAGTGAATATTTTGCAGAGTACACAGAGCAAAGGGAAATGATGCAAGGCAACTACTACCCTCTCACCAAGGGCGGTTATGAAAAAGACGAAATCCTTGCAATGCAATTCTCCGCAGAGGACGGCGCAAAGGGCGAAGCACTCGTTTACAAGAGAAGTGAGGTTACAGACACAGACTACACACTTAAATTAAACGGTCTTGATCCCGAAAAAACATACAAGATTTATGACTACGACTCACCCGAAAAAATACAAGAAATTTCAGGTGAAGAGCTTATGACAAATGGATTTTCAATTCCTCTCCCGGAGGGCGAAAAAGCCATTATTATAATGTTTGAAATTGCTTAAAATCATATAGTACTCCAAGCAAAGTTTTTTTGACTTTGTTTGGAGTACATATTTTTCTTGACAATTTTTTATGCTTATGATAACCTATACATAGAAACTCTATGTATCGTAATTCTATGTATTCGGAGGTTAGTTATGAATATCAAAAAAGAACTTACTAAAGGTAGCAGTGCATTACTTGTTTTATCTGTTCTGGAAAATGAAGAAATGTACGGTTATCAGATAATTAAAGAAATTGAAAAAAGAAGCGAGGATGTTTTCTCTTTTAAAGAGGGCACCCTCTACCCTATTCTGCACGCTTTTGAAAAAGACAACTATGTTGATTCCTATTGGCAAGAAAGTGAACAAGGAAGGAAAAGAAAATATTACAGAATTACCGACAAAGGCAGAAAAGTGCTTGTTAAATCAAAGGAAGAATGGGATGCTTATTCAAGTGCTGTAAAGAAAGTTATTAAACCCCAAACCGCACCTGTTACAGCTTGATTTGAGGTGGTTTTATGGATAAAAAAATTCAGGAGTTTATTGCGAATTACATACCCAAACGCATAACAAAAGAAACAAGATACAAGCTTCAAGCCGAGCTTGAAAATCATATATATGAAAGGATTGATTATTACACAGAAATCGGCTATTCGGAGGAAGACAGCTTTGAAAAAGCTTTAAAAGATTTTGGTGATGATAAAGAAACTAAAGAACAGATTAAAAAGAATTTAGAAAATATTCATATTCCTTGGTCTTTGGCTGATTTTTTTGCTAAATCCCTACCTATAACAATAGTTATTATTTTTATTGGTAGAATTATTTTACATTTTATGTTAAGATTAAATGATATAAAGTTCCTAATTGTTATTCCGTTATGCATTTGGCTTGTTATATTGTTTATAAAGAAACTTAAAAGACCGCATCATATCATCAAATCGATTATTTCATTTGTTCTTGTTATCCCCTACTTTTCTTTTTTGGGTATCATTTATTTTTTAGGTGATGCACATTGGAGCATTCATACAACCGACAAAAAAGTTTTTGAAAGCTATCAAGCTACTATTACAGAATATGATGCCAATAATTTACCACCTATAAACGAACTTGAAACTCCTATCGATTTGTTTTATTTTTCTGTTGAAGAAGATTCATTTTTAACCGATCCATTATATAAAAATTGGATTTTTGAATATTCACCTACAGAATACAAGGCTTTAAAAGAGAAATTCAATAAAGAACTTTACTATATGGAAACATATACAGTAGATGATGGTTATTATATTGATAATGTTTATTATGATAATCCATACACATACAACTGCACATTTTCTGTATATGGTTTTGATTTTAAAACCATCCGATTTTCATCTATCAACAAAACGAATGTTACTGATGAAGATTACGATTTTAGTATTGATAATTGGATACTGATGGGAACAAACGATAAAACACATGAAATAGCTTTTATATTTTTGCAACCGGTCAACTTCACTCCAAGCTTTGACGATGAATTCATAAAAGAAGACTGCGGTTGGCGGTATTTCTACTTTTTAACAAAATTCTGAATACATTAAAACAACTGACTGTATTTTTCGTACAGTCAGTTATTTTTTTACACTTCTTTCCTCATCCAAGCGTGTGGTTTATTTTGCTCATAATCTATTTCACCTTGTTGGGTAAAGCCACATCTGATATAAAAATCTTTAGCGTGGTATTGGGCGTGGAGAATAATTGCTTTTCCGCCTTTTTCTTTAACAATTTCCTCAACCTTTTTGAGCATTTGTCTGCCGAGAGCTTTTCCGCGGTATTCTTTTAAAACACAAAGTCTTCCGAACATATAAGTTTGCTTATCTTCTTTAAGATAAAACCTACAGGTTGCTATTGGCTTTTCATTTTCGTACATAACAAGGTGAGTTGAAACACTATCAAACTCATCAACCTCGTCAACAAAGCCCTGCTCATCTACAAAAACAGTTATTCTCAAATCCAATGCATCTTTGGGTAATGAATTATAAACTTTAATTTCCATAATTATTTAAAAGTGCTCCTTATTTTTATTGAATATATAATACAATTATGTTAAAATTAAATCAAGAAAATTCGTGGGTGATTTTATGAAAATTATTGCAAGTGATTATGACGGAACTCTTAACCATAAAGGTATTGACGATAAAAAGATAGCTGCCATTTCAAAATGGAGAAAAGCAGGCAATGTTTTTTCCATCGTCAGCGGAAGAGGTGCGCACGATTTATTAAGAATATACAATGAACAGAGTTTTGAATGCGACTACCTCATTGCCGACAACGGCGCGGTAATTATGAAGCCGAACGGCGAAATAGTCTGCGAAGATAAAATTGAGAGTAGCCTTGCAAAACCCTTTTTGGAATTCCTTTTCAGTCAGGGTTGCAAATGGGGTTATGTTCAGACAAGCTTTCCTTGCAGAGTATTCAAAACCGACGACTTCGATGACTATGATGAAGATGAATGCTTTCCCTTTGAAAAGCTCCCCGAATTTCCTTATATTTACCAAATGAACACAGCGTTAGAGAGTTTTGATGAAGCAGCAAGAGTTACCGAGGCTATTCGTGAAAACTTCGGAGATGTTCTTAACCCTCTGCAAAACGGAACTTGTATTGATATAGTTTCCGTTAATATGGACAAGGCTAAAGGTATATATAAATTTATTGAGCTTTTAGGTGCCAAATACGAGGATGTTATAACGGTTGGTGATAACATCAACGATAAAGATATGATCAAAGAATTTCGCTCTTATGCAATGGAAAACGCAGTTCCTTTAATAAAGGAATTAGCAGATTTTGAAACACCTGGTATTACCGAACTGATAGAAAAAGAATTAAGCCTTTAAGCCATAAAATAATCAAAGGCAAGCATTATGCAAAAGCCTAAAAGAAGAGAATAGGTTGCTCCCCTTTCGTTGCCATGCGCGTGGGTTTCCGGAATCATTTCGTCACTTATTACATAAAGCATTGTTCCCCCTGCAAAAGCCAAAGCAAATGGCAAAACCGCAGTCGAAATACTTACGGCAAAATAACCTAAAAGAGTACCAACGACCTCTACAATGCCTGTAATAAGGGCAATAACAAAGGTTCTGCCACCACTCATTCCTGCGGCTAACATTGGTGCAATTATAACCATACCTTCGGGAATGTTCTGCAAAGCAATACCCCTGCAATAGTGAGGGCTTCTGCGGTATTACCGGTACCGAAGCCTACACCTGCGGCAATACCCTCCGGAAGATTATGAATTGCAATCGCAATAACAAAAAGCAAAATTTTATTGAGTTGCTCGGTTTTTCCCGGATGTTGTTCTTGGTCAACGCCTGTCAGTTTATGCAAATGAGGTACAAGCTTATCAATCAGGTTAACGCAAAATGCACCGCAGAAAACACCAATTACTGTAACGATAATTGAATACTTTCCGCCGTATTCCAACGACTCAAGAACAAGTCCGAATACTGCCGCCGCAAGCATAACACCTGCTGCAAAGGAAAGAACGATATCATTGAATTTGTGACTTGTTTTCTTAAAAATAAAGCCTAAAAGCGCACCGATAACAGTTGCACCGCCAACACCCAGAGCGGTTAAAATAACAAGTTGCATAAAGCCACCTCTATTCTTAATATTTTTATAAATATATTATATATGAATTCTCAGAAAACTCAACTTAAATTTTTAATTATGTTTTGATTATGATAATATAAAAATCAGATATTAATATAGCAAAAAAACTCGAAATAAAGAAAGGTTGTGTATATATGGAAAAATATGATGTTTTAATCGTTGGTGCATCCACAACGGGCTGTTGGTTTGCCGAAAGAATGGCAAATCAAGGCTTCAAGGTTCTCGTTATTGAGAAAGAAAAGCCTGATAATGTTTCTCGTTCTTATGACATTTTCCATATGGGCGAGGATGAAATGAAACAATTTGACCTTGTTATCCCAGATGAAGACAACCCTATTCGTGAATTCCGTTTCGAAAGCTCGGCTATGATTTCACCCTATGGCAAACACAGGGTTCAAGGCGGTCCTTCCCCCGTAATTGGTCTTCACAAGCACGATTATATTATGTTTATGGCAGAGCTTGCAAAAAAGCAAGGTGCCGAGATTATTTATGGCGCATCATTTAATGATTATATTTATGATGAAAACAATAAAATAATCGGTGCTAAAATCACAACTGAAGAAGGCGAAAAGGAAGCATTCTCAAAAATTGTTGCAGACTGCTCGGGTATTCCGTCAGTTGCAAGAACAAAGCTCCCCTCTTCTTCCATTGTTGAGAGCTTCAAGCTGACGCCAAAAGATATACTTTATGTTGTTCTTTACTATGTTACATATAAGGATAATTCCATCAATGCCCGTGACCTCGACGGATTTTATATGCAATACAAATCTTGGTCCGCACCTGCAGGAAATGGTTACGATTCAATTTTAGGCATTGGCGGTAGCTACTCTTATGAATATGCAGAAGAGGTTTTCAACACTCAGTTTATGAAAAATGCAAAGCATCCTGAATATACAGTTCAGAAGGTTGAAAAAGGCAAAACACCTTATCACCGTTCTGTTTATTCCTTTGTTGATGACGGATTCATTGTTATGGGTGATGCGGCGTGTCTTACAAAGCCCACCTGCGGTGAGGGTTGCACATCTTCACTTGTTCAGGGCGAAATTGCAGTTGATGTTATCAGCAAACTTTTAAAAGAAGAAAAGCCACTCACAAAAGAAAATATGTGGTCAATTAACAAACGCTATATGACCGCACAGGGTAAAGACTTTGACTCAATGCGACCTCTTCTTATGGGCGTTGTTACAATTGATTTTGATGAGGCGGAATATTTATTTGCTAACGATATTCTTTTCAGTCAAAAAATCCTCGGCGGTATGAACGAAGGTTTGAATTTAGGTCTTAAAGATATTGCAGAAATTATAGGCGGTATCATTAAAGGTATTGCTAAAGGAAAAATCCGAGTTTCGACAGTTAAAAATCTTCTTAAAGGACTTAAACAAAGCGGTGATGTTGGCAAGCTTTACATCAATTACCCTGCTACCTTTGAAGGCTTCGAAGAATGGAAAAAGCAAGCAGACGAGCTTTGGAACAGTATCGGTTCTCTTGCAGATACTTGTGACCCCGAGATTTTGAAGAAGTTGAATATAAATAATTAAAGAAAAACTCTCTGCAACTCGCAAAAAGTTACAGAGAGTTTATTTTACGCTCTCACAACAACATTATCATCACCGAAAATATGCTTAAGCTCATTTGTAAGCGGTTGGTTAATTGACGTAAGATAATCTACACCTAGAAAATCGTATTTTTTTGTATCTTCGTAATATAGATATACAGGAATTTTACCCTCAAAAATTGATAATAGATTTTTCAGTTTCTTCGTTTTTTCAGGATTTTCTTTTGACATTTTAATAAAAATACCGCTTTTCTTCTTTTTATCTTGCGTATTTTCGTTTTTTGGTGATTGTGTTGGTCTTGGTGTTGGTTTTGATTGTACTTTTTCTTTTGGTATCTCTTCTAAAGTTTTAGGTGCAACGGTAATTTTTTCTGCAAGAAGCTTAACTTCCTCGTCTTTGACAGAAATTTTACCGTCAACAAGAATGATGCTACCGACATTAAGATGATTTCCGTACATTATAAAGTTCTTTGGGAAAACAATCATTTCAATATTGCCGAATAAATCTTCAACACCGCAGAATGCCATAATCTCGTCTTTTTTAGTAACTTTCTTTTTAACCGATGTCACGATACCGAGGAATGACACATTAAGGTTATCAATATCATTTTCCCTGCCTGTTTCAAGGCATTCATAAAGATATGAGGTTTTTGGTGAATTCAATGCTTCGCTTATTGCTCTGTATTCTTCAAGAGGATGTCCCGAAAAATACATTCCCGAAACTTCTTTTTCAAAATAGAGCAGTTCGTTTTTCGGAAGCTCTTCACTACGGGAAAAATCGGGTGCTGAAGAAAACTCTTCGCTACCTCCGAAAGCGGAAAACATATCAAGCTGACCACCCTCATACATACTGTTTTCCTTTGCCGCCGCAGTAATTGCAATATCAAGATTCAAAAGCATTTCTCGACGGTTCAGGTCAAGCCCGTCAAGAGCCCCCGATTTAATAAGGCATTCTAACGCTCTGCGGTTAAGCTCATTTCCGCTTATTCTTTTGCAGAAATCCCAGAATGTTTTAAAATTCCCGTTTTCTTTTCTTTCTTTTTCGATTTTTTCTATTAAGGCTCTGCCTAAATTTTTAATGCTTAAAAGTGAGAAAACAATGTCATTTCCAACCACGGAAAATCTATTACCGCTTCGGTTAACATGGGGTGACAAAACCTTTATATTAAGTCGGTTACATTCATCAATATAGCCTACTGTTTTACCCTCATCACCAATAACGCTAGTTAGAATTGCCGCCATAAATTCTTTAGGGTATTTAATTTTCAGATACGCAGTCTGGTAAGCAATAAGACCGTAAGCGGCGGTATGGCTTTTATTAAAACCGTAAGAAGCGAAAGAAATCATATCGGAGAAAATTGCATCGGCAGTTTTTTCGTCAATTCCTCTTCTGACTGCACCCTCTATTAGAATATTTCCGTTTTCATCCGTAAGACCGTTAATGAAAATATTTCTTTCATTTTCCATAACGTCGCGTTTTTTCTTACTCATAGCACGGCGCACAACATCCGCGCGACCGTATGAATAGCCTGCAAGAGTTCTGAAAACCTGCATTACCTGTTCTTGATAAACCATACAGCCGTTTGTTTCATCAAGAATATCTTTCAAAAGCGGTGCTCTGTACTTGATATTTTCGGGGTGCTTTCTGTTTATAAGATAACTGTCGATAAAGAACATGGGACCAGGTCTGTAAAGAGCAATTGCCGCCGCAATATCGGAAAATCTTTCGGGACGCATATTGACAATTAAGTTGGTCATACCAGCGGATTCACATTGGAAAACACCGCTTGTATTACCTCTTGACATTTCCGTAAAAACCTCTTCGCAGTCAAGGGGGATTTTCGACAAATCAAAATCGGGGTTAATTTTTTTTATATCATTAACCGCATCGTTTATAACGGTTAAGGTACGAAGTCCCAGAAAATCCATTTTAAGAAGTCCCAACTGCTCAATTTCCGTCATTGTAAACTGGGTTACGGTCTGGTCACCATTTTTAGCAAGAGGGACATAAGAAGAAACCTCGTCACGAGTGATAACTACACCTGCGGCATGGGTTGAAGCGTGGCGGGGCATACCCTCCACGCGCATTGCATAATCTATTAACTTTTTTATATTATCGTCCGAATTATAAAGGGTTTTCAGTTCAGGATTTTTTTCAAGAGCAGTTTTTATATCGGGGTAATCCCTCGTAATTTGTTTTGCAACAATATCTCCCGTACTATAAGGCAAACCGAGGGCGCGAGCCACATCACGAACTGCTGCTTTAGCCTGCATTGTACCGAAAGTTACGATCTGAGCAACTCTGTCCTTACCGTATTTTCTTGTAACATAATCTATCACTTCTCCCCTGCGCTCGTAACAGAAGTCGATATCAATATCAGGCATACTGACACGTTCAGGGTTTAAGAATCTTTCAAAAAGAAGTTTATTCTCAATAGGGTCAATACCCGTAATACCGAGAGCATATGCTGCCAAAGAGCCTGCCGCCGAACCACGACCGGGACCGACGGGAATATTTTTAGATTTTGCAAATCTAATAAAATCCGCAACAATAAGAAAATAGTCATTAAAGCCCATTTCATCAATAACGGAAAGCTCATAATCAAGGCGTTTAATATATTTCTCGGGAATTACACCGAAAAGATTTTCAAGACCTTTTATACATTCATTTTTCAAATATGTTTTATGGTCATCCGTCGGTACATCAAAAAGAGGAAGCTTTGTAACTCCGAATTCAAAATCAAAATTACAACGCTCAGCAATTTTATTTGTGTTTTCTACTGCTTCAGGGTAATCCCTGAATCCTTCAAGCATTTCATCCCCGCTCTTAAGGTAAAATTCATCACTCTCAAAATCCAGAGCATTATCTTCACCCACTACCTTATTGGTTTGAACGGCAATAAGAACTCGCTGAATATCTGCATCTTCTTTTTTGCAGTAATGAACGTCATTGGTCGCAACAATAGGAATATTAAGCTCTCGACTTATTGAAACAACTCCGTCGAGAACCTCTTTTTCTTCAACCATTCCGTGATTCTGAACTTCAAGATAATAGTTCTCTGCCCCGAAAGTATCTCTGTACCAACGGGCAGTTTCTTTTGCATCATCGAGATTTCTTGTCAGTATTTTTTGAGCCACTTCACCAAAAAGACAACCCGAAAGAGCTATAAGACCTTCGTTGTACTTTTCAAGAATTTCTCTGTCAACACGAGGTTTGGTGTAAAAGCCGTCAACCCAAGCAGATGAAACCAACTTCAAAAGGTTTTGGTAGCCCGTTTCATTTTTACAAAGAAGTATAAGGTGATAACGTTCGCTATCAAGTCCGTGGACTTTATCAAAACGTGACCTCGGAGCTACATACACTTCGCAACCGATAATTGGCTTTACACCTTGCGCTTTACATTCTTTATAAAAAGCAACTGCACCATACAAAACACCGTGGTCTGTTACGGCAAGGCTATTCATTCCAAGATTTTTTGCAAGTGAAACTACCTCCCCGATGCGACAAGCTCCGTCGAGAAGGCTGTATTCCGTATGAAGATGCAAATGTATAAAATCAGTCATAATTACTTCTGGCCGTAATAGGCATCCTTACCATGTTTTCTGAAATAATGTTTATCTGAAAGGTAATTATCAATTTCGGGAACTTTTCCGCCGACAACTTCTGTTTTAAGTGCCATTTCTGCAACAATTTCAAGTACTGCCGCATTGTGAACTGCATCCGATGCGCTTTTGCCGAAAGCAAAAGGAGCATGAGAACGGACAAGAACTGCAGGAGTTGAATTTGTTTCAAGATTATTCTCTCTGAAATATTTAACAATAACCTTTCCTGTGTTTAATTCATATTCTGTCTTTACCTCTTCTTCAGTAAGAGCGGGTGTGCAAGGCACTTCGGTATAAGAAAAGTCTGCATGAGTTGTTCCGTAACGTGGGATTGCTCTGCCTGCCTGCGCAAAGGAAGATGCATTAACCGAGTGGGTATGAACCACCGCATTCAGATTCTCAAATTCTTTATATAGAATATAATGTGTCGGTGTATCAGACGAGGGATTATAATCCCCCTCAACAACACTACCGTCCTCAAGAGAAACTATAACGATGCTTTCGGGTGTTAATTTGTCATAAGCAACACCCGAGGGTTTAATTGCAAAAACGCCGTTTTCCCTGTCAACGGCAGAAACATTGCCCCAAGTAAACGGTGCAAGTCCGAGAGCGTGTAACTCCTTATTAGCATTGCAAACATCAAGCTTTAAATTTTCATACATTGTTATCACCAAATATTTCTAATATATTTATTAAATTATATAACTTATCAAAGGCTTTTGTCAATGATGTTAAATGTTGTTTAATTTCCTGTAAAGTAGTGACATTTGGTAATTTATGTGTTATACTTATGCAGTATAAAAATTTATTGGTTCTAAGGAGTGATTTCCCATGAAAAAATATGCAAGAGTCTTTTCTGTTATTGCACTCATTCTTGCAATCACATTTGTTTTTTCCGGTTGCGGAGTAATAGATTTTGCAAAATCAATTTTAATTAAAGAAGAGGCTACAACCACCCCCACAGAAACAACTGTTTCAGATGACATTGTTTACACCGATGATGCTACAGACAGCGCGGTTATAGCTCCCCCATCCGACACTACGGAAACTACGCAAGCAACAACAAGTACAACCGCAAGCACCTCTACAACTGCTGTTGAAACAACAAAAGCCGCTTCTTCAACTTCAACAGGCAACAAAACTTCAACAGGCAACAAAACTTCAACCACAACAGCACCTGTAACAGAAGATGTACCAACAGTTGAAGAGATTAAGGAAATG
The DNA here is from genome assembly GCA_964624385.1 of uncultured Eubacteriales bacterium. Classification (GTDB taxonomy): domain Bacteria; phylum Bacillota; class Clostridia; order Oscillospirales; family Acutalibacteraceae; genus DTU089. The sequence continues at coordinate 42,043 of CAZUZV010000010.1, read as the reverse complement.
CCCATAAAACAAGTGCAGGACCTTTTGTTTGCTACCGAAGATGCACAGACTGCCGCAAACATTCTTAACGCCTGCGGTTTTGAATATGACGAAAAACAAGGTATTTACTATTCTTCTATTGACCCTTGGCAGAAGAATTTCGGATTCAACTATATCTATGATATGGCTGCGCCCTTAACAGGTATGTATTATGATACAGAAAGAATTCAGTTTAACTATAATGACAAAGATTGGATGATTCAGATTTGGAAAGGTCAATACGGTATAACCGCAGGTGCCGAAATCGGAATTTACAACAAAACCGATAAACTCGTGCAATATGACTGTGCTTCAGAAGATGAATTCCTTGAAATGTCTTTTGATTTCTATAACCAAGACGAATTTGTATTCTCACGAGGTCCCGAAAAGCATTGGTGGCTTACAGGATTTAAAATTTTAAATGCCGGTGTTCCGATTTTAATCGACCTTGATATCACTATTAAATTCCCCACAAAATCCATGGCAGATGCATTTGAAACAGGCTTGAAGAAAGCCGCAAAAGACAACTTTGTTGACCCCATGACCTACACAAGAGGAGTAAAAACTTTCTATATTCATTGGTGATTAAATGAGTAGTTTATTAACAAAATTTGCAATAATTGCAGACCCTCATTACTATTCCGAAACTCTCGGCAACAGCGGTAAAGCATACGAACGCAGAGCAGGTTCCGACCAAAAAATGCTTGCTCAAAGCAAAGGTACCGTTCTTGCAGCTCTTGAACACATAAAAAATTCCGATGCAAAATTTCTTCTTATTGCAGGTGACCTTTCCAACGACGGTGAAAGAGTTTCCCACGAGGAAATCCGCGAAATCCTTTATGAATTCAAAAAGATAATGCCTGTTTATGTTATCACCGCAACTCACGATTGGTGCTGTGACGGCAATCCAAGAAGATATGATGGAGATAATGTATACCACGATGTAGAAACCGTAGGAGTAAGCGAGCTTCACGAGTTTTATAAGGACTTTGGTCCCGATGAAGCCATCGCCGAATTTCATACCCATCAGGACAAGGTTTCTTATATTGTAAGACCTCGCGAAGGTGTCAGCGTTTTCTGTCTCGATGACGACCAGGACGGAAACGGCAGTTCAGGCTACTCTGACGAACATTTTAAATGGATTCAAGAGCAGGTTGACGAGGCTAAAAAACGCGGTGATGTTGTTTTCGGTATGCAACACCATCACCTTTTCCTCACGGAATTTGACAGAGCAATAAACGGCAAGGGCTCTGTTGATTACAGAATAAAGCAAGTAACAAAATTTGCAGATATCGGTTTCCCTGTTATGTTTACGGGACACTCCCATATGCACCACATCAGAAAGGTTGAAACCAAAAAAGGCAATCATTTTTACGAAATCAACGTCGGTTCAATAAGTGGCTACCCTGCCCCAATTTGTTATTGTGATGTTTACGAAAACGGAATTGATTTAAAAACAGAACACTTGGAAAAATTCACCCACAACGGCAAGGAATATACAAACGATTTTCTTAAAAATCACGCTACCGCCCTTTTCAGCGATATAATTAAATCCGCGGCAGTTAACGAGAAAGATAAATTTCTTGCGGTTGTTGAAGCAATAGGCTTAAAACCCGATAAAGCAAGTAAAATCTGGACCTTTGCAAGACCCGTTCTAAAATGGCTTGATAAACTTACTGTAAAAAAAGCTGCAAGGATTATGAACTTTATTTCTTTTGGTAAAGCTATTGATAAAAACGCTGCAAAAGAAATCGGTGACGTAAAGGTAACCGATATGGTTTTCAGTGCTTTCCATTCAATTCTCGACGGCTCACTTGTGAAATACGAGGAAGGCTCTGCATATTATACTGTTTTCACTCAGGCTCTCGCCTTCCCAGTAAGACTTATAAAGAAGTTACATATTAAAAACGGCGGTCTTATAAGGACACTGACGCATATTAAAAATGCGGCACCCGAGCTTATGACAGGCGGACCGCTTGATAACAACAATTGGTTTTGTGAGTTTTAAGAAATTAAGAACCTACACATTTGCGAATGTGTAGGTTCTTATAATTTATGCTTGCTCTGCGATATCGTAAATAAGTCTTTCTGTTTTTTCCCAACCAAGACAGGGGTCGGTAATTGATTTACCGTAAACGCCGTCACCGATTTTCTGTGCGCCGTCTTCGATGTAGCTTTCAATCATAATACCTTTAACAAGCTTTTTGATATCTTCATTACAATTTCTGCTATGAAGAATATCTTTCGTGATACGAATCTGTTCAAGGTATTTCTTGCCGGAGTTTGCATGGTTGGCATCAACTACGCAGGAAGGATTTTTAAGTCCTGACTTTGCATAAGTATCGCTGAGGTTAAGCAAATCTTCGTAATGGTAGTTGGAAATATTATGTCCGTCACGGTCAACAAAGCCTCTCATAATTGCGTGAGCATAGGGGTTGCCGTCGCTTTCAACTTCCCAACCTCTGTAAAGGAAGGTGTGACTGCTCTGTGCGGCAGTAATAGCATTCATCATAACGGAAATATCGCCACCTGTGGGGTTTTTCATACCAACAGGAATATCAAAACCACTTGATGCGAGTCTGTGCTCTTGATTTTCAACGGAACGAGCACCGATTGCAACGTAGGAAAGCAAGTCTGAAAGGTAGCGGTAGTTTGCAGGGTAAAGCATTTCATCTGCACAAGAGAAGCCATAATCACGAAGAGCGCACATATGTAATTCACGAATTGAAATGATACCGTGAAGCATATCAGGTTTTTCATTGGGGTCAGGCTGATGAAGCATGCCCTTGTAGCCTGCACCGGTTGTTCTGGGTTTACCCGTGTAAATACGAGGAACAATAACAACCCTGTCTTTAACCTTTTCGCGAACCTCTGCAAGTCTTGAAATATAGTCAAGAACAGGTTCTTTTGAATCTGCTGAGCAAGGACCGATTACAAGCACAAGCTTATCTGATTTACCCGAAAATACGTTTTTGATTTCTATATCGTTTTTCTCTTTCTGTTCTGCCATTTTCGCAGTAAGAGGAAACTGTTCCTTTATCTCCATTGGAATCGGAAGTTTTCTTTTGAAATTCATACTCATTTTTATTTTCTCCTATCAATTGATTGTATATTGTATTCCAAGTGATTTAATATCTTCAAAAAACTCGGGATAGCTTTTATTTACACATTGAGCATCTATAAGTGTACCCCCTACTTTACTGCACAAAATCGCAAGTGACATTGCTATTCTGTGGTCATTATGGCAATCAAGCATTTTGGTGGGGTTTTTTATATCTTTTTTCGGTATTATTACATCATCTTCATTGACTGTAATATCAATTCCGAATTTTGAAAGCTCCGTTCTCATTGCTTCGGCACGGTCGCTTTCTTTTATTTTAAGTCGTTTCGTTCCCACAAGCTTTGCTCCGTTACATAGAGCAGCGCAAGCTATGAGAATCGGTCCTAAATCGGGACAATCGGAAATATCAAGAGTTGGTGTCCCCTTTTTTAATTCCTTGTAAAAATCACGGTAAACCTTGTCACCCTGAAAACTACTGTTATTCATTCCTTCTACGGTAACTTTACCCCCGATGAGATTGAAAGCATCAAGGAAAGCGGCATTTGACCAATCACCCTCAACAGAAAGTTCTTGAGGTAAATATTTCTGATTTCCTTTTATAAAGAATTTGTTTTCATTTGTCTTTTCAATATTTATACCAAACTGCGATAATACATCAATTGTTATATCAACATAAGGTGAGCTTTGCAAAGGTGTTGTTAAAACTATTTCGCTATTCCCGTCCAAAAGCGGTAAAGTAAACAACAAGCCGGTCAGGAACTGACTGCTGACATCACCGGGCATTTTATAAGTACCGCTTTTCAGTTCTCCCTCTGCAAGAAGAGAGTTATCGGCTTTTTCCAAATAACAACCTTTTTCTTTAAAAAGCTCCTCATAAACGCTCTGAGGACGTTCTAAAAGTCTTTTACTGCCTGTAAAAGAAACTTTATTTGCAAAAACAAGACTTAGCGGAATTAAAAATCTTAATGTGCTTCCGCTTTCGTTGCAAAAAAGATTTAAAACCTCTTTTTTACTGTCTGAGTTAATTCCGTAAATCTCTGCAACATTATTATTAATTTCTATTTTTGCTCCTAACGCTCTTAAACAAGAGACAGTAGCTACTATATCATCATTAGTGCCGATATTTTTAATTAAACTTTTCCCTTCTGATAAAGCCGCGCAAATAAGCAAACGGTGGGCGCAGCTTTTAGAGGGCGGTGCATTAATATTTCCGACTGCAACGGAAGGTGTTATAGTTACATTCATTCTGTTGCCTTCTTTATTAAAGCATCTATCGCTAAAAGGTAACCGTCCGTACCTTTTCCGCTGATAGTTTCAAAACAAGCTTGTCTTACATAGCTTATTTTTCTAAACTCTTCGCGAGAATTCACATCGGAAATATGAACCTCAACCGCAGGAATATTTACCGCTTTTAAAGCATCAAGAATTGCAATACTTGTGTGAGTGTAGGCACCGGGATTTATAACAATACCGTCATAAAGTCCGTATGCAAACTGAATTACATCCACCAAGTCACCTTCGTGGTTCGATTGGTAGCACCTGATGCCGATATTCTTTTCATTTGCATATTTTTCTATTTTTTCTACAAGAGAATTATATGTTTCTCTGCCGTAAATATCGGGTTCTCTAATTCCCAGCATATTGAGATTAGGTCCGTTAATTACAAGAATATTCATAAAAATCCTCCTCAATAAGTTTTGCAACATCTTCCACAGTACCTGAACCGTCGATTATAACATCTGCCGATTTTTTATAGATTTCGTATCTTTCATTATAACGCTTCTCTAAATCTGCGCGGTTGCTTGAAAGTGGTCTGTCAGAAGTTGTTATCAGCATATCCAAAGGTCTGTCAAGAAAATACACTCTTGCATTACCTTTCAGATTATCAATATTTTCGCTATTTAAAACAGCACCGCCGCCCGTAGAAATAATCTGAGCATTACACATTGAAATATCGTGAATAACATTTTTTTCAACTTCTCTGAAATAGTCTTCGCCAAATTCACAAAAAACTTCGGGTATTTCTTTATTTTCCCTTTTTATTATTTCTTCATCACTGTCAACGAAAGATTTTTTTAAGTTTTGAGAAAGCACCTTACCAACAGAAGTTTTACCGCTTGCAGGCATACCGATAAGGGCAATATTCATTTTTTCTTTATACAAATTTTTGAAGATTTCTTCAACCTTTTCGTTATCGACAGGGGCATCAATAAACTTTTTAACTGCAAAAGCTGCCTGAGAAACAAGCATATAAAGTCCGCCTACGGCAGTAATATTTTTCTTTTTAGCATCTGACACAAGTTTAGATTTTAAAGGATTATAAACCGCATCAAAAACTGCTTCAACCTTTGGAAGCTTATCTAAATCCACAGCAGAAACACCGATTTTTGGGTACATCCCGCAAGGTGTGGTGTTTATAATGATTTCACAGTCAGTGAACTTTTCATAAAGCTCTTCATAGGTTATATAACCTTCTTTACTGTTTCGGGAAACCTTAAAAACTACGCTCGCCCCCATATTATTTGCAACGGCAAAAGCAGTATTGGAAGTTCCTCCGCTACCGAGAATAGCAACCTTTTTGCCCTTTAAAGAAACATTTTCTCTTTCTATAAGAGCTTTAAGTCCGTAAAAATCTGTATTATAGCCGTAAAGCTTACCATCTTTATTTACAATTGTATTAACTGCATTTATTGCCTTTGCTTCATTTGAAATCCAATAAAGATACGGTATAACATCCTGTTTATAAGGAATTGTTACATTTATTGCTTTGAACTCTTTTTTCTCAAAAAACTCAGGAAGTTCTTCACGTTTAAGTTCTTGCAAACGGTAATCATAATCAGTAAGAGCGTTATGGATTTCCTTTGAAAAACTGTGTCCTAATTTTTCACCTATACAACCGTATTCCATTAACTCTCCCCCAACCAATCAACTCCGAATTTTTGGGAAAGCAAATCACATAAAACAAGAGCGGTTATACTGTCAACAACAACTCTTGCTCTGTGAACAATACAAGGGTCGTGCCTGCCCTTAACACTTAAAACAGTATTTTCATTATTTATAAAGTCAATTGTTTCCTGGTCTTTTGAAATAGACGGTGTGGGCTTTACAGCACATTTAAACATAACGGGCATTCCGTTTGTTATCCCACCATTAACACCACCGTTATTGTTTGTTTTAGTGGTCACTTTTCCGTCATTTAAAGTGAAACTGTCGTTCATTTCGCTACCGCGCATATCTGCACAAGAAAAACCTGCACCGAACTCAACACCCTTAACTGCGGGTATTGAGAAAAGAGCGTGGGAAAGCAAACTTTCAACAGAATCGAACCACGGCTCGCCTACTCCAACGGGTAAACCTATAACGGCAGTTTCCAAAACTCCGCCAACACTGTCACCGTCTTCGGCAGCTTTTTCAATATTTTTTATCATTTGTTCACCTTTTTCATCATTGAGAACTGCAAACATTTTATCAGAAAGCAAGTTTACATCTTTTTCTAAATCTGAAAATGGTGTATCTTCAATACCTGCACATTTAGAAATATGTGTTCCGATTTTGATTCCCTTTTTAGAAAGTGATTCAATAGCAATTGCGCCTGCAGCTACAAGTCCTGCAGTAATTCTTCCGCTGAAATGACCGCCGCCACGATAATCCTCGCAACCGTTATACTTGCAAAATGCAGTATAGTCAGCGTGACCCGGACGGGCTTTTCCGTAGGTTTTGGAATAATCCTTTGAATGAGTGTTCTCGTTAGGAATAACTATGCAAATCGGTGTACCCGTTGTTTTACCATTAAAAACACCGCTTACAATATTAAATTTATCTGATTCCTGACGAGGTGTTGAAATCTTTCCTACAGGTCTTCTTAAATCAAGCTGATGGGAAATGAAATCATCGTTAACCTTAATACCAGCAGGTAAACCGTCAACTACTGCACCGATTGCTGTACCGTGGCTTTCACCGAAAAGAGTTATACTTACATTGCTACCTAATGTATTTTTCAATTCAAGTATGCCTCCTTTACCAATTTATCCAATTCTTCGAATGTTAAAAACTTAAATTCAAAGCTACCTATCTCATTTACAAAAACAACATTTACACCATTAGCTTTCGCCTTTTTATCATGCCGAAGAGCTGACAGTATTGTATCAGATGAAAAAGTAAGCTTAACAGGTAAATTATATTTTATAAGAACCCTAAGAAGTCTTTCTCTAACCTTTTCCGAAGAAAACGCCAACATACCTAATGATACACACTCTCCGTGAAGAAGCTCCGAAAGACCTGCTGTAGTTTCTATAGCATGGCCTGCAGTATGTCCGAAATTGAGCACCTTACGAAGACCGAGTTCTTTTTCGTCCTCTTCAACAACCGCTTTTTTTATTTTTAAAGAACGCTCAATTACTGTATCAATAATCACTTCTGCGTTTTCATTTTCTATAAGTTCAAAAAGCTCTTTATCAGAAGTTGCCGCCATTTTAATACTTTCACAAAGTCCGTTATTAAACTGTCTTTTGGAAAGTGTTTTCAAAACATCGGAGTCAATTATAACTGCTTTTGGTTGATAAAATGCACCAACAGTATTTTTATAACCACCGAAATCAATAGCAGTCTTTCCGCCTATGGAAGAATCCACCTGGGAAAGAAGCGTTGTTGGAATATTGTAAAAATCAATACCGCGCATATATGTTGCGGCAGTAAAGCCCGAAAGGTCTCCAACCACACCGCCACCAACTGCAACTATGCAATCAGCACGGGAAAACTCATTTTCACTTAATACCTCAAGCAATTCCTTATAGGTTTCAAAGGATTTGCTCTTTTCTCCTTGGGGAATAACCTTAATAACATTATTTTTAAACTGCTTTGAAACTGATTCGGCATATTGGAAAGGTACACCGCTATCGGTTACAATAAGAGCTTTTTTATCAGTATTGCAATACATTGAAAGTTGGTTAATTGAACCTCTTTCAATTATTATATTGTAATCACCCATTGATGTTTTAACTGTTAATTTCATAAGTAATATTTCCTTAGATACTTTGCTCTTTTCCGTATCTTCCCACAAGGCGAACATTGGTACAAACCTCGGAAAGCTTTTCGAGCATATTTTTTTCATCAACCTTTGAAAGCTTTCCTTCACCCTCAAGGAAGAAATAATAGTTCCAGATAACATCCTTCGAAGGACGGCTTTTAAGAGCTTTAAGGTTATATCCGCAATCTCCGAAAACAGAAATTGCTTTACTTAAAGAACCTGCTTCATCGCGAACAGTAAAGAGAACTATAAAGTTCTCATCACCCATTGATTCTCCTCTTGGAATTCTTGAGAATACGGCAAAACGCGTTGTATTTTTACTGTCTTTATTTATCTTTCTGTCAATAAGCTTTAATCCATATTCGTGACCGGCTTCAAGGCTACAAATAACACCAACACTATTATCACCGTTTTTGGCAACATTCGCCGCTGCAAGAGCGGTATTAACTGCTTCTTCGGTTTGCAAGCCTCTTTCGGAGATATATTCTGCACATTGACCGAGTGCCTGAGGATGACTCACTACCTTTTTAATAGTATTTCTGTGAGAATCGGGTGTACCAAAAAGGTGCTGTTCGACTGCCATATCATAAACGCCGTTAATGAAAAGAGAACCGAAGTAGGTCAAATCCATTACTCTGGCAACGTCGCCCTCATAGCTATTCTCTATAGGAAGAACCGCACATTCACATTCGCCGTTTTCAACTGCTTTATAAGCTGATTTAAAGTCGCCGTAAGGAACAGGGTTACCGTCGGGGAAAATGCGCTTAACGGCTAATTCAGCGAAAGCACCTTTAACACCCGAAAAAGCAATTCTTGTTCCGTCAAGGATTTTATGCTGAAAATCCTTTGACAAATTCATTGTTGTTTTCTGAAAATTAATATAATATGAACGGATTTCGTCATCTGTAATAAGAGCACTGTTTTTTTCAATAAGTGCGGCTTCTCTTACTGTATCTTCAACGGGCACTCCGTTAACTTTTTTATATTCGGCAACGTCTTTTACAGCTTCCATTCTCTTTTGGAAAAGTGTGGCTATTTCCACATCAATTTCACCGATAGTTTTTCGTGCCGCTTGGAATTTTTTTTCGTAATCAATCATTTTTATAATCCTCATAAAGTGCTTTAAAAGCAGGAATTGATCTTTCAATAAGTTCTGTATCTACACAGTAAGAAATTCTTACAAATCCTTCACAACCGAAGGAATCGCCGGGAACAAGAAGAAGCTCAAATTTCTTTGCTCTTTCATAGAATTTGTTTGCATCCTCTTCAAGAGATTTTACAAACATATAAAACGCACCGTCAGGCTTAATAACCGTATAACCGATTTCGGTAAGGGCATCATAAAGAATTCTTCTGTTTTTTTCATAAATTGATATGTCAGCGGTATCCTCTAAACATTCGGCAATCGTATATTGCATAAGGCTTGGAGCACAAACATAGCCAAGAGCTCTGCCGGAACCGCAAATTGCAGCATATACATCCCCGGCATCTTTCATATCGGGTGAAACAAAAATATAACCGATTCTCTCGCCGGGTAATGAAAGAGCCTTACTGTAAGAATAACAAACAAAGGTATTATCGTAATAGCAAGGAATGTAAGGAACTTCATCGTCTGTATATACAAGTTCTCTATATGGTTCATCGGAAATTATAAATATCTCTTTACCATACTCATTCTGCTTCTTTTTTAGTAAATCTGTTAACTTTATAATATCATTTTCAGGAATTATAACGCCCGAGGGATTATTGGGAGAGTTAACAATAATAGCTTTTGTATTGGGTGTAATTGTTTTTTCAAGAGCATCAAAATCAATTTGCAAGTCTTCCTTCTTACAAGAAACTACAACTAATTTTGCACCTGCTTGCTCTACAAAAACTCTGTATTCGGGGAAGAAAGGTGCCAGAACGATAACCTCATCCCCTTCTTCAACAATTGCGTTAAGAGTTATTGTAAGAGATGCTGCCGCGCCACAAGTCATATAAATAAGCCCTGCATTTGCTTTTACACTAAACTTATTGTTAATATGTTCTGCGATGGAGTTTCTGACATTCAAATCACCCTGAGCTGATGTATAACCATGAAGCACTTCTGCAGGAGTTTCAGTTATTAGTTTATTCATAACATCCGTAACCTTTTGAGGTGCAGGGACACTTGGATTACCAAGGCTGAAATCAAAAACATTTTCTGCGCCTATTTCCGCCTTTCTTTTCTTACCATACTCAAAAATCTCACGGATTATTGAACTTTTTTTACCTAATTGCATCATTTTTTCTGAAATCATAATAAAACTCCTAACAAAGATGTTTTTCAAATGAAAAATCCGCAAACCGTTATGTTTTAAAACATAGCAGAATGCGGACTGTCTATACACTTTTAATTGCAATTATTTGCAATCTTGAGCGGAACACAGACAATCCATAGTATTGTAATAAAATCGATAGTATCCAAAACCACGGAGCATCCGTAACACCTCTCAAATAAAAATTATGTTAAACATTTTACTCTTGCATATTTAGTTTGTCAAGTATAAAACGAACATTTTCCGAGAAAAATTTTATTTATTCTCGTACTTTTCAACAATTTCCGCAAAGCCATAAATCAAAGCGGAAATTAAACGGGCAATCAAAACCAACATCACAACTGCACAAAGTATAGGAACAAGAAGAAGTGACATCATCTGTGTACCGATATATACACCTATTAAAACTACACCTACAACCGCTACAACAAGGGTTATAAATAAGTTCATAACAAACATTATTACCGAAAACTTTTTAAGAGTTGCGGAACAACATTTGAAGAATTTAAAATCGAATGATAATTTGATATTATCAATATTTGTTTCGTTATTTGTAACAATTGCTTTTTTATTTTTTCTCATAACTCTACCTCTTAATACCATCCATCAGAATTCAAACTGCCTGTTTCAAGAACAACCTTGTTGCCTTGCGGTTTAGTTGTTGTTGTGTTTGATGGTTTATTTGCTTTTGTTGTAGTTTTATTGCTATTAGAGCTGTCCTTTTTTGTGGCTTCGGTTTTATCAGAATTTGAGGAAGTGGTAGTTTGAGTTCCTATAGCATTATTGGTAACAACACTAGTTATCTCTTCCGGGATTCCGCCGTTACCATCACTATAATCGGAATCAAGAGCCAACTGTCCATCGACCCATTTATATGAGAAAATATGCTTTTCACCATCGAGCTCAACATTTGAAAGGACTCTGTGATTATCAGCATCAATTGAAATATTCTTTAATGCAGACAAAAGTTCAGAGTATTCAAATTGTTGAGTAGATTCATTATAAAGCCAACAATAAAAGCTAATAACACCATCAACGGAGTTTACTGCAATATAAAAATCTTTTTTGCCATCAAAGTTCATATCAATAAAAGCATTATTTTTTGAAGCATATTTCTTATCAAATTCAACTCCCGAATTTTCAGGATATTTAAGTGTCTGAAAAACAACGCCGTCTTTTTTTATAACAGTTTCATTTTTCTTAACTTCTGCAACAAAATCAGTTCCCGCTACAATCGAGGTTTCCGTTGTTGGATTTTCCTCTTTCTTATCACCGCAAGCAGTAAAAGCTGTTACGATGATTGAAAGAGCAAGAAGTACGGAACACAACGCAATAATCTTTTTCATAATAACTCTCCTTTTAAAATATAACACCTTCGGAATTAAGGCTTTTTATTAATGCATCAAGCTCCGGGTATTTAAAAACATGGCCTTTCATACCGAAATCTTTTGCACCTTTTATGTTTTGAGGCATATCGTCAATAAAGAAACACTCTTCTGCAATTAAGGAAAACTTTTTGCAAAATGTTTCATATATTTCTTGTTGCGGTTTTAAAAGCTTATATAAAGCCGAAATAAAGAAACCATCCATTAAAGTTAGCGCCGGCACATCCAAATACCTGTCAAAAAAGCGCGGAGTTGCATTTGAAAGCAAATAAACCTTGTAGCCTGCTGACTTGATTTTTTTAATTAATTCGTACATCTCCGGGAAAGGAGGCATATAAGGGTAAAAATCCGTCAACATTTCTTTAACAAGGTCCCTTGTTTCCTCAGGAATTTTTGGTAAAATGTCAGGAATAACATCACAATAACGAAGAAAGCCGCCGTCCAACTGACGCCAAACTTCGTTAGCGAAAACCTCTTTGAAAAGAATGTCGTGATATTTTTGAGGGAAATATGTATCAAGAGTTTTTCTCGGGTTGTAATCAATAAGAACACCACCCATATCAAAAACAACATTTTTAACCAAAACACCACCACCTTCGGCTTTTAACCATTACATTATACCATTTAATAAAAAAATTTCAATAATAATTGAAAAAATGAAGATTTTCCCTTTAATTTTTTCATAAATATGTTATACTAATAGCAATATTTGGAAAAGGGTGATACTAATGAAAGTAAATATTTTTAAATCTGCTGAGGAAATCGGCGTTGCAGTAGCAAGAATTTTCGTTGATGAAGTAAAAACCAATCCCAATTGTGTTTTAGGTCTTGCAACAGGCGCAACTCCTATCCCTACATATGATAGCATTATAAAAATGCACAAAGAAGAAAATGTTTCTTTCGAAAAAGTAAAAACATATAATCTTGATGAATACTGCGATTTGCCAAAATCAGATAAAAACAGTTATTACACATTTATGCATGAACAACTTTTCAACGGTCTTGATATTCTTGAGGAAAATGTTCATTTTCTCGACGGCAATGCTTCAGATTCTGACGCAGAATGCAAGAAATATGATGCTGAGATTAATGCTGCGGGCGGAATTGATATCCAGCTTTTAGGTATCGGCAACAATGCTCATATTGGTTTCAACGAGCCTGCAGAAAGCTTTACGGATGGTTCTTTCAAGGTTAAGCTGACTGATAGCACAATAGAAGCTAACAAAATCTATTTTGATGAAAACCCCATGCCACATTATGCACTTACAATGGGTGTTAAGCAGATTATGGCGGCAAAGAAAATCATTCTTATTGCAACAGGTCCCAAAAAGGCTGAAGCAATTAAAAATATGATTAAGGGCGAGGTTACTCCCCAGGTTCCTGCTTCTGTCCTTCAGGAACACGATGACGTCCTCATTTTCCTTGATGAAGCAGCTGCTTCTCTTCTTTAAGTAATACAAAAGCCTCACATATTCGGAAAGCACCGAAATGTGAGGCCTTATTTTATTTCCATTGAAAAATTCAATTTATCACCATTTTCGTAAACCTCAAGAACAACGAAATAATTATTTATATTCCGCTTAATATAATGACACCCCTTGTCTTCGTCATATGAATCAAAATTCAAACTACTGTCAAATAAAGAAATGAAAGAATAAATAATACAGGGTAAAAATGAATTTGAAAGGCTCGAGGTACTCCCCTCAAATACCATATCGCTATAAGTAATTTTATAGTTTTTGGAATCTAATGAAGCATATGCACCATTCATCAAATCCTTTTCATTTATAAAATTGACCTGAAGTTTAGAATTTTCAAAAACAATAACAGTATCATAAATATGTTCATTGAAGGTAACCTGAACGTTTTGAGGTACAGAAAAATCCACTTCCGGAGCGACTTGCAAAGCATTTTTTACTGTATCACAAGAAGATAGCGTAACAAAGAACAAAAAAACGAATGCCAAAACAAGTCTTTTAAAGTTAATTTTTTTCATTCTCTAAAAGAGAATATACCTCTCCCAGTACTTTGGTGCAATCAGAGGGAAGAATTGAGTACTCCGACATCTCTTTTTTTAATAAATCCGCACTCATACCATGTGCGAATGCACCAAGAACGGCTGCATCAAAAAGTCTGCCGTGCATAGAGGAGGTAAGTCCTGCAATAATACCGGAAAGCAAATCCCCTGCACCACCTTTGGAAAGTCCTGTATTACCTGTTTTGTTAATATAAAGTCTGTCTGCAGTGGAATTACAAATCAAAGTTTCATGACCCTTAAGCAAAACATTAACCTTGTATGTTTTACAAAAATCTACAATAATTTCTTCTCGGTTTGCCTGAACATCTGAAACATCCAAGCCACAAAGACGCGCCATTTCACCGGGATGAGGGGTTAAAAGAATTTCGCATTTTTTGTTTAATAAAACATCATTCATTTCTGAAAGACTGTTAAGAGCATCTGCGTCAAGTATCAATGGCTTTTCATTACGGGTTACAAGAGCCTTAACAAGCTCTTTTGTGCTTCCGCTTGTACCAAGTCCGCAACCAACCATAATAACATCACTTTCAATACCGGCTTTTAATACTGTCTCAATGCACTCTTCACTTAAAAAACCTGCTTTGTTTGTCGGTAGAGGAAGGAACAGATTTTCTGTAAGCCTTGAAGTAAGTGAATTATATAGGCAATCAGGAAAAGCGAGTGTTACTATACCAACACCGCTTCTTAAAGCACCATCCGTTGCCAAAACGCAACAACCTACCATATTTTTACTTCCGCAAATAAGCAAAGCTCTACCGAAAGACCCTTTGTGGGAGAAAGGTTCTCTTTTAGGTAAGAGCTTTGATGCACTTTTTATATCAAGGGAGTATTTATTAAGCAACGTAGTCACTCCTATTAATTAAATTAATTTTAAACTTCCCTTTTATTATACCCTTTTAAATAAACTTAGTCAACAAATCAGGATGCTATTTGGAAATCGATAACCTTTGAATTTTTATTTAAAGACTCAAGAATTTCTTCAAATTCCACATTAACAAGAGGCGTTACATTTTTTATTTCTTTCTTAGGTGCAATTTTGTCCTGAAGTGAAAAATAAATCGCCTTAAAAAATGCCTTTGTATATTTCCATATTTTTCTTTCTAATTTAATTAAATCCTTTTCACGATAAATTGCGTAGCAAACAAGACCTACTGCTGAACATTCAAGGAAAAATCTTATAAACATAAAAACTGACATATATATACCTCCAAACATTTTGCGAACATTTGTTTTATAGGTTTATTATACCACCATTTTCCAATTTGTCAACACAAATGTTCTTTTTTCTTTTGTTTTTAAGTACCTTTTTAGGTGCTTTCTGTCGATTTTTAGTAATTTTTTTGATTTTTTATACTTACTTTTTGTTTTTTTATATGATTATTGGATATTTTTGTTCGGCGTATGTTCGTCAAAAACGAATGAAACAATTTAATAAATTTTAAAAAAATAAAAAATAAGTATTTATCTTTTACAATTAATATTGTATAATAATCGGGATTATACTTATTTACTTTAAAAAGGAACAGAAATTATGTTTGTTGATAAGGCTAAAATTAAAATCATTGCAGGTAACGGCGGTAATGGTGCAGTTGCTTTCCACAGAGAAAAGTTTGTTAACGCAGGAGGTCCTGACGGCGGTGACGGTGGTCGAGGCGGTAATATCGTTTTCCAGGTTGATGACAACCTCTCCACCCTTTCCGATTTCCGATATAAAAGAAAATACAAAGCACAGAATGGTGAAAACGGACGTGGTTCACGCTGTAACGGTAAACGTGGTGAAGATTTAATAATTAAAGTCCCCCGCGGTACTGTTATTCGTGAAGAAGAAACAGGTCTTGTTATGGCGGATATGAGCATTGAAGAAACCTTTATTGCTGCAAAAGGCGGTAACGGCGGTTGGGGTAACCCCCACTTTGCTACGCCCACAAGACAAGTTCCGAGATTTGCTAAAGACGGTGCCCCCGGTGAAGAATGGGATGTTACCCTTGAACTCAAGCTTCTTGCAGATGTAGGATTAATCGGTTTCCCCAATGTTGGTAAATCCACTCTTATTTCCGTTGTAAGCGAAGCAAAGCCCATTGTTGCAAACTACCACTTTACAACTCTTACTCCCGTTCCCGGTGTTGTAAGAATGGGTCCTGAAAGCAGTTTCGTAATGGCAGATATTCCCGGTATTATAGAAGGTGCCAGCGCCGGTGTTGGTTTAGGTCACGAATTTCTTCGCCACATTGAGCGTTGCAGACTTCTTGTTCATGTTGTAGACGTTGCAGGTAGCGAAGGCAGAGACCCCATTGCAGACTTTGAAGCAATTAACACAGAGCTTGCAAAATACAATGAAGAATTAACCAAATATCCCCAAATTGTTGCAGGTAATAAAATTGACCTTGCAACTGACGAACAAAGAGAAGCCTTCAAAGAATATATATGCTCAAAAGGTCTCGATTATTACGAAATTATTGCTCCTATCGCTGAGGGTACTCAGGAGCTTATAAATAAGGTTGCAGCAGAGCTTCAGAAGCTTCCTCCTGTTAAGATTTATGAAAAACAGGAAATTACAGCAAAAGATATTCTTAAAACCTCAAAACGTGATTTCAAAATTCGTGTTGAGGGTGATGTATTTATTGTTGAAGCTCCCTGGCTTGCAAAAATCCTTATGAAAACAGACTTAAACGATTACTCTTCACTCCAATATTTCCAGAACGTTTTGCAGACAAGCGGAATTATTCAAGGTCTTATTGACCGCGGAATCGCCGAGGGTGACACGGTAAGTATTTATGATTTGGAGTTTGACTATGTGCCCTAATGATGATATATTAAGCGGTATTTGCTCACCTTTGGAAGAACCGAAAGCGAGAATGTACAGTCCTCTTACCTTGGCATTTTTAGGTGACGCGGTATATAGCTTACTTGTAAGAAATATGCTTTCAATGCAGGAAAATAAACCGGCAGGAAAGCTACATAAAGAGTCCGTGAAATATGTTAACGCGGCTTTTCAAGCCCAAATGATAAAAGAGCTCTTACCCTCTCTTACGGAAAATGAAACGGCAGTTTTCAAAAGAGGAAGAAATGCTCACAGCGGTCACTCCCCGAAAAACCAAGAGGCAGGAGATTACCGTTATGCCACAGGACTTGAGACTCTTTACGGCTATCTTTATTTATGCGGAGAATCCGAACGCATAAAAGAGATTTTCCAAATGAGTACATACAAATTCTTTTTAGACGAAACTAACCGAAAGGAAACAGATTAATGTCCCTTGTAAAGAAAGAACATATAAGAAACTTTTCTATTATTGCCCATATTGACCACGGCAAGTCAACACTTGCTGACCGTCTTTTAGAGCTTACAGATACTGTCGCAAAACGCGATATGTCGGCACAGATTCTTGACGATATGGATTTGGAGAAAGAAAGAGGAATTACAATTAAAGCCCACGCGGTAAGGCTTGACTATACCGCTAAGGACGGCAATACTTATCAGTTAAACCTTATTGACACCCCCGGTCACGTTGACTTTAACTATGAGGTTTCCCGTTCTCTTGCGGCTTGTGAGGGCGCAATACTTATTATTGATGCTTCCCAGGGTATTGAAGCGCAGACCTTGGGTAACACTTATCTTGCTCTTGACCACAACCTTGAGCTTGTTCCTGTTATTAATAAAATCGACTTACCCTCTGCAGATCCCGACAGAGTTGCAGCGGATGTTGAAGATATTATCGGTCTTCCCTGCGACACCGCACCCAGAGTTTCTGCGAAAACAGGTCAGAATGTGGAACAGGTGCTTGAACAGATTGTTGACCTTGTGCCTGCTCCCGAGGGTGATGACGATGCGCCTTTGAGAGCGTTGATATTCGACTCAGTTTACGATAACTACAAAGGTGTTATCGTTTATGTTCGTGTTGTTGACGGAACAATCAAAGTCGGCGACACAATGAAAATGATGGCAACGGGTGCGGAGTTCAATGTTGTTGAAGTCGGCACAATGAAAGCTACTTCGCTTGAACCATGCGGTAAGCTTTGCGCAGGTGAGGTTGGTTACATTACAGGTTCAATTAAAACAGTAAGAGATGCGGTGGTTGGTGACACAGTTACCCTTGCAACCAATCCGGCAAGTGAAGCTCTTCCCGGTTACCGCAAAGCTACACCTATGGTTTACTGCGGTATTTACCCTGCTGACGGTGCTGACTATGAAAACCTCCACGAAGCACTTGAAAAATTGCAGTTAAATGACGCGTCCCTTTCTTACGAGCCTGAAACATCAGGTGCTTTGGGATTTGGTTTCCGTTGCGGTTTTCTTGGGCTTTTGCACCTTGAAATCATTCAGGAAAGACTTGAAAGAGAATATGATTTAGACCTTGTAACAACTGTTCCGAGCGTTGTTTATAAGATTCACCTTACAAATGGTGAGGTTGTTGAAATTGACAACCCCACCCACTACCCTGACCCCGCGGTTATTGACTACTGCGAAGAGCCTGTTGCTGATGCACATATCTATGCACCATCGGAATATGTTGGTTCGGTTATGGAGCTTTGTCAGGAAAGACGCGGTACATTTAAGAACATGGATTATATTTCAGGTGACCGTGTTGAAATAAAATACGACTTACCACTTAACGAAATCATTTACGATTTCTTTGATGCGCTAAAATCAAGAACTCGCGGGTACGCTTCCCTTGACTATGAAATTTCTGAATATCAGCGTTCTAACCTTGTGAAGCTTGATGTTTTACTCAACGGCGATATTGTTGACGCACTCTCTTTCATTGTTCACTCCGACAAAGCTTATGGAAGAGCAAGAAAAATCGCAGAAAAGCTTAAAGACAATATTCCGAGACAGATGTTTGAAATTCCAATTCAGATGGCTATCGGAGGTAAGGTTATTGCAAGAGAAACCGTTAAGGCTATGAGAAAAGATGTTCTTGCAAAATGCTACGGCGGTGACATTACCCGTAAGAAAAAGCTTCTTGAAAAGCAAAAAGAAGGTAAGAAGAGAATGCGTACCTTTGGTACTGTTGAAGTTCCTCAGGAAGCATTTATGGCTATTCTCAAGCTTGATGATGATAAGTAATCCGAAAGGATTGATATTAATGAATAAAAATTATTTTGATATTTATTACAATAATGAAAACAATCACCGTTTCTGTTACAGAAGCGGTGAAATGGTATATGAAGAGCTTTTCTCGGATGGTGGGCTCACAACAAGCGGTTGGAATGCTTCCGGCTACCCACTTAATGTTCTGAAAAACTGCCCTACATACCTTAACAGAAGAAGATATGCAGAATCATTTTCATTTAATATCGAAATAGACGGACAAAGTATTGATTTCGGTTTAGAATTTGTTGATTTTGAAACGAAAAAAACAGAAGAAAATGAAACTTCTGTTTTAACACTAAAAAGCAGTATAGTTCCCGCTATCATTAAGATATATACTTTAATTGACGGAACACAGATGCTCTCTCGTTGGATTGAAATTGAAAATCTTTCTGACAAGCCATTGAAATTAAGCAAACTCTCTGTTTTAAGCGGCGGCATTGAATCCCTTGACGATGATGCTTTGGACCACGCCGAAAGCGTCAACGATGTTTATTCAATCGGTTATTTTGAAAATGATGCATGGGGTAACGAAGGTCAGTTCAAATGGGAAAAACTTACTCCAAACTGCACTTCAATTGAAGGTAGGTTCAGCAGGGACAGATTCCGTCATCCTCTTTTGTTTATAAGAAACAATCTTACAGGCAAAATATGGTTTTCACAGATTGGATTCAGCGGTGGTTACCGCTATAGTGTTGATTACAATGCAAGACCCGATAAATGTAACACACACCTTTCTTTTAAGGCAGAAATCACGGGGCACAATCCTATTTATGTTATTGCACCAAATGGCGAATTTGTTTCACCTGTTGTGTATATGGGCGTTGTTCACGGCAATCTTGATGATGCAATAAACGAAATGCATTCACATATAAGAAAATCTGTTCTCAATCTTCCTGAAGCAGACGGTTCCGAAGCCCTCATAAACTGCGGTATGGGTGCAGAACACGATATGAGCGTAAAAGAAAGCAAGGCTTTTATTGACCAATTTGCTCAAATGGGTGGTGAGGTTTTCACTATTGATGCCGGTTGGGAATGCCCACCCAAAAAGGAAATGGAATGGGGCGCATACAACGGCAGAAACATTCCCGATAAAGACAGATATCCCAACGGCATTAAAGAAATTAGAGATTATGCACACTCCAAAGGCTTGAAATTCGGTTTATGGGTTGATATTGAGAGCGTTGGTAAAGAATGCAAAATTCACAAAGAACATCCCGAATGGCGCACTGTTAATGTATTTGGCGAACGCTCACCCAAATTCCTTGATATGTCTATTCCTGAGGTTAGTCAATGGGCAGAAAGTGAACTTGCAAGAATAATTGAAGAATATGAGCTTGACCTTTTAAGAGTTGACCACAATGTTGATTTTACTGAATATTTCGGTATTCGTGATTCAGGCTTTGGTATTCCCGAATGTGTTTGCATTAAGCATAATGAAGCAGTTTACAAAATGTATGAAAACCTAAAAAAGCGTTTTCCAAATGTAATTTTTGAAAACTGCGCAGGCGGCGGCGGAAGAACCGACCTCGGTATGATGAAAAGCTTTAATCACACTTGGGTTTCCGATTGGCAGAAAATGCCCCGTTCTATTGCTATTACAAACGGAATGACAATGGCACTTCCGCCCGAAAGAGTTGACAGACTTTTTGCAGGTATGGGTTGCCACACAATAGGCTCATTTGATGCACACCTGAGAAATACTATGTTAGGTCACATTTCTCTCAATGTAATCTCCCCTGCCGATGCTCAGATTAACGAAAAGCAAATGGCATTTATAAAACATTCAACAGATATTTATAAAGAATTTATAAGACCTTTTCTGGCAGAAGCGAAAATATATCACCACACTCCCGATTTAAATGAAAGTGTTTATTCTGTTCTCGAAATATCTGCATCTGATAAATCAAAAGGTGCTATTACTGTTATTACCCTTTGCGGTACAAATGAAAAAACTATAATGGTTAAGCCAAAAGGTATTGATATTTCAAAGGAATATAAAGTTACTTTAGATAACGACGGTTACAGTTACACCATATCGGGCGAAAAATTAAAACGCAACGGAATTGCGGTAGATATTAACGCTTCGCTCTCATCGGAGCTTATACTTTACGAGGTTATATAGTAAAAAATGACGGTTTATCATTTGATAAATCGTCATTTTTTTGTTTGGTGGAATATATTTTTTACATCATGGGATTAACAGTTAAATCATAGAACAGTGTCGAAATTAATCTTTAGTTATCCAAAACAAATAATATATTTACTATCACATTTTGCTCTTTCAAATAATTCTATTATACTAACAAAAACAGGGCTTGATAGTTTTTGTGTCCTTTTCAAGCAGAAATCTAAGGATTTCGGTGGAATTATAGTTATGCCGTATTCAGCAATTCCTAGCCATTGTTTGTGTTCGCAAGTTAGAGTAGGCACGTCTTTCAATTTTTTATTTAGGTAATAAAATGAATCATCATCAATGCTAACAGCATTAAGCTCTACTAACAAATCCTCCCAATCCGAAAAATTATCGGCAATTTCTGAATAATCGTAATTCTCATCATAATTATCAAGTATAGCAAAATCAATGGTACTCATTTTATATCACCTATGTTAACAACAAAATCATAAGCAGTTTTGTGATTGGTTTATTTTTCACCTAAAAATTACCGCTGATGTTCATCTGTTAGTTTGTTACATTTGAAGCTATCGCTTCAACGACGCTCAAGGACTCGCGTCGAGAACTCTCCACCGTTGCGCTGAACTTTGCTTGTATATTTACTGATTGGCTCGCTTGCAAGTTTATTCGTAAATATACTTACGGAATGACGGTCCCCCTCTCTTTGAAGAGAGGTACAAGCACACCTTTACATATTATTTTCGGCGCATTTCAGCGCTCCGAAACTTGTCATTTTCAACTTGCAACTTTTCTTAGCATCTGACAGCTTAAAAAATTTATAATACACTCTCAATTATCTTTTTGAGTTCTTCCGTTCCCTCGCCTTTTTCCGAGGAGAACGGAAGAATAGTGAGATTATCTCCGAACTCGGCTAACTCTTCTCTGAGGGCGTTTTTACGCTCGTTATACTGCGTTTTATTAAGCTTGTCACTCTTGGTTGCGGCAACTATGAAAGGAAGTCCTGCATCCTGCAAGAATCGCATCATAACATAATCATCTTCCGAGGGTTTATGGCGCATATCAACAAGCTGAACAACAAGCTTGATATTACGAGGACTTTGGAAATAGCCTTCCATCATTTCCGCCCAACGGCGTTTTTCACCTTTTGCAACCTTTGCATAGCCATAACCGGGTAAGTCAACAATTCTCACATCCTCAACCTTGAAGAAGTTAATTGTAATTGTTTTACCGGGTACGGAAGAAACTCTTGCAAGATTTTTGCGGTTAAAAAGTCGGTTAAGCATTGAGGATTTGCCAACATTTGAACGACCTGCAAAAACAATTTCGGGTAAATCGGATTCAGGTATCTGCTTTAAAGTACCAAATGCGGCTTCAAATTCAACTTTATTGTAATTCATAGTTACACCTCTTTGCAGTAAACACCGATGGATTTTGTATCTTTTCCGTTGTTTTTTATTGGGTTTGTTTTAGAGTTGTCACTCTTTTTATTTTCGTTTTTCTTAATTTCCTTGCTTTCCAAAGCGATTGAAAGCACCTCGTCAAGACTTGAAACAGGAATGAACTCAATAGAATTTTTAACTGTTTCATTGATTTTTTCCAAGTCAGCCTTGTTTTCTTCGGGAATAAGCACAGTTTTCATTCCGTTTTTGAAAGCGGCGGTTGATTTTTCACGAAGTCCGCCGATAGCAAGAACTTTACCACGCAAGGTGATTTCACCTGTCATTGCAACTGTCTTAACAACGGGTGTTTCAGTAAGAGCGGAAAGAAGTGCGGTTGTCATTGTTACACCTGCGGATGGACCATCCTTGGGTACTGCACCCTCGGGAACGTGAATGTGAATATCTTTGGTTTTATAGAAATCACTTTCAACGCCCAATTTTTCGCAATTTGCTCTTATATAGCTTACTGCGGCTTTCGCAGATTCCTTCATAACATCGCCGAGAGAACCTGTAAGCTCAAGCTTTCCGTTACCATCTAAAACAGCAACCTCAATCTGCATCATTTCGCCGCCAACAGATGTCCAAGCAAGTCCGTTTGCAGTACCAATCATTTTTTCAAAATCAAGCTTTGAGGTTTTATATTTTGGTGCACCAAGGAATTCAGGAAGATTTGATGGTGAAACAGTAATTTTCCCCTCAAAACCTTCTGCAAATTTCACGGCGGCTTTTCTTATTATTTTGGTAATGGTTCTGTCAAGAGTACGAACGCCTGCTTCTTTAGTATAGCTACCGATAATTTCACGGATTGCGCCATCAGTAAAGCGAATCATTTTACTGCTCATACCGAAGTTTTTAACCTGCTTTGGTATGAGATGCTTTTTGGCAATACTGAATTTATCTTCCGCTGTATAGCTGTAAAGCTCGATTATTTCCATTCTGTCAAAAAGAGGTCTCGGAATCTGAGAAGCATCGTTTGCAGTTGTAATGAAAAGAACCTTGCTCAAATCAAAGGGAACATCAACATAGTGGTCATTGAATGTGCCGTTCTGCTCACCGTCAAGAACCTCCAAGAGTGCGGATGATGGGTCACCCTTATAGTCACTACCCAATTTATCAATCTCATCAAGAAGAATCAAGGGATTAGCAGTTTCAGCCTGCTCGATAGCAGTAATAATTCTACCGGGCATTGAGCCTATGTAAGTTCTTCTGTGACCGCGGATTTCCGCTTCATCGTGGACACCGCCGAGAGAAATTCTCACATATTTTCTGCCCATTGCTTCCGCCAAAGACCTTGCAATTGAGGTTTTACCCACACCGGGAGGACCAACAAGGCAAAGTATCTGCGCATTAGCATCGGGAGCAAGCTTTTTAACTGCAATAAGCTCTAATATACGTTCTTTTACCTCTTCAAGACCGTAATGCTCTTTTTCAAGAGTTTTTCGGGCGGAGATAACATCAAGATTATCTTCTGTATACACTCCCCAAGGAAGAGAAGTTACTCTTTCAAGATACGTTCTTGAAACATTTGCTTCGGGACTGCCCGGAGTTGTTTTAACAAGTCTTTCGCATTCGTCAAAAAGCTTTTTCTTTGATTTCTCGTCAATTGGAAGTGCTGTAATTTTCTCTTTATAACTTGCAGATTCTGCTATAGGGGAATCGTCTTCTCCAAGTTCAACAGACGCTGCCTTAATTTGCTCACGGAGATAATATTCACGCTGATTTTTGTCAATTCTTTCCTGAACTTTATCGTGAATTTCCATTTCGATATTAAGAATTTCGGTTTCTCTTGAAAGGATTGTACAAAGGGTCTCCGTCCTTTTGAGAATATCAAGCTCGGAAAGAAGGGTTTGCTTATCTTCCGTCTGAAGATGGAAATGCCCTGCAACACCGTCAGTTGCGGTTGCAATATCGGACTCTTCCAACACCGCAAGAAAAACTTCCGGAGCAATTCGGGGACTTGCGCTAACATACTCCTCAACACGCTCTTTCAGAAGTCTGAGAGTTGCAACAGTTCTTAAATCCTCTGTATCGGGAAGAATTTCGGGAGTTTGCTCTACAACGGCTCTCATAGAAATACGTTCTTTGAGAATTTCCGTAACTCTTGCTCTGTAAAGACCTTCAACAACAATTTCAAAATTCTTTCCGTCACCGCTGATTTGCTTAATTTCAGCAACGACACCGATATCATAAAGTTCATCGAACTTGGGGTCTTCAACAGTTGCATCCCTTTGTGTTACAAGGAAAATAAGTCTGTCCGTTGTATCAACGGCAGTTCTTATTGCCTTTATTGATTTCGGTCTGCCAACCTCAAAACACACTGTTTGTTCGGGAAAAACAACAAGGTTTCGAAGCGCCATAACCGGTAATGCTCTTTTTTCGTAAATTTCGTTTACCATATATGTACCTGTTTATATTTTTAATAATGCACAATGGAGAATAAAGAATCTTACCCCCTTACTCTCCATTATGTTTTTTTATTATGCAGTTTGTTCTGCTGTGCCTTTAGGTCTTTTAACATATGTGGGTTCACCTTTTCCGTCAACAACATCTGCAGTTATTTTAACAACTTCAATTGTAGGGTCAGAGGGAACTGAATACATTATGGGCATTAATATTTTTTCCATTATTGCACGAAGACCACGGGCACCCGTTTCTTTTTCGATAGTAAGCTCTGCAACGCGTCTTACTGCATCATCAGTAAAATCAAGAGTTACCTTATCCATTTTGAAAAGGCTCTGATATTGTTTAAGCAAAGCATTTTTAGGCTTTGTTATAATATTGATAAGGGCATCTGCATCAAGATTTTGAAGAGATGTAATAACCGGAATACGTCCAACAAGTTCAGGAATAAGACCGAATTTTACAAGATCTTGAGGAATTACCTTTGAGAACAAGTCCATATTTTTAAGTTCGGATTTAGAATGAATTTCAGCCCCGAAACCAAGAACGCTTTTACCGAGTCTGTCTTCAATAAGCTTTTCCATTCCTGCAAAAGCACCGCCGCAGATGAAAAGAATTTTTGAAGTATCAATCTGAATAAACTCCTGCTGAGGATGTTTTCTTCCGCCCTGAGGAGGAACGTTTGCAACAGTACCTTCAATAATCTTAAGAAGAGCCTGTTGAACCCCCTCACCGCTTACATCACGGGTGATTGAAGCATTTTCGGATTTTCTTGAAATCTTATCAATTTCGTCAACATAGATTATGCCTTGTTCTGCTTTTTCGATATCAAAATCAGCCGCTTGAATAAGGCGGAGAAGAATATTTTCAACGTCTTCACCTACATAACCCGCTTCAGTAAGTGTGGTAGCATCCGCAATTGCAAAGGGAACGTCAAGTATCTTTGCAAGAGTTGATGCAAGGAGAGTTTTACCAACACCGGTAGGTCCGAGAAGAAGAACGTTACTTTTATTTATTTCAACATCATCGGGAGATGAGCGGAAAATTCGCTTATAGTGGTTATAAACCGCAACACTTAAAACCATTTTCGCATCGTCCTGACCGATAACATAGTCATCAAGGATTGCTTTAATTTCTTGGGGTTTAGGGAGTTTTTTTTGTGCCTTTGCAACCTTTTTTGCTTCGGGTTGGTTCTGAATACCCTCAACGATATCCATACAAAGCTCAACACAACCGTCACAAATATAAACTCCGGGACCGGAAATCATTTGTCCTACCTGCGCCTGCGGTTTACCGCAGAACGAACAACGGATTTTATCGTTTGTTCCTTTTTCGTCACGTGCCAAAGGATTTACCTCTTTTCGATAATCTTATCTGCAAGACCGTAGGCAACTGCTTCTTCTGCAGTGAGCCAGTTATCTCTTTCAGTATCATTGAAAATTTCTTCAACACTCTTGCCCGTGTTTTCAGCAAGAATTTTATTCAAACGGTCTTTAGTTCTCTTAATATGGTCTGCAGCAATAAGAATTTCAGTTGCCTGACCCTTTGCTCCGCCGAGAGGCTGATGAATCATAACCTCTGCATTAGGAAGAATATATCTCTTTCCTTTTGTTCCGGATGAGAAAAGGAATGCACCCATTGATGCTGCCATACCCATACAAATTGTTGAAACATCACATTTGATATATTTCATTGTGTCATAAATAGCAAGACCTGCAGTAACGCTACCACCGGGGCTATTGATATAAAAGCTGATATCCTTCTCAGGGTCCTGACCTTCAAGATAAAGAAGCTGAGCAACGATAATACTGGCAGTTGCATCGTTAACTTCATCTGAAAGAACAATAATTCTGTCATTTAAAAGACGGGAAAAAATATCGTAGGAACGTTCACCGCGATTGGTCTGCTCCACAACATAAGGAATAAGTGCCATAAACACAACCTCCTGATTTTATTTTGTAAAATAGATTATTGGTTAAATTTTACACTTTAATCAATAAATACACAATACCGCCCCAGAAGTTGACTGAGGCGGCAAAAATATTTTTATTATTCGGCCTTGTCAGCGTCTGCTTTTTCCTTCGCAGGTGCTTTCTTTGCTGCAGGCTTCTTTTCAGCCTTATCAGCATCAGCTTTCTTCTTAGCAGGAGCTTTCTTTGCAGGTTTTTCTGCTTTATCTTCTTCTGCGTCTGCAGTCTTAGCAGCTTTCTTCTTTGCGCCTGCAACTGCAGTATCTTTTACAAGATCCATAGCCTTTCTGCAAGCGAGGTCTGCCTTAACATCCTCTGCAGCAACAAGAGTTTTAATCTTATCAAGAGGCATATTGTATGCATCTGCATAAGTTTTAAGCTCTGTTTCGATATCTTCGTCAGAAATCTCGATTTTCTCAAGCTCCGCAACTTTTTCAAGAGCAAGACGAAGTTTAACCTGCTTTTCTGCACCTTCTTTGTAGCTGTCACGGAGAGCAGCAACATCCATACCGAGATACTGAAGATACATATCCATGCTCATACCCTGAGCGCGAAGTCTGTAATCAAATTCATTAATCTGATTGTCGATTTCTTTTTCAATCATAACTTCAGGAATTTCTGCGATAACGTTATCACAGAGAGTATCCATAACTGCGCTTTCAAAAGCACGGTCTGCAGCAGCTTCCTTGCGAGCTTTAATTTCTTCTTCGAGGCTCTTTTCGTAATCTGCAATTGTGTCAAATTCGCTAACGTCTTTGACAAACTCATCATCGTATTTGGGAAGCTCTTTCTTCATAATCTTATGAAGCTTGATTTTGAACACAGCTTCTTTACCGGCAAGTTCTTCTGTATATTCTTCGGGGAATGTAACGTTTACGTCGAATTCCTCATCAACCTTGTGACCGATAACCTGCTCTTCAAAGCCGGGAATGAAGCTACCTGAACCGAGTTCAAGGTCATAGTTTTCGCCTTTGCCGCCTTCAAAAGCAACGCCGTCAACAAAACCTTCAAAGTCGATTGTAGCAATGTCGCCCTTCTTTGCAGCCTTGCCTTCAACAGCAACAAGCTTTGCATCCTTTTCAAGAGCTCTGTCAACTTCTTCTTTGATTTCTGCTTTTTTAACAGTAACTTTTTCTTTTTCTGCCTTGATGCCCTTGTAAGCTTTGAGCTCAACTTCGGGTTTAACAGTAACTTTGAGCTTTACAGTGAAACCGTTTTCATCAAGAGAAACAATTTCATCATCAAAGGGTGCTGCAACAGGAACAATGCCTGCTTCATTAACAGCAGCATCAAAGAGTGCAGGATACTCTGCATCAATTGCATCGTACCAGAAAACTTCTTTACCGTAGTAAGTTTCGATAATGTGCTTGGGAGCTTTACCCTTGCGGAAACCGGGTACGTTGTATTTACCTCTGTTTTTTGTATAAGCTTTTGAAACTGCCGCTTTGAAAGCATCGCTTTCGATTGAAATTTCAAGAGCATATACGTTTGTTTCAACTTTTTCGCAAGACTTTAAACTCATTTTAAACATCCTTTCATTTTGCGAACATATATTAACTGCGAAATTATACCATAATAATTTGCAAATTTCCACTATTTTTTCAATAAATTTCCATTAAAATGTCAATTTTATTAAAAATTAATTATTTTTTCATAAATTCACTCTTCACTATGAGCAATTAGACGAGGGCAAAAGCCTAAATGGTCTGCCGAAACCAGCTTAAATTCAATTCCATCATAACTGATCTTTGCATTTTCGGGAGCAACAAAGCCATGAAGATGACCGAAATAACAACGCTTAACGGGGAATTCTTTAAGAACTGAAAGAATTTCTTCACATTGTTGAGTTGCACTTATGGGCGGGTAATGAAGAAAAGCGATTAACTCTCCCCCAAGCTTACTTGCTTCTTGTAAAGAAGTTCTTAATCTTCCTGCCTCGCGGAGAATAACTTTTTTATCCGCTTCAGCAGTATCGTCATAAAACCAACCTCGAGAACCTGCAACAGAAAAACCTTCAACAGAATAAGCATTATTATGAATGATTTTTATTGTATCGAAACCATTCTCTGCCAAAAACTTATTCATTTTTGACATTGTATTCCACCAATAATCATGGTTGCCCTTAAGAATGTATTTTGTACCATTAAGAGAATTGAGAAAAGAAAAGTCCTTAACCGCCTCGTTAAAATTCATCGCCCAGGAAATGTCACCGGGAATTATAACGCTGTCCTCGGGAGAAACAACCTTATTCCAATTGCTTTGAAGTCTTTCAATATAATCCGTCCAACCCTTGAAAATGTCCATTGGTTTATTAACGGAAAGTGACAAATGAGTGTCACCGATTACGAACAATGACAAGCTGCGTCACCTCAAATACCGAGCATATCGAAAACAACCTGTGCCATATCCTCTTTTGAGGTTACTTTATTAAAGCGAACCTCTTTGCCTTTAAGAGCAACAAGCTGTACCGGTGCTTTAAGAGAAGCGATTTCCTCAAGAGCGGCAACAGTTGCGAATTCATCATCATACTCTTTATTCTCTTTATCAACTGCAGAAAGAACTGCTTTGGAGAATTTGAAGGGTGAAGCAGTAGAAGCAATAACAACAGGAGTTTTGTCCCCTGTTTTCTCAATGTAAGCATTGCAAACATTGATTGCAACTGCGGTATGAGTATCTGCAAGGTAATCATAGGCTGAATAAGTTTCGCTGATTGTTGCCTTTGTCATATCATCGTCACAGCAACCTGCGGAGAAAAGTTCGTTGATTTTCTCTTTAACGTCATCACTTACTGTATATTTGCCACAGTCTTTAAGAGCACCGAACCATTCGTTGATTGTGTCGGAATTTCTGCCGCAGAGAATATAGAGAAGTCTTTCAAGGTTGCTTGAAATAAGAATGTCCATCGAGGGAGAAACTGTTGTGTAGAAATCGCGGTTTCTGTCATAAACACCGTTTTCGATGAAATCGGTAAGAACATTGTTTGCATTTGAAGCGCAAACGAGCTTATTAACTGGTAAGCCCATTTCCTTTGCAAAATAAGCGGCAAGAATGTTACCAAAGTTACCTGTGGGAACAACAATATTGATTTTATCGCCGAATTTAACTGCACCGCTGTTTACCATATCGCAATATGCCGAAACATAGTAAACAATCTGAGGTGCAAGACGACCCCAGTTAATCGAGTTAGCAGAAGAGAAAACAAGGTTGTTTTCTTCAAATCTTTTAAGAATTTCTTTATTAGTAAAAATTGACTTAACGCCTGTCTGAGCATCATCGAAGTTGCCGTAGATAGCGCAAACACCTACATTATTACCCTCCTGGGTTGTCATCTGGAGCTTCTGCATGGGGCTAACGCCGTCATCGGGATAGAAAACAAGGATCTTTGTTCCCTCAACATCCTTAAAGCCTTCAAGAGCAGCTTTGCCTGTGTCTCCCGATGTTGCAACGAGAATAACAATTTCTTTATCTTTAAGATTCTTCTTTGCAGAAACTGTGAGAAGATAAGGAAGAATTTGAAGAGCCATATCTTTGAATGCACAGGTAGGTCCTCTGAAAAGCTCAAGAATATTAACATTATCGTGAAGCTTTACAACGGGAGCAACGTCCTTTGAGGAAAATTTCCCGTCAGCATAAGCCCCCTCAACACAGTAGTCAAGCTCTTCTTTTGTGAAATCTGAAAGATAAAGACCCAAAACCTTTTTTGCACGTGTTTTATAGTCTGCAGAGCAAAGAGCTTTAAGCTCGTCAGCAGATAATGCAGGTATTTCAACGGGAATATAAAGACCGCCGTCGGGAGAAATACCATCGGTAATCGCCTTTGAAGCAGTTACCTTTACGCTATTATCTCTTGTTGATGTATATAACATAAGAACACATCCCTTATTAAAATCAAATTACATATTAACCCATTATATTTAATATCACTTGATTTTATCAAAGGGATGTTAAATTGTCAAGTATTATCAAGGGTTTTCGGGTATGCTTTTTCGCCATTTGCTATAAAATTTGCAAGTTTTTTCAAGTAACCAAAAAAGCCCAATTCTTCAACTTCATTTTTTGCGGTAATTTTATATTCTCCAACCGTTTCTTCTCCTACCATTATCTTTACATTACCTATGGTCTGCTTTGCATTAACAGGCGCTTCAAGACTTTCTTCGGTTTCGACTGTTATTTTTATTTTATCCTCGTCCCCCTTTTTGACAAGCACAGGTGAAATCTTAGGTATCTGTGGTTTAACATAATCCTCTTTACCGCCTATAATCTGAACTTTTTTCAAATCCTTTTTACTGATTTCGGGAGTTACACAAGCATAGTTTGAAAACCCCCAATTAAGCATTGCTTTAGCAGTATTAAAGCGTTCGTTACTGTTATCGCTCCCCATAACAACTGCTACCAAGTGCAAGCCCTCACGCTCTGCAGAAGCACTGACACAACAACCTGCTTTTGCGGTTGTGCCTGTTTTAAGACCTGTTGTTCCGCTATAAAAACGAACAAGTTTATTTGTGTTAACGAGTTCGGTCTTACCGTCGCGCAAGGAATCCATCCAGACAGTTGTATAATCCCTTATAAAATCATATTTTAAAAGCTCACAGGACATAATGCCAATATCTCTTGCAGTAGTCAAGTGAATATCAGTTGTGTCATCAAGACCAGTTGCATTTTCAAAATGAGTGTTATTCATTTTCAGCTCTTTTGCACGGGTGTTCATCATATCAATAAAGGCAGTCTCGCTACCTGCCACATATTCACCCAATAGGGTTGCCGCATCGTTTGCGCTACCTATTGCCGTTGCCCGAAGAAGCTCGTCAACGGTCATAGTCTCCCCTTCTTCCAGCCATATCTGAGAGCCGCCCTTTGATGCCGCATTGGCTGAACAGGCAACTTTATCGGCAAGGGTTATTTTCTTACTGTTTATTGCTTCTGCTACCAAAAGCATTGTCATAATCTTTGTAACAGATGCAGGAAAAAGTTGTTTATCAGGATTATACTCCAACAAAACCGCTCCGCTTGATACATCCATTAAAACTGCCGCTTTGGCTTTGATTTCAACAGGAAGACTGTCAAGCTTTTTCTGTTCTTCCTCTGTTACAACCGTTTGAGCAACTTCAATATCCTCATCTTCTTTTACAGTCGTTTTATCGGTTGCGAATGTGGGAATCGTAAAACTAAAAATCATTATTAAGCTTAATATAAAAACAAAAACTCTTTTCATAAAACCACTCCTTATAGTGATTTTATGAAAGAGCTTTTTAATTTATGTGCATTCAACAACGATATAAAGTAGAAACACAGGAATCCACCACCGCTAACGGGGGCAACCTATTGCAATACTTTTACTCATTCTGTAACTGTTGTACCACCCACCGCTAACGCGGTCCCCCTTCCTTTTTGCTCCGCAAAAAAGAGGGATAAAATTCCACAATACTTTTACTTTATTCTGTGGTACAGGCAAGCCTGTAGCTTGCGGCTATTATTCATCCGGACCGCTAATTGGCATCCGATGACCGGCGGCTAATTCCGCATTTCGAATTCCGAATTTACTTTGCATTTATAATTGCGTCGCAGACCCGAAACTTACCACTTGCCATTTGCAACTTGCCACTTATTCACACACAAGGCAAACCCATCCGCCTTGTTCGTTGCGTTCAACGAGTTTGAGTCCTGCGTTTTGGAGAGCTGCGACTACTTCATCTGCTCTTGTATCTATAATTCCCGAGGCTATGAACTTTGCGCCGGGTTTCATAAATGCTCTTACCTGGGTACTGAAAAGCATAATGATATCTGCAACAATATTTGCCACAACAACATCATACTTCTTTGTAACCTTATCTGCCAAATCACCGCAAACAAATTTCAATTCAGGCTCGTCAAAGCCGTTCATTTTGCCGTTTTCTTTGGCGGTTTTAACTGCTAATTCATCAATATCAACACCGAAAGCTTCGATAGCTCCTAAAAGCATTGAAGAAATTGCAAGAATACCGCTGCCGCAACCTATATCAAGGACTGTATCGCCGTCTTTGATTACTTTATCAAGAGTTTCAAGGCAAAGTCGGGTTGTATCGTGAGTACCTGTACCGAAAGCGGCGCCGGGTTCAATATTGAGAACGGCTCTGTCGCCTGCATCGTAATCATCAATCCAAACAGGACGGACAAAAAGTCTTTCTCCAACTGGGGTGGGCTTGAAAAAGGCTTTCCATTTATCTGCCCAATCCTCTTCCGAGCAACCGTCGGTTTCAATTCTGAAATCAATTTTTTCTGCATTAAGTCTGTCGGAAATAAAGGAAACTGCTTCTGCAGGGTTATTGCCCTCTTCTAGGTAGATATGAACGATACTTTCTGCCCTGTTCTTTTGGAGCAAATCCTCATCAATCAAATCAATATGAGCTATTTCCCAAGCGGCTTGTTCAAGGTCACTGTAATCTTCGATATAAATTCCGTAAGGCACAGCCATAACAGCTATATTCGAAGCACGTTCGGTATCTTCTGTTTTAATATATATTTTAACTTCCGTATATTCCATTTTATTCTCCGTCCATTATATTAGCCTGAGGTTCAACCTCAATTCTGCCGTGGTTATAAAGCTTTCTGTTATCAAGCATCCAGAGTCTTCCTGTAAACTCCCCTGCTTTAACACCGCCGACTGCTTCTGCCATTTCATACATATTGGCATCAAAAAGGTCAAGCTGAGAAAGAACCTCCGCTTCAATAAAGGCAGGTCTTACCGCTGCGCCGAATTCAAGCTTTCCGTGATGGGAAATGAGCATATGCTGAAGAAGATACTTCTTTTCAGGGGTGATTTCCAACTCGTCACATTTTCTTCCAACATCCTCAGCACCCATTACAAGATGTCCCAAAAGCATACCTTCAAGAGTGTGTCCGTCTACAATACCAGCACCATTAACTGTATATTCGCGCATTTTTGCAATATCGTGAAGAATTGCACCTGAAAGAAGAAGTTCTCGGTCTATACAAGGGTAAATACTGCAAACACATTCAGCAAGACGAACAATTGAGAGAGTATGGTACAAAAGTCCGCCCGTCATAGCGTGGTGAAGCTTTTCCGCTGCAGGGAAGAAAAGAAGATTTTCTTTGTTATCTTGAAGCATTGCGAGAACAACTATTTTTAATTCTTCGTCTTCAAAATTATTTACAAGTCTTATAAGAGAATCAAGCATATCATTTCCGCTGTAATCGGAGGTTTTAACAAAATCTGCCATATCAAATTCATTTTCTTCTGCAGGGCGAATTCTCTGAATGATAAATTGGTCGTTTCCGTTATACTGCTGGATTGTACCGCGAATTTTCACAACTGTATTAACCTCGGGAAGAGTATGCACATCCTCTCTGAAATCCCAAAGCTTTGCTACCATTTCGCTGTCTTTATCGCCTAATTTTATATCAAGATAAAATGTACCGTTTTTGGCACTTTTTTTGTCGCAGGATTTTATAAGAGCAAAGCCTTCAACAAAACCTGCTTTTTCACATTCTGTAAATTTCATATTACACCTCAAAAATCAATAAGTTTCTGTATAACATAAGAAGCCATTAAATACCCTGCAACAGGCGGAGTAAAGGAAACAGAACCGGGAACAGAACCTTCTGTTTTTATGGGTTCTTCTTTGGAATAAACAACCGTAAGCTTTTTTATTCCTCTGTTTTTAAGCTCCCTCCTCACAACCCTTGCCAGAGGACAGACGCTTGTTTTATTAATATCTGCTATTTCAAAAAGCTCGGGATGAAGCTTATTCCCCGTGCCCATTGAAGAAATAACAGGAATATTCAGTTCATTTGCTCTTTCAACAAGCTCCAGTTTTGCAGTTACATTATCTATTGCATCAACAATGAAATCGTACTTTGAAAGGTCAATTTCATTTGCGGTTTCGGGAAGATAGAATAAATCGTATTTTTCGAAATTAATACCGGGATTTATACTTAAAGCACGTTTCTCTGCCACATCAACCTTTTTTTTGCCTATATTATCATTGGTTGCAATAATCTGGCGGTTTATGTTTGTAATATCAACAATATCTTTATCAACAACCGCAACGGTTCCTACACCGCCTCTGACTAAAGCTTCAAGAACCGCACCGCCTACACCTCCTATACCAAAAACGATAACAGAGCTTTCATTAAGTTTTTTCATTCGTTCTTCGCCTAAAATACGGCTTGAACGCGAAAATCTTTCGTCCATTTCATACTCCTTATAACAATATACTGTAATTATATAATATAGTTGAAAAAGTTGTCAACAATTAAAGTTGAGATTTATTTTGGAGTTGGTTAACATTTGAAAAAAAGAGTAATATCTGCTGTGCTTATAGTTGTATTTTCTTTTACATTTCTTTGCGGAAAAATATATAATATTTCTACCAATACAGATTTTGTTTCCGCCCAATCCCATATCCGAGTCAGAGAAATAGGAAATAAAACAGGCACTATATACGACAGAAACGGAGAAAGTATAACTAACAGAGAAACTCATACTGTTATTTGCGCAAAACCCACTGCCGAAAATGCGGTTACAATAAGCAATCTGAAAGGAAAAGATTTTGCCGAAGGAACAGTTTTAAAAGGTTATTTTACCACCGTTGTTGCAGAAGGAAAACCTAACATAACAGAAAATGATAATATTAAAATGTTTGATATTTACGAAAGATATTCAGATTCTGTTGCTTTACATCTTTTGGGGTATACAGACACCGACAGTAATGGTGTTACAGGAATTGAAAAATATTATCAGAATGAAATTGAAAAGCACAACGGAACGCTTTCAGTTGCCTATTCTGCGGATGCTCTGGGAAGAATGTTGGTAGGTGAAAGTGTTGAAGTACGCGACAATAACTATTATTCACAAGGCGGAATTATGCTCACTCTCGACAGAGAAATTCAGATAATTATTGAAAAAGCGCTGGAAAACGGAAATATTGACAAAGGTGCAGCGGTGGTTCTTGATGTTCAAAGCTCTGCAATTCTCGCTTGCGCTTCAACTCCGCTTTATGATAGAGATAATATTGAAAAATATTTGAACTCAACTGACTCCCCTTTTCTCAACAGAGCATTTGAGGCATTTCCCGTGGGTTCGGTTTTCAAACCCGTTACCGCGGCAGCAGCATTGGAAAACGCTATATCTCTGAACAATTACATCTGCAATGGGTATATTGAAAAAAGTGGGAATCAATTTAACTGCAACAAATTAGAAGGTCATGGTGAAATTGATTTTGATACTGCAATTTCCTTATCGTGCAATCCTTACTTTATTGAGCTTAGCACACAAGTTGGTGCAAAATCACTTTTAAATACCGCAAAAAAACTTGGCTTTGGAAAAAGTATTGATTTAGGAAACGGTTTTTCAACCTCATCGGGCACTTTACCCGATATTAAAGAACTAAACAGTGATGCCGCGGTTGGAAATCTCGGTTTCGGTCAAGGAAGGCTTACTGCATCACCTTTACAAATCGCCGCTTGCTTTGCGGCTATCGCAAATGGCGGAACATACAATCCCCCCTATATATTTAAAGGCACAGTTAATGAAACCGGTAGTTTAACTCCCGCAATTCAAAAAAGCGGTGAAAAAGCTTTATCAAAAAGCACTTGTAAAACAATAAAAAATGCTATGGCAAAAACCACGACTAACGGCACTGGACAAACTGCATTTTCTTCCCTTTTCAACTCTTGCACAAAAACTGCTACCGCCCAAAGCGGACAGTATGACGAAAACGGAGTTGAAATAAAATACTGTTGGTTTGTGGGTTTTTTCCCTGCCGAAAATCCCGAATATGTTATATGCATATTAAAAGAAAACGGAAGCTCCGGCGGAACAGACGGAGCACCCGTTTTCAAAGAAATCAGCGAAAATATTTATATAAACGATATTAGTCATTAATATCTAAAACCCTTTGAGCTCCTAAAAGGACACCGATTTTTGCGCTATGGAAATTAAGACCGCCCTGAAGCCAGACAGCAAAAGGTTCTCTCAGAGGTGCGTCTGCGGAAAGCTCAATAGAAGAGCCGTTTGTAAATGCACCTGCAGCCATAATAACATCGCTGTCGTAACCGGGCATTGCCCAAGGTTCAGGAACAACATAGCTATCAATAACAGAACCGCTTTGAAGTCCTTGACAGAAAGCAACAAGCTTTTCACTTGTACCAAGCTTTATGCTCTGAATAATATCAGCTCTTATATCGGAGCTTGACGGTGAAACTTCATAGCCCATTTCCTCAAAGACTGCCGCAGTAAATACCGCAGTTTTAAGAGCTTCCCCTGTTACATGAGGCGCATGGAAAAGTCCCATAAAAATATCTCTTGTGTTACCGAGCGTTGCGCCAACTTCTTTGCCGATACCGGGAGTTGTAAGACGGTATGAGCAAAGCTCAACAAGGTCTTTTTTACCTGCTATGTAACCACCGCATTTTGCTATACCGCCACCGGGATTTTTTATAAGAGAACCTGCAAAAATATCAACACCTGCATCGGTAGGTGTTTCATTTTCCGTAAACTCACCGTAGCAGTTATCAAGCATTGTAATTGCTTTGCTGTTTTTCTTAACTACATCCGTAATTTCTTTAATATCTTTTGAGGTTAAAGATGGTCTTAAGGTGTAACCTCTTGAGCGCTGTATATAAACTGCTTTATATTCTTTCTCTCCGAGTTTTTCTTCAACAGCTTCAAGGTCAACTCTTCCGTTTTCTTTTAACTCAACGATTTCAAAGCCTATTCCGAAATCCTTTAAAGACCCCATACCTTCACCACTCAGACCGATAACGGAATGAATTGTATCATAAGGTGTTCCCGTTGCACAAAGAACAATATCACCCGGACGAAGAACGCCGAAAAGCATTACACTTAAAGTATGAGTACCGCTTGCAAAGCTATGACGAATGAGGGCATCCTCTGCACCGAAAATCTGCGCGGTTACTGCATCAAGAACTTCGCGTCCTCTGTCACCATAACCGTAACCGGTTGAACCTGCAAAATGGGATTCACTCACGCCGTTATCTATAAACGCTTTTAAAACTCTTTGTTGATTAAATTCGGTTATTTTATCAATTTCTGCAAATTTTCCGTTGCACTTTAAAAGTGCTTTCTCGGAAACCTCTTTCATTTGTTTACTAAAATTAAAGAATGACATTTTATTCTTCCTTTTTTATATAGATTTTTCCATATAACGAAAAGCCTATATTTTCATATAATTTTATATTTTTATCCTCACACCAAAGATAAACTTCCTCAACATTTTTCTTTTTCAGTTCACTTAAAAGTGCCTTTACGCACCTTGTTGCATACCCTTTGTTTCTTTTGTCTTCACTTGTGAAAACGCCTGCAACTACACCTGAATTTCCGAAAATAAAAGGTGCGACTGCACAGCTGACGGGAACATCCGCCTCCATCATATAAACTCCACAGGAAAAAAACTTATTTATCTTCGCAGAAAACAAGGGATACCACATTTCAAAGGATCCGTTACGAGAAAGCAAATTAAAAACACTTTCATAATTACCTAACCTTGATGACGGTGTAATGACTATAGCATCATAAAACTCCTCGCATTTAGGCATTGCTTTTAAAACTAGTCTTTCTTCAAGACAAATTTCCTCGAAAAAGAAATCGGATAAAACATTCTTTATACCTTGGAATTTCAAAAAAGAAGAAAGTTCCCGTGTATCTGCTTTTTCACTTAATCTGCATATTGTTGCAGTTACACCCCTAAAAGAAAAAAGGAGGGTTCTTTCACCGTTGATTTCCTGAAAATACACTCCATCGGAAGCTCCTCGGGCAAAGTGAAAATCTGTATTGATTACAGACATAAACGGTGGAAACCCACCGTTTATGTCTGTAAATTGATACGTTTTTTTAATCATATTTCACAGCCGCCGTGACTTCTTACCTTAAGAATATAGCAAGAATTCTCACCGAAGACCTTTTTCATTGAAGAAACATAATTTTCTGTTTCTTCCACAGGTACAAATGCTTGAATTGTACCTGCGAAACCGCCACCGTGTACACGGTAAGCGCCCTTACCTTTGAGAAGCTCTTCTGTAAGGCAAAGAGCAAGTGCAACAGGCTGAGAATCGGGATTTGAAAGAGTAAAGCAGTTCTGGTTATACATATATGAAGATTTACCGCTTTCAATTATTGTTGCTTTGAAAGACTCAAAATCACCTATTGCAAGGGCATCCGCAAGTCTTTCAACACGCTTGTTTTCATTATAGAAATGAATCGCTCTTTCTATAGCTCTGTCACCTGTCTTTTTGCGGATTTCACCTATATTATCGAAAACATCACTTTCAGGAACTTGACGAAGAACACTTTTGCTGAAATACTCTGCAACAGAGTTCATTTCAAGACGAATTGCGGCATAATCACCTGTAAGGTCAGCATGATTTCCGCCTGTATCAACAATGCAAAGGTTATAGCCGTGTTTTGCAATGTCAAAATCAACCTTATTGATTACGGGTTTAGCTGTATCTTCAAAATCAATCTGAACAAATCCACCAACTGAACAAGCGGTTTGGTCCATAAGTCCGCAAGGCTTTTTGAAATAAACATTCTCTGCATACTGTGAAATCTGCGCTATTTCAACAGCGCTGATTTTACCATCGTTATATAAGTAGTTAAGAATTGTTCCGATAAGTACTTCATAAGCAGCAGAAGAAGAAAGTCCAGAACCCGAAAGAACGCGTGATGTTACAGATGCATTGAAACCGCCATATTTGTAGCCTAACTGACCTAAACGAGCACAGATACCTCTTATAAGAGCAGTTGATTTACCTGCTTCATCATCCTTTATTTCCAAATCCGCAGAATCAACGCTTATTGGTGAATAACCTTCAGAATTAACACAGATTATACTGTCATCACGGGGAGAAACTACTGCAACCGCATCAAGGTTTATTGCCGCCGCAAGAACCTTGCCGTTATTATGGTCGGTATGATTACCGCCTACCTCTGTTCTGCCGGGAGCGGAGAAAAATCTTAAATCTGCATTCTCAGAAAAATCCGTCTCAAAGCTTTCTACAAGTTTTAAATATCTTTCCTGCTGAAAGTAAGCTTCATCATTACCATAGACAGAAACAAGTCTTTCTAAAAAAGCATTTGTTAAAATATCATTCTTTTTCATTTTTTTCGTCCTTTCGGATTAATTTAAAAAGTATATCAAGAAGCAGTAGTGAGATACCGCTTATTATCATAAGAATTATGATGGGTATTAAAAAAGATGGTGTAAATGGGTCAAAAACATTACAACCGATAATACTCCATGTAATTAGTCGGGGCAAAAAGCCGATAACGGACAATATAATGAACGGGACAATCCTCATATCTGTTGCACCGTAGGCACGGCTCACGGTTCCCACAGGAGCAACGGGAACAAAACGGAGAACAACAAGCATCCATTTATTGCCTTTACCGTGGAAATCCATAAAATCCGTGAGAGACTCGGACTTTAAAAGAAGCTTATGCAAACCGCCACCGCCAAACTTACGCCCCCACAAGAACTTAATTCCGATAAGCATACTGTAACCGATTACATTAATCGCAACTGCTATGGGCGGAGAAAACACAAGACCTGTTCCGATGAAAAGCACGGAAAACGGTATAAACCCGATAATAGTTTTAATAAAGAAGAAAAACAGAATAACTCCAACTGCGGCAAATTTATCGTATTGGGCAATAAACATTTCAATACGTGTAAACCAAGCGTTAACTTCTGCAAGTTGTCTTTGTATTTGCGGTACAGAAACCAAAAGCATAACAAAAACCAAGATAACCGCTCCAACAAAGCAACCTATACTCAAACGTCGGAGAATTTTGCTTCTTTTTTCATCCTTTGATATTTTCTTAAAAAACAACTTCTCACTCCGTTTCCGTTTTCACATATATGTTTAGTATTTTATAACAATATTCAAATAAGGTCAAGAGAATACAAAATAAAACATTGAAAGAAAAGGTATTTATGTGTATAATATATTCGGTGATTTTATGAATAAAAAACTTAAAGCTGTCATACTTGACGGCTACACAGAAAACCCAGGGGATTTATCTTGGGACTGTATTGGTAATTTAACAGATTTAACGGTATACGACAGAACATCCGAAGACCTTGTTATCGAAAGAGCAAAAAACGCTGAAATTCTTATTGTTAACAAAGTTAAGTTAACCGAAGAAATCATTGAACAATTACCCAATTTAAAATTTGTGGCTACTCTTGCTACGGGCTACAACCAAATTAACGGAGAAGCTTTAAGGAAGAGAAACATTCCCCTTTCGAACATTCCTTCTTATTCAACAAATGCAGTTGCTCAAATGGTATTCGCCTACATTCTTGAATCCGTAAACAGAGTAAGCGAATATACAGCATCCGTTAAAAGCGGTGATTGGGAAAGCTGCAAGGATTTTTGTTATTGGAACAAGCCCTTATTCGAGCTTGACGGAAAAACCTTGGGTATAATCGGTTTCGGTAAAATCGGAAGACGAGTTTCGGAAATTGCAAATGCCTTCGGTATGAAAACACTTGTTTACACCCCATCTGGTAAAAAAGCGGATGCTCCGCATGTTGAATTTACCGATATGGAAACGGTTCTTAAAAATTCGGATTTTATAACTGTGCATTGTCCCCTTACAGATAAAACCGCAGAACTGATAAATAGAAAATTCATTGAAAACCTCAAAGACGGCGCTTGTGTAATCAACACTGCACGAGGTGGAGTAGCAAACGAAGAAGATATTGCGGATGCTTTAAAAACAGGAAAACTAAGTTGTTACTGTGCAGATGTTTTATCAACAGAACCCCCTTCAAAAGGCAACCCGCTGCTCACTGCTCCCAACTGTTTTATAACCCCTCATATTGCCTGGGCGGCTTATGAAACACGTCTTCGACTTTTAGAAATTCTTGAGGGAAATGTTAAAGCATTCTTGAATGGTGATCCTACAAATGTTGTTAATTAATTAATCCTACTATTTTATATTGGAAATTAAACCATTTTTTTGCGTTTTGTTGTTATATTTTTTTGCATTATGACAAAACTTAAAAATACAAGTTAAAATTATGTCAAAGTTCTTGCATTTATTCTATTTTGTGTTAAAATGTTAAAGGTTAAAAATAAACTAATAAAATATTTGGAGGTAATTCAAATGTCAGTTAAAGTTGCAATTAACGGTTTCGGTCGTATCGGCCGTCTCGC
>CAZUZV010000009.1:0-62846 GCA_964624385.1 uncultured Eubacteriales bacterium | reverse complement strand
TTCGAACCCCGGACACCCTGCTTAAAAGGCAGGTGCTCTGCCTACTGAGCTAATGACTCATATATAAACCCTGTCAACAGGGTTCATTTTATTTAATTAATGCGAAAATAACAACTGCGGCAAGAGCTACTACAAAGAAAACACCTGCAACAATTTTAGTAACCTTAGCGAGTTTAGCCTCCATCGTTCTGCCTTTGTTCTTATCGAAGAAAGTGTCTGCACCGCCGGCAATCGCACCGGAGAGACCCTGCTGCTGACTCTGCTGAAGCATAACAGCGACAACAATGATTATTGCTGAAACGATAAGAATGGCGCCGATAAGGTAATGATACCATAAAAGCTGATCCATACGTAACTTTCCTTTCATTCTGAACTATGTCTCGTTCACAACGCCCGATTATATTACCACATAAGAAATAAAAAAGCAAGTGTTTTTTGAACTTTTTTTAAAAAAATTTGCATACTATGTATTTTGCATAAAAAATCGGACAATATATAGTCAGCGAATAAACATTTTGTACGCGTTTGCACCGTATTTCGGAGTATTTGTGTTATACATCGTTTTTACGATTTACTCAAAGCGGTTATATTTATTCGCTCTCCCCGTTCAAAAGAACGGGGAGTTTTATTTTATTCAAGAGTCAACTGTTCAGCTGTATCTTCCGCACTCAAGGTTGCGCCTGCGGCGGGAAGAGTTTTGGTTCGGTAACGGTGGGGTTTTGTAAATTCGCCCTCTTTATAAAGCCTTACCCCCTGAACCTTATGATACTTTTTAAGGGTCAAAACATTCACACCTGCAGTATCCTTCGCCGCTTTGGGTGAAATTGCTCCCGTATTAACAAGAAGATGCCTTCCCGCAGTGGAAGAAATAACAACCTCTGTATCTTCCTCAATATACATAGCTGAAACTATCGGCGCTTTATCGGAATATGCTTTAATAAGCTTTTTACGGTTCGTCTTTGTAGCATAGCCGGACATCGTAACCTTTGCTACCTTGCCGTTTTCGAAAACGAACAGCATATAACCCTTATAGTCGCTTGTAACTGCCATATATATGGGCTTTTCGTCCTTTTCAAATTCAAGCTTAGATGGTATAAAGTCACCGAGAAGGCTTGCTTTTGAATCCTCAAAATCCGACGCTTTTGCTTTATAAACCTGACATTTATCGGTAAAGAACAACAGCTCTGCAGAGTTTTTCGAGTTTATAGCACAAACTAATTCGTCGCCCTCTTTCAACTTCTGCTCACCGCCCATACGAAGTGACAAAGGTGTGATTTTCTTGAAGTAACCGTCACGGGTAAAGAAGAGATTTGCTTCGTAATCAGGAATTTCTTCAACAATTTCCTCCTCATTGTCTGCATCGTAAATAATTTCGCTGCGTCGGTCTTTGCCGTATTTTTCGGCAACCCTTGTGAGCTCGTCAACAATTATCTTCTTAACCCTTGATTTGCTGTTAAGAATATCTTCCATATCTTCGATGCTTTCTTTAAGGTCATCAATATCGGACAGACGCTTAAGAATATATTCTCTGTTAAGGTGACGAAGCTTGATTTCTGCAACATATTCCGCCTGAATTTCATCAATGCCGAAGCCAATCATCAAGTTGGGAACAACTTCACTTTCCTCTTCCGTTTCACGAACAATTTTAATCGCTTTATCAATATCAAGAAGAATCTTTTTAAGACCCAAAAGAAGATGGAGCTTATCTTTTGCTTTTGTCAAATCAAAGTAAACTCTTCTCTTAACACATTCTGTACGGAAGGCAATCCATTCTTCGAGAATTTCCGCAACACCCATTACTCTCGGCACACCTGCAACAAGAATATTGAAATTTGCGCTGAAAGAATCTTCGAGAGACGTCATTTTATAAAGACGTTTCATAAGCTTATCAGGGTCCGTGCCACGTTTTAAGTCAATGGTAATCTTGAGACCCGACTTATCTGTTTCGTCTCTGATATCGCTTATTTCCTTAAGAGAACCTGCTTTAACCTTTTCAATTATCTTTTCGATAATCGCTTCACAGGTGGTTGTAGCAGGGATTTCCG
The DNA here is from genome assembly GCA_964624385.1 of uncultured Eubacteriales bacterium. Classification (GTDB taxonomy): domain Bacteria; phylum Bacillota; class Clostridia; order Oscillospirales; family Acutalibacteraceae; genus DTU089. Next base: position 60,801 of record CAZUZV010000009.1, on the reverse strand, counting down.
TAATATCAATACAGTTATTTGATTTGTCATAAGAGTATTTTGCACGGATTTTAATTGAACCTCTGCCTGTTGAATAAACCTCTTCAAGAGCGGCTCTGTCGTAAACTATCAAGCCACCACCAATAAAGTCAGGTGCTTTGAGAGTTTCAAAAATATCAAAATCGGGATTTTTAATAAGACCGATTGTAGTTGCACAAAGCTCTCTCAGGTTGAAAGAACAGATATTACTTGCCATACCAACTGCAATACCGCTATTCATATTGACGAGAACGCTGGGGAATGAAACAGGTAAAAGAGTAGGCTCTTTCATTGTACTATCGTAGTTATCAACAAACTCAACGGTGTTTTTATCTATATCACCGAAAAGCTCGGAGCAGATACCTTCAAGTTTCGCTTCAGTATAACGAGCGGCAGCATAAACCATATTTTTAGAATATGCTTTACCGAAGTTACCCTTACTGTCAACATAAGGGTGAAGAAGGGTTTCATTACCCTTTGAAAGACGGACCATTGTTTCATAAATCGCCGCATCACCGTGGGGGTTAAGCTGCATTGTACGACCAACGATATTGGCAGATTTAATTCTTCCGCCGTTTATAAGCCCCATTTTATACATTGTATAAAGGAGCTTTCTGTGAGAGGGTTTAAAACCATCAATTTCGGGAATTGCACGGGAGATAATAACACTCATTGCATAGGGCATAAAGTTAGTTTCAAGAGTGTCTGTAATCTGCTGACAAACAACCTCACCTGCACCGATAATATTGGCTTTTACCTCTTCGGTTTTTACTATTTCCTGATTATCTTTTTTCTTTCTTGCCATAATTTTCTCCTATTAAGAAATATCTGCAAGGTCAAGATAGAGATGACCGTTTTCTGCAATAAATTCTTTTCTGTCCTGAAGATTGTCGCCTAAAAGAAGTTCAAATTTCTCTGCAATCAACTCTTCAACATCATTGGGTTCAACCTTGATAAGACGACGTGTTTTGGGGTTCATAGTAGTGAGCCACATCATATCAGCATCGTTTTCACCAAGACCCTTTGAACGCTGAATTGTGTATTTTGCATCGCCGATTTCTTCAAGAGCCATAATCTTTTCTTTTTCTGTATATGCGAACCAAGTCTGACCTTTCGAGGTAATCTCATAAAGAGGTGATTCTGCAATAAATACCTTCCCCTCTTTCAAAAGAGTGGGCATAAGTCTGTAAATCATTGTCAGAATAAGAGTTCTTATGTGGAAACCGTCCACGTCCGCGTCGGTACAGATAATAATCTTACTCCAACGGAGATTATCAAGATTAAATAAAGACAATTCTTTATTAGATTTACTCGAAACCTCAACACCGCAACCGAGAACTTTTATAAGGTCAATAATAATATCACTCTTAAAAATACGGTTATAATCAAATTTAAGACAGTTAAGTATCTTACCTCTTACGGGAATAACCGCTTGGAAAGCAGAATCACGTGCTTGCTTACAAGCGCCGAGAGCCGAATCACCCTCAACTATGAATATTTCGCGTTCATTTTTATCTTTACTGCGACAGTCAACGAATTTTTCAACTCGGCTTGTCATATCATTAGAAGAGGTCAGAGTCTTTTTAAGGTTAAGTCTTGTGCTTTCCGCTTTAACACGGGAACGCATATTTATAAGCACCTGTTCACAAAGCTTGTCTGCATCAAGCTTATTTTCTATAAAGTAAATTTCAAGCTGATGCTTAATAAACTCCGTTAAGGCTTCCTGAATAAACTTGTTTGTTATAGCTTTCTTTGTCTGGTTCTCATAAGAGGTTTGAGTTGAGAAAGAAGATATAACGAGCACCAAACAATCCTCAACATCCTGAAAACTGATTTTAGGATCGGTTTTGGTATATTTACTGTTCTGCTTTAAGTATGCATCAATCTGAGAAACGAAAGCACTTCTTGCGGCTTTTTCGGGCGCACCGCCATGCTCAAGGAAGCTTGAGTTATGATAATACTCTTTCATTTGCTTTTTATTAGAAAAACAAAGAGCAATATTGATTTTTACTTTATACTCGGGCTTGTCTTCCCTGTCACGTCCTTTACGTTCAGTTTGCCAGAACTGAACCGTTGTAAGACCGTCATCACCTACAAACTCATTTACATAGTCAACGATACCGTTTTCATAAACGTATTCAAATGTTTCAAACTTCGTTTCAGTAAGCTGATTTTTAAGAATGAATTTTATACCCGGGTTAACTACGGATTGTCTTTTAAGTATTTCTTGGAAATATTCAAGGGGAATAGCAATATCTGTGAAAACCTTCAAATCAGGACGCCATTTAATTCTTGTACCTGTGTCCTTTTTATCATATGGGGTTTTCTTCATCTCCCCGTTAATCTTACCTGCTTTGAATTTCAGCTCATAGCAGAAGCCACCTGAATGAACCTCTGCTTCCATATATTCGGAAGAATACTGCGTTGCACAAAGACCAAGGCCATTAAGTCCGAGAGAATATTCATAACTACCGCCATCATTTGTATCATACTTACCGCCTGCATACAAATCGCAGAAAACAAGTTCCCAGTTATAGCACTTTTCACGATTATTGTAGTCAACGGGAATACCTCGCCCAAAATCCTGAACCTCAACTGAATGATCAAGAAAACGTGTAACAACAATTTTCTTACCGTAACCCTCACGTGCTTCGTCAATGGAGTTTGAAATAATTTCAAAAACGGAATGTTCGCAGCCGTCAAGACCATCCGAACCGAAAATAACCGCAGGGCGCTTACGAACTCTGTCGGCACCTTTCAATTTTTTAATACTTTCGTTACCGTATTCCTTGGGTGACTGTGTTGTTTTAGCCATCAATTTACCTAACCTTTCGAATTCCGAAATTTCAAAAAAATACAATTTTTGGGGATTTTATCTAATATATTATACAATATCTTGTGATTTAGTCAAGATTTTAATTTCAAAAAGAATTCCGAACACATTATAAAGGGGGATTTTTGGGACGATGATGAATTACCTTTTACCTATAATGGTTGTTTTCTCCCTTTTTTGCGCAGTTGCAACCGGTAAAATCGGAGAACTTTCAAGTGCAGTTGTTAACGGTGGAACCGACGCAATTTCTTTGGCAATAAAACTAACCGGGGTTATCTGTTTATGGAATGGCTTAACCTCCATTGCTCAAAAAAGCGGATTAACCTCTTTGATTTGTAAAGTTCTCTCTCCTTTGCTCACCATACTTTTCCCGAAACTTAAAGATAAGAAAGCAAAAGAATGTATCGCAATGAACATAACCGCAAACTTTCTGGGTTTAGGAAATGCCGCAACGCCCTTAGGACTTGAAGCAATGGAAAGATTGCAGGAAATCAATCCATCCCAACAAAAAGCATCAAATGATATGGTGCGTTTTGTTGTAATTAATTCCGCTGCAATTCACCTTGTACCTACAACAATTGCTCTGTTACGGTCGGAATACGGAAGTACATCACCAATGGAAATAATCGCTCCTGCTTTAATAACTTCAATAACTGCATTAACCATAGGAATTCTTATGACAAATCTATTGAAAAAGGTGTTCAAATGAGTAAAGTAACCGATTACATTTTACCCTGTCTTGTTGTTTTAATAATTCTTCACGGTGCACTTAAAGGAGTTAATGTTTTTGATGAATTTATAACCGGAGCTACAAGCGGATTTAAAACAGTTTTAAACATAACGCCATCTCTTATTGCCCTTCTGCTTTGCGTTAACATGCTACGTGCATCCGGCGGACTTGACGTTATATGCTCTCTGCTTTCACCCATAACTGAACTTTTGGGTATCCCGAAAGAAATAACCCCTCTCGCAATTCTCTCGCCCGTATCGGGAAGCGGCGCTTTAGGAATGTATGAAAGTATTTTAAAGGAATTCGGTCCCGACAGCTACATAGGTCAATGCGCTTCGGTTATTATGGGCTCAACAGAAACTACCTTTTATGCCATAACCCTCTATTACGGCTCCATAAACATAAAAAAAACACGACACACCCTGCCAAGTGCATTGTGTGCCGATTTTACAAGTTTTATTCTCTCACCAAAATTTGTAAAACTCTTTTTAATAAAATAACCGAGAAAAGCGAGGGTCAAGATGCATTGAATAAGCATCTCCGTTTCCACCTACAATTATATGATCTGCAAGAGCGTAACCGATTTTGCGAAGAGTTACACACACCGTACGGGTTGCATCAATATCGTAAGCAGAAGGCTCTGCAGTTCCTGTAGGATGATTGTGAGCAAGAACTGCTATTGAAGAATCGCTATCAACAATTATTTTAATTATTTTCTTCATATCAATTTCCGAAGATACTTTGTCACCCTCGGAAATAAGTGAACAACGTTTAAGCTTCTTTGTTTCATCAAAGCACATAAGAACGACTTTTTCAATATTTTCGCCTTGCAGAAGAGAAACGGCATATTCTTTCAAATCCTCTGTGTTTTTATATATTCTTTTCTTTGAGGGATTTGCTTTAGAAATCCTGTAAAAAGCTTCACCCATTGCTGCTATCATAACTGCGGTATTTTCACCAACACCCTCAACTCTTTTAAGTTGTTCGATATTTGCTTTAAAAACATCTTCAAAAGAACCGAATTCATTTATGAGCTTATGAGCAAGTTCATTTGTATCTTCGCGAGGTATGGAATAAAATAGCATCAGCTCGAGGAGTTTATGCTCCTCAAGCTGTGAAAAACCGTTTTTTATTACATTCGCTTTAACGCGTTTTCTGTGTCCTGAATGAATGTTTTTCTCTGCCATTTTAACCTACAATAATTCTTTTATAAGGCTGCTGCATTTTTGAGGGTTTCAGCCATATCGGTCTTCTCCCATTTAACATCAAGGTCAATTCTACCCATATGACCATATGCGGCAAGTGCTCTGTACTGAGGCTTTCTTAATTCGAGTTTCTCAATAATTGCAGCGGGACGAAGATCAAAATATTTATTTACAAGGTCTTCAAGCTTTGCATCTGCAATTTTACCTGTTCCGAAAGTATCAACACGAACTGAAAGAGGACGAGCTACACCGATAGCGTAAGCAAGCTGAAGCTCACATTTATCAGCAAGACCGGCGGCAACAATATTCTTTGCAACATATCTTGCGGCATAAGCGGCACTTCTGTCAACCTTTGTGGGGTCTTTACCGGAGAAAGCGCCACCGCCGTGACGGGAATAACCGCCGTAGGTATCAACAATAATCTTTCTTCCCGTAAGACCGCTGTCACCAACGGGACCGCCGATAACAAAGTTACCTGTGGGGTTAACATAGAGCTTTGTATTTTCGTCCAGATATTTTTCGGGAATAACGGGCTTAATAACATTCTCGATAATATCTTTACGAAGAATTTCAATGTCAATGGGGTCATGCTGAGAAGAAACAACAACTGCTTCAACTCTAACAGGCTTGTCGTTATCATCATATTCAATAGTAACCTGGCTCTTACCGTCGGGACGAAGATATGAAAGAGTACCATTCTTTCTTACCTCTGTAAGACGAAGGGCAAGCTTATGAGCAAGGGAAATGGGAAGAGGCATAAGCTCTTCTGTATCATTACAAGCGAAGCCGAACATCATACCCTGGTCACCTGCACCGTGAAGATTATATGTATCTTCCTGACCGCCTTTAAGCTCAAAAGACTTATCAACACCCATTGCAATATCAGCAGACTGCTTGTCAATAGTAGTGAAAACCGCGCAAGTGCTACCGTCAAAGCCACACTCATTATTATCAAAACCGATATCGCAAACAACCTCACGAACGATTTCGGGTATATTAACCTGAGCATTGGTTGTGATTTCGCCCATTACCATAACCATACCGGTTGTGCAAGTTGTTTCGCAAGCAACACGTGAATATTTGTCCTGAGCAAGCATAGCATCAAGAATAGCATCGGAAACCTGGTCACAAACCTTATCGGGATGTCCCTCGGTTACCGATTCTGAAGTAAAATATCTTTTAGACATAAAAAAATCCTCCAAAGAGAGCATACTTAAACAATTCAACACGATAATATTACACCACAAAATTTTTCTTGTCAAGTTGTGTCGAAGGGTTTAACAATTGTTTAACACTAAAAAGTGATTGCCGTTTCCGACAATCACTTTATTTCATTTTTCAAGCCCTACACTTACCGACAGAGCATCATTTATTCTTGACATATCATTTTCCGGGAGATTCCCCATCTTTTCTCTCAGGCGTTGTTTGTCCAAGGTTCTTATTTGCTCAAGCAGTACCACCGAATCCTTTGAAAGACCGCAAACAGCAGCATCAACGCTTATGTGAGTTGGCAATTTTGTTTTAAACTGCTGGCTTGTTATTGCTGCCGCAATAACAGTGGGACTGTATTTGTTTCCGACATCATTCTGAACTATAAGTACCGGACGAACTCCACCTTGTTCCGAACCTACCACGGGGCTTAAATCCGCGTAATAGATGTCACCTCTTTTAATATTCAAGCTATCACTCTCCGAAAAGGCAAATTTCTTACAACCATATTTTTGCCCAACGGTTCAAAAAATAATCAATTGAACGGAAAATTATTGTAATTTACAGTTCATTATCAGTATATACAGTATTTGTCCGAATGGTTAATAGAAAAAAGGTTGCTGTTCCCAAAGGAACAACAACCTGAATTGATTACGCTACGCATTCATAATTTATTCCGTATTTTATTGCAGCGTCGTGACCTGCGGAGCCTTCAACACAGTAAATAACAAAATCGTCTCTGTGGTCTCCGCTGAAAGCACCTTGGCCGATATAGGTCACGGTTTCGGGAATTTCGAGAGTCCGGAGGTTTGTGCAACCGCGGAAGCAATAATCCCCGATAGACTCCGTGCCGAATTCGAGAGAAAGCTTTTCAAGAGATGTGCAGCTGTCAAAAGCGAGACTTCCAATTGTTGTAGCAGCAGGAAGATTGATTGATTTGAGTTTGGTGCAGTTCTGGAAAGCATTGTTTCCGACTGTTATGGTAGAAGGTGCGCCTTTAAATGTTACAGATGTTAGATTGGTGCAACCCTGAAAAGCATTATTGCCGATGCTTGTAACTGTTTCGGGAATTACAACGCCCTTCAAGCTCTGCTTTTCGAAGCATTTACTGCCTATTCCCGTAACAACATAACCGTCAATTTTTTCAGGAATCCAGACAACAGAATCATCACCGAGATATTTATTTATTGTAACACTATGTGTATTTTTATCAATAGTGTATTTATATTCTTGAATCTGAACTTCCTCTTCAGTATTATTTGCAAGAGTTTCGCTGGTTTGCGATGAAACATTGGTTTCAGAATAAATTACATAAACAATGGTTGTTTGAATAACGGGGGCAGCGGTAGTGTCAGTTGTTATGTCGCTTGGGTCAGTTGTATCTGTTGCGGTTGCAAGCTCGCTTGCCATTTGCTCAAGATCAACCCATGATTCCGTAACCGCAGTAGTGGAAGGTGCCTTTGTTGCCTGCAAAGAATAACCCGATGTGCTGGTGGTTTCTTTACCGGATTCGCGGCTTTGAATAAGGCTTACCACCAAAACAACTGCCGCCATAAGCAAAGCTACACCGAGAGATATAATTATTTTTGTAGTTTTTTTCATATAATGACCTCGCAAGGATTCTATTCTCTGCCATTATACATTATATTTTTGAAAAAGTACATAGCATTTTTTAACTTAACTGTTAATTTTTTCTGTTTTTGTCTTTAAAAGTCGAATTTTTGTACAAATAAATACCATTTATTTACTGCATTTTCACGATATTATAAAGATTTATTGTTTTTTTATTTACAATTTGATAAAATGTAATCAATTATGAAATAAGTGAGGTTTTATTATGCAAAAATCCTGGTACAAAGAAATGGTGGTATATCAAGTGTGGCCCCGTTCCTTCTGCGACGGTAACGGTGACGGAATCGGTGACCTTGAAGGTATACTTTCAAAGCTTGACTATATCAAAAATCTTGGTGCAGATGCTATTTGGTTTTCACCTCTTTTCAAGTCCCCTAACGCTGACTATGGTTATGATATTGCTGACTATATGGATATCAACCCTGAATACGGCGATATGGACACGTTCAAAAAAGTTCTTGCAGGTTGCCACGAACGTGGAATAAGAGTATTTATGGACCTTGTTGTTAACCACACATCAACTGAGCATATGTGGTTTAAAGAGGCTTGCAAGAGCGTTGATAACCCCTACCACGACTACTATATCTGGCGCAAAGGTAAGGGTAAAAACGGAAAGAAGCCACCTAACAACTGGCTCTCAACCTTTGAAGGCGGTGCCTGGGAATATGTCGAGTCTGTTGACGAATACTATCTTCACGTATTTACAAAGGGTCAGCCTGACTTAAATATGGATAACCCAAAGGTACGTGAAGAGGTTAAGAACATTATGAAGTTCTGGCTTGATATGGGTGTTGACGGCTTCCGTGAGGACGTTATTACATACATTTCAAAAAAAGAAGGCCTTCCCAATGCTATTCCGATCCCTGTTGCTGCAGGTATGGAGCATTACAACTGCGGACCCCATCTTTACGAATATCTTAAAGAATTCCATGATGACGTTCTTTCAAAATACGATTGCTTTACTGTTGGTGAAGGTCCCCTTATCACGCCCGAAAAGGTTCTTCGCTTTGTTACAGAAGATGAAACTCAGGTTCTTAAAACAATGTTCAGCTTCGACCATCTTGAAGCAGACTGCTTTATGACCGACTGGATCAAGACACCTTTTAACCTTAAAAAGATGAAAAAGTGTTACCAGAAATGGTATGACGCTATGAATGGCAAGGGTTGGCATACACTTTACCTTGAGAACCATGACCACCCACGTATTGTTGACCGTTACGGTAGCCTTAAATACAGAGAAGAAAGCGCAAAAATGCTTGCAACAATGTGTTACCTTCAGAGAGGTACAGTTTTCATTTATCAGGGTCAGGAAATTGGTATGACAAACATTGAACTCCAATCCATTGACGAGTTCAAAGATATGATTACCTTTAATAACCAGATTTTATTCAAAAAGCTTCATGTAAGTGATAAAACATTCCTCAAATGGGCAAACAGAGGTTCACGTGAAAACTCACGTACACCTGTTCAATGGAACGATGGTCCTTATGCCGGTTTCTCAACTGCAGAGCCTTGGTTCAACCTCAATCCAAACTACAAGGAAATTAACGTTGCCGCTGCAGAAGCAGATGAAAATTCCATTCTTCACTACTACCGCAAGCTTCTTAAATTCCGTAAGGAAAACCATGTTGCTATTTACGGTGATTTCAAGCAATATTACAAAAACAGCAAAGAGCTTTTTGTATATGAAAGAAACCTTGATGGTGTTAAGCTGCTTGTTGTTGCTTCATTCACAGAAAACGCAGTTGATTTCAAAGCACCTGACGGAATTGATCTTTCAAAGGGTGAGCTTGTACTTGCAAACTACAATGATGCAACACTTAATGGAAACAGCTTCACAACAAAGCCCTACGAAACAAGAGTTTATTTATTTAAATAAAGCAAAGATAGGACAAGGTAAAATTTATATTCCTTGTCCTTTCTTCCTTAACTATTATGGATGTGAATTAAATTGAAAAAAAAGATTGCCCAACTCCTTGAAGAAATCAGAAAACGTTTTTTACAACCTTTTTTCAGAAAAATTGCAGGTTGGGATGAATTACAGGAAAATATTGATACTATGTATTATATTTTAAATAATAGTTTAGATATTTCCCAATTTCCCAAAGCAACAGGCAACTTAAGAAAATGTCAATTAGCCGATGCTGAATTGTTAAGAATTGTTTGTGAAATTTTAGAAAAACACAATTTAACCTATTGGTTAGATTACGGCACACTTTTAGGCGCTGTAAGGCACAAGGGTTTTATACCATGGGATGATGATTTAGACATTGCGATGCCAAGGAGAGATTACAATAAAGCTCTTGATATTTTACCTGACGAATTAAAAAAATACGATATTAATTTTAGTGAACCTAAAAGCAAAAGAATTGCAATCAGTATATGGAAAGCAGGACTAATATTAGACATATTCGCAATGGACAACATAGATGCTAATTCAGTTTCAAACCATGAAGAATTGCGACATAAAACAATAGAATACAGAAAATACTACAAGAAACACATTAATGATTCAAAAACTTCTCTAAATAATGTTAAAGAACTGATGATAGGAAAGCCAAATTACGATAACCCGTTATGGTATCACAATACTGAATTTTGTGCAGACGGAACAGTATATGATAATGACACAATTTACCCTTTAAAAAAGATTTCGTTCGAGGGTTACCAATTTAATGTACCAAATAAATACGATGTATATCTAACGGAACATTATGGTGAGTATATGTCTTTTCCTAAAAGTGGTATGTTACATCACCATGGTGATAATGGATCGCAAATTACAAACAATCCTGTTAAAAGCAAAATAGATATGGAAAAGTATATAGAAAAATTAAAACAAATTGAAATATAATCGTATTCAGTGGAGCGCAGAAAACAATGCACTCTTCACAACAAAGCCCTACGAAACAAGAGTTTATTTGTTTAAATAATTAATATATGCTCCCGCTCAAGACTATATGTTTTGAGCGGGAGCATCATTTTTATATATCTAATCCTGAAAAATCAAGCTTTTCGTATTTTTCTATAAATTCTTTAAAGAAGGCGAGCATTTGGTTTACTCCGCCCTCTTTATTACTTTCGCAATTGAGGACGAGGAGAGGTTCGTGGACGCTCATTCTCAAAAGAAGCCAGCCGTCACCCATAGCGGAATTAAAATTCACTCTCACGCCTTCGTGATTAACGGGTGAAACTGTTATACTCTCGGTATTTTCGCAAAGAGTTTTGAAATCATCAATAACGGAAAGTCCGTAAGCTCTGAAATCGTCTAATTTAATTGTAAAACGAATTTCCTTTTCTTCAACGGGGGTTTTAAGATTTTCTATAATACTTTCAATTGACTTACCCTCTCTATTGAGCTTTGCAAGTTCAATGATAATTTTTGTTATAAGATAAGCACCGTCATCAAGATAATAATTTTCTTTAAATGCTGCGTGTCCTGAGGTTTCAATAGCAAGAGGTGCATTTTTATTCTCCTCGTTTTCGAGACGGATCGCCTCGTCAATTACGTTCTTATACCCTCTCTTGAAACGATGGTGAACACCGCCTAAATCTTTTTCAATAAATTTTGCAAGTCCATCACTTGTTACGGAGTCCGTAACAATAATTCCGCCTTTGTTGCCTTTAAGAGCGATATATGAGGCAAGAGCAACAAGCTTATTTCTGTTAATTTCCTGAGCGTTTCTGTCAACGCAGGCGGCTCTGTCGCAATCGGTATCGAAGATAACACCGAAATCCGCACCACTCTTTTCAACTGCTTCGGCAATGGATTTCATTGCTTCCTTATTCTCAGGGTTTGGAATATGGTTTGGAAATCTGCCGTCGGGTTCAAGATAACGGCTACCGTTAATATCTGCTCCCAAATCCATCAAAACTTTTTCGGCATAGAATGCACCGACACCGTTACCTGCATCAACAACGATTTTAAGGTTTTCGAGAGGTCTGTCATAATTTTCGGCATTAACTCCTTTTTTAATCATATCGCAAAGGTCGGAGCAATATTTTTTCATATTGTCAAGCTTTTCGATATTTAAAGAAACATCTGTAATTTTATAGGGGTTGTTTTGGGCATATTCTAGAATTTCTTTAATATCGTTGCCTGAAAAACCGCCGTCTTTGGTAAAGAATTTAAGACCGTTCATTTCCATGGGCAAATGACTCGCGGTAATTTCAATCGCCGCATCAACGTCGAAATTGATAATGGACATAAACATTGAAGGAGTTGAGGAAAGACCACAATCATACACTTTTACACCCAATGAAGCAAGGGTACTTGTTACGGTTTTTAAGATTCGCTCAGAAGAAACTCGGGAATCATAGCCGACGCTAATTGTAAGGTCGTCTTTTCTCAAGTTCTTTTTAAGAAACTCCACAAAAGCCGCGGTTATGCTGATTAATCGGCTATCGGTTAAGTCGATAGCTTTGCCTTCCTTTTCAATGGCAGTTCCTCTTATATCTGTTCCGCTTTTCAAATACATTAAATCATCCATTATATTCTCTCCTGATAACATAATATGCTCTTTGGGTATTTTCTTTGGGGCTATCGCAACTAAACTCCCCATAGCGTTTTATTAGTTTAAAGCCCGCACTTTCAACTGCTTCGGTAATTTCTTCATCACTAAAAGCAATTTCTTTAAAATTCTCTGTAAATCGGGTATAATGACTCCCCTCTTCTTTTACAAAGAAATCAAGATTAATTCCCACGGTTACTCCGTCGGGGTAAAGAGAATTTTGCCAGATGCAATAAACATTTTTTTCGTCATATATGAAAGTATTATTCCCCAAAATTCTTTGGTGCTTGTAAATAGTATTAACATCAAAAATCATTATTCCGCCGTCATCAATGAAATTTTTGAGAACCCGAAATGTTTTCCGCATCTCGTCAGCATTTTCGAGATGATTTATGCTGTCCAAAGAGCAAATAATTGCTCTTACGGTTCCGTAAAGATCCGTTTCCTGCATTTTCTGGCAAAGGAAAAGTATGTTCTCGCCTTCTTCCATTGCTTTATTCTGAGCTTCCATAAGCATATCGGGAGAGGCATCCGTGCCGATAACATCAAAACCCATTTTAGAAAACTCAACAGAGAGAGAACCTGTTCCGCAGGCAAGGTCAAGAAGCAGACCGTCTTTTATATTAAAATCAGCAAGAATACTTGCTATATAATCCGCGCGTTTTTTATAATCTACATTTTGTGTTAGCTCATCATAGACAGATGCGAAATTTGAATAGGACATTTAATCACCTCATACTCAATCATTCTAACACAAAACGATTGATATGTAAACAAATGCACTCCGTTGAAATGTAAAAAAAGCATATTGCAAATTTATAAATATTGCACACTTTAAAAGGCTTTTATAATATGTTAATATATCCTTAATATGGAAATAGGAGGAAAACCTATGAAAAAGATATTAGCAACAATTCTTGCGGTTATTATAATCGTCTGCGGTGTTCTCCCCTGCTTTGCAGCTGATAGTTCCTGCACCTGCGGACAGACACCGATTATTTATGTTGCAGCTCTCGGTAGCGGTTCAATTTACCTCGATGAAGGCACAGAAAATGAAAAACAACTTTTCAGACCCGAAATCAGTGATATTTTGGGTGAATTCACTCCCCTTATCAGCGCTGTAACTCAGCTTATAAGCACCAAGGATTATGATGCTTTCGGCGATGTTCTCATCCCTTGTGTTAATAATGCTTTCGGTATGCTGGCAATGGACGACGAAGGTAATTCACAAGAAAGAGTTACAACCGAGGAATTCCACCCAGATACTGCCGACCACGGCATTGATTACAGTTACTATTTCGGCTATGACTTCCGCGTTGATCCCATTGAAAACGCAAAGCTTCTGCATCAATATATCCAAGAGGTTAAGGAAATAACAGGTCACGACACAGTTCGTTGCAGAGCTTCAAGTATGGGTGGCGTTACCTTTATGGCATATTTAAGGCTCTACGGTTCAAAGGATATTGAAACCATCATTTTCCAGAACTGCCCATTGCAAGGTACTGCAGTTGCAGGTGAGCTTTATAACGGATTGGTTGAAATTAATAAAGACGCACTTTTAAGATATGCAGAATGTGCTCTTCCCTCAATGGACAGTGATTTCTTAGGCGCATTCCTTTATTTGCTCCTTGAAATGCTTGACGGAGCAGGAGTTTTGGGTGATTTGGTAGGCGTTGCAGATAAACTCGTTATTAACCTTAAAGACAGAGTTTTTGACGAAGCGCTTATTCCCATCTTTGCAACAATGCCGGGTATATGGAGCTTTGTTCCCGATGAATACTATGAAACTGCAAAAGAATTTATGGGTCTTAATGACGGCAACCACTCTGTACTTTTAGAAAAGCTTGACTTTTATCATTATGACGTTCAACAGAGCGCAGAAGAGCTTCTTAACCAAGCCAAAGCAGACGGAACAAACGTCTACATTGTTGCAGGTTATAATATGCAGAGAACACCCCTTGTTACTGCATATAAAAACACATCTGACGGTACTGTTGATACGAAATACGCATCATTGGGTGCAACTTGTGCAGATATCGGAGAACAGCTTCCCGAAGACTACAAGCAAGCCGCTCACAAAGAAGCCTGGTACATCTCCCCCGACAGAATGATTGATGCTTCAACCTGTATTCTTCCCGAGAACACCTGGTTCATTAAAGATATGCTTCATAGCACAACTCACGACGGTCACGATGAATTTTACAGAATTCTCCACGAGAGCGAAGAGCAGTTGACTGTTTTCGATATGGAAGAATATCCACAGTTTATGCAAAACGACACTGTAAATCAGACCTTTATCGAGGTTCTTCCCTTACGCGGAAGTGATTTACTTAACACCGCAACATTAACATTCCAGACCCCAAGCTTCCTTTCCTTTGCAAAACTCTTTGTAGCGTTCTTTGAAGAGTTCTTTAATTGGATGGTTGGTTAAAAAAATATTGCTCCCTTGAAAACTTATTTGAAAGTTTTCAAGGGAGCAAATTATATTTTATTTAGTTTCGCCTGTACCCTCAAAATAATCGGGATACTGCTCCATAACCATTGTCTGAACAAGGTTAAATACCATTACACCTTCTGCGGCTTCGCAGTTATGATGGTCACCAAGAACAAGCTGACCGTTAGTGTAGCTGATTTTCCTTTCAGGTGCTGCACCAATATGATAAACGTAATAAAGATTATCGACGCTCTTTTCGTATTTTCCTGTAAGAATATTCTTTTTAAATCTTAATACATAGTTAGTACCTGAATCGGGAACAGAATAAATTGCAACAAGGGATGCAGGGTCGAGGTTATATGTATTGGCAATAAGCTTTATAAACTCATTATTGGAGTCATCGGTAAGGTAGTTATCGCCGTTTTTATCGGGAATGACAACACCGCCAACACTAACCGCCTGACGAAGAGCAAGAACCGCGTCTTCAACAGTAATTGCTCCGTCAGAATTCATATCACCGATTAAAAGCATATCATCCGTTATTGCTTCCAGTTTTGCAGAAAGTCGTAGAATTAAGCGAGCATCATTAGTATCAACCTTACCGCTTAAATCCATATCGCCCAAAAGAACCGCAGACTCTTCTGTAGTTTCCTCCTCTGCAAAAACTGTTATTGAAAAACTACTCAACAACAATACAACACAAAGTAAGAGAGAAGATATTTTATACATTTTTTTCATTTTAATAGTCCTTTAAAATTATTGCTTAAAGAATTCTGTGAATGCACGGTAAGCCATATACAAATCAAGCTTTGAAATAACCTCATAGGGTGCGTGCATTGAAAGAACGGGAACACCAAGGTCAACAACATCAACATCGAGGTTTGCAATATATTTTGCAACTGTTCCGCCACCACCTGCATCAACCTTGCCAAGCTCACCGATCTGCCAAACAACGCCTGCTTTATCAAGCATATTTCTGATTTTACCCATATATTCTGCAGAGGCGTCACTTGTTCCGCTTTTACCTCTTGCGCCTGTATATTTAGTTATAACAACGCCCTTATTGAGATAAGAGGTGTTATTTTTTTCGAAAACAGAATTGAATGTGGGGTCATATGCTGAGTTAACATCAGCAGAAAGACATTCGCTCTTTGAAAGAACCTCAAAAACATCAAGTCCGTTCGCTTTTGCAAGATAAGCTATGAAATATTTGAGATAAGAAGAGCATAGACCTGTGTTACCATCAGAGCCTGTTTCCTCTTTATCTGTAAGAACGGTAATTGCAGTATAATCAGGATTTTCAATACTGAAAATTGCCTGTTCCGCAGGATATGCACAAACTCTGTCATCGTGACCGTATGAACCGATAAGACCTCTGTCAAATCCGATATCGTCAGCTTTAAATGCAGGAACAACTTCAAGTTCTGCGCTTAAAAAATCACTTTCAACAATACCGTATTTTTCATTTAAGAGTTTGAGGATGTTGAGTTTTACAAGCTCACTGCCCTCATCGCTATTGAAGGGACGGCTACCGACGATAACATTAAGCTCCTCGCCCTGTATACCCTCGGAAAGAGTGCGTTTTCCCTGCTCTGCGCCCAAATGGGGAAGAATATCGGAAATAACAAATTTGGGCTCGCCTGCCTCCTCACCGATTTTAACATTAACCTTTGTTCCGTCCGCTTTGACAACAACACCGTGAAGAGCAAGAGGAATTGCAACCCACTGGTATTTCTTGATACCACCGTAATAGTGGGTTTTGAAAAGTGCAAGCTCGTCACTTTCATAAAGAGGGTTGGGTTTAAGGTCAAGACGGGGTGAGTCAATATGAGCAGCAGCAATTTTCACGCCCTCTTTAAGACTCTTCTTACCGATAACTGCAAGAATAATTGCTTTTTCGCGATTAACGTAATAAACTTTATCCCCTGCTTTGTACTGCTTATAGGGGTCAAATTCTTCGAAACCTTTTGCTTTCGCATCCTCGAGAACAACTGCAACTGCTTCGCGTTCTGTTTTTGCATTATCTAAAAACTTTTTATATTCCTCTGCAAAAGAATCTGCTTTTGCGGCTTCACTTTCTTCAACAACCGAGCCAGCGTGCTGAGGCTTGTAAAAAAGGGCTTTTTTGAGTTCTTCAACTGTTGCCATACTAAATTAACTCCTTAAAGTAAATATCTTACATTCTGCCGATTTCGACTATAATTGTCCAAAATCTTGTGCCTTTAAACCATTCAACAACATCGTCAACAAATGCTGTAAAGCCTGTTGGCTCCTCATACTGAAGCTTTTCGCTGCCGTCGTCAATAACAAGAGCTTGTGTCATACAAACACCGCCCTCGCCATAAAGCTCAGCTCTGACGTACAAGAATTCCTCTGCACCGTCAATTTCATCAAGGTCAAGCACAATTTCATTACCGTCAGTTTCGCTTGTTGCTATAACCTTGCCATTTGCAATCCATTGGATTGAGTCACTGTTTTGAGTGTTAACAATAATCTTATGACCGTCAACCTCAACCTTTGTGAACATAGGATATGAAAGCCCGAGGTTTCTGACATCTATATCTTCGGAAGGACCGATAATGTCGTTTGCTCTGAGAATACGTGTAACTGCAAAAAATGCACCGCTTTGCATTGTTGCTTTAATGTTTTCAACAGTGTTCTCTTCCATCATAAACACACTGAAAGATGTATCTATATTTTCTCTGTCGTGAGCATCCGTATTGCTGAATCCTATAACATTCTTTCCGTAGGGAAGAGTATACATCAAAAGATTATCCCAAAGAATTCTGTCATAGCAGGTTGTACTGTTTCTGTCATTGAAGGCTTCGATGCCCATACAACTGTCGTATTTAAGAATTAGGTCGCCAAAATACTTAACATTTTCGGGCTCGCTTACAACTGTTATATCTTTATTGCTTTCAAGGAAATCGCCCGGATGGTTAATATGGGAGATACCGCCGTTTTCTTCTATAAAAGAGAGTGCCTGTTCATAACCGCTTTCTCTTCCGCCGAAGCCGTCACCTATACCCTCGGGAAGAAAATAACCGTTAACGTGGCATTTTGTGAGAGTAAGGTTATTAAACTCGTTGGCACCTGTAACACAAACCATCTTTTTGTTTCTTACTGTGCCGTCGTAAAGCGGATATGTACCTGTTGTTATTGCTTCAAATTCTTCATCAGTAAGAGGAGTCCTCGGAACACTGCTGTATGAATACAAAAACTGAACTGTTTGCTCTCTGTTCCACTCAACACCTGTTACACCGTGGTCCGAATTCGCAAGGAAGTCATAGCCCTGTTCATAGTATTCCTTAACCATTTCAGGTAAATCCTCATCCGCATCACTGTAGGAAGTTTGGGAATGAAGATTTCCTTTATATGCGCCCCAAGCATCTTCACCATCCCAAATAACATCTTCATACGTTGAAATGATTTTATAATCAGCTTTATCTGCCGCAAATCCGCTTACGGAAACAAGGGACATCAAAACCGAAAGGCTTAAAACTACACTTAATACCTTCTTCATTCGTTTCATAATTTTTACCTCATTTCTTTTAAAAATAATATATATCATTATATTTTTTATAGCTTCTCATAACTTTTTTCACATAATCAGCAGTATCTTCATAGGGAATATTTTCAAGGGTTTCACCGTCTGGCGAATAGCGAGGATCCGCCAACCATTCATTCACCTTTCCCCTACCTGCATGATACGCCGCAAGAGCAGTTTCGGTATCACCAAATTCATCTAAAAGCATATCTAAAAAGTACGCACCGTAATATATTGAAATTTCAGGTTCAAAAAGTGCATCTTCTTCGTATTCTTCGTTAGTTTTTGTCTGCAACCACTCGAAAGTTTCGGGGGTTATTTGAGTAAGACCTTTGGCACCCACAGAAGAAACCGCATTTTTATCAAAGCCACTTTCAGTTTTTATGAGTGCGTACAAAAGCGGTTTGTCTATATCAAAAAACTCTGCATTTTCTTCCACAATATCAGTATATTTTCTCGGATAAACAGTTTGTATCCCAAGTTTAACTGCATTATATATTATTATAACCGAAATCACTACCAATATCAATAGCAGAGAGAATAACTTCAGTTTATTTTTTATTTTGTTTTCAGTCAATTAAATAACTCCTTTTCAATAGAAGCAATTTGTTTCTTAAAATCATAATGATAAAAATTAGATATTACATATGTGGCTCTTTTTAAGTAAAACTCATCATCCATCTGGGCATTAATTCTTACGAGAGCATCCTCTTTAGTAAGGTTATCTCTTTTTATTATGCGCTCCTTTCTAACATTTTCGGGAGCGTGAACAACAAGCAATATATTACATTCATCCGCAAAACCCGACTCTATTATAGCCGCAGCATCCACTACCACGGTATCATATTGCAAAAAAGCTTTTTCTACCTGTTTTCTGATTTCAGAATTAATTGCAGGATGCATAATTGAATTAAGCAGGGCGGTATTTTCAGGGGAAGAAAAGGCTTTTTTTGCAAGAGCTTTTCTGTTAAGCGTTCTGCCATCATCATTAATAATTTCCCAACCGAAAGTTTCGCAAAGCTCAGGCAAAATACTTTTATCTATTTCGAGAATTTCTCTTGCGACAACATCTCCATCAATAATATATGCGCCTTTTTCTTTAAGATAAGCAGAAACAGTGGATTTACCTGCTCCTGTCTTTCCCGTAAGGCCAACAAGTTTTTTCAAATTTATCAAACCTCAATTACATTAAAGCCTGCCGCTCTTAAAAGTCGGTTAAGAACCGCAAGATTATCGTCATTTTGTTCATCAGGGTATCTTACAAAGCATTGCTTTGCACCCATTTTATCAAGCTCACGAAGCGAATCAAAAAGACTGTGAGCGAGATTTTTGTAATCTGCAAATCCGTACTTTATATAGGGTATTTTTAAACTTTCAATGTTATCATCATCGAAAATCATAGCATAGGTATCTTCAGGGTTAAATTCGTTTACATAGTTGCAAAACGCCTCAAAATCACCTTTTACAAGTGTTATCTTCGCATCGGGTGAATAGTGCTTGTATTTCATCCCGGGAGATGCGGCAGTTTCATTCTTTTTTAAGGGGTTTAAAACCGCATCATCAACCTCAACCCCACCTAAGACGCTTATAAGCTCTTTTAATGTGACATTGCCCGGTCTTAAAAGTCTGGGTTTTTCACCTGCAAGAGTTATAACGGTTGATTCAACCCCCTCTTCGGAAGCTCCACCGTCAATTATGCAAGGAATTCTGCCTTCAAGGTCTTCATACACATGCTCTGCCTTTGTGGGACTTGGTTTTCCCGATAAATTGGCAGAGGGTGCGGCTAAAGGAATACCCGAAAGTTTAATGAGCTTTCGTGCAATTTCGTGGGAGGGGCAACGCACAGCAACAGTTTCCAGATTACCCGTTGTGCAATAAGGCACTTTATCTGATTTTGGGAGAATTATTGTAAGAGGTCCAGGCCAGAATTTCTCGGCAAGTTTTTTTGCAGTTTCAGGAACGTCTTTCACCAAGTCATATATTTCGGAAAACTCAGAAATATGAACTATCAAGGGGTTATCAGTAGGTCTGCCCTTTGCTTCAAAAATCCTGCTTACCGCAAGTGGTGAAAAAGCATTTCCTGCAAGACCATATACGGTTTCCGTAGGCATACCCACAACCTCTTCATTCTGAAGAAGCTCTACCGCCTTATTATATTTTTCGTCACTGTCCTCTATTGTTATTTTAACAAGCTCTGTATTCAATATTTATTCCTCTGTTACTCTTAATTTATCAGCTGTATCTGCAGTTATAAGAGCATCAATAATTTCATCCAGGTCACCGTTCATTATGGCTTCAATTCTGTAAAGAGTAAGACCGATTCTGTGGTCAGAAACTCTGCCCTGAGGGAAATTATAGGTTCTTATTCTTTCGCTTCTGTCCCCTGTTCCCACCTGAGAACGTCGTTCATCAGCGATTTCTGCATTCTGCTTTTCACGTTCCGCTTCAAGAAGTCTTGAGCGCAAAATTTTCATTGCTCTGTCGCGGTTTTTATGCTGACTTCTTTCATCCTGACACTCAACAACCGTACCTGTTGGCAAATGAGTTATACGGATTGCTGATTCGGTTTTATTAACGTGCTGACCGCCTGCACCGCTCGAACGGTAGGTATCAATTTGCAAATCCGTCGGGTCTATATCAATATCAACCTCTTCAGCCTCGGGAAGAACCGCCACGGTAACGGTTGATGTATGAATTCTTCCGCCCGATTCGGTTTCGGGCACACGCTGAACACGGTGAACACCGCTTTCAAATTTAAAGCGGGAATATGCGCCCTCACCGGTTATCATAAAGCTGATTTCCTTTATACCGCCCAAACCCGTTTCATTTACGGACAAAACTTCAGGCTTCCAACCGCGGTTTTCAGAATACATTGAATACATTCTGAAAAGAGAGTTGCCGAAAAGAGCGGCTTCCTCTCCCCCTGCACCTGCACGGATTTCTATGATAACGTTTCTATCGTCATTCGGATCTTTGGGAAGAAGCAATATTTTAAGTTTTTCGTTAAGTTCTTCGGTTTTAGCCTTACATTCCTCTATTTCAAGTTCAAGAAGCTCTTTGAGGTCTTTGTCGGGTTTTTCAAGAAGCATTTCCTTTGCTGCTTCGCCGTCGCTGACAGTTTTTTTATATTCCCTGTAAGTTTCTACTAAAGGCGTAAGGTTTTTAAGTTCCTTCATTAATGAAGCGTATTTATTCTGGTCGGAAACAGTTTCGGGAAGACACAATAGTTCATTAACCTTTTCAAAACGTTCTTCAACCTGTTGGAGTTTATCAATCATCGGTTTTCTCCTCAACTTCTGCTCTTGTCACTTTTTTTATATTCTTTTCTGCTTTTGAACGAGGAATCAGAAATTCTCTGCCACAACCGTTACAATGCAAACGGAAATCCATACCCGAACGCAAAACAGTAAACTGCTTTGAACCGCAGGGATGCTGTTTTTTCATTTCAAGAATATCTCCAACGCGAATATCCACCAAAACTCCTCCAATTCGTATTTTCTGAAATATTGTAACACACTTTTACATAAAATTAAAGAGTAGGTTAAATAAAAATATAAATAAACGAAAAAGGTGATAAAGAAATGACTTCCTACCTTCCTGAAGGATTTTTAATTAATACCAAAGAAAATATTCACGCTATTACCACATACGAAGGATTTTATAAAGCATATTCGGATAAAAGACCTTTAGAAGCCCGTGCAGTTTATTGCGACAGAGAGCATAATTTACATATTGATTTTGGTTTTATTCATGGTATAATCCCCAGAGAAGAATGTGCATTGGGGATTAAAGAAGGGATTACCCGCGACATAGCAATTATCGCAAGAGTTAACAAGCCTGTAAGATTCTTAATCGACGATATACATATTTCAGGCGACAAAAAGACTGCTTTTTTAAGCAGAAAAAAGGTACAAGAGAGTTTTCAAGCAGAGTATTTCCCTACACTTTCAACGGGTAATATTATTACCGCCAGAATAACGCATCTTGAAAATTTTGGAGTGTTTTGTGATATCGGTTGCGGAATAAACGCGCTTTTACCCATTGACAATATTTCAGTTTCAAGAATCCCACATCCAAATGTACGGTTTAACGTGGGTGATGATATAAAAGTCATAATAAAGTCTTTTGATGATGAGGGGCGCGCTACTCTAACCCACAAAGAACTTTTAGGCACTTGGGAAGAAAATGCCGAACAATTCCATATCGGTGAAACGGTTAGCGGTATTGTCAGAAGTGTGGAAAGCTATGGCGTTTTTGTTGAACTGACTCCGAATCTTGCAGGCTTAGCGGAATACACCCCTTCTGTATTTGAGGGACAACACACCAGCGTTTACATAAAAAGCATCATACCTGAAAAAATGAAAGTAAAGCTTATTATAGTAGATTCCTTTGATGCAGATTACCCGAGAAAAAAGCCACAATATTTCATTAAAGAAGGGCATTTAGATTATTTCAGATACTCCCCCTATTCTTCTGAAAAAATTATTGAAACATTCTTTTAAATTCTCTTGAAATGACAAGTTACTGTATTGTATAATCACACTATAAACCTTTTTAGGAGGTAATTATGCAATACAGTAATTTTGATTCCATAGGCAGAAACATTTCAAAACTCGGTTTTGGTCTTATGCGACTTCCCAAAGTTGAAGAAGGCAGCGAAAAAATAGACCGCAATGAAGCCTTCAGACTGATTGACCTTGCAATAAAATCAGGAGTCAATTATTATGACACGGCATATGTTTATCACGGCGGTGATTCAGAGCAATTTGCAAAAGAAGCCCTCGGAAGATACCCCCGAGAATCTTATTGCCTTGCAACAAAGCTTCCGGGCTGGGCAATTAAAGACCACGGAAAACATACTCCTGAGCTTTTTCAGGAGCAATTAGATAAATGCGGTGTTGATTACTTCGACTTTTATCTGCTTCATTCTGTAAATCGCGATATAATGAAAACCTTTGAGGCGGACAACTCTTACGAGTATCTTGCAGAGCAAAAGAAGCTGGGAAAAATCAGGCATTTAGGCTTTTCATATCATGGTGATTTAGAGTTTTTTATTGAGCTTATTGATAAATACAAATGGGATTTCGTTCAGCTTCAAATCAACTATTACGATTGGGAAAACCAAAACGCAAAAGCCTACTACAAGGCATTAGAGGAAAGAAATATTCCTTGCATCGTTATGGAACCCGTTCGTGGCGGTTCTTTACACACTTTAAACGATGAAGCAAAAGCCGTTTTCAAAGAATTGGGCGACGCTTCCGCCGCCTCTTATGCTCTCAGATATGTAGCAGAGTTACCAAATGTTCTTACCGTTTTAAGCGGTATGTCTACCTATGCGCAGGTTGAGGACAACCTCAAAACTTTTGCAGAATGTAAACCTCTTACTGAGGTTGAATGTAAGGCAATTGAAAAAGCAAATATTCTTTTCAGAAAAAACTTTGCGATTCCTTGCACGGACTGCAAATACTGTATAGAAACATGTCCTGCAGGAATAAATATTCCAGCTTGCTTCAAAGCATATAACGAATATAACAAAACAAGAGATAAAGAAGATTTCAACAAACTATATTCTTTAATTAACGAAGAACAACGCGCAAAGAATTGTTTAGATTGCAAGGTATGCGTTGAAAAATGCCCTCAGCAAATTGATATCCCCCGACAGCTGAGAAAGGTTTCTGAACTTTCAGAATGAGGTAAAGTTATGAAAAAGCTATTATTTTCAATTATTAGCATTATTCTGGTAATCTGCCTTTTCTCATCATGTGGCAGAGATAGGATACTTGATGTTGTAACAACTGCTGAAACTGTTCTCATAAACGGTGAAGAAGTTGAAACGGTTGAAGCAAGTATGGGTGCCTTCCAAGGTAAACAGGGCGATTATATCGAATTCCGTTTCGAAGAAGAACAAACCTTTAATACAGTTTTCATTAACGAAAAATCAACCTCCGTCAGACAATATAATATTTTTGCAGAGGTTGACGGCAAGTTTAAACTTATATACACAGACAAACTCATAGTTAATGAAAACATTAAGGTTGAAGAAACTACTGCAACAGCTCTTAAAATTCAAATCGTTAATACTGAAATCGGTAATGATAATTTCATTATTCAAGGTGTAAGCGCGTACAACATTGAAGAAAAATAAGGTGACTCATTATGGCAATTAATTTCTGTAAAGAAACAAACACATTCAAGCTTGATACATACAGTTCAACATACATATTCGGTATTTTTGAGGGGAATTATCTTGTACACTACTATTATGGTGCCCCTATTCCCGATACAGATGTTGAAGCACTTCGCATAAGACCCGGCTTTGCATCATTCTGCCCTGACAGTCCAAGTGCTAGAGTTTTCAATTTTTCTCCCGACGTAACACCAATGGAATATTCAACATTCGGTGCAGGTGATTTCCGCCTTTCTGCTTTTGCAGTCAAAAACAGCGAAGGTAACAAGGTCACAGATTTAAGATATGTAAGCCACAAAATTTACGAAGGCAAAAAAGCACTTCCCGGACTTCCTTCTCTTTATGCTGACGAAGAAGGTGAAGCACAGACACTTGAAATTGTAACAGAAGACAAGGTTACAAGCGTTAAAGCAACTCTTATTTACACTGTATTTGAGAAAAAAGGCGCAATCACAAGAAGCGTTAAAGTTGAAAACCCCTCGGACAAGCCATTCCACATTGACACAATACATTCTCTTTGCGTTGATTTACCCGGGTATGATTACGATATGCTTGGTCTTTACGGAAGATGGGTTAAAGAACGCGCTTTAGACAGATACCCCTTACACCGCGGTATTCAGTCCATAAAGAGCAAACGAGGTTCCTCAAGCCACAACCACAATCCCTTCACCGCGCTTGTAAAAAAGGGTGCTACCGAAGACTATGGCGAATGCTACGGCTTCAACCTTGTTTACAGCAGTAATTTCTCCATTGATGTTGAGGTTGACGGCTTTGCATCCTCCCGTCTTGTTATGGGTATCAATCCCGAAGGTTTCAGCTGGCTTCTCAACCCGGGTGAAGAATTCTATTCTCCCGAAGCAGTTATGATTTACACCGATAAAGGTATCGGTGAAATGAGCCGTATGTTCCACAGACTTTATGCAAACAACTTGGTTCGCGGAAAATGGAAAAAAGCAAAACGCCCCCTCCTCATTAATAACTGGGAAGGAACAGGAATGAACTTTGACCACGATAAGCTTGTTTCCTTTGCCCGTCACGCAAAAGATATGGGCATTGAAATGCTTGTTATGGATGACGGTTGGTTCGGTAAACGTGATGACGACAAATCCTCTCTCGGTGATTGGTTTGTTGCTGAATACAAGCTCAAACACGGTCTTTCGGGACTTATTAAAGAGGTTAATGATTTAGGGCTTAAATTCGGAATCTGGTTTGAACCAGAGATGATTTCTCCCGATTCCGATATTTACAGAGCACATCCCGATTGGTGCTTACATACAGAGGGTCGTGACAAATCCATAGCACGTACACAGTATGTAATAGACTATTCAAGAAAAGAAGTTCGTGACCATATCTATTCTATGATGCACAAAATCCTTTCTGAGAATAACATTGCATATGTTAAATGGGACTTCAACAGAAACCTTACTGAAGTATCTTGCGCAGAGCTCCCACCTGAAAGACAGGGTGAGGTTTTCCACCGCTTTGTTCTCGGTACTTACGAGATTATGGACAGACTTACAAAAGACTTCCCCGATTTACTGCTTGAAAACTGTTCAGGCGGTGGCGGACGTTTTGACCCCGGTATGCTTTACTATTCACCTCAGATTTGGACAAGCGACAACACCGACCCGATTGAAAGACTTACAATTCAATTCGGTACTTCTCTTTGCTACCCAGCCTCCACAATGGGAGCTCACGTTTCTGCAAGCAGAAGAGCAAATTACGAAACAAAAAAGAATGTTGCTCTCTGGGGCTCTTTCGGTTATGAGCTTGACCCTGATAAATTAAGTGAAGAAGAAATAGCTGAAATCAAAGAACAGGTTAAGGAATATCACAAATTTTATGATGTTATTCACTATGGTGAGCTTTACAGACTTATAACCCCCTTCGAAAACGAATTCAAGGCTGCCTGGGAGTTTGTAAGCGAAGATAAGAAAGAGGCACTTGTTACAGTTGTTCACATCAAACTTCCTTACGATGATTTCTTTATGTTAAGGCTCAAAGGTCTTGACCCTGAAAAAATTTATGAAATTGAAGACACAGGCGAAACCTACAGCGGTGCATTCCTTATGAACGCAGGTCTTAACCTTACTCACCGACCCAAAGGTGACGGAATTTCATATCTAATTCATTTAACTGAAATATAATATAAAAATGACCTCTTGGATTTAATTTCCAAGAGGTCACTTTATAAATCTTTTTTAGGCTTTACATTAACAGAATAATAGGTATAATAAACAACAAAGCCCGGTTTTGCACCATTGGGTTTCTTTATATTTTTTACATCTGTATAGTCAACTGTTACAATTGTTCCGTCTTTAGCAGAACTGTAATATGCGGCAATTTCTGCAGCTTCAACAATTGCATCATCAGGTATTCCCCCACCCTCGCTTAAAAGAAGCACGTGAGAGCCCGGACATTTCTGGGCGTGAAGCCACACATCACCTTTTCTGCCCACCTTAAAGGTAAGCTTATCGTTCTGAATATTATTTCTTCCAACAAGCACTGTAAGACCCTGACTTGTTTTAAATTCAAGGGGCGGAAGGGCTTGTTTTTTCATTTGCTTTTTACCTGATTTTTTCGGTTTTATAAAGCCCTGAGAAATAAGCTCGTCTTTAATTTCTCCGAACTCTCTTTCAAGGGTTGAGCGTTCAAGCAAGTCTTTAACACTCTTAAGATATTCTAAATCCTGCTCACCCTCTTCAATGAGTTTTATAAGCATATTTTCCGCCGTACAGGCTTTTCTGTATTCCTTATAAAGCTTTTGAGAGTTCTGCGAGGGTGAAAGTGCAGGGTCAACAGAAATCCTTACTATATTATTGTTATCGTAATAATTTTCGACCTCATAAACACTTGTACCTTTTTCCAATTTATATTGAACTGCGGTTATTAATTCCGCCTTTATTCTCAAATCTTCTCTATCGGCACATTTTCTCAAATCTTCTTGCTGATTATTAAGCTTACGGGAAGTTCTTTCAATAGCATTATCAAGGAGCTTGAAAAGCTCTGCACCCTTTGAACGAGTCCGGAGAACTCTGTCCCTCTCCGAATAAAAGCCCTCTAAAAGTTCAAAAACATTATTCTTTTCTATAATCTTATATGCAGAACCATATTGGGTTATGGGCATAAAGGAGAATTCCATTGGCTTTTCAGATTCATCGAGAACCATTGTGGGCTTTGCATCACCACTTATAACCATAGTTTTAAGAGAACTGATTTCGCAAAGGAGCTTCATTTTTTCGTCTGTGTTAAGTTCTCCTACACCTTTATCGTCACCGCAAACTCTGTAAGAGATTTCTCTTGACAAAAGCGGTGAAACACCCTGCATTGTTTTCAGGATTGCAGAAGAAAGCTTTGAGTTTGTAAGCGCAAGAACGCCCTGGCAGATTTCTTGTGGTTCAACGCTTCTTATATCAAGCTTTTCCTGAGGTGGTGGCAATTTATACTGTGCACCCGGTAAAACAAGACGATATGAGGATTTCTCGCTGTCAACACGCCTTAAAGCATCGACAATTCTGTTATCTGCGTCAAAAAGAATTACATTACTATGTTGAGCCATTATTTCTACGGCAAGGGTAAGTTTAACCTTATCGCCAATTTCATTGGTTGCATCGAAATTGAAAAATGCTATTCTGTCAAGACCATACTGCTCCACACTTAAAAGTGTTGCACCAACAAGGCGCTTTCTGAAAAGCATACATAACATTGGTGGTGTCTGTGGGTTTTCGGGAACAGAATTCACCACGGCAAAGCGAGGGCTATTTGCATCTGCCGAAAAATAAAGCTTATGCATACCTGCCCTTGTTCGCATTATAAACACCAACTCGTTTTTTGATGGTTGGTGAATTTTATCAACCTTTGCCCCTGACAGAAGCTCATTAACCTCTGACACGAGAAAGTTCAAATAAATACCGTCTAAAGCCATTAATTTTACCTTTTTATATATAATTTACAGGGTTTTTAAAATCAGAAACTTTTATTTCGATTTCATCCCCGAATTTTTCTTTAAGTGAGTTATACAAATATTCGCAGACTATGTTTTCTGTTTCAAAATGTCCTGCAACAAACATAGAGATGCCCAAATCCTTTGAAAGCAGATATTCGTGGTGCTTGGCTTCACCTGTTAGGAATGCATCTGCTCCTATACTTCTCGCCTCAGCTACCATATCGCCACCTGACCCTGAACACATAGCCACTGTTTTAATAGGTTTTCCTGAATCTGTGAAAGATACGGCACCACGGAGAGCTGATTTTATAGTCTTTGCAAATTCTTCTGCGGAACAAGGTTCAACTTCACCGTATTTCAGGAAATCATTATCTTGTGAAGTTTTTAAGTTCTTAACACCTACCTTGTTTGCAAGGCAGTCATTAACTCCACCCTTTGCTTTATCAAGGCAGGTATGTGAAGCAATAAAACTCAGTCCCGATGCTACTGCTTTATAAATCGGGCTATCACAAAGGATTTGTGAAACAGGGTTAAAAATCATCGGATGATGAGTAATCACAAGGTCTGCACCAAAAGAGAGGGCATCCTCTATAACTGCCCTTGTTACATCAAGAGCAATGTAAATTTTCTTAACCTCTTTTTCAAACGAACCGACAGTAAGACCGCAATTGTCCCACACTTCTGCAGTATCAAAGGGAGCTATTGAATTCAGGTAATCGTAAATATCTTTAACAGTCATATTTCTTTACCTTTTCCTTTTTCAAAATGTCATATCTTATTATTGCAATTATAAGAGAACTCATAACAATACATTCAGTTATAATGCCTGCAACAGAGCCCGTTATTATATTATAAATAAGCCAACAAGGTGAGCTCGGGAAAGTAACAAGCCGAATCTTTGTTTCGCTTTTAAGCCAATAGCTTACAGTTGTTAAAATCATTGCCGCTGCAGGTAAAAATGAATACCAATCCACCCATGTAAGCCCGCTTGAAACGGCACTTATAACAACAAAAATTCCTAACCAAACAGGACTTTTCGCCCATTTTTTATCGTTATTTATGAACACAATTGAACGGAGCAAGCCTATAAAATTAAGAGCCGCGCCGGTATATGCGCCTAAAAGTATGTAATGAATTATGAAAAGTATCGCTGCGCCTATCTGCACACCAATTATACCTTTTCTTTTTTTCTGTTGGAATGAAAGTCCGTTAAGAGCCGCACCGCCAAAACCAACAATCTGCGCTAATGTTTCAATCATTTAAAAAAGCCTTCAATTTCTGTACTGTTATGAAAAGTTCTATATCTTCTTTGCCGATTTCCTTGGTAGCCTCATACCTTTTCTGCAATCGGTTGACCTGTTTTTTAATATGTATTTTTGCATCTTCCGTCTTGGGAAGGTTACCCAGAAAGCAATCTGCAACTGTAAATTCTCGAAATTCACCCGTATAAAAAGCTTCAAAGGCTATATAAAATCTGTTCCCCTCGTGAGTAGCGATTTCTGTTCCTATTTCAAAGCCGTTACTGAAGAGAAATTCTCTCAAATCCTCTGCCCTACTTTGAGGTTGGAAAACAAAATGCAGGTTTTCATTTTTAATCCAAGGAGTTTCGTTTAGTTTTTCTGCAATAAGAGTACCGCCCATTCCTGCAAAAACGATTTCATTTACCTCATTTTCTTTGAAGGAGTTAAGTCCATCGGAAAGGCGAAGTTCTATTTTTTCTGTCAGCTCATACTGTGCCACAGATTTTCTTGCATTTTCAAGCGGCATTTTTCCGATATCTGCCGCAATTGCTCTTTCGATTTTACCCGATTGTATTAAATAAATGGGCAAATACCCATGGTCAGTTCCTATATCGGCAACAATGCCGCCGCCTTTTATAAGAGAAGCGGCGGCAGAGAGCCTTTCAGATAAATTAATAATCATTTATTCTCAAGAAATGCGTTAATTTTTGCAATAAGCTCATCAGCATCAACACCATGAACCATGCAAGCTTGTTCAATGCTTTCGCCTCTTGAAGCGGGGCAACCTAAGCAATGCATACCCATTTCAAGAAAGAAAGGTGCTGTATCGGGTGCTACATCAAGAATTGAACCGATTATTGTATCTTTAGTAATTGTCATTTTTATTACTCCTTTGTTTTAGTTTCTCACATATTATATCATAACCTAAAATAAAAATAAATACAAATATGAAACTTTTTAACATATTTTATCGGGTCTAATTGTTTGTTTTTACGATTGAATTAAATGGCGCCAAGTGATAGAATTAATATGTATAATTTTGTAATTCTTCAGGAGGAAAAACGATGTTACAAAAAGATTTCAAACCGATACTCAGATTTATGGTTACAAGTGATGTTCATTACAAGGACGATAAATGTATTGAAGAAGAAAGACTTGAAAAAGCAATAAAAAGAGTTTATCAGCTTTGCGAAGAAAACGAAAGCTATAAAAAACTTGATGCTTTTTATTCCGTTGGCGATTTTGCAAACAGCGGAACTGAAAAGCAAATGATAAAATTCAAGGAAACTCTTGATAAATGTCTTAAACCCGAAACACAGTATGCACTTACAATGGCAAGCCATGAATATCACGGCGAAGGCATTGAAGCAGCACACGAAAAATTTGCAAGAGTTTTCAATTTACCGGTTGACGAACACAGAGTTATTAACGGCTTCCATTTTATAAGCCTTACCTGCTCAAGAGGAACAAACTTTGACAGTGATAAAATCGCTTATATGGCAAAGGAACTCAAAAAAGCAAGAGAAGCAGACCCCAAGAAGCCTATCTTCGTTTTCCAGCATCCTCATATTACTGACACAGTTTACGGCAGTATGCTCTGGGGCGAAGATGAACTTTATGCTACATATATGGACTACCCTCAGATGATTAACTTCTCAGGTCACTCTCACGCTCCCATTAACAACCCCCGTTCAATTCATCAGAAGCATTTCACCTCTCTCGGTACAGGCTCTCTTTCTTATACCGAGCTTGATGAATTTGACAAATACTATGGAACAGTACCACCAAAGAAAGCAGATTTTGCCCAGTTCCTTATTGTTGAAGCAGACAAAGATGGCAGAGTAAGAATTTATCCCTATGATATTTTCACAGACAACTTCTTCCCTTATGTTTGGGAAATTGATGAACCCTGGAATCCCGAAAGCTTTAAATATACCGATGATATCCGTTTCAAAACAGCGGTTACCCCCTATTTTGCAGAGGATGCAAAAATTGAATTTGACGATATTGATGATGACGGATTCAGACTCAAATTCCCTCAGGCAAAAATTGACGAAGACTATGTTAACGACTACAAGGTTGTTGTTATTGAAAAAGCAACAAATACAATTGTGAAACAAACAGGTATGTGGTCAGAATATTATTTCTATAATATGCCCGAATATCTTGAAATTGCATATACCGACTTAAACCCTGCAACAGAATATGAAATAAAAATTTATGCCGGCAGCTTCTGGAAAACCACTTCTGCTCCCCTTTGTGCAGAAATCAAAACATTATAATAAAAACCAAACTCAAACAAAAGGAGGAACACATAAATGGACAAAATCAAAGTTGAAGGAATGAAGTTCCTTGACGAGCACGGAAGAGAACGCATTTTCAGCGGTATGAACATTGTTGATAAAAAAGACTTTGATGAAAAAAATCCCGGCTACGGTTATCCTGCAGACTCATTTCCGTTGGAAGAGTTCCGCGCGAGAGGTTATGATATAATCCGTTTAGGCTTCACCTGGAGTGCTATGGAGCCCCAACCCGGCCACTACAACGAAAAGCTCATCTCAGACCTTAGTAATTTTCTTGATAAGTGTGAAGAATACGGAATATATGCTTTTCTCGACTGCCACCAAGATGTTTATTCCTCCTACTGCTACGGTGACGGCGCTCCACGTTGGGCAACCTTAACGGATAATTTTGTTCCCCGTAAGCAAATTGCAGTTTGGGCGGAGCCCTATTTCTACGGCAAAGCTTGTTTCAGAGCTTTTGACAACTTCTGGAACAATGTTCAATACAACCGAAAAGGTCTTCAGGATTATTATGCAGATATGTGGAAGCATCTGGCTCTTGCGGTTAAAGACAAACCCGCTCTTTTTGGTTTTGACTTTTTTAATGAACCCTTCCCCGGTGAAGACGGCGGTAAAATATTCAGAACACTTATTAAAGGTCTTGTGAAAACATCTGTTACAGACAAAAGAGTTGACCTTATTAAGATGGCAAAAACGGGTCTTTTCAGCGATGAAAAGGCTAAAGCACTTGACCAATACGAAGGTGATGTGTTCAGAAAAATATCTTCCGATTGCGATGAAATTGTAAAACATTTTGACAGTGAACGCTATTCTCCATTTGTAAGCAAAATGGCAACCGCCGTAAGAGAGGTTACGGACAGAGGAATAATGTTTATGGAAAACAATTATTATTCCAACTTGGGTATTCCCTGTTGCAACACTCCCGTTACTGTTAACGGCGAAAGAGAAAGCCAACAGGTTTTTGCTCCTCACGCATATGACCTTATGGTTGATACCCCTGCATACAAATACGCAAGTAATTCCCGTGTAGGTATGATTTTCGACCAACACCGTGCCACACAGGAAAGGCTTGGTGTTCCTTGTATCGTTGGTGAATGGGGCTCATGCGCCGAGGGTGACGGTTGGTATCCCCACATCCGTTTCCTTCAAGACAAATTCGACTCTTACAAATGGAGCAATACCTACTGGTGCTATTTTGACGGCATTTTAGAGCAAGACTTTATGAAAATTCTTACTCGTCCCCGTCCCAAAGCAGTTACGGGCGAGATTATCTCCTATAAATACGACCACGAAGACGGTGAATTTACATTAAAGTATAATCAAACTAAAAAATTCAAAGTACCTACAGTTGTTTATGTTGACCGCGAACCTAAAGAAATTAAGTGCGACGGAAAATATAAAATAATTGAACTTCCCGGTAATATCGGTTACGATATTGAATTCAAAACCGGCATTGGTGAACAGAAAATTGAAATTGAGTTTTAAAAAACAACACCTCAAACCAATTATGTCATGGTTTGGGGTGTTTATTCTTCTATATATTCAATTATATCTTCAACCTTACAATTTAAAATTCTGCAAAAATCATTAATTTTCATCGTACTGATACCATTGCCTTTCTTCATTCGGTCTATGGTTGCACTACTTATATTGTATTTATTTATCAGAGCATATGTTGTCATACCTTGTTTTTTTAAAGTTTCCCAAAAAGGAGCGTAACTAATCAATTGCTATACCACCTATTTTTTATATACTATTAGGATAAAGTGCAACAAAACCATTGACAATAGTCATAATTATGACTATAATATTTTTGGAGTCAGTTATATTATGAGCAATAGAAAAGTTAATATTATTTTAAGCATCTTCACTCTATTTTTAGGTGGAGTAATATACACACTTTATAGAGAAGATACTTACATTTCAAACATTATAGAAACATTTATAGACCTTAGTTTTATGAGAAACGTATTCAATCCATTTGAATGTGATTTTATAAAATATTACTTAATAGATTATCTGTGGGCATTAAGTCTGAATTCAGTATTAAACTCATTATTCACAACAAAAAAAGAAATGTTACTAATATGTTTATTGGTGTTTTCTTTAGGGAGTATATGGGAAATCCTACAATTTTCAAATATCATTTCAGGAACCGGAGATATATTAGATATTTTTATGTATTTAGCAGCTTCTATAACGGCTGTTATAATAAATTTTTTAAACAACAAAGGAGAACAAAAATGAAAAAGACAAGAATTTTATTAGCTCTGTTGCTTTCTTTGCTTTTTGTATTTTTCGCTGTTGCAAGCGGTGAAGATACAGAATCAACAGCAGACCAAGGTGCCGATACTGCACAAACCACAAAAGCAGACGATACCACAATCGGTGATTATAGTGTTGAAATTTTAGAAAGCAGACTTGCAAAAGATTTTGAAGGCAAAGATGTTGTAATTATCAAATATAAATTCACCAATGTAGCAGATGATAATCCTACCTCATTTTACATAGCTTTCGATGATGCTGCATTTCAAGATGGTGTTGGATTGAATAAAGCTTATGTATTAGAAGATAGTGCCAACTATAGTGAAGATAATCAAAGTAAAGAAATCAAAAAAGGCGCAAGCATAGAAGTTGAAGTTGCTTACGAGCTAAATGATACAACAACAGATGTTGAGGTTGAAATCCAAGAATTGTTCAGTTTTGAAGAAAGAATAATAAAGAAAACATTTAAAATTGCTGAATAAATCACAAAAAACCCTGTCCGAAAATTTTCGGACAGGGTTTCTTTAGGCAGCAACAGGCTCTGTTATATATTCATTCAACTTTTCATCATAATATTCTTTATAATAGTTTTCTGATTCATAGTCATAAAAGATTTCGAATTCCTCTGAATTGGTATGGTAATAATCATAACGAGAAGTATCCCATTCATCATTTACATATTTTTCTATAACCATATCAACAGGCATTCCGTCAATATAAACATTAACTACTTTAAATCGGTTTTTATAAATTTTAAAGACTGCATAAGCTTGTGTTTCAGGACCTTCGCAGAAGCCGTGTTTTATATTTGCTTGTTCTACTTCACGGTCATACAAATCGATATAACCATAATCATATTCTGTCATTATGATTTCGCTTTCATATCTAAAAGCCCAATCCTCACTGTACCAATTATACAATCTGTTTTCGCTTATATATAAATCGTTTTCAGGAAAGCTTGAAATTTCGGTAAGTTTTGAAAAACCATTATCAGCATTTTCAAAGACAATAAAATTCTTATCACCTATATTTATAATGTCTTCTACAGCCTCAATTTTGAACACAACACCACGTTCATCGTAAAACACAGTATCAACAAGCAATTTTATTTCCTGACCTTTTTCTTCAAGTTCTTTATTTTTATATGTTTCGTAACTCCAGACGCTTAAAGGAATTATAAACTGAACTGCGAGTATTATTGAAAGAACTATTGTACCTTTTTTATTTTTCATCATCTTCCACCGCCTTTTCCAATTCAAGCTGTTCTTTTTTGATTTTCTTTGAAATATATAAATTTGCACCGAAAAGAGAAGCGCCACTGATTAAGAACATAAGACCAACTGTTACCATATTCCAATCAAATGCAGAAAGCACGAAGAACATCAATACAAGGAGCATTATCAAGCCAACGTTAAGGTTAAAGTAATTCTTTTCACTTGCGCCTTTAATAAGCATCACAAGGCCCTGTGCAAATGTGATTGCGAAAAGAATAAGACCAAGCCATTCAGTTGATTCGAACACGAAGCTGAACAGACCTATCACTGCACCTGCACCGCCAAGGTAGCAGAAAATTGACTGATATTTGTTTTTATCAAGGGATTTTTCACCGATAATAAAGCCTATTGCAAGTATTGCAACTGTTAAAATTATAGTTGCAATGCTTTCAGTTTTAATTAAGTTCAACCATCGAACCTCATCATAAGTATAATGAACATTATCTTGCAAATGGAAATATGTTGTAACTATCGAACCAAATGCAGTTCCTAAAATACCGATTGGGTAGAAAGGCATTGACCATCCATCATTTTTATTTAAAGCATAGATACAAACCGCAATAGCTAAAGGCAAGGAGAAATATCCCCATTCAAGTACAAAGCAAGTTGTAATTACCATAGAAATTGATGCTAAAACTGAAATCCATGTTGAATATTCATATCTTGCATCGGGAAGATTTTTTCTATCAAAAAAGGTGTAAAGTAAACCTGCGCCAACTAAAACAACCATTAAAACAGTTGTTAAAATTTCATTTCTTGTGTATTCAAGAACACCTATTGAACCTGCAATTGAAAAGCCGTAGTAGAACACCAAAGGCGAAACAACCTTGAAGAAACAAAGTATTGGAAAAATTAACACTGCATCTATAAGTAAGCACATCATAGCTCCCAAATGCAGCTCTAAAACCATACTCAAAAGACCAACTGTTGCTGTAACACCTGCGGACCAGAGAATAGATGCACCCTCCCGCCAGGCAATATTATCAAACTTTTTCTTATAAGTATAAACTGCACCTGCCTGACCTAAAAGCAAAGGCAAAAATGATACTGAGGCTTTTATAAGATTGGGAAACTTATCCCAAAGGGCAACCATAAGAATTATTACGCCTGCGCCCACAAACAACGAGCCTAAAATAGAGAACACCATAAACAAGGTTTTACTTGTTCTGACGCTTTCCTCTAATTTTGTGTTACGCTTTTCGCCATAAAGAAGCTCTTCCACCTGAACACCAAAAAGCTCAGCAAGCTTCTGAATCATTTCTAAATCAGGTTGGGTTCTTCCGTTTTCCCAGGATGAAACTGCCTGACGGGAAACGAAGAGCTTTTGCGCCAACTCCTCCTGACTCATATTCTGTAACATTCGTAATCGTTTGATGTTTTTTGAAATTTTAGTCATTTTCATCACCTCTACCAACATATAAACACTTTTATAAAAAAATGTCATTAGTTTTCAGAAAAACAGTTTTGCTACAATTTGTTGCACCTTGATTTTGCTAAGGTTTTAGCGTTTCCGTCTTTCTTGATTTCAGTATAGCGTGATACAAAAATAAAACTGCCCAAATGTAACTTTCGGGCAGTTTTTTGTAATTTTTGGATATTTAATTGTTATTTTTAGTGTTTACTTTTATCGTCACGCTCGCGGATTACGAATCTGACGGGGGTACCCTCAAGACCGTAAACCTCTCGAATTTGATTTTCAAGGTATCTTTGGTAACTGTAATGGAACAAATCTGCGCTGTTAACAAAACAAACGAATGTTGGTGGTCTTGTGGAAGCCTGAGTCATATAATAAATTTTAAGGCGTTTGCCTTTATCCGTTGGTGGCTGTACTCGAAGAGTTGCCGCCGCAAGAATTTCATTAAGCTGACCTGTTTTAATTCGCATTGCGTTCTGAGTGTCAACGAATTTAATAAGCTCATAAAGTCTGTCGACGCGTTGACCTGTTTTTGCAG
The DNA here is from genome assembly GCA_964624385.1 of uncultured Eubacteriales bacterium. Taxonomy (GTDB): domain Bacteria; phylum Bacillota; class Clostridia; order Oscillospirales; family Acutalibacteraceae; genus DTU089. Next base: position 23,514 of record CAZUZV010000009.1, on the reverse strand, counting down.
AAATGAAAATTATAGGTGCAAAGGACATAAAGGAAAAATCCTTCATTAACTGTTTGCGATAGGAATCCATTGTTTTGCCGTCTTTTGCGTAAGCATCCCATTTATTAACCGCAATAATGCAACCCTTACCCTGCTCTAAAGCACGGCCTGCAACCTTGCTATCCTGCTCTGTAAAGCCTTCAAGGGCATCTATCATAATAACGCATACATTGGCTCTTTCAACCGCCATATCAGTTCTCAGAACACTATACTTCTCAACCGCATCATCAATCTTTGATTTACGGCGAAGACCTGCAGTATCAATAAACATAAATTTGCCGTGTTCATTCTCAACAAAGCTATCGGTAGCATCACGGGTTGTGCCTGCAATATTGGAAACAATCATTCTTTCCTCACCGATAATTTTATTAACAAGAGATGACTTTCCAACATTTGGCTTACCGATAACTGCAACCTTAATATAGTCATCCTCATCATTATCTTCTGTAAGATACTCTTCGGGAAGATGCTTTAAAACCTCGTCAAGAAGGTCGCCGGTTCCGTGACCGTGAACAGAAGATACGGGGAACGGGTCACCAAGACCAAGGTTATAGAATTCATAAAGTTCTGGTGGTGGTGCGCCTAAACCATCGCATTTATTTACTGCGAGAACAATCGGTTTACCGCTTTTCTGAAGCATGGTTGCAACCTCTTCATCTGTTGCCACAACGCCGTCACGAACATCGGTAACCAAAATAATTACATTGGCGCTGTCAATGGCAAGCTGTGCCTGACGGCGCATCTGTGAAAGAATAACATCATTTGAATAAGGTTCAATACCGCCTGTATCAACAAGAAGCATATTGTGTCCCAACCACTCGCAATCACCAAAAAGGCGGTCACGGGTAACACCGGGAGTATTATCAACAATTGCAAGGCGAGTACCTGTAAGCTTATTGAAAAGTGTAGATTTACCAACATTTGGTCTGCCAACTATAGCAACAACCGGTCTTGCCATTACTTTGCACCTCCGCTTAAAATTGTATTTAAGAATACTGCACCATCGTTTTCAACGGGTATAACTTTTACATCCAATTCTTCTGAAAGTTCTTCTATTGTAATATCATCGAGGAATTTGTCTCCCTCATTTTTCAAAGAAACCCTGGGGATTAAAAGTTCGTCCCCTAAATCCACGTCCTTTAACTGTGCTTTAAAATCTGCACCCGTTATAAGACCTGCTACGGTAACAGTATCACCGAAAAAGTCATTTTTTATTTTGATTACATTTATATTTAAACCCTGAAACTTTTCTTCCGCCTTTTTGCAAAGGCTTGAAAGAAGTCTATGAGCCGCATAGCCTGTTGCCACCGTTATATTGCGATTTACTGTTTTCTTCCCTGTTTCTTCTAAAGCATTAAGGAATTCACTTTTAAGCAAAGCGCACATTCCAACGCCATTATCAAGTTGTGAAAACTCACCATAACAATCAGCATCCGGAAGTTCTCTCTCTGCTATGAGATAAAATTCATCAGAAGCATAAGCAAGGGTTTTGCCACCGTTATAGAAAGAAAAATGAGAATTAAACTCATCTATAATATCAATAACATTTGCCGCTTCTTCTTTTGTATAGGTTCTCAAAGGGTAAAGCCCATCACGATATTTTGTAAGACCTACGGGAACAGCGGCTATACTTTTCACACTCGGAGAAAGCTTTGAAAGTTCTTCAAGTGAAAAACGAAGCTCGTCACCATCATTTATACCCGGACAAAGAACAAGCTGTGTATTCATATCGATGCCGTTTTCGGAAAATCTGTCAAGAATTTTAAGGCTTTCTCCTGCAAAACGGTTTTTCATCATTTCAACACGTAATTTCGGGTTCATTGTATGAACTGAAATGTTAATAGGTGAAATGTGCATATCAATTATTCTTTGAACTTCTCTTTCGCAAAGTCCCGTTAAGGTTATATAGTTGCCGAAAAGGAAAGACATTCTTGAATCATCATCTTTAAAATAAAGGGTTTCCCTCATACCTTTCGGCATCTGGTCAACGAAACAAAACATACATTTATTTTTACAGGAATGTTGCTTGTCCATAAGATATGTTTTAAATTCAAGTCCAATATCTTTGAATTCATCACTTTTTCTTATATTGGTGACAATATTTTCGTCGTTTCTTAAAATTTCTAATTTTAATTTACGACTTTGAATATAAAAGCGGTAATCAAGAACATCAAATATTTCGTGGCCATTGATTTTTACAAGCTTGTCCCCTGCTAAAATCCCGGCTTTTTCACCATAGGAATCGGGACACACCTTTTCCACAATAACAGACATTCTTTCACCACCTTAAAATTCACCTATGCCCACTACAGTCCAATAGGGCGGGGAGAATTTTCCCACCGCCCTTTGAAATCAGAAATACGTACTATTACAGATTATTCTGCTACTTCGATAACCTGTTTGCCGTTGTAGTAGCCACATGCTGTGCAAAGTCTGTGAGGTCTTTTGAACTCACCGCATTTGGGGCACTTTACAAGTGCTGCTGCATCCATTTTCCAAACGTTGGATCTTCTTTTGTCGCGTCTTGCTTTAGAAACTCTTCTCTTAGGTACTGCCATTAGTACTACCTCCTATAGAATTTAAATAATTACTGAATTAATCTTCCAAAAGCTGTAAAAGCACTTCCATTCGCGGATCGATCGGAGCTTTACAGTCACATTGGGATTTGTTAAGGTTTTTGCCACAAACGGAGCAAAGACCTTTACAGTTTTCGTTGCAAAGGTATTTTGAGGGAAGAGCGAGATTAACATCTTCCTCAACAAGCTCGTCAAGGTTAAGTCGCATATTGGGCACCTCGAGGAAATCGTCGTTATCTCCACTTTCAAGGGCAACAACGAGAGTATGCTCAACTGGGAATGCGAACTGCGAAATTACATTCTCCGCGCAACGATCACAAGGTGCTTCGTATTTAAGCGCGGCACTTGCCTTGAGGTTAACGATACCTGCTTTGTTTTCAACACAACCTGACACCTTAACCGGTTCAGTAATAGGATAAAGACCGGACACTTCTATTTCGCTTAAAGAAAGCTCATAATCAAAAGATATCTTTAATCCCTCGGTATTAAAAACAGATTCAAGTTCGATAATCATATACTATACCTCTCAACATACCCAAGTATTATATTATTTAAATCCTGTTTTGTCAATAAGTAAATACAAAAAATCTATATAAAAACTCCCCTCTTTAACAGAGAGGAGTTAAGAAGTTGCTTAGATTTTCTGAGCGTTCTCAAAAAGATCTGCAGGAAGATTTGCTTCGTCCTCGGAAACTGTGAAAACGATATCAATTTCATTTTCTGCAGAAACCTTGCTGAGCTTATTAATAAGAGCGGCAAAAGCGTCATAATCTCTGCCAACAATTTTAAATGTTGCATCAACAAAAATTTCTGTAATATCATGGTCCTGAGCGATAATACCGCAAACCATACCATAGAAAGCATCGCAACCTTCAACACCGAATCTTTCAGTTTCGATAAGTCTTGCTTTATGAGTTACTTCATAAGTAAGTAAGGGAGATTTTTCAATGCAAACTACTGTTCCGTTTGAGTTTTCAACTGCCTCGTTTATAAGAGATATGAGTCTTTTGGTCTTTCCGGAACCTTTGTTGCCTATAATAAGTTTAATCATAATGATTTACCTCCGTTGTTTATAATCTCGCCAAAGGCGATTTTTCCAAAATAATTTTTATGTATGCAAACCGTAAGGTTTGCAAAAATCAAGAAAGTCTTTCTTCAAGAGCTTTCTTGTGCTCCTCGTAACCGGGTTTACCGAGAAGAGCGAACATATTCTTCTTATAGCTTTCAACACCGGGCTGGTCGAAAGGATTAATTCCTAAAATATAACCTGATACTGCACAAGCTTTTTCAAGGAAATAAACGAGATAACCAAAATCATATTCATTCATTTCGGAAACCTCAAGAACCATATTGGGTACTTTTCCATCTGTATGAGCAAGGATTGTTCCGAGGAAAGCTTTATTGTTAACATAGTCAACAGATTTTCCTGCAACGAAATTAAATCCATCGCCATTTTCGGGGTCAAGCCCGATGATAAGTTCCTTTTTGGGTTTATCAAAGGTAACAACCGTTTCAAACATTACCCTTTCGCCCTCTTGAACATATTGACCAAGAGAATGAAGGTCTGTTGAAAACACTGCTGATGAAGGATAAAGGCCTTTACCGTTTTTACCTTCACTTTCACCGTAAAGCTGTTTGAACCATTCGTTCATCATTGTGTAATCAGGCTCATAGGAAATCATCATTTCCACGGATTTGCCTTTACGGTAAAGAATATTTCTCATCGCGGCATATTTATAACAGTCGTTTGTGAAAACATCGCCTTCTGCAAATTTTTCACGAGCATCTGCTGCGCCTTGCATCATAGCGTCGATATCAATACCTGCAACTGCGATAGGAAGAAGACCAACTGCTGTGAGAACTGAATATCTGCCACCAACATCATCGGGAATAACGAATGTTTCGTAACCCTCACGGTCAGAAAGCTCTTTGAGAGTTCCTCTTGCTTTATCGGTTGTGGCATAAATCCTCTTTGCGGCTTCTTCTTTGCCGTATTTCTTTTCGAGCATTTCTTTAAACACTCTGAATGCGATTGTGGGTTCAGTGGTAGTACCCGATTTTGAAATAACGTTTACTGAAAAGTCCCTACCTTCGCAAAGAGCAATTGCTTCTGCAAGTGCTGAAGAGGAAAGAGTATTTCCTGCAAAGATAATTTGAGGCTTTTCAAGTAAGTTGCGATTTTGGGATTTGCAAAATTCGATTGCCGCTCTGGCACCTAAATAAGAACCTCCTATACCGATAACAACGAGAACGTCACTATCGCTACGGATTTTCTCTGCGGCTTTTTTGATACGTGTGAACTCTTCCTTGTCGTAATCCACAGGCAAATCCAACCAACCAAGGAAGTCATTTCCTGCGCCCGTGCGCGAGTTAAGAAGTTCAACAGCCGACATTACCTCGGGAGCGATACCTTGGACATCGTTTTCATTAACAAAGCCCTCAAGATAGCGTGTGTTGAGTATTACTGACAAATGTTTCATCTCCTATAAAATTAAACTATCGTTAGTGTAGCAAACAACAGTTTTATTTGCTAATATTCTACAATAAAACGATATCATTTTCAATAGAATTTTTGTATTTTTACAAAAAATTCTTTTATTTTAAAAAGCCTTAATGCAACATTCACTAATAATATTAACGTTTCTTGTTGCATTTACCGAATACAAGTTACTCTTCCCCTTATTGATTACCGTTACACTTGCAGCAACAACGGTTGTAAGCAGCATTATAAGAATTGCCAACACTGTAAAAATATTGAAAAACTTATTAAACTCTCTCATTTTTTTAATTCCTTATCTAACATTTTTCCGATGGACTCACCAACAAGAGAAGCCGAGTACACAGCCTCCTCCAATGTATTGGCATCTGTTCCGAATTCCAGCAAAAGAGAACAAGGCGTAACATTCATATTATATTTTCTGTTACAAAAGAAAATCGGACGCATCAAGCCCTCGTAACTTTCCTCAACAGCATTTTGAAGATGCACCGCAAAGGTCAAATTATCTTTCCACCCGGGGAACTCCTCAACCCCGTCCCCTTCGCAACCGCTTATTATCATAACCTGTGCTGCTTTTTTACCGTCAACTACCGCAGTAGGTTTACCCTTTGTTCCGTCACTGTAATGAATAGCATCACGGTGCACATCAAGGGTCAGTACAATTGATGGATATTTTTCCAGATACTTTTCAACAGTGACAAGAGAACGACTGTAAGCTCCATTATAACTACTGTCATAAATGGTTTTATCGTGTATAACCTTATAGCCCGCTTCTTGCAGAGCCTTCGCCAACGCTTCTCCAACTCTAACCATATTTTTCCCCGAATCCTTGGTTCTTGAATTATAGTCATCGGAATACCATCCCTTATCAAGAAGCTCGTACCCCTCGGTTGTATGAGTGTGATAAATCAAGATATAGGGGTCATCCTTTGTAACGGTTCCATATTCAGGAACAGAATTTAAAAGATTTTTTATACTTATATTTTCATCAGTTTTATTATTCACAGCTACGTTACCGTATGCCGTTCCTGTTGAACTGGTGCAAAATTGTTGCTCTTTTATTTCTCCGCTTTTCTCAAAGCTTTCATACAGCTCCTCTGCCTCCTCCATTAGTTTCAGAATATCGGAAGGAGTCTGTATCATAGATGCTTCTTTGTAGCCTCCTCCGCCGAAGCCAAAGGGCGAAAACGTTGTATTATCCGCATCGGAAAAAGCGGTATTCACAGATAAACCGGCACTGTCCAATTCATTTGTCAAAGTTAAAGCCTGAGATACAAGTTCAACAAATTCTCTGCTTATATAATTACCGCCGTATAATGCGGAAAAAATGAGCGAACCGCAAATCAATACACAAATAAATTTATAAAAGAAACAATTTCTGTGCTTCAAAAAAACACCTCCCAAATATAAAATATGAGAGTTGTTGTGTTATTAGAATTACATAAGTCCGTAAAGTTCTTTCGGTGTAAGTGTCGGTTGCAAGGCACAATTTATTGCAAGCGCTAAAAGATAAGATGCATTTTTCACAAGCAAATCAATATCTTTAGGCGCTACTATCATACTCAAAGCGTTTCTTAATTTTGATTTATCCAGTTTTTCGGGCGAAACTCCCGAAAGCTCAGATGCCAACGCCATTGCATCGACAACGGTGGGTATACCTATCGCAATAACCGGAACTCCGATAAAACCTTCATCAACTCGTTTTCTTGTATTACCTATTCCCGAACCGGGTGCAATACCCGTATCAGACATCTGAACAGTCGTACCAAGCCTCTCCAAACTCCCCGCCGCAAGAGCATCTATTGTTATCACACATTGTGGTTTAACAGCGTTGCAAATGCATTTTATATATTCACTTGACTCAATTCCCGTTTTACCCAAAACTCCCGCAGAAACGCTTACAACGGGTCGCAAATCCTCAGAAAAGCCAGCAGCACGTTGAAGTTCACCCTCAATATGCCTTGTGGCAAAAATGTTGGATGCCGTCATGGGCCCGAGAGCATCGGAAGTTATATCATCATTGCCCACTCCGGCCACAAGAACAGTTCCGTTGCCTTTGGGCAAAAGCTCTTTTATACTTTCAACAAGAGCCTTGAGTCTTCCGTCGCTAACTGCCGCCTCATTGGAAAAAGCATTCATTTCAAGCGTTATATATTTCCCCACACCTTTTCCCAAACGCTTTGCCGCAGAGTTGGTTTTTATCTTTATAACAGTAGTTTTACACTCCTCGTTTTCCGACTTTGAAATATCAACACCTTGAATATCATCTTTAATCATCTCCCTGCGTTCAAGTGCAAGGTCAGTTCTGAAATCCAAAAAATCACCTCAAAAATATTATGGGTTTTGAATTTCTGACTATTCAAAAATAATATTTATTAGTAAAATATTGAAATACAATTTATAATATGTTAAAATGTTTTGCGAAAATTTATAGAATTACAAAGGATGTAGTTAAATGAAACTCGGTATTGTTGGTCTTCCCAACGTAGGAAAAAGCACACTTTTTAATGCACTTACAAATGCAGGGGCGCAAGCGGCAAACTATGCCTTCTGCACGATTGAACCTAATGTGGGCGTTGTTTCAGTTCCCGATAAACGCCTTGATGCACTTTGCGAAATGTATAATCCAGTAAAGGTTACACCTGCAACAATCGAATTTGTTGACATTGCAGGTCTTGTTAAAGGCGCATCAAAGGGTGAAGGTCTCGGAAACAAATTCCTTTCACACATACGCGAGGTTGATGCTATAATTCACGTTGTTCGTTGCTTTGATAACGACGATATTATGCACGTTGACGGCTCAGTTGACCCCCAGAGAGATATCGAAACAATAAACCTCGAGCTTATCCTCTCCGATGCTGAAATACTCCAAAGAAGAATTGACAGAACAACAAAAGCTATGAAAGGCGACAAAACTCTCGCAGCAGAGCTTGCAATTCTTGAAAAGGTAAGAGAAGCTCTTGATAACGGAATTTGTGCCAGAGCAGTTGACCTTACGGACGATGAAAAAGAAATTCTCGGAACAGTGGATTTACTTACATCAAAGCCTGTTATTTACGCTTGTAATATGAGCGAAGATGATTTTGCTTCAAAAATCGAAGCAAACGCCCGTTACAATGCCGTTAAGGCTATCGCCGCCGAAGAAGGCAGTCAGGTTCTTCCCATTTGCGCTGAGCTGGAGGCACAGATTGCAGAGCTTGACCCGGAAGAAAAAGAAATGTTCCTTTCTGAATTAGGTGTTTCAACAGGCGGTCTTGATTTGCTTATAGAACGCAGTTATGACCTTCTCGGACTTATGAGTTATCTTACCGCAGGTCAACCCGAGGTAAGAGCCTGGACTATCAAAAAAGGCACAAAAGCTCCTCAGGCAGCAGGTAAAATCCATTCCGACTTTGAACGCGGTTTCATTCGCGCAGAGGTCGTTTCCTTTGATGTTCTTATGGAATGCGGTTCAATGCAGGTTGCAAAAGAAAAAGGTCTTGTTCGTTCCGAAGGTAAGGAATATGTAATGCAAGACGGAGATATAGTATTATTCAGATTTAATGTTTAATTTACAACTAATGCCCCATTGAAAAAACTGAAATAGTTTTTTCAATGGGGCATAAAATTTACTCAACCATTTTATAATGTCTTAAATAAACACCAACTGTTTTATCATAGTCGAGAACGTGAATAAATGAGCCGTCTTCCATGGGGTAAACAGTTATGCCTTCTGCTTCGTTACCTGCCATAGAGGGAAGAGAACGGGTGCAAAGCTCTTTAACAAGACCTGTTTTAACATCAACAGTCATAATTTTATCATCGTTGCTGTCTTCAATATCGGAAGAGAGATAAAGAATACCGTCATAAACCTCGCCACCCTGAATACGAACAACCTGCTCTGATAAGGGAATCACGTGTGAGAATTCCATTGTTTCAAGGTCGAAAGCAAGAATTTCATTTACTTCGTTGAACTGTGAGCAATAGAGATAGCCGTTTTCTCCATCAACACAGCACCACGGAATACCATCGGGAAGATTATCATTAGGTAATTCAAAAATATCAACAATATGAAGTGTGCGGGCATCGTAGGTTATAACAAGAGGCAAATCCTCTGCTTCGTTTTCAACTGCGGCATAGATTTTGCCGTCATAATAGCTGATACCACCAACATGGTCGCTACCATAGTTATCAATATATTCCTGAGGAATGGGAGAATCGTTTTTAACGAGAACCTCCATAGTTTCTGCATCTCGTTTCGCAATGCTTGTCATACCAAAAGCAGTAATTGAGCCTGATGTATAAAAATATTTACCATCAGTTGCAACACCCTGACCGGATGTCATAGCATCAAGGAAAACAAGCTTTTCTTCTCTTACAAGCTCAACCTCAGGGGTTGAAGTTACATCTCCTGAATCCATAATGCCTGTGAGAAGCATACAAAAAGTAATCAAAATGCTGAAAAAAGCATCAATAATATGTATTCCTGTCATATAATCTACTCCTAAACTTTAATATAAAGATAGAATATACTATTTTTTACCTTTTTTCAAGTAGTTAATATTGATTATTAAAAGAATAAAATGTATAATAGCAAAAGAATTTTTTATTAAAGGTGCAAAAATGGAATATAAATACGAAATACACGCTCACACAAAAAACACAAGTCGTTGCGGTCAGTTAGATGCAGAAGAGCTTGTAAAAAGATACAAAGAGGCAGGTTACTCAGGCATTGTTATCACTGACCACTACTCGCCCATGACCTTTAACTCAAGTGAGTTTTTAAATAAGAAAAAAGCAATAGAGCATTATATTCAAGGATACCGAAAAGCTAAACAATTCGAAACAGATGATTTTTCGGTTATGCTTGGTATGGAACTGAGATTTTATGCAACGGTTAATGATTACTTAGTATATGGTGTAACGGAAGAAATGCTTTATGAACTCCCTTTCTTATTACCATTATATATTAAAAGAGCAAGTAAGATGCTAAGAGAAAAAGGTTGTCTGTTCCTGCAAGCTCATCCATTCAGACAATTCATAACAAGAGCGAATCCAAAATATTTAGACGGAGTTGAAGTTTTCAACGGTAAAGCATCAAAAGAGGCAAATGATAATTCTCTTAAATGGGCTAATGAAACAAATGCAAGAATCAAAACAAGCGGTAGCGACTGCCACAGGGAAACGGGCGTTGCTCTCGGCGGAATAATCACCCAAGAGCCTATTAAAACAAATGATGACTTAATAAGAATTCTTAAAAGCGGAGAATATAAATTAATAAGAAACCAGAAATAACAAAACACCCTTTCTCATTACTACAAAATGAGAAAGGGTTAATTTTACACCTTCGATGGAAAAAGAGAAAGTAATTTCTTTTCTAAAAAAGCAATTAAGTTATCATATTTTATTAACTTCTTAATTAACTCAAACACGACGGAAATCACAAGGGAAATAAGCAAAAGAGAAAGAATTGTAAAAATGGGGTATTTCATACTGTATAATAACTCTTTCAATATTTGTTCGCGCAACAATGTATGAAAAATATAAATATTCATAGAGTGTTTTCCGAGGAAAAAGAACACCTTATTTATATATTTTCTCAAAAATCCGCCTTTCCTGAAAATGAAGCGGTTGAAAAAAACAATTAATATAACCGGTGCAACACCGAAATGAAATTCCCATAAAACCTTATACGGCACACAAATCCAAATATATATACTTACAAAAACAGTAATAACACCCAAAACGATACACAAAAATTCATTAAGTTTTTTATTTTTAACTATTGCAAACTTTTCAAACTTTTCAAAAATATTAAATTCAGCAAACAATGCGCCAAAGTAAACAGGCAAAAAGAATGTGAAAATATTTGATGCACCAAAAAAATCACTGTTAAATAAAATCCTCGGAATTATAACAATAGCAGAAAAAAGACTGAACCAACCCCATTTTTTCGTCCATCGAACAATCAAAGGCATCAGAACAATATAAACAATCGCCGCGCTCATATACCACCATGAACCGCTAAGAACAGGAGTGCCGAACAACTCTCCCAGACCGAGAAAGTCGATAAGCATATATATCGCCCCTCTTGCAATGCCATCATCAAAGTAAATTTTCTTTGGTAAACCATTATAAAATAAGATTACCACAAAACAAATTACATACCAATACCAGAAGCCGCTTAATGTCTTAACAATCCTTGAAACAGTCCATTTATTAATCGTTGTTAAATCCCCCACTTTATTTTTTGCAGATAAATATAAGCCGTAACCACTTATAAATGCAAAAATAGAAACACAGATTTTACAATAACGAGCTAAATCAACATATAAATCCTGACTTAAGGGCCAAAAATTAAATTCAAAACCTGCAAATCTGCTGGTACTTCCAAAACAGTGAATGCACATAAGTAAAAAAATTGCAAGACCCTTAAGGCACATTGAATCAGTTTTACTGAATGCATCTGTTGTTTTTGCTTTTTCCACAATATCAACTCCTATACATTCGCACTAATATTCAAGAAAAAATTTATCAATTGAGAAGGCTGTTGCAAAACCTGCAACAGCCTAAAAAATTATTTAATCATTGACTCTTCCCAAGAATCGTAAGGTTCGATACCGAAAATTGATGCTACTGTGGGAGCAACGTTTGCAAGACCGAATTCACCGTCTTTAAGCTCATAGGAATTCTTGCTGTAAACGATGAAAGGAACCGCATTAAGAGAGTGAGCAGTTCTTACTGCTACCTCGCCTTTTTTGTTCTTTTCAAGCATTTCGTCAGCATTGCCGTGGTCAGCAGTAATAAGTACTGTTACACCACATTTATCTGCAGCTTTAAGAACTCTTGCAAGACCAAGGTCAACTGCTTCAACTGCTGTGATTGTTGCATCAAGATTACCTGTGTGGCCAACCATATCACCATTGGGGTAGTTGCAACGAATGAAGTCATATTTACCGCTTTCCATAGCTTCGATAACTGCATCTGTAACCTCTGCGGATTTCATCCAAGGTCTTTCGTCAAAGGAAACCTTGTCGGAAGGAATTTCCATATATGTTTCAAGCTCTTCAGAGAATTTATCGCTCTTGTTACCGTTCCAGAAATATGTTACATGACCGTATTTCTGTGTTTCGGAAACTGCGAACTGATTCATACCCTTTGAAACAAGAAGCTCGGAAAGAGTATCTTTAATTTCGGGAGGATTAACGAGGAAACGAGCAGGAAGCTTAAGGTCACCGTCATACTGGAGCATACCTGCATAAACAACGTCGGGTTTTGCGCCTCTGTCAAACTGTGTAAACTCTTCGTTATCAAATGCCATTGAAAGCTCAATAGCACGGTCACCACGGAAGTTGAAAAGAACTACGCTGTCGCCATCCTTGATTGCGCCAACGGGTTCACCTTTTTCAGCAACAACAAAGGGAGGCAAATCCTGGTCGATAACACCATCATTTTCTGCACGGTAGGTTTCGATTGCTTCAGTTGCGCTTACAAACTGTCTACCGATACCTTTAACGTGAGTATCCCAACCAAGCTTAACCATATTCCAGTTAGCTTCGTAACGGTCCATTGTGATAACCATTCTGCCACCGCCTGATGCGATTTTACCGCAGAATGTATCGTCATTGAGTTCTTTAAGAGTATTTTCAAGCTCTTCTACATAAACAAGACCTGATGTTGCAGGAACATCACGTCCGTCAAGAAGAACGTGAGCACGAACGCTTTTTACACCCTCTGCTTTTGCCTGCTTGAGCATAGCGATAAGGTGGGAAATATTTGAGTGAACGTTACCATCGGAAAGAAGACCGATAAAGTGAAGAGTTGAACCCTTTTCAACACAGTTTCCTGCTACCTCTTTCCAAGCAGTTGATTCGTAAATTTTGCCGGATTCGATAGATTCATTAACAAGCTTTGCGCCCTGAGAATAAACCTGACCGCAACCGAGAGCATTGTGACCAACCTCGCTGTTTCCCATATCGTCATCAGAAGGAAGACCAACTGCAGAACCGTGAGCTTTAAGGCGAGTGTTGGGACATTCTTTAAGAAGTTTGTCAAGAACAGGTGTATTAGCAAGAGTAACAGCGTCACCAAGACCTGTTTTGGAGTAGCCTACACCGTCCATAACAACGAGAAGTACTTTTTCAGACATTTTATATCACCTTTTATAATTATCTTAACAGAAAATTCGGGCAGACGGTAAAGCCTGCCCTGATTTTATTTTTAATTAAACGCTTGCAGCTTTCACAATTACAGAGAAATCTGATGCTTTAAGAGATGCGCCGCCGATAAGTCCGCCGTCAACATCAACTTGAGCGAGAAGCTCTGCTGCGTTACCTGCATTCATAGAACCGCCGTACTGAATTGTTACGCGACTTGCACATTTGGGGCAATAGATTTCACCAAGAACCTCACGAATTGCGTGATTAACTTCGTTTGCCTGTTCTGCAGTTGCAGTTTCGCCTGTACCGATAGCCCAAACGGGTTCGTAAGCGATAATGATTCTGTCAAGCTCTTCGTTAGAAACGCCTTGAAGAGCGATTTTTGTCTGTGAACGAACAACTTCCATTGTAACACCTTTTTTACGTTCGTCTAGAAGCTCGCCAACGCAAAGGATTACTGTAAGACCACTGTCAAGAGCAGCTCTTACTCTCTTATTAACAGTTTCATCAGTTTCGCCGAAATACTGTCTTCTTTCGGAGTGACCGATAATAACATATTCAACACCTATAGCTTTAAGCATGGGAGCTGAAACTTCACCTGTGAAAGCACCGCTTTCTGCCCAATGGCAGTTTTCTGCACCAATTTTGATATTGGAGCCTGCAGCTGCTTCCTGTGCTGCAAAAATATCGATATAAGGAACGCAGAGAACTACGTCACAATCAGCATCTGCAACAAGGGGTTTCATTTCGTTGATGATAGCTTTAGCTTCATCGGGAGTTTTGTTCATTTTCCAGTTACCTGCGATAACTGCTTTACGAAGTGATTTATCCATATCTATAAATCCTTTCAACCATTAATTTTTATTAAGTGCCAACAATCCAACACAAGTGATAGTTTGCGTGCAGTTGGTGTTTTCTTCGCCCCGAAGGTGTATAAAGATACTCCGAGTGGGCGAAAAAACGCCAAATGTGCGTAAAATATTACTTGTTGTTTACGGCTTCGATGCCGGGAAGAGCTTTACCCTCGAGGAACTCAAGAGATGCTCCGCCACCTGTTGAGATGTGAGTCATCTTTGCGCCGAAGCCGAGAGTGTTAACTGCTGCTGCAGAGTCACCGCCACCGATGATTGTAACTGCATCTGTTTCTGCAAGAGATTTAGCAACTGCAATTGTACCTTTTGCAAGGATGGGGTTCTCGAAAACGCCCATAGGTCCGTTCCAAACAACTGTTTTTGCAGATTTTACTGCTTCTGCATAAAGCTCTGCTGTCTTGGGACCGATATCAAGGCTCATCATATCTGCGGGGATTTTGTCTGCATCGCAAACCTGAACTTCGATTTCAGCATCAATGGGGTCAGGGAATGCTTTTGTAATTGTAACATCAACGGGAAGAAGAATCTTAACGCCTTTTTCTTCTGCTTTTGCGAGCATATCTTTGCAGTAGTCAATCTTTGTTTCATCAAGGAGAGATGTACCTACGCTGTAGCCTTTAGCTGCAAGGAATGTGTAAGCCATACCGCCGCCGATGATAAGAGTATCTGCTTTGTTAAGAAGGTTTTCAATAACATTGAGTTTATCAGCAACCTTTGCACCGCCAAGGATTGTAACGAAAGGTCTTTGAGGATCTTCAACAGCGTTTCCGAGGTATTTAAGTTCTTTACCCATAAGGTAACCAACTGCAGCTTCTTCAACGAAGGATGCAACACCGACTGTTGAGCAGTGTGCTCTGTGAGCAGCACCGAAAGCATCGTTTACGTAGATATCGCAAAGAGAAGCAAGTTCTTTTGAGAATGCTTCGCCATTCTTTGTTTCTTCAGGACGGAAACGAGTATTCTGAAGAAGAACAACGTCGCCATCTTTCATTTCTGCAACTGCTTTTTTAGCATTTTCGCCAACAACTACATCGTCAGCTGCAAAAACAACTTCTTTATTAAGAAGCTCAGAAAGTCTTTTTGCTACAGGAGCAAGGCTTTCCTTTTCGTTGGGACCATTTTTAACTTTACCAAGGTGGGAGCAAAGGATTACCTGTGCACCGTCTGCGAGAAGTTTCTGGATTGTGGGGAGAGCTGCTGTGATACGGTTTTCGTCTGTGATAACGCCATCTTTAAGCGGAACGTTAAAATCGCAACGAACGAGAACCTTTTTGCCTTTTGCGTTGATATCATCAACTGTTTTCTTGTTTAAAAGACCCATTTTTGATTACTCCTTTTAACATTTTTATATTGTTAATTTTTTACCGAATATATTTTATACTAACTCCCCTCTTTTTTCAAGTATATTTCACATTTTTTGACTTATCATTTTTAACATTCTTTTAAAAGGTAAAACCAATATTTTTGTTATGTTAGGCTAAACAAGCATTTTTTCACGAATTTCATTTAAAATTTTCTTTTCTCTTCTTGAAACTTGAACCTGTGACATACCAAGTTTCCCGGCTACTTCTGTTTGCGTTTTTGACATATAAAACCGCAATTCTATCAGCTTTCTGTCAATTTCCGAAAGCTCCTTTATACAAGCATCAAGAGTAAGCTTCTCGTTTATTTTCTCTTCTTCGCTTTCAACGGGAATGTCAAATTGCTTTTCATCGGTTTGTTCATCTGCGCAAGTTAGTGAAACAACGGGTTGCAAAACAAGTAAAAGCTCGCTCGTTTCACACACGCTCATCCCTACCCTTTCAGCAACTTCCTTAATAGTTGGTTCGCATCCTATTTCATTTGCAAGTTTTTCTTTTTCTGCCCAGATTTCTCTTGATTTTTCTTTTAGAGACCTACTGACTTTAACTGCTCCTCCATCACGAAAAATCCGTTTAATTTCACCTAAAATAGCCGGTACGGCATAAGTGGAAAAAACAAAACCAAGGCTTTCATCAAAACCGTCAACCGCCTTTATAAGACCCACGCAACCTGCTTGGAACAAATCATCGTATTCCACACCCCTGTTTTTAAACTTTTTAGCACAGGAATGAACAAGACCTAAATTATCATTTATACGTTTTTCTCTTGAAGTCATCTGAATTTTCCGCATATTATTTTTTCAATTGTAACTGTTGTTCCCACTCCGACTTTAGAGCGAACACGAAGCTTGTCCGAAAAACTTTCCATAACAGAAAACCCTAAACCCGAGCGGTCACCGCCAACACTGGTATAAAGAGGTTCTCTCGCTTTATTAACATCCTCAATTCCGCAACCTCTGTCCTTGACCGTTATGCGAATAACGCCCTCTTCAAAAACTGTGCAGGTTATGTAAATTTTTCCTATTGTGTTTCTGTAAGCGTGAACAATACAGTTTGTAACCGCTTCGCTTACAACAGTTTTAATATCGCCTAATTCCTCAACAGTCATATCAAGTTGAGATGAAAAAGCGGAAACTGCCACTCGGGAAAAGCTTTCGTTAACGGAGCGGCTGTCAAATACCATTTTCAATTCATTTATCTTTTTCATTGTTTTCCTTCTTTCATATTTACTTGGGCAAGTTTTTCTATACCCGACATTTTCATTATTCTGTAATCTCTCGGAGAAAGGTTATCCACCTTCAGCTTTTTACCCTTTCCCGAAACAAGACGGTAACGTCCCATAACAAGCCCGACACCTGAACTGTCCATAAAAGTCACATCAGAAAAATCAAGAACCAAAAGTTCAGTATTTTCCGTCATTACAAAAGCATCGTCTATACTCTCTCGTATTTCCGGCGCAGTATGGTGATCAATCTCTCCTTTTATAAATGCGGTTAATATACCGTTTTTCTTTTTTATTGTAACAGGCATATACATTCCTCCTTTTTAATATAATTTTAGTTTACAAGCCATCGGCAAAAAAATTTGTCGTTAAAGGACGAAAAGAAAAACTATTTAAAAATTGATTTTCTGAAACAACAATGCATACGGCAAAATAAATGTAGAATTTTATATATGTATATGATATAATTAATTATCAACTTGTTCTTTTGGAGGATTGAAATGATAATAAAAGTTCTCTCGCAAATAAAAAACAAAAAAATTATAAAATGGTTTCTGACTCTCCTGCCTTGTGCTATGTATACAAAATGGTTAAAAAAATTACCTCTCGATAACAAAAAAATACTTTTGGAAGCACAACACGGCGGAGAAATAAGCGGTAATATTTTCTATATTTTAAAAGAGCTTTCAACAAATGATGAATATAACTCTTATAAGCTTTACGTCAGTTGCAAAGCCAGCAGCAAACAAAAAATAAAAAACATTCTTGATACTTACGGTATCAAAAATATTGAATTAGTCAGTGTATATTCTTTTAAATATATGAAAGCTGTTGCCTCTGCAAAATATCTCTTTAATGACAATACTTTCCTTCCGTTTTTCACAAAAAAAGAAGAACAGGTGTATTTAAACACATGGCACGGAACACCTTTAAAAACTTTGGGCAAGGGCATAAAGAATGCTATGCACAATATCGGCAACACTCAAAAGAACTTTGTTAGCGCAGATTATTTGCTATACCCGAACAAATACACAATGGAGCATATGCTCGACGATTATATGCTCAGAAATCTTGCTAACGGAACCTGTCTTCTCGCAGGTTACCCGAGAAACACTATCTTTTTTGATACCGAAAGATGCTCTCAGCTTCGCAAAGAATTCGGCAGAGGCAACGCTAAAATATATGCCTATATGCCTACATGGCGCGGTGCTATAGGCGATATTGACCGAAATGCAAACAATCAACTCAACCAATATCTTGAATCCCTGGACAAGCTATTGAACAATGATGAAATTCTTTATGTAAATCTTCATCCCATAGCAACAAAAAATTTAGATTTCAGCACATTTTCCCATATAAAGAAATTTCCCGAAAATCTTGAAACCTACGATTTTCTTAACTGTACAGACTGCCTTGTTACCGATTATTCAAGCGTTTTTTATGACTATGCTGTCACAAGAAAAAAATGTATTCTTTTCACCTATGATGAAGAAGAATACTTTGCTGACCGCGGAGTTTATAAATCCATTGACGAGCTCCCCTTCCCCAAAGTAAAAACAGTTGAAGAGCTTATCTCCGAAATGCGTTCCCCGAAACAGTATGATGATACGGAATTTTTAAAAGAATATTGTGCTTACGATTGTGCCCAAGCTACCAAAATTATTCTTGACCTTGTTCTTAATTCCAAAGAATCGGATAAACTACAATTAGAAAAAATCCCCAATAACAACAAAAAGAATATTCTCATTCATGCAGGAAACCTTGACCAAAACGGGGTTACCACCTCACTTTACAATCTGTTAAAAAATATTGACACAAAAGAAAACAACTATTATATATGTTTCCCTGCAACAAAAGCAAAAGCGCATCAAAGTACTATCGCTGATTTACCCGATGGCGTAGGTTACTTCCCTATGCACGATAAACTGAACCTTGAGCTTATCAAAAACATCTTTTGGTACGCATTTCTTGCAATGTGCTTTATGAAAAAGAAGTTTATAAAAGCAGATTTCATAGCAAAGCTTCTAAAAAATGACTGGCAATATGAAATACGGAGATTATTTGGCGGTGCTCATTTTGACCATGCAATTCAATTCACCGGTTACGGACCTAAAATGATTCTCCTTTTTGCTAACTTCCCGTGCAAAAAAACAATATATGTTCACAGCGATATGCGAAAAGAAATTGAAACAAGGGGCAACCAACGTGAAGATGTGCTTAAATATGCTTATGCAAACTATGACAATGTTGCTCTTGTAACGGAAGACATATTTGAGCCTATTTCAACCTTTGTTGATAACACAGATAATTTCAAAATCGCACACAATGTTATTGCCTATGAAGAAATTGTTAGACGTGGTACACAGGAAGTAGTTTTTGAAGAAGGAATAACTCAAAGTAATAAATCTTTGGAAGAAATAAAAGCTGTACTCAACAGCGATTCAAAGAAAATCATAAGTGTAGGAAGATTTTCTCCTGAAAAAGATCACAAAAGAATGGTTGATGCTTTCAACAAGGCTTGGAATGATAACCCTAATTCATATTTTATCATTATCGGCGGTAATCAATACAACAACCATTACAATACACTTACAGAATACGTAAAATCTCTTCCCTGCCGTGAAAATATAATTCTCATTCTGTCCATGAAAAACCCCTTACCCATTGTAAAAAAGTGTGACGGATTTATATTAGCATCACACTATGAAGGCTTCGGTCTTGTTCTTGCTGAAGCCGATATTCTCGGATTACCGGTTATTTCAACCGATATCGTGGGCCCGAGAACATTTATGAATGAAAACAACGGCACACTTGTTGAAAATACATTTGAAGGGGTTGAAAAAGGATTCAGCCTTCTGTTAAACGGAGACGTTCCGCGTCTTACAACCGATTACCAAAAATATAACGAAAACGCAGTAAACGAGTTTATGACATTGCTACAATAAAAAAGAAAGCTGTCGATGTGTATCGATAGCTTTCTTTTTTATTATTCTTATGTTCTTGGAACTTGGTCTACACCGTCAACTGTTTCCTGCAGCTGAAGGTCATTTTTTATCATTGTTGTAGAAACACCGGGAGTACGTTCAAGGAACTTGACTTCACAGTATTCTTTAAGATAATCAAATTTATCGCTACCTGCCCAATCATCGCCCATAACAACAACATCAATTTTATAATCTTTGATATCCTGAATTTTCTGTTCCCAATTATTCTCGGGAATAACAAGGTCAACATATCTTATTGCTTCAAGCATTTTTTTACGGGTTTCATAACTGTGATATGCTTTTTTTCCCTTTGTTGCATTGAATTCATCGGTAGAAAGAGCAACAACAAGATAATCGCCTAATTCTTTTGCTCTCTTCAAAATACGAATATGACCGTAATGCAATAAATCAAATGTACCATAGGTTAAAATTCTTTTCATTTTTATACTCCTTATCGCAATTCGGCGCAAATAATACTTGCCAAAAATTCCGTATTATTCGTTCCTTTTTTTTCAATAAATTTATCTGAAAACCTTTTCAGGTTATCAAAATCATATTCCTTATTTTGCACAGCATTAAGTAACGCTTTTCCATCCTCAAAACAAACCGTCGGCATTTCCGTTTTAATGTCGATGTTCAAGCCTTTTTCCTCTTTATAGACATCATAATCGGGAACATAGAACCATAAGGGCTTGCTTAACAAAGAACATTCTAATGATGTTGCAGAATAATCCGAAACAATACCGTAAGAAAGCTTTGCCAAATCATAAGCAGAAAAATCGCCGTCAAAATGATACTCCTCTGCGGTTTCGGTAGCAGGATGTGGAGATACAATTAAAGCATATTCTCCGTTATCTTTAAACACATTATAAAGCTGTTTTATATAAACTGTATCATTATCTCTGAAAGTGGGAAGATATGTTATAAGTTTTCTATTTTCATATTTCGGATTTAATTTTATAAACTCATCATATCTTGAATTACCGTCTAAAATAACATCAACTCTCGGTAATGATGCTATTATGATTTTATCTTCACTGCAACCAAAAGCCTCGCAATAAAACTCCCCTGTTTTTTTCGACGGAGCAATTACAAAATCATAGTTCTCGTGCATATGCATTGCTTTTGCAACGCCTAAATCCCGACCTTGTGCCTTACCTGCAGATTGCAAGCCGAATTTTTTTACTGCACCCAATGCATGCCAGATTTGAAATACCGTTAAATCAGACTTATGGTTAAGACAGGAAACAGGTATAGAATACGTATCTGTAATGGCAATTTTTGCAGATGAAATTTCCCACATATCTCTTAAAATAAAGAAAATATAAGAAACCGACAAACCGCTTTCATTTTCAAGACGGCGAAGTCTGAAAACCTGCTTCGTTTCAGGTGAAATTCTTGAAATTTCCTCAGAAAGCATCTTAATATCCTGCGATTTTTCATTACTTTGGCGGGAAAGCCAGACTATTTTGTTTTTTGTTTTTTGTAGCTTCATAAGAGCATAAATTACTCTTATAAAGATAACAAAACCTTTTATAATAATCAATTTCATAATGCACCTGAAATTACATATATACTCTACTGTATTTTATTCCAATTATATCTGTTTGTCAAGGCAACGTAATATATTGAAAAAAAGAAAAGTATATGTTAAAATATCTTGGTTATTAGGGGAAACAGGTTGGAATCCTGTACGAGCCCGTCGCCGTGAGGTGCATTAATGTTTTTATTCTACCTGCTTGCCGCAAAGCAGGGACAAGCCATTGGATTTTCCGAGAAGGCGAATTTAAACGCACCAAGTCGAAATACCCGTTAACAAAAACTCTTTTAAAGACATTGTCTTGACTGCGAGCGCCGGTTTATAAAGAAGAGAAATATATTATAAAGGAGAAATCCCAAATGAAAATGACACGCAGTAAAAAAGCGTTGTCGTTCATCCTTTGTATTGTGCTTATTGCGGCTATTGCACTGTTTACAACTGCTTGTAACGACAACAAAACAGACGATACCACCACTACAACCGAAGGTGCAGTATCAACAACAGAAGCTCCCAAAGCAACTGTTTTAGGCGAGGGCGAAACAAAATTCACCTTCACAGTGACAGACCTTGAGGGCAACGAAACAGTTTTCGAAATCAACACTAATAAGAAAACTGTTGGCGAAGCACTTATAGAGTTGAAACTTATTGAGGGTGACCAGGGTGATTACGGTCTTTATGTTAAAACCGTTAACGGCACAACTCTTGACTATGATAAAGACGGTGCTTACTGGGCTTTCTATATTGAAGGTGAATATGCAACAAGCGGTGTTGACAAAACCGATATTACACCTGATACAACATACACATTCAAGGCAGAAAAAGGATGAAATTAACACTAAAAGAAGCCGTTATTTTCGGCATGTTGGGTGCGGTAATGTATGCTTCAAAAATATTGCTTGACGTTTTACCTAATATTCATTTAATAGGTACTTTTATTGTAGCGATGACTGTTGTTTACAGAAAAAAAGCACTCTACCCTATTTATATTTTTGTTTTCCTTACAGGGCTTTTAGGCGGTTTTTCAATGTGGTGGATTCCATATTTATATATATGGGCAATCCTTTGGGGTGCAGTAATGCTTTTGCCAAAAAACATACCGTCCAAAGCATCACCGATTATATACGCGATTATTTGCTCCTTGCACGGTTTTTTATACGGCACACTTTACGCTCCGGCTCAGGCGCTGATGTTCGGGCTTGATTTCAAGGGTATGAGCGCTTGGATTGTGGCCGGTCTTCCCTATGACGCAATTCACGGAGTCAGCAATTTTATATGCGGATTACTCCTTATTGTACCGATAATTTCAATACTTAAAGTTGCAGAGAAAACTGCGAGGAAAAGTTAAATTTGACACCCTACAGAATTTAAAAAATTCTGTAGGGTGTCATTAGCCTTATACCATTTTCTCTTGTTTAACTTTCTTATCAATAACATGTCTTGAGCTTAATTCTTTCATAATATCATCAACGGAAATGCCCATTTCAATCATAAGAACAAGAACATGATACATAAGGTCGGAAATCTCATAAATTGTTTCCGCCTTGTCATCGGCTTTACCCGCAATAATAACCTCGGTACATTCCTCGCCAACCTTTTTGAGAATTTTATCAATACCCTTTTCAAAAAGGTAGGTTGTGTATGAGCCTTCTTTCGGGTCAAGCTTTCTGCCCTCAATTGTTTTAACAAGACTTTCAACGCTGAAAGCAGGTGCAATTTCTTCATTTTCAAATACTGTGTTAAAGAAACAACTTTCTTTGCCTGTGTGACAAGCAGGACCATCCTTTTTAACTCTTACTGTAAGAGCATCCATGTCGCAATCTGCAGTAATATTAACAATATGCTGATAGTTTCCGCTTGTTTCACCTTTGAGCCAGAGCTCCTGTCTTGAACGACTCCAGAAGCAAGTCATTTTCTTTTCAAGGGAAATTTCAAGGCTTTCCTTATTCATATATGCAAGAGTGAGAACTTCGCTTGTTTCATCATCCACAACAATTGCAGGAATAAGACCCTTTTCATCAAATTTAAGCTTTTCTATATCAAACATATTATAACCTCACTGTTATGTTATTCTCATTAAGAGTTTTCTTTAAGTCATCAATGGTAACTTCTCCATAATGGAAAATTGAAGCCGCAAGACCTGCGCTCACCTGAGGAACAGTATTAAATAAATCAACAAAATCCTGTTTACCCCCTGCGCCACCCGATGCAATAACAGGAACATTAACGATATCGCAGACCGCTTTGAGCATTTCAATATCGAATCCTTTTTTGACACCGTCGGTATC
>CAZUZV010000008.1:0-64925 GCA_964624385.1 uncultured Eubacteriales bacterium | reverse complement strand
ATTTTGCGGTTTTGTCCGTGTAACTTGTTTTGCTTGTGGAACCTAAATATTTCCAATCTCCGTTCTTAGTTTTTCGGTAAACTCTGTATGTATCTGCTCCGCTTACCTTACCCCAAGTAATCTTAACACCGCTTGATGTGTTGGAAATTGTTTTGAGTGTGGGTTTTGAACATTTAAGCTGCTTGATTGTTGCAGTTTCAAGAACCTCACCACATTCGGTACATTCTTTGTGCTTCTTACCTGCTGCATTTACTGTTGCCTTTTTATCGGTAACCCATTTTGTTGAGGTGTGGGAACAAAAACCGCTGTTGTAATGTATAGTTGCGTTTAACAAAGAATCGTTATAAATACCTATTGATATGTCCGCCCAATCCTCCAAGGAACCGGAATAATATACATCTGTCAGGCTTGTGCAATTATAGAAAGCCTGATAACCTATACTTGTTACGCTATTGGGGATTGTTACTGAGGTCAGGCTGTTGCAATTATAGAAAGCCTGATAACCTATACTTGTTACGCTGTTGGGGATTGTTACTGAGGTCAGGCTATCGCAACTATAGAAAGCATAACTTCCTATACTTGTTACGCTGTTTGGTATAGTATATGAGGTATTTGTTTTGCCTGCCGGATATTGAATAAGCTCTGTTTTAGCTTTATTAAACAATACTCCGTCAACAGATGTATAATACTGATTGCTTGAAGATACATTTATTGCCGTCAGGCTATCGCAACCCGAGAAAGCCTCATTACCTATACTTGTTACGCTGTCAGGGATTGTTATTGAGGTCAGGCTATCGCAACTATAGAAAGCATAACTTCCTATACTTGTTACGCTGTCGGGGATTGTTATTGAGGTCAGGCTATAGCAACTAAAGAAAGCATAACTTCCTATACTTGTTACGCTGTCGGGGATTGTCATTGAGGTCAGGCTTGTGCAACTACGGAAAGCGCCCTCACCTATACTCGTTACGCTGTTCGGGATTGTTACTGAGGTCAGGCTTGTGCATTTATAGAAAGCATAATATTCTATTCTCGTTACGCTGTCGGGGATTGTTATTGAGGTCAGGCTTGTGCATATATAGAAAGCACAATCACCTATACTTGTTACGTTGTCAGGGATTGTAATTGATTCAAGGCTTGTGCAGCGAGAGAAAGCAGAATCGCCTACACTCGTTACGCTGTTACCTATTGTTACTGAGGTCAGGCTGTCACAATTATAGAAAGCACCCTCACCTATACTCGTTACACTGTTACCTATTGTTACTGAGGTCAGGCTTGTGCAATAATAGAAAGCATGATCACCTATACTCGTTACACTATCGGGAATTGTTACTGAGGTCAGGCTGTCGCAAGAAGAGAAAGCAAAATCGTCTATACTTGTTACGCTGTTTGGTATAGTATATGAGGTATTTGTTTTGCCTGCCGGATATTGAATAAGCTCTGTTTTATCTTTATTAAATAATACTCCGTCAACAGATGTATAATACTGATTGCTTGAAGATACATTTATTGAGGTCAGGCTTTCGCAATCATCGAAAGCAGGATCACCTATACTTGTTACGCTACTTGGGATTGTTACTGAGGTCAGGCTTGTGCAATAATAGAAAGCACAATTACCAATACCTGTTACACTGTCAGGAATTGTTATTGAGGTCAGGCTTCTGCACCAAGAGAAAGCATAATCACCTATACTCGTTACCGGTAATCCATTATACGTATCAGGTATAACAAGTTCACCGCTTGCACTTGACGAACAATCGGTAACTGAATAAGATGTACCATCCTCATTTAACTCAAATGTCAAATCATCAATATTCGACGCGGATACGGTTATAGGCACACTTGTCATTATGCATAACACCATAACTAACGACAAAATTAAACTCATTGTTTTTTTCATATAATCACCCTTTCGTTTTAGAACTTATAGGTTCTATGGTGAAATTGTAACTCAAAAATATGTTAATGTCAATATTAGAGTCAATAATATTAAAGGCGGTGAGGTTGTGTATTTTAAAAGGTTACGTGATTTAAGAGAAGATAACGATTTAACACAAGCACAAATCGCGGAACTGCTGAATATACAACAAACGGTCTACTCACGATATGAACGCGGCGCTCAAAATATTCCTTTAGAGCACTTGATATTTCTTGCAAAATATTATAAAACTACAACAGATTATATATTAAATTTAACAGACAATCCCAAACAACTATCTCAAAACAATAAATGAACAGCTACGAAAATTAAAGTCGTAGTTGTTCATTTTTATTATTCGGTACGGTCAAGACCGTAGCCTACGTTTTCTTACTGTGAAACGTTTCTTCGCCGATTCTTCTTATGGTCACATCTGCAACTATTGTGAGTTTTATTGAGGGGAAGATTTCGTTCCAATTGTTTTTTAATTCATAATACAAATCATTTTCTTTAAGGCGCAAGCGTTTTCCGTACCTTACAACATCTGCGCCGTGGCGACCTTGCAGAACGGTTAATGTGTTTTCCGCCTTCCTGCAAATCGCCTCCCCTACCGCCCTCTGAAAGGTTTCAAGAACGCCCGTATCTGTATTAAAATATTCACCACCCTGAACACCCTCAAGGTCGCAGGAAATCTTCACCGTTAGTTTATAGTGAAGCTTTCCGTTTTCTTGGGTAATTTGATATTTGCTTTTGCCTTTATTTATATAAAAAGAGGCTTTCTGACCGTTTGGTAGGTCTGCGCTTATTACTCCCTCTTCAATTTTGTCATTAAGAATGGAAATCCCCTCGGCAGTTTCGGAATCAATATACATTGAAAAGGTGGAATCCGTCCCGAAAACTGCACAACCGTCCAAATCAAAATTCTCATTTTCTCCGTTTTTCTGAACTGTAACTGCAGGAATACAAAGTCCCGAGGTTTCATCCTTTATATAGTTAATTGCATCAATTATTCTCACCTTTGGCACAAGGGACTGTTCAGCACTTTCTTCCAGCATATTTTCAAGAATTTTGCTTTTTATGGTATCCGTGAGAAGATTCGCTCTTATAACGCTTTCACCCGTGGTGTTTTTTGCAACGCAGAGAAGCTGGGATGCTCTTGAATCATAGTTTCTTTCAAAAAAATCGAGAATATCGCTCAGGTCTTTGTTTGCGGCTTTTTCCCCTATTACAATCACTCTGTTATGGGCAAACATGGGCTCGTTTCCGCTTTTTGTTATAAGCTTTCTTAAAGCTTCCCCCACCGTTGAACCCTCGGCAGAATATATCTTTGTTTTATTATCACTGTTTCCGTTGCCACCGGGACTTCCGCTTTGCTCATTATTTAAAATTTCAACGGTGACTTTAAAACCGTTATTTGTTGTATCTATACCAATGCCCTGCATTATCATAAGCTCAGAAAGCTCCGTGCCGGACTTCTCACAAGAGCAACAAGACAAAACAATTCCTATGCAAAGAAAAATCGAAAGGCACACTTTAAGCAGTTTTTTCATTGCCTTTTCTCCTTTTTATAAAATTCCATAAAAGCAAAACCATGGGCAGAACAACAACAGGAACAAGATACACCCCCAAAACAAGAGGGGTATATGAAATAAACCTAAAATTCATAACGTTACCCGAAATAAAAATGAGAACTGCGGAAATAATCACTCCCACCGAAACCCCTGTTATTTTTTCAGAAAACTTCGGAAAAGCAAAGCAAATACATTTAGCAATAGCCATAATATAAAATGTCAGTTTTGTTACTACGCACAAAATCCATATGGCTGTTTCCAGAGCATCAAGCCTTTCGAAAAGACCGAATTCTGCAAGGGAAACGGCAGAATAAGTGGGAAAAAGTTGGGTATCTGCAAAAACGCCCAAAGTGCCTATAACAAAAAAGAGAATAAATGAAAATGAAACTGCACTCAAAACAGACCACAAAATATAGCTCTTTTTAACATTCCCTTTAATTTGAGGAAAGAAAATGACTATTGCACCGATTTCCGAAGCCTGAATACAAAACATCAGACTGTCGGAAAAGAACTTTCCCACACCGTTTTCAAATATAGGAGTAAAATTCAAAAAATCCACTTCCTTTGAAAGCGTAAAAGAAGCAAACAGAGTTGCTGCTACCACAACAACGGTAAATACCGTACTCGCTCTTCCCAATGCACCCAAACCGCAAAAAGAAAGAGCAACGCAAACTGCCACAAGACCTATAAGGAAATATGTCATTTCCGTACCGGGAAAAAGCTCCGAGCTTGCGAAAAGGTCAAATCGTCCTGCGGTCATTAAAGCATCAATGAAATATATAACTCCGTAAAAAATTGCAACAAGCTTATAGACCTTGCTTTTCTTTTCTCCTGTTAAATATTTTTGATATTCGCCATTTTTACAAAGGAAATATATGGGTATGGCAACAATTATGCTGACCAAAGCAAAAACAACCGGTCTTAAAAGAGATTCCGCCGTTGCAATTATAATTTCGGAGGATGAAATATACATAAACACACTTCCCAGCATTGACAGATACAGCAATGCAAAAAACTGAGGTGCGCTAACCGTGGATTTAGTCATTTTTTCGCTCCTTATCTGCTCTTTGTTTAAAACCGTTTATATCAAAAACCTTGTTGCCTAATTTTTCCATACTTAACCTAAAAATCGAATCTCTCCAAAGTGATTTATTATAAGGGGTTGCAGGAGCTAAAAACGGTATACCGTAATCGGTCATTGAAGAAAGGTTTATTAAAAGTGCCGCCGCGCCAATCATAATTCCGTAAAGTCCCGAAACACCGCCTACCAGAATAAAAATAATTCGCAAAACCGCAATAGGTTGATATAAATCCGAGGAAACAAGGGAGCATATTGCCGTAAGGGCAACAATAATAAGCATTGGCGCACCGATAAGACCTGCAGTAACTGCAGCGTCACCGATAACCAATGCGCCTACAATACTTACTGCGTGACCAATGGCTTTTGGCATACGAAGTCCTGCTTCTCTTACAGTTTCATAGACAAAATGTATTATCAGCGCTTCAACTGTTAAAGTGAACAAGGTGTTACTTTCCATTATGACAATATTATAAAGCATATCATCGGGAAACATTTCCTGATGAAAAAGACCGATTGCAACGAAAACACCCGGCAAAAAAACGCTTATTAAAAATGCAAGAAGTCTTACTCCGCGCATAAAGGATGCAAAAAACGGACGATTAATATAGTCATCAAGAGTCTGAAAATTCTCAATAAAAAGCCTTGGCACAACAAGTGCGAATGGTGTTCCGTCCACAAGTATGCCTATTTTACCCTCACAGACCTTTGCCGCGAGGGTGTCGGGACGTTGGGTCTGCCCTACCATTGTAAAAAGGCTTTTTCTTTTGGTATCAAAGGTTTTCCGCAAATACCCTGCAGCTAAAATTGTATCCATATCAACAGAGTCAAGGCGTTTTTTCACCTCTTCGAGAGTATCGGGATTAACTCGGTCTTTCATATAACAAATAAGAATTCGGGTTTTGCTTGTTTTTCCCGTTTCTTTCATTTCTATTTTGAAATTTGTGGTACAAAGACGTTTTCTGATTAAGGTTAGGTTGGTTTTTATATTCTCTGTAAATCCCTCTCTCGAGCCGAACTCCTGAACCTCGTTATCAGGTTCCTGAAGAGAACGTTCGGGAATATTCTGAACTCCTAAAACTATACAACGCTTTTCCCCCTCAACAAATATGAGAAGAGTTCCCCTCAAAATTTCCGACATTGCATCATCAAGGGTTGTTATTTTCTTTTGCTCCGTGCCGTAAATAATTCTGTCGCAAATAAAATCAATTGGATTTTCCTCGGGAAGCTCTCCTTCATAGGTAAGCAAAGGTTTTATAGCATTATCCGCTATTCTTTGAGCACTGCAAAGTCCGTCACAGTTTGCAAAAACAACGCATTTTCCCGAGCAGTACCCCTTTTTAACCACTATATCAAAACTGCCTTTAAAGGCCTCTTTAATTATTCTTCCGTTTTCAACGGCATTTTCTTTTATATCTCCATAGGTTTCTTCGTTGAAATCCGATAAATCGAAAATAACTTTATCATTGCTTTCCATAAAATCACCTTTTGTTATTTTCCCCCTTTTTTACTGCATATTCCAAAGGAATAAGGAAAAAACAAGAACGGTGATTTTTATGATAACAACAATAATCAGAACTTTTATTATATATTGCGTTGTTTCGCTTTGTGTAAGGCTTATGGGAAAAAGGCAGTTAGGACAACTGCAACCCGGTGAATTGGTTATAACCATACTTATTTCAGAAATTGCAGCTATGCCCATTGGAGATAATTCCGTTCCTGTTATAAACAGCATAATTCCGCTTATGCTTCTCGTAAGCTTTGAGATAATAAACTCTCTTATAGACAGGAAATTTGTAAAATACAGAAATATTTCAGACGGAAAACCCATTACAATAATAAGAAACGGTGAGCTTTTACAAAAAGAGCTTAAAGCTTTGCGTTTTACCGTGAATGATGTTTTATCAGGCTTACGGCAAAAGGATGTTTTTGATATTGAAGAGGTTGAATATGCAATAGTGGAAACCAATGGTACACTTTCCGTGCTTTTAAAACCCGATAAACGACCTGCGACACCGAAAACTCTTGGTAAAAATGAAAAAGACAACGGTATGCCTTGCGCAGTTGTTATTGACGGCGCCATAATAGAAAGCTCTTTCAAGGATTGCGGAATTACCGAAAAAGAGGTGGTTTCGAAAATCCGCAAGGAAACAGACAACATAAAAGACATATTATTAATGACAGTTGATAAAAACAAAAGCTATAATATCATTTTCAAAAAGGAGAGTTAAAGTGAGGAGAACGGTTATTGCATTCATAATACTCATTCTTTCGGTAGGTATGGGAATTTTCTCTTTTATTTTTGTAAAAAACACTTGTAATGAAGCTATTACAGGCATAGAAGAAATTATGCAAAGTGCCGTAACCGAAAACAGAGAAGAAGTTAACCAAATATCAGTTCAGACGAACCGAGAATGGAAAGAAAAAGTTTTTTTACTAAACATTTTAATCGGCAGAGCCGATACCGGCGAGGTCGAGAAGCTTCTTAACAAAATAGTCTTTTTTGCCGAAAGAGCTGACTACGAATCGGTTATTTCAAATGCAGAAGACTGCAAAGAAGAGCTGGCGTATATTATAGAGTCAAATGAACCGAAATTAAGTACCGTTTTTTGACAAAAAAATGTCATAAAAAACTATTGAAAAACCGCTAAAACGCGTATATAATCAAATTAAAGAAGCATTTTGACTATTCAAGTAAAAGGGTGTGATTTTATGATGGTTTGGATCTGGATTGCTTTACTTGCAGTTTTCATAATTATTGAAGCCGCAACAGTGCAGCTTCTCACCGTATGGTTTGCAGTCGGTTCACTTGCCGCTCTCATTACCACATTTATAACAGACAATATTCTTGTGCAAATCATTGTATTTGTAGCTGTATCGGCAATTGCTCTGGCAATTACCCGTCCTTTAGTAAAGAAAATGACAAAGGCACAAAAACAACCTACCAATGCAGATATGTACATAGGTAAGGAAGCCATTGTTACAGAAGATATTAACAATCTTGAAGCAAAGGGACTTGTTAAGGTTGGCGGTTCTGTCTGGACTGCACGAACAGAGGTTGATAACTACACCATTCCCGTAGGCTCACACGTAACAGTAATTAAAATCGAGGGCGTAAAGCTTATTGTTCGCCCCGTTTTATAATAAAGGAGGATTTATTATGTTCATTACACTTTCAGCCACAACTGTTGGTATCGTTGCTTTTATTGCGGTAATAGCAATTCTTATTTTACTTGTTATTGCCAACATTAAAATTGTTCCCCAGTCAAAAGCTTTT
This sequence comes from uncultured Eubacteriales bacterium, assembly GCA_964624385.1. Classification (GTDB taxonomy): domain Bacteria; phylum Bacillota; class Clostridia; order Oscillospirales; family Acutalibacteraceae; genus DTU089. The sequence continues at coordinate 57,081 of CAZUZV010000008.1, read as the reverse complement.
GTTGTTGAGCGTTTGGGCGCATATTTTGCCACCTGGGACACAGGTCTTCACGTTAAAATTCCTTTCATTGAAAAGGTTGCAAAGGTTGTTTCCCTTAAAGAGCAGGTTGTGGACTTTCCTCCCCAGCCCGTTATCACAAAGGATAACGTTACAATGCAGATTGACACGGTTGTTTTCTTCCAGATTACAGACCCCAAGCTTTTCTGCTATGGTGTTGAATACCCCATTTCAGCTATCGAAAACTTAACTGCAACAACTCTTCGTAACATTATCGGTGAATTGGAGCTTGACCACACTCTTACATCCCGTGACACAATCAACGCAAAAATCCGCGGTATTCTCGACGAAGCTACTGACCCCTGGGGTATTAAGGTTAACCGCGTTGAGCTTAAAAACATTCTTCCTCCTCGCGAAATTCAGGATGCAATGGAAAAGCAGATGAAGGCTGAACGCGAACGCCGTGAAAGCATTCTTCGTGCAGAGGGTGAAAAAGCAAGTGCCGTTCTTGTTGCAGAGGGTAAAAAGGAAGCACAGATTCTTGAAGCTGAAGCTAACAAGCAAGCGGCGATTCTTAATGCAGAAGCAGTTAAGGAAGCAAAAATCCGCGAAGCAGAAGGTGAAGCAGACGCTATCATCGCAATCCAGAAGGCTCAGGCAGAAGGTATCAGAATGATCAACGAAGCTTCTCCCTCTAAAGAATACATTTCCCTTAAAGGTATGGAAGCTTTCGAAAAAGCCGCAGACGGCAAGGCAACAAAAATCATTGTTCCCTCAGATTTGCAGAACCTTGCAGGTGTGACAGGCAGTGTTAAAGAGTTCCTTTCTGACAAATAAATAAAACTAAAACATCGTCTTTTAAATAAGGCGATGTTTTTTAATGTAAAATGGATTTAATTTATTGACACATTTCTAATTTGTGCTATTATATTTATATTGGAATTTATTGGAGGTTTTATATGACAGGTTTAGCATCAAGCATAGGCGCAATTATTATGGCGTTTATTACAATGATTACATCTTTGTTTGGAATTATCTCAAACAAACCGGACACAACTGTTACACAGGGCTTTGAAGCCAAGGAGGAAAACACAATGAGAATTATGAGTTTTAACATCCGTTGCTCAAATGTAGGCAGCGACACTTGGGAAGACAGAATCGACATCGTTTCCCAGACAATGCTCGACAGCGAAGCAGATTCGATCGGCGTTCAGGAAGCTACTCCCGAATGGATGGCAACTCTCAAGGAAACTGTTGGCGAGAAATACGCTTATGTTGGTGTTGGCCGTGACGACGGCGCTAACAAAGGCGAATATTCAGCAATTTTCTATCTTAAAGATAAATACACCCTCGAAGACAGCGGAACATTCTGGCTCTCAGAAACTCCCGACAAGGTATCTTTCGGATGGGATGCTGCTTGCAGACGTGTTTGCACCTGGGCAGTTCTCGTAAATAAAGAAACAGGCGAAAAATATGCTCACCTTAACAGCCACTTTGACCACATTGGTATTGCCGCAAGAAAGAACAGCGTTGACTTAATTGTTAACAAAGCAAAGGAATTCAAGGATATTCCCGTTGTTTTCACTGCAGATATGAACGTTAAAGAAGGTAGCGATAACTACCAACAGTTTGCTGATTCAGGGGTTTTAAATGACACTAAATATCTTGCTCCCGACACAATGAGCTACTGCACATATCATAATACAAAGCCTCAGAGTCATAGTGATGATATTATCGACTATGTTATGATTAACGACAATTTTGAAGCTCTTTCATACAGGGTTGTTACAGAAGGCATTGACGGACGTTATGTTTCCGACCACTTCCCTGTTTACGCTGATATCGTAATTAAATAAGTGATTAAAGAAAGCACCGTTTGATTCTCCTTGAATCAAACGGTGCTTTAATTTTATTTTTTCTTTTTTATGTTGTACATTTTTTTATAATATTCTGCCGCCTCGTGAACCTCGCCGTCAAAAATCAGCTTGCCGTTTTTCATCACGATACCTCTTGTGCAAAACTCCTCTGCAACAGCAGTCTGATGGGTAACAAAGAGAAGCGTTACATTATCTTTCTCTATGATTTCGTTTATTTTTTCCTTACATTTAACTCTGAAAGCGGTATCACCCACACTCAAAGCTTCATCAACAATAAGAATTTCAGGTTTTATATTAACATTAATCGCGAAACCTAAACGGGATTTCATACCGCTTGAATATGTGCGAACAGGTTGGTCAATATAGTCGCCAAGCTCGGAAAACTCGATAATAGTGTCTTCGAGCTCTTTTATCTCGTTATCGGAGAGTCCGAGAATGTGACCTTTAAGGTAAATATTCTCTCTACCGGAAAACTCCTGGTCAAAGCCGCTTGTAAGCTCCAAAAGGGCACTTACACGTCCCTTCACCTCAATTTCACCGCTTGTGGGGAAAGAAACACCGGTTATCATTTTGAGAATGGTGGATTTACCTGCGCCATTCTTACCGAAAAGGGCAACGGAATCGCCTCTTTTAATCTCAAAGCTAACCTCATCAACCGCTTTTTTCTTTTTATATTTTATATTTTTAAAGAAAATCGCGAGAAGTCTTTTTCTTGTGCTGGAATAAAGCTTATATATTTTTGTAACATTATTAAATCTGATTACTGTATCTTTCATATTAAAAAGCCCCTCCTATCAAAGAACATCGGGAATTTCTTTGCGGAGTTTTTTGTATGCCCAAATGGACATAAAGCCAAGAACCAAATACCAGCAAAGGAAATACGCAAGTCTTTTCGGTTGTTCAAAAAACCACACATGGTTAATGAAGCAATTTCTGTAACCATAGCAAATAAAGGTTACAGGATTGAGCATTAGAATTGTATGAAGAATTTTATTGTTTGCAACATTTTCCACGTTCCAAAGAATACCTGAAAGCCAGAAAACCGCAATATTAAGAGATTTCACCAAGTTGGCAAAGTCCTTTCCTATACAAGAAACCAATCCTGCGAAAAGAGCCCACGCATTAAAGAAAAGGAACATTAAAAGCGTATACAACGGTAACTGAAGAAGATAAATTGTGGGCGGGTAACCCATAATCCAAAAAAGAACAACAGTAACCGCAACGAGAATGACATGAACAATTAAATTTGAAATATTTGTAAAAGTAGGAATTGTCATTATGGGGTATTTCATTTTTGTTACAAGATAACTGTAACGTCTTATACATGTTGTTCCGCCCGTTATAGCGTCACCCATAAAGAACCAGGAAACCATACCCGATACAAGCCACAGTATATACGGATATTCTCCCACATCCTTGCCGCTTCTAAGACCTATAGAAATAGCAAACCAATAAACGAAAATTGTAAAAACAGGTTTAATAACTGCCCACGCCCAACCTAATGCAGAGCCGTTATAAGTCTTTTTTAAATCTGCTATAGACAGCTTCATTATCTGATGTATATTTTCTTTATGCTCTTTGATATTTAAAGCAATTATATCAAAATAACTTTTCACGCCGATCTGATACCTCCGTTTAATTATCTATAACTATGGAATCTTCAGTTTCTTTAATGGAGAAAAAAACAGGTCTTTCAAAGGTCTGAGTATTTGGACAATGAAGAGTTAATTTTAAATCACCCTCAAGATCCTTAAAAACCATACCGTGACCACCATTATCTTCAAAAATAGGTTTCAAATGTGACCACTTGCCGAAAATCGAGCCATTATCAGAAGTGGCAACACACTGCAAATAACCATCTGCACAAGTAGACCAAATCATAATAAGCTTACCGTTTTCTTTTTTATAAAGGAACGGCCCGTCGGTAACATTATGGCATTTTTCAGTTGCTTCCCTTTTCAAAAACGAACTTGCCTTAAAAAGTTCAACAGGTTCACCTACACTACCTGAAAAATCAGGTTTCAACTCGACAAAACAAATTGTTCCATCAAGAATCTGAGTGTGCTCGTGACAAAAAACGCAATAAGGCTTTTCATCTTCGACATACAAAGTGCCGTCAAGACATTCCCATTCATAAGGTGTAACAGCACCATCAGATGCAGGAACGAACTGACCATCGGGAGAATCGCTTTTTAAAATATAGGTACCTCTCAAGCCATTGGGCTTTGTAAAGGTTGCAAACATATAAAACTTACCACCGAACTCGTGCACCTCCGGTGCCCAATTAACAGCGGAATTAAATCCAAAATTTTCCGAACCAAAAACCTCAACAGGAGCAGACCAATTTTCCAAATCGGTTCCTATGTAAACATCGAAGCCACCTGTCTTAACACCAAAGTTATTTGCTCTTGTTCCGTACATATAATATTTTCCGTTATGTGTGAGAACGAATGGATCTCTGATATTAATATCCGAGTTCTTCACAAAATCACCCACTATAATTGTATTTAATTAATAATACCATATATTTACAAAATAAACAATAGTTAAAATATATCACTTTCCGTTGACAAAAAATAAATTCGTTCTATAATTAATATATATTACTTTTTAGGAGATACATTATGAAAAAATTAACAAAAGCTCTTCTTACTTTAGGTGGTGTTTCTGCTGCCGCAGTAGGTTTGCATTTTTTAAACAAAGAAATCCACAAAGATATTTGCATGATTGCCCATAGAGGTCACAGCAGCGAGCATCCCGGAAATACCGAAGCCTCATTTTTAAGCGCAGTTAAAAACGGTTCCGGCGGTATTGAAACTGATGTTCGTATGACAAAGGACGGAGTTTTTGTTGTAAACCATAATGATGAAGCAAAATTCTTTGACGGAACCGAGCTTATGGTTGCAGAGTCAACCTACGAAGAACTTTCCCAAAAAGCTTTATATAACGACAAATCAGATGAAATCGTTTATATCTGCACTTTCGAGAGATATCTCGAAATTTGCCGTGACGCAAATATGATTTGTTTCATTGAGCTTAAAGGTGAATTTTCCGATGAAGACATTAAAAGACTCTTCACCATGGCGGGTGAAATATATGATTTAAAGCAATGCTCTCTTCAGTCCTTTGAATTTGAAAACCTTGTAAAAACCCACGAGGCTTTTCCTGATTTACAAATTATGCTCACCTACGGTAAAAACTGCGGTGACTATCACAAATGCATTGATTACGGCTTTGATATTGATGCTGATTACAAGGTTGCTACACCAAAAATGGTTAAAGAATTCCACGATAAAGGCTTGAAGGTTGGTCTTTGGACTGCAAACGATGTTATTTCTCTTAACTTCTGCCGTGCGCTCGGCGTCGACTACATAGAATCCGATATTTTCGGAAAATAAAAATAGGATTATTAATTTTTTATGGGTTTAATTTTTAAAACACTTTATGTTTACATTGCAAACCTGGGAATACTTGTCACAAGCATTTTCACAGATTTCTTTAAGTTAATTTTCAAAGGCTTGCAAAAACTTTTCAAATTTAATAAAACATCTTTCAGTTCTGCCAAAACCTTTTTTAAAAGAAGCATTGCTTTTATTTTGATTTTTGCAGTTTTAACGGTTTCTGTTGTTTATATTATTTCCAACGACAGCAAAACAGATGCTATCGCAATAAAAATTAACGGCGAAACAATCGGTTATGCAGGCTCCCAGAATGAAGCAGATCTGGCAAATGCTTTAGCTCTCAACTATTTGGGAGTTACTTCTACTAACGGTTTTGAAACGCAAAAGGTAAAAACCGAGCCTTATAATATTAAAAGCAGTTCTTATTTATCTGACGAGATTATAAAAACTATATCACCTGACCGTATTTGCATAACAGAAATATATATTGACGGTGAACTTTTTTGCGCTGTTAAAAACAGACAGGAAGCAAGAGAAGTTTTCTACAGTAAATTAGAAAAAGCACAGAAGGAATACCCTTCCGCATCAGTTGCTTTTGCTCAAGAAATAACCTTCAGCGATGCTTATTATGAAAAAGATGATGAAAGAATATGGTCAACAGACCAATTAGAGCTTAATCTCAAAATCCTTGACCCTCTTGAAATTTACCATGCAGAATGCGAAAAAACTATTGAAACTGTTGAATATGACACGGTTGAAATACAAACAAACACACTTTTCACAGGCGACACAAGAATCCGCAGAAACGGTACTAACGGCTCTGCCTATGCAATTGATTTGGTAACCTATGTAGGTGATAAAAAGGTTTCCGCCGAGCAGTTAATGAGTGTATCAGTTAAAACGCCGGTTTCACAGATTATCGAACGAGGAATACGTGCAGAAAGTCTTTCTCTTGGTACTTACTCTGTTTTACAAACAACCGGTTATTTCTGTTGGCCCGTAGTCGGACTTTTCACAGTCACCTCCCCCTTTGGCTACAGGAGTCTCGGTTATCATAGAGGTATCGATATTTCAGGCGCAAATGCTTCAGGCTCACTTGTTGTTGCAGGTGCTTCAGGTACTGTTACAGAGGCAGGTTGGAGTACGGGCGGTTACGGAAACTACGTTGTAATCGACCACGGTAACGGCGTTGAAACCCTTTATGCTCATATGCTTGACAACTCCCTTATGGTAAATGAGGGTGACACAGTTACAAAAGGTCAGGCTATCGGACGTGTTGGAAACACAGGCTACTCTTTCGGCGCACATCTTCACTTTGAGGTTAGAATCAACGGTAACAGAATCAACCCTGCACCGTATTTAGGACTTGAATAATGAATATAACTGTTATTGCTCTTGGCAAGCTTAAAGAAAAATATCTTAACGACGCCATGAACGAATATTCCAAAAGGATTTCAGCTTATGGAAAGTTGCAAATAATCGAACTAAATCCCGTCAGGCTTTCGGACAACCCTTCTCAAACTGAAATTGACAATGCGCTTTCAAAAGAAGCGGAAGAAATAAAAAAGAAAATACCTAACAACAGTTATGTTTTTTCTTTATGTATTGAGGGTAAGGAAAAATCAAGTGAGAGCTTTGCAAAGGCTATCAGCGATGCTACTTTAAACGGAAAAAGCAATATTGTTTTTATTATAGGCAGTTCCTTTGGTCTTGCTCCCGAAATAAAAAATCTTTCAGATTTCAAGCTTTCCTTTTCCCCCATGACCTTCCCTCACCAGCTTATGAGGGTTATGCTCCTTGAACAGATTTACAGAGCATTTCAAATCAACAACAACGGAAAATATCACAAGTGAGGTTTTCTTATGGCAATGTGCGATATGTGTGAAAATTACAGATATGACGAGGATTTAGAAGAGTATTTCTGCGACATCGAATTGGATGAGGATGAATATTTAAAGTTTTTAACCTCTTCAAACGATGCTTGTCCGTATTTCAGGGCAGATGATGAATATAGGATTGTAAGAAAACAAAACTGACCGTCACTTGACAGTCAGTTTTTTCATTACCCTGAAATAGAATATTAAAGACAGAATATTGGCAACGGTCCACCCTACAGGCCAGGACCACCAAATTCCTTGATAGCTCCAGATTGGTGAGAATATGAAAGCGAGAATAACTCTTAAAATCAAATCCGTAAAGGTGGCAACCATAAACAGCTTCATTGTTCCCGTACCGCGAAGAACACCATCGCAAACAAGCTTTATTCCTATAAATGCGTAAAAAGGTGCAACGGTTTTCAAGAAGAGCGAACCCGAATTTACCGCTTCTGCACTTCCGTCCCCTTCCATAAACAATTCGATAAGAGGAACATTAAACGCCAGAAACAAAGCTGCCAGAACAACACCTGTTACAGCAACCATAACCGTTCCGCATTTCATCCCCTCTCTTATACGAGGGTATTTTTTTGCGCCAAAATTCTGGGCGGTAAAGCTTGATACCCCATTGCCAAAGGTGTAAAGGGCATTTATTGTAAAAGTATTCAGCTTAATTGCGGCGGAATACCCTGCAATAACAGATGAACCATAGCCATTTATAAGTTTTTGAATAAATACATTACCTACGGAAACAAAGCTCTGTTGAAGAACACTTGGTACAGAAATTCGGGCAATTTGATTCAACAAAGGAAAAGAAAATAAATCCGTTTTCTCTTTAACGGGCAGTTTTTTCAGATGGTGTAAAAGAGTTATAACCGAAAGAACGCCTGCAAGACCCTGAGCCACAAAGGTTGCCCAGGCAACGCCTGAAACACCCATATCAAAGAAAACAACTAAAATATAGTCCAGAACTACATTAAAAACAGAAGAAAACATCAAGAAATAAAGAGGTGTTTTTGAATCTCCCAAGGAGGTAAAAATACCGTTTGCTATGTTATAAACAAAAAGGAATATAAAACCGCCGATATATATTTCAAGATAGAGTGCGGACTCTGAAAATATATTTTCAGGTGTATCAATAGCTTTCATAAGAGCAGGAGTTAACGCAATGCCCGAAACAGTAAGAACCGCGCCTAAAACCAAGCAAGAAATAAGAGCAGTTGAAACCGCCGTCTTTACTTTTTTATATTCTCTCGCACCGAAAAGTTGAGAAATGACAACACTACAACCAATGTTACAACCAAAAGCAACCGCATTAAAAATATTTGTAATCGGATAAGAAGCTCCCACCGCTGCAAGAGCATCCTCACCTGCAAAACGACCTGCAATAAGGCTGTCTGCAATACTGTAAAACTGTTGAAACACAACGCTTATAAAAAGGGGTAATGTAAACTGCAAAAGCACTTTATTTACGCTACCCTTTGTTAAATCACGAGCCATTTAAAAATCCTTTCAAGTATAAAAAAACTAAATTTACAATAGTATATTATATACTGTTTTTTTCGTTTGTCAAAGGAAAGGGGTGCTTTATGGAAAGCTTTTTAAATGCTTTAGGTTCTGTTGTCTGGGGTTTTCCCATGCTTATTGTTTTTATTTTCACCGCTTCTCGTTTTACTTTTAACAGTAGATTTTTTCAAATACGCGGTTTTTTTACAGTGTTAAAAGAAACAATATGTAAGATGTTCAAAAAAACCGAAAACAACGGCATTTCTCAATTCGGTGCATTTTGTTCGGTTTTAGGTGCTTGTATTGGCACCGGAAACATCGTTGGCGTTGCAACGGCAATTTATTCGGGAGGTCCGGGAACAGTTTTCTGGATGTGGGTATCGGCGCTTCTTTCTATGATGACAGCTTATGCAGAAAACTTTTTAGGCGTTCACTACAGAAGAAAAAACAAATACGGTATTTTTCAGGGTGGTGCATTCTCATACATAGAAAATGGTATAAAAATGAAAGGCCTCGCAAAAGTATATGCTTTTTTCTCACTTTTTTCTGCCATAGGCATGGGAAACCTTACTCAGAGCAATTCCGTTTCCGAATCTCTCGCTATAGGCTTTAATATAAACAAATATATCATTGGCGGAATTTGCTCTTTTTTATGCTTTATTATTATAAGCGGAGGGGTTAAAAGAATTTCAAAATTCGGTACGGTTATTGTTCCTTTTATGACAGCTACATATATGATTATTTCAATTTGGGTATTAATAAAATTCAAAGAAAATATCATTCCCTCAGTTATATTAATCATAAAAGAGGCTTTTTCCGTAAAAGCATTAAACGGATACGGTATGTTGAAAGCAATGCGTTACGGTATTTCAAGAGGCGTTTTTTCAAATGAAGCAGGACTTGGTTCATCCACCCTTATTCATGCAGAATCCAACAATCAAAATGGCGAAACGCAGGGTATGTGGGCAATGCTCGAGGTGTTTATTGACACAGTTTTCCTTTGCACAATTACTGCTCTTGTTATTCTTGTAAGCACAAGCGATGCCCATTCGCAGTTCTTTGGTGCAGATTTATCTATAGCAGCTTATTCTTCCATAGGGGAAATCGGCAGAAAAGGAATCGCCTTTTTAACAGCAACATTTGCCTTCACATCTCTTTCAAGCTGCTCCTTTTACGGTGAAAAAAGCTTCAATTATCTTTTTGGCAAAAAGCACACAAAGCTTTACAAAGCAGTTTATGTTATTCTTGTATTTATCGGTAGCATAAATCCACCAAAAATAATATGGGAATTTGCAGATATCTGCAACGGCCTTATGGCAATCCCAAACCTATTTGCCATAAATTGTTTGGGTAAAGAGGTAGAGTACCCTAAAACAAATATCATCCGAAACAATTAACAAGCTAATTGTTTCGGATGATAACTTTAATATTTATCTGTCACTTTTTTTGTGTTTGAGTAAGCGCTGGTTGTCTTTCCGTAATAGGCTTTTACTTTGTAGGTATAGGTTTTGCCTTTCTTTGCGGATTTATCAAGATAGGAATTCCCCCCCTGACCCTTAACAGTTGCAATTTTCTTATAGCTTCCGCTACCGGTTTTGCGATAAACATAATAACCGCTTGCACCCTCAACGGTTTCCCATTTTGCAGTAATTCCCTTTTTACCGCTTTTTGCACTCAAAAGCTCGGGATTTTCAAGGTACATACGGGAAACCTCTGTATAAGAGCTTACATAAGACCCACTATAAGCTACAACTTTATAATAATACTTAGTTCCGCTTTTTGCTTTTTTATCCGTGTAATATGATTTAGTTGCACCTTTAACGGTTGCAATTTTTTTGTATGCTCCGTTATCTGTTTTTCTGTAAACTCTATAACCTGTGCACTTCGAAACGGGTTTCCAGGTTATTTTTACACCGTCTGCAGTATTTTTGGCGCTTTCGCTTGTAACTGTTGCAATTCGTTTATATGTTATGCCGTCTTCGTCATAGAAGCCCTTAATATCATCGCAAACAGGAACAACTGTATATGTGTATTCTGTTCCTGCTTTGGCAGTTTTATCGGTATAATTGTTTTTGTCACCGATTGTTGAGATTTTTGTCCAACCTGTTGAGCTTGTTCTTCTGCCGATAATATAACCGTTTGCACCTTCAACCTTTTCCCATGTAATTTTAATACCTTTGGCTGCATTTGATGCAGTTTTAAGTTTGGGAATACCGAGATACATAGCACTTACGCCATCATAATCACAACCGCTTTCAATCGCTCCGCTATAGGCTTTTACGGTATATGAATAGCTTTCTCCGCTTTTAACGGTTGTGTCTTCGTAGGTTTTTACTTTTCCTTTAAAGTCGGCAATTTCCGTCCATTCGGTATTATCAGTTTTACGGTAAAGTATATAGCCCTCTGCATCGGAAACTGTATTCCACTTAACACAGATACCGTTCTTTGTCATTTCTGCGCTGACAAGCTCTGGGGTTGAAAGTCTGATAAATTCAATATCAACACTGTTTTCAAAAGAACTTCTTAAGTTATCTTTTACGGCAACAACAGTATACGAATATGTCTGACCGTTTTCAGCTGTTAAATCGCTATAAACTGTATCTTCATCAAGACCTATATAAGCGATTTTAACAAAGGGTTTATCGTCAAATTTCCTGTAAATTTCGTAACCTTGCGCATCGTCAGTCTGTTCCCAGAAAAGAGTAACGGAAGCCTTATCGGTGTATGCATACCAGATTTCAGGCTGCTTGGGAGAAATATCAGTAAAATTAAATTCATTCAGAGTGGCATATTCTTCTGCGGATGTTTCGCTTCTGCCGTAAATTTCAAAATTATTGTCTTTTACAAACTCGATATCATCCGCACTGTAATAGCCAAATGCATAATTACCGATATTTTTAACACTATCGGGAATCACAACGCTTTTTAGACCTGCACAATGGAAAGCCGCACCATCAATTGTTTCAAGTCCGTAGGGTAAATTGATTTCAGAAAGAGATGAACAATTGCTGAAAGCATTTGCGCCGATTTTTTTTACGGTTTCGGGAATAACAACTTCTTTGAGGTTTTCAGAACCGTAGAAGCACATTTCGGGGATAGTTGTTACAGTTTCAGAAATAACTATTTTTTCGATTTTCGAAAATGCGAATGCGCTTTCGTTGATATTTTCAACAGTTTCGGGAATTTCAACTTCTATTACAGAGGAATTTCTAAAAGCATTTTCGTATATTGTTTTAAGCTCTGCCGGGTACTTATTAATTTCTGTTTTTCCTTCGGGAACCTTTAAAAGAGTTGCAAAATCATCTCGATAAAGCACACCGTCAAGGGAGCCGTATTCACCACCATCTTCGCAAATAATTTCAGTTAAATTACTTGCGTTTTCGAAAGCAGTTTTAGAGATATAAGTAACAGTTGACGGAATATAAACAGATTTTGCATTTGAACCTGAGAAAACTGATTCCCACAATTCAGCGACCTTGTAGCCTTCTATTTCTTCCGGAATAATTATTTCATCTGAATAAGGACAATCTTTATAAGAATAAATTACTGCGCAGGCCGGACCATTTATAGAATTGTCAACTAAATAATATTCAAAATACTCTGTATAATCACTTAAATTAATAAATGAAATTTCATTTTCCACAGTATATTTCTGAGCTTCTGTACCTGATTTTGCAAAAATTGTCATACCTTCGATTTTTGCAAGAGCATCGTCAAGCTCTTCGTTACAGTAATAACCGAAAGCATAATTTCCTATTGCTGATACTGTTTCGGAGATTTTTATATCTTTTAAAGACATACAGCCGTAAAATGCCATTGAACCGATTGTTTGCACATTGGAAAAAACAACTTCCGCTAAACTACTGCAACCATAGAAAGCTCGGTCTTTAATTTCAGTAACGGTTGAGGAAAGAACAATTTTTTCAAGAGCTACAGCACATAAAAATGCCTCTTCACTTATTGATATAATTCCTTCACCGATTTGGAGTTCTTTGAAATTATACTTTAACCATTCAGGACTTTCTGTAAACTCCGGCATTGGACCTTCACCATTTACAGTAAGGATTCCACCATCTTCAGAAAGCTCCCAATAAAACTCAGCATTATCAAGTGCATAAACAACACCCGATGCAAAAGGCCCCTCAACAGCAGAACCTACAACGGAAAATGAGGAAAACAACATTACAACTGAAAGGATTAAAGAAATTAACTTCTTCATAACCGTTCCTCCGTACTTTGATTTAAATATAAATAAATTATACTACATTACACGTCTAAATTCAATACAAAAAGAAAAACCCTGTGGTAAAAACCACAGGGACAAAGACACATTAAGCCTCTGCTTCTTTTTTCTTGCTGAAGCACTCACTGCAATAAACAGGACGATCTTCACGGGGTTTGAAGTAAACTTCTGCAACTCCGCCGCATTCAGCGCAAACTGTTGTGAATTTTTCACGTTCGCCTCTCATAGCCTGTTTGCGAGCATCACGACAAGCTTTACAGCTCTTGGGCTCGTTAACCAAACCTTTTTCAGCATAGAATTCCTGCTCACCGGCTGTGAAAATAAATTCGTTGCCGCACTCTTTGCAGACGAGTGTTTTGTCTTCGTACATTTTTTGCTACCTCGCTTGAAATTTGATGTTGCCCTCTAACGGAATTGCACCGTCATCTTTGAATTCAGGAATAATTACAACGCTCTGCTTTTTGAGCTAAAAGGACATATTTATGCAAACCGATTATTAATCAGAGCACACGCTTTTTAGTTTTTTTCTTGCCCGTTGAAGAGCATTATCAACGGATTTCGGGGACATATCAAGCCTTTTTCCGATTTCCTCATAGGACATACCACCTGCCCTGAAAAAAACAACAGTTTTCTCAACAGCGGAAAGAGTTATCTCACAAGCATTCAAGACCTCACTCAAATGCTCACCCACAAGGAGCTGACTTAAAGGGTCTTCTTCCTTATCTGTAACATCTGAGAACTCGGAGCTCATACCTATGGGAATTTCAACCCTTGAAACTCCGGCAGCAGAATTAATACTGTTCTGCATACATTTGAAAGCATACGCTTCAAAGGGAACACCACGGGAAAAATCATAGGTTTCAACTGCTCTTAAAAAACCCAACATTCCTTCCTGAACGAAATCATCGGAATCGAGATAGGAAATGCTGACCCCTGCACCGCGAGTATTAAGAAAACGCGCAGAAAGGACGGAACAGGCCTGCTCATCCCCCTTTTGAGAAAGCTTTACAAGTTCTTCATTACTCAAGGAAGAAAGCTCCTTGCAACCGCCCGAACTCAACAAACCACCTCATACACAAACTATAATACTCTTAATATAGACTATACAACATTTTTGTTAATTTGTCAAATATTTTTTTGTTTTTAACGTTTTTTTTGTGTAAAATACAGAATATTTCTAAAAAAGCATTATTCTTACAAATATCAACAAAAAATGACAGCAGAATCAAATCCACTGTCATTTACTGTGTTTCTTCAATCGACTCTTCATCTGAAAGTGTTGTGGGAAGAAGTAATTTATACCATTTACCTTTAATCTGAGAACAATAGAAGCGAGAATAAACACTCTTGTATGCTCCCTTTTCGCCCTTAGCTTCAATTTCTATTTCAAGAACTGCGATTTTCTTGGGAAGCCTCTTATAATTATACATTGTTGCTAAAGTATTATTATGAAGCGCCAACCTTTCCTCCGATAAGTATTCTATATTGATAATCTCATACTTCAATGTAAAATTCTCACCACATTTTGAAGCATAAAAATCTCTGCTCTCGGTAAGAGGGCTCGTGAGAGCATCGAAGGTTTCCTCTTCACCGTAATAAAAATTCTCTTTATAATATTCTTTAATTTGTTCATCGTAAAGAGAGTAATAAAGATCAGCATCGTTATTATCTATTGCAGTAACCATTGTTTTAACAACCTTATTAGGTTTAGAACCTGTCAAAATCCCTGTTACCACTGCAGATACCGCCAGAACAAATGCCACAATTATAACAGCTATAACCGATGTTTTAAATGGGACGGTTTTTTTATGTTCCTTTTTCTTTACAAATTTCTGAGGTTTTCTGCTTTCAATATTTTTCAGCGGTGCAGAACAATAAGGACAATTCACGAAATTGCCCGGACTTTGTCTGTGGCAATTGTCACAATACATATTTACACCCTCTTTCATAAAAACCGTCCACTTTTAAGTGAAAGTGGACGGCAAGTTTAATTATTCTTCGATAGCAACTTCTTCTGCAGGAGCTTCAACTGTTTCTTCAGCGGGAGCTTCTTCTGCTACTGCTTCCTCAACAGGAAGAAGCGCACGGATTGAAAGACTAACTCTCTTTCTTTCCTCGTCAATTTCTGTAATCTTTACTTCAACCTTTTCACCGATTTTAAGAACATCAGCAGGTTTTGAAACATGCTTGTTAGCAATCTGTGAAATGTGAATAAGACCGTCAACACCGGGAACGATGTGAGCAAATGCACCGAAATCTGTGAAGTTAGCAATTTCAACTTCTGCTACAGAATCAACTGCATATTTTGATTTGAAAATTTCCCAAGGATTGTCCTCAAGCTTCTTATAACCGAGAGCAATCTGCTTCTTTTCGGGGTTAAGAGATTTGATTGTAACCTCAACCTCGTCACCAACAGAAACAACCTCTGAAGGATCTTTAATTCTGTTCCAGGAAAGCTCGCTAACGTGAATCATACCGTCTACGCCGCCGATGTCAACGAAAGCTCCGAATTTCATAAGAGATTTAACAACACCCTTACGAACTTCACCTTCTGTTGCTTCTGCCCAGAATTTTTCTTCAGCAGCTTTTCTTTCATCTTTAAGTACCGCACGAATGGAGCCAACTGCTCTTCTTCTCTGCTTGTTAACTTCAATAACTTTGAACTTAACCGGTTTCTTTACAAGGTCTTCAAGCTTGTCGTTACGGCTTGCAGTTGCAAGAGAAGCAGGGATAAAAAGACGAGCATTGTTTGAAACAACGATAACGCCACCGCGAACAACTTCTGTAACAACGCCTTCAAGGATTTCGTCTGTGCCTTCAGCAGAAACAACTTTGTCCCATGCTGCAATAGCATCATAACGTTTTTTGGAAAGCATTGTAAAGCCTTCCTGGTCGTTGGTTTTCATGATGATGAGGTTAAGTTCATCGCCGACTTTGAGTTCTGCTTTGGGGTCTGCGGTCGGGTCATTGCTGTATTCGCTGTAGGGAATATAGCCTGTTTGCTTCCTGCCGATATCAACCTGTATCTCTGTGTTAGTCACATTCAATACTGTACCAACAACCTTTTGGTCGCTGTTCATATTGCTGAGTGATTCTTCCAAAGCGGCTGCAAAATCAAAATCTTCAGCTGCTGCAGAGTCCAGCACTTTTTCCTCCTCAATCATATTGGTGTCTTTGACAATTTCGGACATGGTTTCAAGTACCTCCTTTATAATACCGGCGGGAGTAGATGCACCCGCAGTGAGACCGATAGAATTAAATCCGCCAAGAGTGATACCATTAAGCTCGTCAGCAGTTTCAATAAGAAAAGACGGACAGTTTCTTTCGCAGACATCAAGAAGTTTTCGTGTGTTGGAGCTATGACGCCCACCAACGATAACCATCGCATCAGAAATCCTTGAAAGCTCTGCCGCTTCATTTTGTCTTTCTTCGGTCGCACTGCATATTGTATCAAATATTTTCGGATTTGTACATAGAATTTTGATTTTTTTTATACTTTTTTCCCATTCTTTTATGCTAAAAGTTGTTTGAGAAACAAAAATCAGGGGTTTTTCTGCCAAATCAGGTCTGTTTTTAAACAATTCTTCGAGCTTTTCCGCAGAATTAATTACAAAGGCTTCACCTTTGGCATAGCTTTTTATGCCCTTAACCTCGGGGTGATTTTCATCACCGGCAATTAAGGTTACAGCATCCTCCGCAGAATTTTCAAGAATTATTTTATGAATTTTTTTAACAAACGGACAAGCGGCGTCAATAAATTCGCAACCGCTTTTCTCGGTTTCTTCAAGAACCTCTTTAGTAACTCCGTGAGTTCTTAAAACAAGAATTGTGTCTTCGGGAACCTGTGAAACCTCATCAACTACAACAACCCCCCTGCTCTCCAAATCCTCAATAACCTGCTGATTGTGGATTATCGGTCCTAAGGTTGCAACCTTTTTCCCCTCGCTCACAAGTTTTTCGATAAGCTTTATTGCCCTGTCAACGCCGAAACAAAAACCTGCCTTTTTGGCTAAAGTAATTTCAGTCATTAAAGTCGCTCCTTTATGACCTTAATCATATATTCTATAGATTCAGGAAGAGTGAGCTCCGTTGTATCAACAAGAACCGCATCTTCTGCCTGCTTCAAGGGCGCAATTTCTCTGTTCATATCTTGATAGTCGCGTTCTTTAATTTCTTTAAGAATTGCATCATATTCAACCTTTTGACCCTTTTCCGTAAGCTCCTTAAAGCGTCTGTCAGCACGCGCTTCTGCAGATGCAGTAAGATAAATTTTAATCTTTGCATCGGGAAGAACAACAGTCCCGATATCTCTTCCATCCATAATGCAGTTATTTTTCTTTGCAATATCTCTTTGCAAATCGAAAAGGAATTCTCTCACTCGGGGAATTGCCGAAACATTGGATGCCGCCATTGAAACCTCATTCTGTCTTATAGCAGTTGAAACATCCTCTTCACCAAGGAAAACCCTCTGCTCACCGTCAACAAAACGAAGAGAAACCTGAAGTCCGTCCAAAGTGGGAACAACCTGTTCTGCGCTTTTTGTGTCTTTACCGAGTCTTAAAGCATTAAGACCAACTGTTCTGTAAAGAGCGCCTGTATCAACATAAATAAAGCCTAATTCCTTTGAGGCAGTTTTTGCTATTGTGCTTTTGCCTGCACCTGCAGGACCATCGATTGCAATGTTAACTATCATACCGTATTCTCCCTTTTTTTACTTTGTTTGCTGGCCACAATTCGTAATGCGTAATGCGTAATTATCGGGACAAAGCCGATTATAATGCTGACGCAGTCCCGAAATTTTGCATTCTGCATTTTGAATTTTGCATTCCGTCAGGAAACGGAGTTTCCAACGAGGTTTCCCGTAGAAAATGCAATTTGCAGATTAAATCCGCCTGTATAGGCATCCACGTCAATTACTTCGCCTGCGAAATAAAGTCCGTCTATTATTTTACTTTTCATCGTTTTCGGGTCAATTTCCGAAACGCTTACACCGCCCGAGGTAATAATTGCCTCTTCAATGGGACGGAAATCCGTAACGGTAAGACGGATATCTTTAAGCAAATCAACCAATTGAGAGCGCATTTCCTTTGTAACCTGATTTGATTTTATATTTCCGTTAAGTCCTGAAAGTTTGACAATAATGGGTATCATTTTTCTCGGCAACATCAGTGCAAGAGTATTATACAAATTCTTATTTGAACATTCAAGCAAATCTCTTTGGATACGCTTGTCCAACTGTTCGTAAGTAAGGGCAGGTTTAAAGTCAATATGAATTACATATCTTCCCTTTTCCATATTTCTCATATGAGAGGATGCGGAAAGAATCATAGGACCTGATACACCAAAATGGGTAAAAAGCATTTCACCGAAGTCCTTATATACTTCCTTATACGTTTTGGTGTCTTCCACTCTTATTTCCACATTACGAAGGGAGAGTCCCATTGCTTCCGTACACCAACCCTCATGACATTCAAGAGGTACAAGAGAAGGCTTTAAATCTGTTACTGTGTGTCCTACCTGCTTTGCGAGAGTATAACCGTCACCTGTTGAGCCTGTCGCGGGATAGGACATACCGCCGGTTGCAATAAGTACATTATCTGCAAAAAACTCTCTGCCGTCCTCGGTTCTGCAACCTTTGACTGCGCCATTTTCAACTATAAGCTCAGTTACTCTGCCTGTTTTACGTTTCACTCCGTTTACGGTTATAAATTTATTGAGTGCATCAACAATATCAAGAGCTTTATCGGAAACGGGGAAAACACGGTTTCCTCTTTCAATTTTAAGAGGAACTCCCAATTCTTCGAAAAAGTCAATGGTATCATCCGTACCAAATCTTGAAAACGCACCGTATAAAAATCTGCCGTTTACAGGAACGTTGCTTATAAGTTCATTAAGAAGAGGGCAAGAATTTGTAACATTGCATCTGCCCTTTCCCGTTATACCAACTTTTCTTGCTAACTTTTCGTTACGCTCAATAAGAGTAACTTTAAGACCTCTTTTAGCAGCCGTACCTGCCGCCATAAGACCTGCGGCACCGCCGCCGATTACTATTAAATCCATAATTTCTCCAATTTATAAATTATAAAACAATAAGTTTATCTGTCATTTCCTTACCGAACTCATCCCTGACAGGAAGAGCTAAAGAAAGCATATCTCTTGCAAAGCATTCCAAAGCAAAAACTCTTTTGGCATCTTCACCTAAAGCATTGATTGCAGAAGATTTCGTAACTATGGGTAAAGTTGCGGTTTCTTTTGCTTTTTTTAATATTTTTGCACCATTCTCATTAAACCCTAAAACCCTGATAAAAGGAACAGGTGCCAAGACATCTTCTTTCCTTATACCCAAAAAAGCACAAATAATGATTCTTCTTATTCTTGAATGAGTATATCTCTTTGTCTTGACTTTTTCAAGTATTTCCTCGAGATACGACGAGGTTTTTATTGCATCAAAAAATCTATATTCAAGACCTTCACTTACATCGGGTAAGCTTTTAAAATCTTCTACAGTCATTGAGCGAAGCTTGTAAATAATTGCCCTTTCCAAAGCAAGAATACTTACAGGAGCTTTATAATTAACAATTTCTTTTGACAAAATATTATAAGACTCTTCAGGTAAAAATTTTTCAATTTCCTGCCCATCCATCAATTTTTCACGAATGGCAGATGCAGAACAGAAATTTCCATTTTCTTCTCTGCTGTCGTGGTCAACGCCTTTTCTGGTTACAGGGTAAATATTCATATTCAATTTCAATTTATTTATGGCCTTTATATACTCAACACCTAAAATATTGTTTGGTGAAGAGAGTATTTCCGAAAGTTCTTCCCCAAAAATTTCTTCAATTGCCTTTTGCCTTGCAACGGGAAAAGAAAGACCATTATTCAAATACTTTTCAAGGGCTATTGAAAATCCTTCACATTCTAAAGCTTCAGCACATTTTTTGAGCATTTCGGCATTGTCGCATTCAACACCGAAAGCGAGAGCATCAACGCAACCTAAACCGCCTAAAACAGAAAGAGCACCTAGAGCGAAACGCTCTGCACTTGCAGTGGCATAAGGAACGGGAAGAGAAAGAACTAAATCCGCACCGCACCGAAGAGCCATTTCGGTTCTCACATAAGGTGACATACAAGCGCATTCGCCCCTTTGAACAAAGCTTTCACTCATAACAACAGTTACTGTATTTTCATCCTTGTTTTTTATGGTGTCTATCAAGTATTTATGACCGTTGTGGAAAGGATTGAACTCTGCTACAATACCGTAATTCAAAAAATCACCTCTTTTTGTTCAGGTTTACTATTGCAAAACATTAAAATAATGGTATAATTGTTACTTGGTAAGTATTTTACACAATATTATTGTATTTAATTTTCCAAAAAAGAAAATAAACAGTTTTAATGGAGGTTTATTATGAAAATTCTCGTAATTAACTGCGGTAGCTCTTCCCTTAAATATCAGCTTTTTGATATGGAAGGCGAAAAAGTTCTCGCAAAAGGTATCTGCGAATCAATTGCAACAGATATGAGCCATACTAAAGGTTCAACCTTTGATGGCAGAAGCTTTGATGAATATGTTGACATTCCCGACCACAAGGTTGCTTTCAACATTGTTAAAGACGCTCTTACAACAGGAGACTGCAAGGTTATTGACGACCTTTCAGAAATCAGTGCTATCGGTCACAGAGTTGTTCAGGGTGGTGATCGCTTCACAGAAAGCGTTCTTATCGATGACAGTGTTCTTAAAGCAATTGACGAGCTCAGCGTTCTTGCTCCGCTTCACAACCCTGCTCACGTTGTAGGTATTGAATGCTGTAACGAAGTTTTCGGAGCAAGCGTTCCTCAAGTTGCAGTTTTTGATAACGCATTCCACAGCACAATGCCCGAAACATCATATATGTTCGGAATTCCTTACGAATATTACGAAGAAGATCACATCCGCCGTTACGGTGCTCACGGTACTTCTCACCGTTTTGTTGCTTACAGAACTGCAGAAATCGTAGGCAAAGACCTTAAAGATATCAAGCTTATCACCTGCCACCTCGGTAACGGTTGCTCAATTACCGCTATCAAAGACGGTAAGGTTCTTGACACAAGTATGGGTCTTACTCCCCTTGACGGTTTTATGATGGGTACACGTTGCGGTGCTATTGACCCCTCCGTTGTTACTTACATTATGGATAAACACAACCTTTCCCCCAAGGAAATGGACACTATTATGAACAAAAAGAGTGGTGTTCTCGGTATTTCAGGCGTTCACTCTGATGACAGAGCTGTTAAGGCCGCTGCAGTTGAAGGTAACAAGAGAGCAAAGCTTGCAAGAGATATGCAGTGGTATCAGATTCGTAAATGCATCGGTTCTTACATTGCCGCTATGGACGGTGTTGATGTTATCGCATTTACAGGTGGTATCGGTGAAAACTGCATCGATCTCAGAGAAGATGTTCTCAACAATCTTTCCTATCTCGGCATCAAGCTCGATGAAAAAGCTAATGAAGTTCGCGGTGAAGAAATTGAACTCACTCTCCCCGGTTGCCCTGTAAAAGCTTTCGTTGTTCCCACTAACGAAGAGCTTGCAATCGCAAGAGATACAAAAGCAATTTGCGAAAAACTTTAATAAATTCATTTCTCCGTTCACATTTTTTGAAAATGTGAACGGAGAAATTTTATTTTTGGGTATTCATCTTTAATTTGACATAATCAATTTTACCATAAGGAGTTTTTGAAAATTCTTTTACAAATTCAAACTCTTGCGGAACACTGTAACGAGAGAGTTTCTTTTTGCAATAATTTTTTATTTTTTCAAGAGTAAAGGAATCGGGCGCGTAGCCTTTTTCCAGAATTATATAGGCTTTTGCAACCTCTTTTTTATAAGGGTGAGGAACTGCAACTGCAACGCATTTTGAAACCTCGGGCATTTCTTCGATTGTTTTTTCAATATAGTTTGGATAAACATTATAACCCGAAGAAATAATCATTCTTTTTATTCGCAATTTATAAGTGACAATACCCTTTTCATCAATGGTTGCCATATCACCCGTATGAAGCCAGATTTTTCCGTCCGAATGCTTTTTCAAGGTTTTCTCCGTTTCCGCTTCATTGTTTCTGTAGCCTATCATAACAGTAGGACCCGAAACACAAAGCTCCCCCTCTTCATTAGCACTTAACACATTTGTTGTTCCCGGTTCAACTACGCACATTTTGTTACCAATAAGCGCTTTTCCGATCGTCCCCGATTTATAGCCATCGTTAACCGACAGGCTCAACGCAGCTAACCCTTCGGTCATTCCGTAACCCTCGCAAATGCGGATTTGGGAATTATGAGAAGCAAAAAAATCATTAACCTTCTTTTCTAAAGCTTCGGGCAACGTATCGCCTCCGCTTACTGCATATTTGAGAAAAGAAAAATCAAGATTATCTATCCCTTTTGCATTGATAAGTGCTTCATAAAGAGTAGGCACACCGAAAAGCATTGTTGGTTTATATTTTTTCAATATACCGCCGAACTTTTTGGCATTAAAAAGAGGAATAAGGACGGAACACGCCCCGAAACAAAAGCAGACGTGAACACATACCCCTAAACCAAAGCCGTGAAAAACGGGCAAAATTCCGAGAATTTTATCACCCGCACTTACATCACTCAAGGTTAAAACCGCTTGAATTCCGAAAGCATTGAAATTTTTATTTGATAGCATAATATCTTTTGGGATTCCCGTTGTTCCGCCGCTGTGAAGAATTATTGCAACCTCTTCATTTTCTTTATCAGTGGGAAAATATTCAGGAGATTCGGAGCTTATATTTTTGATAAAATTCTGCCATATAATATACTTATCCTCTTTAGAAAAAGTATATTTCTTTTTTAAACTGTACGCTAGTTTCAAAACACCCGGCATTGAATCTCCGGGAGAAGCAATAATTATTCTTTCAAGATATGTTTCGTCGATAATTTTCTTCACTTTTTCAATACACATATCAACACAAACTAAAAACTTACATTTACAGGATACAAGATAATTTTTAATTTCCTCTTCAGCTGAAAGAGGATGAACAATATTTGAAACTGCGCCCAATCTGTTTAAAGCATAAATACTCAGGACTGCTTCAGGTGTATTTGGCATTAAAATTGTAACAATATCACCTTTTCGCACACCTACTTTATAAAAAGCATGGGAAACCATCTCAATTTTTTCAACTAATTCTTTATATAAAAATTTCTTACCGAAATATTCAATTGCAAGCGCATCACTATGACTTTTTTCCGATATTTTTATCATACCGAACATAGAAACATCGGGAATATCAAAACCCAATTCGGTTTCGGGGTTACTATAGGCATAAAAAGGATTTTTATTTTTTTCTTTCATTTAATTTACTGCAAACCTTTCTTACAAGAATTTTGTTTTCATCATCAAGATTTTCTTTTGTTACATAATATGGTTCTTGAAAAACTATCTCTATGGAACGAATGAAAGGAACATACTTTCCTTTTATGGTAAACGGCACAATAGGACAATTGGTTTCCTGCGCCATTTTTACCGCACCGATTTTAAAGGGTAAAACAGGTGTTTCAAAGGTTTTATTCACTCTTCCCTCAGGGAAAATCCCCACCAATGAGCCATTTTTTAAATATTCAGTGGCTTTTTTCAAGGCTTTTTTGTCTTTTCCGTTGCGATAAACGGGAATTAAACCTGCATTTTTGAAAAACCAGTTTGTGAAAGAAAATTTAAAAAGCTCTGCTTTTGCGAGAAAATGAATACAACGCCTTGTGCCTGCCATAACCATAAAACAATCTAAAACCGTTATATGATTCCCCGCAAGAACTGCACCGCTATTTTTAGGAATATTTTCTTTCCCCCGTATTTTAGGAAGAAACAGTAGCGAAAACAATAACAAAACAATGGGTGAAAACATTGTATAAAAAATATGACTGTTCTTATTCATTGAAAACTCCTACAATTGCATTATATTGTTATTATTGCCAATTATTTTTCTATATACAAAAACATCCTTAATCCGAAGATTAAGGATGTTTTATATTATTTAGATTTAAAATGCAATTGCACCTCTGTCGTACATACAGCTTCTGTAAGGCACGCCCATTTTAAGCTTATCACCGTTTCTTGAGAGAAGTTCATCCACTCTTACAAGCTCATAGCCTTGCTCCTGAAGTTCGGGAATTGCTCTTAAAACCGCTTTAACGGTTACCTCTCTTGTATCGTGCATAAGAATTATTGCGCCGTCCTTAGCTTTTTTCATTATGCGCTTGTAGATATATTCTTCCTCTTCCCTGAACCAATCAAGAGTTGAAGAAGACCAATGAACGAAGAAACAGTCAAGTTGTTTTAGCTGCAAAAAAGTAAC
The DNA here is from genome assembly GCA_964624385.1 of uncultured Eubacteriales bacterium. Taxonomy (GTDB): domain Bacteria; phylum Bacillota; class Clostridia; order Oscillospirales; family Acutalibacteraceae; genus DTU089. The sequence continues at coordinate 32,828 of CAZUZV010000008.1, read as the reverse complement.
GTTACCGTAAGGTGCACGGAGGAACAACGGTCTTTCTCCTGTTATTTGCTCAATAACATCAGAACCCTTTTGTATATCTTCTTCTATTTCTGTCAGCGAGGATTCATAAAAATCTATATGGCTATAGGTATGGTTCCCAATAAGATGACCATCCTCATGAGCCCGTTTTACTGTTTCGGGATTTTTCTCTGCCTTACTGCCTATTACAAAGAAGGTTGCTCTTGCACCATACAATTCAAGACCATCAAGAAGCTCTTCAGTATAGTCAGAAGGACCGTCATCAAATGTTAAAGCAATTGCCTTTTCACCAATACCGCTTTCTCCGATATTAAGGCGAACCGTTCCGTCTGGAATTGTTCTCGAAAGAATTGCCAACACTATGAGGAACGGTATTATAATCATAATGTTTTCTGATATTTTTATAACGGTTTTCTTACGTGCTTTTTTCATATATATAACGAAGATTAACTTCGTACTCCTCAATTTTGTAAATATATAATACCACATATTTACATATTTTAAAAGCATTGTAACAAGACTGTAAGAATTTATTTACAATTTGGCAAAAAGAAAAAGCCGACTGAAACCAGTCGGCTTAAAATTCATCAAATTATTTCTTGAAAAGACCGAGGATGTCAACGATATCGCCGTCTTCATCATCAGTTGAAGATGAAGCCTCAACAGAAGCTGCTGCACCGGATTTGTTAGCAAAGCCGTTAACATCTGTACCGAATCCTGTTGCAATAACTGTAACGATCATTTCATCGTCAAGCTTTTCATCAAATGCAACACCGAAGATGATGTTAGCATCTGCATCTGCTGCGTCTGCAATAATACTTGCTGCAACATCAACGTCATCAAGGGTGATATCAGCGGAAGAAGTGATACTGATAATAACACCCTTGGCACCCTGAATTGTTGTTTCAAGGAGAGGACTTGATACTGCTGCATTAGCTGCAATTTCTGCCTTTTCCTTACCTGTTGCGCGACCAACACCCATATGAGCGTGACCTGCATCCTTCATAACTGCAGTAACGTCTGCAAAGTCAAGGTTGATAAGACCGGGAACTTTAATAAGCTCTGAAATGCTCTTAACACCCTGACGAAGAACATCATCTGCTACATCGAAAGCATTAGCAAATGTGATTTTCTGGTCAGAAACGAGTTTGAGTCTTTCGTTAGGAATAACGATAAGGCTATCAACATGCTGAGCAAGCTCTGCAATACCTGCTTCTGCCTGCTGCATTCTTCTTTTGCCTTCAAATGCGAAGGGCTTTGTAACAATACCAACTGTGAGAATACCGTTGCTCTTTGCAATTTCTGCAATAGCGGGAGCTGCACCTGTACCTGTGCCACCACCCATACCTGCAGTAATAAACACCATATTTGCGCCGTTGAGAGCATCAACAATTGCATCTCTGCTTTCTTCAGCTGCTTTAAGACCCATTTCGGGACGAGCGCCTGCACCGCGACCGCCTGTAACCTTTTCACCGATCTGGATTTTATGAGTTGCTTTAGAGAATGTAAGCACCTGTTTATCGGTATTGATAGCGATAAATTCAACACCCTGAACACCGGAGCTTACCATACGGTTGATAGCGTTTCCGCCACCACCGCCGACACCGATAACCTTTATCTGAGTAACGTCTTCAAAATCATTTGCAATTTCAAAGTTCATTTTTTCTTCCTCCTATTTTATACACAAGAATACATATTACTATATTACATCTTTTAAATATTAACACACAATTTGTTCAATAGCAAGTTATTTTGAAAATTTTTTATTATTTTTGTTGTTTTTTAGTATTTTCTTTACTTGTTGTTTCCTCGGAACCCGATTTAAAGTAAACATAGGGCTCTGTTTTCAGGTCAAGAGTACCTTCGGAATAGGCATTGATTTCATTTTCTTTCTCCAATGCCGCTACTCCCCTTGCAAGCTTTGTTTCAATATTGGTAAGACTCCCCACCTCGAAAGTGATTCGGTCGTCATATTTAATTTTTATATCATTGATATTTTTCAAATCAATTTCGGTGAGAAGATCTAAACCCGATTTATTTATAGCATCAAGAAGAGTTATAAGCACCGCTGTTTTTTTCTCGTTTGTGAGAACAATGCACTCTCCCTCATTTTTCTCTTTGAGTTTTACATTATTTATTACTGCAACATTTTCTCTCAGAACCGAAGCATCTTTATCGAGAATCTTTCCTGTTTCGTCTACAAGCACATAAACGCCGTCTGATACAATTGCCGCAACCTCCCTCGTTGACTCTACATTTATAACCAACGTATCGGGAAGTTCTCTTTCTACAGTAACCGATTTTATGTAAGGTAAATCTTTTGATAATTTTTCGGAAAGCTTTTCTTCATTTATTCTGAAAAGATTTGTGCCTATTTCAATTCCGCTTTTTTCAACAATCATTTTATCAGAATAAATGTTTTCACCGTTTACGGAAATGGTATTAACTTTAAAAAACAAAGAAAAGACAAGAACTGCGCCCACACACAAAACCACAACCGCAAGGAAAAATGTAAGAATATTTTTTCTGATTTTTCTTTTTCGGCTCATTTTCTTTTTATTTATTGAACGCACTTCATCACGAGAAAGATGTTGATTATTGCTTTTTTTAGGCGGTTTTATAACTGTCTTTTTCCGTGATATTTTTTTACGGTTCCTGTCTCCCATTTCAACTTACCTTTCTTTTTATATCTGCATTAAGCATACAAAGATTGTTTTCAAAATCCTCATAGCCTCTGTCAATAAATTTTATGTTTTTAACTGTTGTCACACCGTCTGCACAAAGTCCTGCAAGAACCAAAGCAGCTCCTCCGCGCAAATCCGGTGAAATCACCTCTGCGCCGAAAAGTCTTTCTACACCTTCAATTACGGCAACTCTTCCCTCAAGCCTTATTTTTGCTCCCATTCTTATAAGCTCCGGAATGTGTTTGAAACGACTTTCAAAAATATTTTCAACAATTACGCTTGTTCCTTTTGCAACGCAAGCAAGGGTCGTAAAAGGTGCTTGCGCATCCGTTGGAAACCCCGGAAAAGGTTGAGTTATTATTTTATCTATCCTGTTAAGCCTCGGGGGAGCTTTAAGCCGAATTGCACGGCATCTTACATTTATATTACAACCTGCTTCCTCCAAAAGAGGCAGAATTGAATTCAGGTGTATGGGATTTGTATTTTCAAGATTAACATCTCCGCCTGTAACTGCACCTGCAATAAGATAGGTTGCACAAGCTATTCTGTCACAAATAACCGAATATTCGCAAGGGTAAAGCTTTTTCTTACCGTGAATTGTAATTACGCTTTCTCCTGCACCCTCAATTTCACCGCCGCATCTATTAAGAAATTCACACAAATCAATTATCTCCGGTTCTCTTGCGGCATTCACAATTGTTGTTGTACCCTCTGCGGTAACTGCGGCTAAAATTGCATTCTCCGTTGCACCCACACTGGGAAAAGAAAAGGTAACCTTCTTACCCTTTAAGCCGTGGGGAACGGTGCACACAAGTTTACCGTAGTTTTCATCCACGCTGACGCCTAATTGCCTCATAGCGTAAAGATGCAAGTCAATTGGTCGCAAGCCTATTTCACAACCGCCCGGAGTTGATATTACTGATGATTTCATTCTGCCCAATATTGCACCTAGAAAAATTACAGAAGAACGCATCTCCCTCATTAAATTTTCAGGGATTTCAGTGCCGGTGATATCGGTACTGTCAACAATAATACTGTTTCCCTCACGCATCACCATGCAACCTAGATTTTTAAGTATTTTTACAGTACCGTCGGTATCGGACAAATCGGGACAGTTATGTATAACTGATTTTCCCTCTATAAGAACAGTTGCCGCAAGTATGGGTAAAACGCTGTTTTTGGACCCTTGAACACGAAGACTGCCGCTTATACGACGACCACCGTTTATAACGAAAGCAGACATAGTGTCGCCCCTTTCGGATTTTAATAGGTAAAATACCCCACGACACATAATATGCTTTTTTTAAATTTTGGTTAATTATTTCTTTATTAAACCGAGAACAATTTCACAAATTCTTTCTGTTGCATCGGTAACTGCCATTTTGCGAGCATTTGCTCCGATTTCCTTGAGAAGATCTTTGTCGGAAAGAAGTCTGTCCATCTCCTCGCCCAATTTTTTACCATCAAGGTCTTTTTCTTCAATGATTACTGCGGCATTGTTATTAACAAGCGCCATAGCATTATGGAACTGATGATTTTCAGTAACATTTGGTGACGGAACGAGAATTGAAGTTTTACCCAAAGCTTCAAACTCTGAAAGCGAGGATGCTCCTGCACGGCAAATTACAAGGTCAGCCGCAGAAAGACATCTGTCCATATCATTAATATATGTACGAACCTCGATATTCTCTTCCTCGGGATTAATCCCCTTTTCGCGCATCTTGTCCGGAACCCAAAGCCCGTACTGACCTGTTGAAATAAGGTAGTTATACTTTGATTTTCTGCCATCAGCAATTGCATCAATAACCGCTTCATTAATAGCTCTTGCACCTAAAGAACCGCCCATACAAAGAACAAGAGGTCTTTGGTCAAAACCTAACTCCGCTCTTGAAATATCGCCGTCTGCAGTAAGAAGCTCACCTCTTACGGGAAGTCCTGTAACAATGGGTTCGTTTTTGCAATTCAAGTGTTTCTTGGCTGCTTCAACGGTGAGCATAACGGCATCAACCTTTTCTGCAAGCGCTTTATTAGTAACACCCGGGTATGCATTTTGTTCGTGAATGGCAGTAGGAATACCCATTTTCGCTGCCATACGAATAACAGGTCCGCTTACATAACCACCAAAGCCCACCGCAACATCGGGATTGAATTCATTAATTATTTTCTTAACTGCACCCGAACTTTTAAGAAGACGGGTAACGGTTTTCACATTGGCTTTAATATCTGCAGGAGAAAACCCTCTTTTAAAACCTGAAATCTCAATAGTTTTCAAGGGAAAGCCTGCATCGGGAACAATTTTTGATTCAATTCTGTCAGAAGTACCCACAAAGCAAATCTCTGCATCGGGGTACTGATTTCTAATTTCACCTGCAACTGCAAGTGCAGGATTTACATGACCGCCTGTGCCACCTGCTGCTATTAAAACTTTCATACTACTCACACCTTTTGTTTTTTGCTTTTACCAAATGAATAAAGCCTCGGCAAATCCGCCTGTCTTGAAACGCTTAAAAGGAATCCCATTTCACCCAGCGTTACAAGAGTCGAAGAACCGCCGTAACTAAAGAACGGTAAGCTGATGCCTGTATTGGGAAGAGTATCAGTTACAACCGCAACATTAAGAGCAACCTGCAAACCGATTTGCATCATAATGCCGAAAGCAAGAAGTGCGCCGAAACGGTCCCTTGCTCTCATTCCGATATAAATACCTCTCAAAATAAGAAGAGCAAAAAGTCCGAGAACAAGACAACAACCTACAAAACCAAGCTCTTCACCGATGATAGAGAATATAAAGTCGGTATGGGATTCGGAAACATAGAAATATTTCTGCTTTGAATTACCCAGACCTGAACCGAAAAAGCCTCCCGAGCCCAAAGCAAAAAGAGAATGGTTTGTCTGCCAACGCTTATCGGTATCCGTAAGGTCTTTATTGAGCCAGGAACCGATGCGGTCCGCCATATAATCTCTTAAAACCGGAATTTCATCGTAATATTTTATAACGATAAAAAGAATTATTACCGCAGCAATAATACCCACTACAAACCACCTTGCTCTGCCCTCTCCCATCCAGAGCATTGCAACACCGAAGAGAAGAATAAGAATAGCACCTGAAAGGTGGCTTCCGGCAAGAACAAAAACCGCTGTTAAGCCCACAAAGAAAGCATAAAAGAAAAGTGTAACAGTTCCCTCGGTAAAAACTATTTTACCGTTTGTGATATCAGCAAGCTTTACTGCCCAACCAACCTTTGAGGGTTTTGAACTAACCATTTTCTTGTGATTTTTATCAAGTCCTGTTGCACAAAAAAGAACAACCGCAAACTTGGCAATTTCTGAGGGCTGAATATCAAATGGACCAAGATTTAACCAACGGTTAATTTCTCCGCCTTTGATTTTACCGATAACTATCGTCAAAAGAACAAGTCCCCAAGAAACTATAAGCGCTATATTGGCAATAAATTTCAGTTTCTTGTAATCAATTCTCGAGAAGATATACATAACAACAAGACCTGCTGCCATAAATATTATTTCTCTGAAGAAAAAGTGAAGACTGGATTCGCCCTCTGTTTCATAATAGGAGTAAGCATAGCTTGAGGACAATAGCATTACAAGCCCGAATGCCATTAATCCCAACATTATGATAAAAAACGGTATATCCATTCCGTTGTTCACAAACAAACCGGAAAGCAATTTGTTCTTTTTATTCATAAGCCGACTCCTTAAAAATTTTATTATTATTGTTTATTTAAGATTACCGAAATAAACAAGGAGAATTGCAACAATTCCGCCTAAAAGGTTTACAAGTGAAAAGATTTTTACAATTTTAACCTCTTTCCAACCGCACATTTCAAAATGGTGGTGAATGGGTGCCATTTTGAAAATTCTCTTACCGTCTGTAAGCTTAAAATAACCGATCTGAATTATGTCAGAACCGAATTCTGCAACATAGATAATACCGATAAGAAGAATTATAAAGGGACAATCAATTGCATAGGAAAGAGCTACTACCATACCGCCAAGGAACATTGAACCAAGGTCTCCCATCATAACCTTTGCAGGATGCCAGTTCCAAACGAGGTAACCGATAAGACCGCCTGCAAGAGCAGCAGCGAGAAGACTAACACCGAGACAGTTGCGAAGAGCACCAACTACAATAAAGCTGATTGCCGCAGTAAAAGTAACAGAACCGCAAAGTCCGTCAATACCATCGGTAAAGTTAACTGCATTTGTTGTGCAATAAATCACTGCAATACCGATTGCCCAGAAGAAAATCCTTGTTTCAATCATTCCTACAAAGGGAATAAACATACTGCCTGTGGGGTCGTTTATATAAAGAGTAAGCAAATATCCAACCATAAGAACAATCTGAAGAACTGTTTTCTGCAAAATGGTAAGACCCATATTGCGCTTTTTAACAACCTTGATATAATCATCAAGAAAACCAATAAAAGCAAAGCCGAGAGCCATCAAAAGACCGCCCCAAATCTTGATATTCATTGATTTTTCGAGAATTTCGTTTACACCGATTATGTCGCCACCAAGGAACTTGTCAATTAAAACAACAACACCGAAAGCAGCTACTGTGCCAATAATAAAAAGAATACCGCCCATTGTAGGTGTTCCCTGTTTATTCTTATGCCATTTAGGACCTATTTCAAGAATAGTTTGCCCGAATTTGAGCTTATGCAAAAAAGGTATTACAACATAACCCAAACCGAAGGAAATTCCGAAAGCGACAACTGCCGCAACGATACAAGCGATTACAATATTCATACTTCCCACTCCTTATAAAGAGATGTAAAAATTTCTTCCATTTTCATTCCGCGACTACCTTTGAAAAGGACTGTGTCCCCTTCTTTAAGGTTTTCGCGCAAATAATTTGTTAATTCAATTTTATCTGAAAAGGCTTTTGCAGCCCCGCCTTTTTCAATAAAACAATTTGCTATATTTTCTGCGGCTTCGCCGTAAGTAACAACTAAAGCACATTCGGATTCAAATGCTTTTTCTCCCACTTGTCTGTGAGCCTCTTTGCTGAAATCACCAAGCTCTAACATATCACCGAGAACTGCAACAGTTCTTTTTATTTTAAGACTTTTGAGAGTTTCCAATGCGGCACTCATACTGTCAAGGTTTGCATTGTAGCAGTCTTCAATAAAAGTCATACCTTTAACGGATGTTATCTTCTGCCTCATTCCTTCGGGAGCAAAATTCCGAAGACCGCTTACACATTCCTCCAAACTCATTCCCAAAAGAAGACCTACCGTTATTGCACATAAGCCATTATAAACATTATGTACACCTTGGGACGGAACAAATGCTCTTGCGCTTTTGTCTTTATATTTAACCGTAAAACCGCTACCTAAAGGTGTTGGGTCAATGTTTTCTGCCGTAACATCACCGCCGTCAAGACCGAACCGAATTACTTTATAAGCATCGGCAGAAACCTTATTTAAAATATCGCTGTCACCATTTATAACAAGCGGTGAACCTTTTTTCATTCCGTCAAGAATTTCAGATTTCGCTTTTAAAATACCGTTTCTTGAGCCCAGATTCTCTATATGGGCAGTACCCACATTGGTTATCACACCTATATCGGGGCAAACGGTTTTCGAAAGACGAGAAATTTCACCAAAATGGTTCATTCCCATTTCAATAACTGCTGCTTCGTGACATTTTTCCAAGCGAAAAAGTGTTTTCGGAACACCGATTTCATTATTAAGGTTCCCCTCTGTTCGCAAGGTATTGAATTTTTCGCTTAAAACTGCATAAATCATACCTTTCGTTGTGGTTTTGCCAACACTACCCGTAAGAGCAACAAATGGTATATCGAAATTTTTCCTGTAACCTGCAGCGATGTCTAAAAGTGCTTTTCCCGTATCTTCAACAAGAATCACTCTGCTATCGCTACCCTCATAACGAGAGCAAACAACGGCTTTTGCACCTTTTGATAGAACATCGGGAACAAAATCATTGGCATCAAAGCGTTCACCTTTCAGAGCGATAAAAAGTGTTGAGCCGTCAACATCGCGACTGTCTGTTGAAATTTTTTCAACGAAGCCGTCAAGCTCAATATAAGCACCGCACCATTCAGATATTTTTTTTAGTGAGATTTTTTCCATTAAAGACCACCTGATTATTTAAGTATCTCTGCTACTACCTCGCGCTCATCGTAATGAACGCGTTCTTTTCCTATTACCTGATAAGTTTCGTGGCCTTTACCTGCAAGAAGAATTGCATCATCTTTTTGTGCAATTGAAATTGCCTTTTTTATAGCCTCGCTTCTATCCGTAATGGTGATAATTTCTTTATTTTCTGCATCTATTCCTGCAAGAATATCTTTAATAATTTCTTTTGGATTTTCTGTTCGGGGGTTGTCGCTTGTAACAACAACAATATCAGAAAGCTCTGCGGCAATTCTGCCCATTTGGGGTCGTTTGGTTTTATCCCTGTCGCCACCGCAACCGAAAAGAGTAATAACCCTGCCTTTTGTGAAGCCTCGAACGGCATTAATTGCCTTTTCAAGTCCGTCAGGACTGTGGGCATAGTCTATTATAACACTAAAATCTGTATTTGTCTTTAAAACTTCAACTCTTCCGCTGACACTTTTTGCAAAAAATGCAGCCTTGATAACAGCTTCTAAAGAAAAACCAAGATTATTAACAACGGAAATTGCGGTCAGAGAATTGTAAACAGAAAATCCGCCGGGAATATGGAAAACAACCTTTTGTCCGTTCAAATCATACTCCACTCTGTCGGAGAAAAGTGCAACATTATCTGCCTTATAATCTGAATTTTTGTTAATTGAATAATCTGTTGATTCAACACTGATACCATCACGCATATAGTCAGATGCATCATCATCATTATTGAATATTGCTTTATCACAATTCAAGAAAAGATTTTTCTTGCACTTTTTATACTCTTCAAGAGTGCCGTGATAATCAAGATGATCTTGCGTAAGATTTGTGAAAGCACCAACAACAAAATGAATACCCGCAAGGCGCATTTGGTGAAACGCCTGTGATGAGGTTTCCATAACACAGTATTCAATACCCTCATCAACCATCATTTTGAAAAGATTATGCATATCATAAGGGTCAGGAGTTGTTAGTTCTGTGTGAAAAGCCTTATCCCCTACCATATTTTTAACAGTGCCGATAAGACCGCTTTGCATACCAAGTTCTTTAAGAATATCTTTTATTACAAAAGCAGTTGTGGTTTTTCCGTTTGTGCCGGTAATACCGATTATTTTGAGCTTATCTGCACTTCTGCCGAAAAGATTTTTACACATAATTGCATATGCTTCACGGGAATTCTCCACAAGTATTTGTTCTTTCAGACCTAAATCTCTTGTAACGATTACGGCTTTTGCACCTTGTTTAATAACATCTTCTGCTACAGAATGACCGTCGAAACGAGCACCTGTAACACAAACAAAAGCACAACCATCTTTAATATTATTGCTTTTATCGGTAACATCGGTTATTTCTCTGTCCTCATAAGTGTTGAGGACTTTTACGTCTTCTAATAGTTTTGATAATAACATTTAAAAAACCTCCGGTTTTTACAAACCCAAAATACAAAATGCAAAATCATCGTGGAAGCTTAGCTTCCAAACATTTTCAATTCATAATTTTTATCAAACCTAACCAATCCAAAGGTACTGCGAGTGTGAGCAAAACTGTTAATTCGCAAAATTACCAAGCCAGTAATTAATCATCTTGTACTCCGCTAGTTGTCTTAAAGTAAACTGTAATTGTTGAACCGAGCTCTGCCTTTGTTCCTTTTTCAACACTTTGGCGGTAGGAAACAACCACACTATCAAGAGAAGCACCGGAAACCTTGATATTGTAACCTGAATTGACGGCGCGTTTATTAGCCTCGCTTATACTCAAACCTGTAAGGTCAGGTACAGTCGATGTCGTTTCCACATTACCTGTTTCGGTATAAAGAATAACAACACCATCCAAGGGTATGCTTTGTTCTTTTGCAGGATATTGAGAAACAACCTTATCGCCATTACCCACAACTCTTGCATTAAAATTCTGTTTTTCTAAAGTAGCTTTTGCTGCAGAAACGGTCATACCGTTAACATCGGGAGTTGAAGCATTAAGCTTTGCCAATTCTTCATCCGAATAAACTGGTTCGACATTCATATATTTAAGCGTTTGTTCAATTACAACCCCTGCAACGGGCGCCGCAATAGCACCACCGCCGTGATTGTCAACCTGGGGTTCGTCAATAATTATAAGAACTGCTATTTGAGGGTCATCAGCAGGAGCGCAACCTACGAATGATGCTATATACTCTCCATCCACAGTAAGCTTTTCAGATGTACCTGTTTTACCTGCAACACGATAGCCGGGAATATACGCATTACGACCCGTACCACCGTCAACAACCTGCTCCATCATTTCGAGAACTGCATTTGCAGTACTTTCTGATATTACCTGTCTTTTAACAGTAGGTGTTTTTTCATAAACTGTATTACCCTCTTGGTCAATCTGCTTTGCTACCACATAGGGTTCCATTAATTTACCGCCGTTAGCAATAGCAGAAACTGCAGTAATCATTTGAATCGCACTGACCTGAAAGGTCTGACCGAAGGCGCTTGAAGATAATTGAGAAATCCCCATATCTTCCTTTTTGTGATAAGTAATACCCCCAACAGGACTTGCTTCCGCAGGCAAATCTATTCCGGTAGTTTCTGTAAAACCAAAGGCTTCAAAATATTTATAAAACTTTTCAGTACCGAGTTTTTGACCGATAGTGATATAAAAAGGGTTGCAGGAGTTAACAAGGCCCTGAGTAACTGTTTGAAGTCCGTGTCCTTCTCGCTTATGGCAATGGATTATATTGTCTGCAACCTGAATTGCTCCGGTGCAGTTGTAGGTTGTATCAGGAGTTATAACACCCTCTTCAAGACCTGCTGCAGCTGTAAACACCTTAAAAACTGAACCGGGTTCATAGGTATCGCTTACAACCTTGTTTCGCCACATCATATAAACCTGCTCATTATAAGCTTTAGCATATTCTTCTTCATCTTCAATTTTTGAAAGCTCTTCCAAAACAGCTTCATCTGTAATAACCGCAGGATTATTAAGGTCATAGTCGGGCATTGTTGCCATGGCAAGAACGGCGCCGGTATTAACATCCATAACAATACCGTAGGCAGAAGTTGCTTCGTTATCAACAACCGCTTGTGAAAGACCTTTTTCAAGATAGTGTTGAATAGTTTTATCAACGGAAAGAACAAGACTTGTACCTTGCTCCGCATCAAATTTGGTTTCGTAATTTGTTGACATAAGATCGCTGTGCCCGTCACGAGCGGTAATTATTCTTCCCGGAACACCGGTAAGAACATCATTATATTCAAGCTCAATACCCACTCTGCCGTCCGAGTCAATATTCGTCATACCGATCACTGTGGAGGCAAAATTACTGTATGGATAGTATCTCTTTGTGTCCGGGTCTATACAAACAATTGCATACAAGTCATTTTCGTTAATAAACTCTTGAACTTTGGTTTTAGTTTCATACTCTATCTTGCCTTTAATTTTCACATAACCATAATCTTTGTTACCGATTTTATTATAGATATCTTTCCATTTAAGGTCATCATCATCAAGAATTTTTGCAAGACCTTTCGAAATGAGAGTTCTTTGTGATTTATCGTCTATTTTTGAAGGATTTACATAAACAAGCCAAGCGGAAGCACTTTCTGCCAGCACCTCCATATTACTGTCATATATTACACCTCTGTCCGCAGGAATTTCGGTATCACTCAACTGACCCGATTCCGCAAGAACCTTATATTCATCAGCATTAAATATCTGAAAATATGCAAGCCTTACAATGTCAACGCCAAAACCTAATAAAAGCAAAATTGCTACTGCAATAAGACATCTTTTTTTCAAATTTTTATTCACACGCGTCATAATTACAACCTACCAAAAAAGTACAAAATGAGAGTCGAGGACACTCAACTCCCATAAATACATATTTTTATTTAAAAAATATATGCAAACAGCTGTTTGATTTTCTTTGAAATATCGCCCTGTCCGCCAACAGTTCTGTCACCGGACACAACTATTTCATCGCCCTCGGAAAGATCGATGTAGCTAATCTGATAACTCTCCGCTTTAACCATACCGAGCACGTTTTCTGCATAATTTTCTATTTTATCGGAGGATATTTTACTGCTAAGTTCCGCATTGAGTCTAACTGCTTCCCCTTCTTGAATATCAATTTTACTTTCAATTGAGGAAATCTGTTTATCAAGGGCATTAATTTTTGAATCCATAACAAGCAAACCCAAAAAACAAAGACAACCCGCAACGAAACAAACCATAAGTTGTTTTGTAAGTTTATTAACTTTAACTGATGCTGCTTTACGCTCAACAGTCTGGCTCATACCGTTCATTTCAGCAACAGAACTTATCTTGGTTTGAGTTTTGGGCTGTACCTTTTTAACAGGCTTAGCAGACGGATTTTGCGCTCTTTTAGGCTGCTCAATCACCTGGGGCTCAAACAAAGAAAGGTCATAAGCCGCCGAACTTCTGTAAGTTGCCATATTGTTTCCTCCTTTTTATTTTCACATCCTAAATGTAATATTTACAATTTAACTGCCATGCGCAGCTTTGCGCTACGACTTCTGTTATTTTCAACTACTTCTTTGCCCGTGGCCTTCACACCGGAAGACTTAACAATAGCTTTAGGAGATTTTCCGCAAACACAAACAGGAAAATCTTTTGGGCAAGTACAACCTTCTTTTAAAGTTCTGAAATAATCTTTTACAATCCTGTCTTCTAAAGAATGGAAGGTTATAATAGCCAGAACACCATCCTTGTTAAGGCATTCAAACATATCGGGCAAAGTGCTTTCCAAAACAATTAACTCTGCATTAACTTCAATTCTAATTGCCTGAAAAGTCTTTCTTGCAGGATGTCCATTCCTTCTGAACTTTGCAGGGATGGCATTTGAAACTATTTCCGCAAGCTCGAGAGTTGTTTGTATCCTTTTCTTCTCTCTTGCTCTCACTATCGCAGAAGCAACAGAGCTTGCAAACTTTTCTTCTCCGTATTTACTTATTACATTAAATAAATCTTTTTGAGAGTAAGAATTAACAATTTCCTCTGCCGTCATTCCCTGCTGACTCATCCTCATATCAAGAGGAGCATCATAGTGGAAAGAAAATCCTCTTTCAGGAGTATCAAGCTGATGGCTGCTCACACCCAAGTCGGCTATTATTCCATCCACCCCTTGAACATTCAAGTCCGCAAGAACCTTTTTTATTTCCGAATAGTTACTGTGAACAACGGTAACTCTTTTATCGTCTTTAAATCTGTTCGTTACAGTTTCAATTGCATCCGGGTCGCGGTCAATAAGAATCATCCTTCCGTTTTCACCGAGATGTTCCAAAACCGCAGCTGAATGTCCGCCTCCGCCGGCAGTACAGTCAACATATATTCCGTTGGGTTTTACATTAAGCGCGATTATTGATTCTTCAAGAAGAACCGAAATATGATTAAATTCCATAGCTTTTAAAAGTCAATGTTAAGCGACGCGGTAGGAGTAATATCGAGAATAGCCATTTCCTTCTCCCACTCAGCAGGTGACCAGAGTTCAATGTGTCTTGTATTACCGACAACATAAACCTCATTTTCAATCCCTGCGAATTCTTTAAGAGCTGAGTTAAGAGTAAGTCTTCCACCCTTATCGATTTCGCCATAAACAACACCGGAAAGAATTTTTCTGGAAACTCGGCGGGTTGTTTCATCGTGCTGAGCGCCTTTTGTAAACTGTTCGTAAAGTTCATTCCAACCCTCTTCAGAATACATATACAAGCACTTCGTACTAGGGTCGGGGGATTTTATAAGATAAGCTTCAACACCCATTTTAGCACGGAGAGACGCAGGAACTTTAAAACGGTTTTTTTCATCAAGGGTATGATTAAACTGACCGCAAAACATAACCGGCTCTCCTTTCAAAATGGCGTTTTTTGTGCTAAAACCAGGACACTTTGACCCTATTTAGAACACTTCGCTCCACTATTATAAAAAATTCAGCCTACAATGTCAATAGTTTTGACACAAAAAAAAGTAGCAGTTTCAAGCAAAAAATGCTTGAAACTGCCATTTTTTTCTTAAATTGAATTTTAATTGAATTTATTTAGCAAATCCACCGTTTTTTCCATAACAAGCTGAGCTTCCGAATCGGAAAGTCTATCTTTCCTATATTCAAAGCTGACACTTCCTCTTTCCCCTTTTTCTACGAAGGTAATTAAAGTAGATGACCGCATTTTCAAAGGTTCACAAGGAACAATGTTTTTGAAAGCATTAAGCTCTGACCAAAACACCTGATTTAAATTAAAAGAACAAAACTCACCTACAACCTCATTATTACAACCATAAGTATTTGCAAGTTTCTTTGAATATTTATGTTCAAATTCCCCTACACAGAACATATACTGCGAATCAGCAAAGCTTGGTGGAAGACGCATAAAAAGAAACTCGTTATAAAAAACTTTAAAAGCACTTGTAACCCGCTTATAAATTTCCTTATGAAAGGCCACAGCATTATCCTTGAGAGTACCGGGGGCTTTTTTATCTTTTTTCTTTTCAACAGTTACAAAGCCGTTGAAAGCACCCACCTGCATTTTACCGCAATCCTCGAAAAAAAGCCTTTCATTTGCCTGAATATTGAATTTCCGATACCTCCTTCTTCCGCCGAGGAGCTCCGTTAAGCTTTCGTAAAAAGCGAATGCCACTAAAGAAGAAACATCCGTATTCTCTCTTTGTGCAAAGTTTTTTAATTGAGTTAAAAGTTCCTCGGGAATTTCCGCAGAAATCTTTTCACTCAAGCTCTTTGTTTTTAGATATTTTTCTCTTGCCTTTTTATAATCCACAGAGGTAAACACCGCAGTTTTCTTCTGCCAACCCACTTCCAAATCGGAGGCAAGTCTGTCAATAACAACAGAAAAAACATTGGACGGCATCTGAGAGGTTTCGGAAAAAACTTTTATCTCAGAAGGTGTAACAGAAAGAGCTTTGCTTATGTAAAGCCTCATAAACTCTCCCGCCAAATACATAAGAGAGCGAGCATCCGCAACAACGGTATGAGCAAAAATCCCTATGGCTCTTCTGTTCAATATTGCAAAAGAGAACAGCTCTTTTGTAAAATCAAATCCATTGCACTTTTTATTTTGAACAAATTCTTCAATATCACCTTGAAAAACTTCTAAACATATTTCATTCTGCTCCGTTACAAGATATGCTTCTCCATTTTCACAAAGCTCAATACCACAACGCAAAAGAGGCTCCTTCAAGCAAAGGGTTTTTAAAGTTTTTTCACATTCAACAATATCAAACTCTTCCTCTGTTTCACCTAAAAAACAAACACAATTATCAAATTCAAAAAGTCTATTTCTTGATAACCCGAGTTTAATTCTTTCTGACATCAGTGCACCTCTTCTTCAGTACAACGAGTGATCTTTTCAATCAATGACTGCTTAACACCCCAAAGTTTGCCCGAAAAATCAACGTAGTATTTATGGGGATTTTCGAATCTTGTAACCTCTTCCCAAAGGGTAGAAACCTGTTCATTGCAATAAGTTCTCACCTCTTCAAGAGAAGGGATTTTATAAACACATTCACCTTTGCGGAATATCTCAACCAGCATTTCTCGGGCAACAAAATTGTCAACAGTTTTTCTTTTCCATGTGAAATCAGGATCAAAAAGAGAATAGCTTTTCTCATCGCTTATGCTTTCACCGTCAAGAGTGAGCACATCAGCAATAGCTTTACCGCTTTCCATATCAAAAAGTCGCCATACCCGCTTTGAGCACGGTGTCGTAATTTTATTAACATTATTACTTACCATTATAGCAGGGTTTTTAACGCCGTCCTTTTCGGTTTCACAAAGCTTATAAACCCCATCAAGAACAGGAGAAGTTGCAGATGTCAAAAGTTTTTCCCCAACAATAAAGCCATCTATCTTTGCACCTTGGTTGAGCATATCTTTAATAAGAGTTTCGTCAAGGGAATTTGAGGCATAAATATCGCAATCAGGGAACCCTGCTTCGTCGAGCAGTCTTCTTGCACGTTTGGAAAGATAGGTCATATCACCGCTATCGATAATAATACCCGCAGGTCTTAAGCCCTTTGGAACAAGAACACTATTAAAGGCTTCAATTGCATTTTTAACACCACTATCGAGGGTATCATAAGTATCAACAAGAAGTGCGCCTTCTTCACCGTGTTCTTCAAGATAAACCTTAAATGCCTCTAACTCACTGTCGAAAAGCTGAACCCAACCGTGACCCATCATAGTAACAAGAGGAATCTCGTATTTTTTTGAAGCAGGGTAAAGGGTTGTGGCATTAACACCACCCACATAGCTTGCCCTTGCACCATCAACAGCAGCATCAAAACCGTGAGCACGTCTTGCACCGGATTCAAAAACCTTTCTTCCCGAAGCAGCTCTTACAATTCTGTTTGCCTTTGTAGCAATAAGAGTCTGATGGTTTATTGTATTGAGCAAAAGAGTTTCTATAAGTTGCGCCTGAAGAGCAGGACCCTGAACCTTTACAATAGGTTCATTTGGGAAAACAGGTGTTCCCTCAGGCATTGCATAGACATCACAGGAAAACTTGAAATTCTTGAAATACTCGACAAGCTTATCAGAAAATCCGAGTTCTTCAAGATTTTTAAGCTCTTCTTCATTAAAAGAAAGATTTGAAAGCTTTTCAATTAACTGGTGAAGTCCTGACATAACCGCAAAACCACCTGAATCAGGAAGCTCTCTGAAAAACATATCATAAGTTACCGAAACATCTTCCATATTTGCAGAAAGCAAGCCCTCCGCAGTAGTAAGACAATTATAGTCAGCAAAAAAATCCGCGCCGAAGCTCATAAAATACCTCCGAAAAACTAATCTGCTTTTTATTTTATCACAAGAATGTATTTATAGCAAATATTTTTCTGTTTTTTACAACATATTTACTATAAATTTCTAACGTTTAACATATTGGTTGTTGAAAAATGCATTTTTTTATGATATTATGAATTTAGTGTTAGTACTAAAACTACCACTGATAAAAGAAAGGGGTACCGATATGAGGGTAAGAAAACAACCTGTCGGCACCCGCAACATCTGTGGAGCCAAGGTCGAGGAAAGACGCAAGGAAATCGGGATGAAACAAAAAGACCTATTAACTCAATTGCAGATTCGCGGTGTCGATCTCAATGCATCAGGGCTTTCAAAGCTCGAAGGTCAAATCCGTTCCGTTTGCGATACAGAGCTTATCGCATTATCGGAAGTTTTAGGCGTTTCGGTCAATTGGCTTTTAGGTTTAGAATAAACGCATTAAACGGTCTGTTCAACGGAACAGGCCGTTTGTTTTTATGTCTGTTTTTTCCACATTTATATTTTAAAATTCCGTTAAAAATATTTACAGAATCGGTAAAATGTTGATTTTTGTCGAATTGTATGTTAATATGATACAAAATATCAGAAGTGAGGTGGTATAAAATGCTATGCAACAGACTCAAGCAGTTCCGTGAATACAACAAGCTCGACTGCAAACTGTTAGCAGAGGTTCTCGGAATCACCGAAAGCGAATACAAGGACTTTGAAAGCAATAAAACCATACCCACCATTGATATCATCACCAATCTCGCCACATTTTATAAGGTTACCGTTGATGAGTTTTACGGCTACACTCCTCGCCTCTCTCTTCATAGCGATGAAAAGGAATTTCAATTCGACGATGTAAACGAAAGCACTCTCAAAATGTCCGATTTATCATGGGACGAAGCAAAGATTATTCTTTATTACAGAGCCCATAAGAATGAAGATGACGAGATAATTAAAAAGATATTGGAAAAAGAATAAAAAAATATAACCCCTTGCATTTTTCTCTCAAAAAATTGCAAGGGGTTTTTTAACGTCAATTAAAGCTTAACAATTTCGCCCATCATACCGGGAGTTGCGAAAGCTGCATTGCTTTCGTCAGTGTCGATGTGCATTGCAGGAGCAAAGTTGGGATGAACACGGCAAACAACATCACCGAAAATAAGTGAACGTCCGTCAGACTCAACCTTAACACCAACAACCTCCTTGTCTTCAACACCGAATTCTGTTGCTGCATCGGGAGTAAGGTGAATATGTCTTTTAGCAACAATTACACCTTCTTTAAGTTCAACTTCACCTTTAGGACCAACGAGCTTGCAAGAACCGCTACCAGCGATATCGCCACTCTCTCTTACGGGAGCAGCTACACCGATTGAACGAGCATCGGAAGCAGAAATTTCAACCTGAGAAGAAGGTCTTGTAGGACCGAGAATGGAAACTGCGGGAAACTGACCCTTCGCACCGATAACTGCAACTCTTTCTTCACAAGCAAACTGACCGGGCTGTGAAAGGTCTTTTTTGGGAGTAAGCTCATAGCCCTCACCGAAAAGAACATCAAGATCTGCTCTTGATACATGAACGTGACGAGCAGATGTTTCAATAAGTACCTTTGCCATATCTATTACCTCGTTTCAAGTCATTTAGCCTCTCCGACGGAGAGGCTAAAATTAAATTCAATTATTTAGATGCTTCTTCGATAGCAACTGCGCAAGCAACTGTCATACCAACCATTGGGTTGTTACCTGCACCGATTAAGCCCATCATTTCAACATGAGCGGGAACTGATGAAGAACCTGCAAACTGAGCATCAGAGTGCATACGACCCATTGTATCTGTCATACCGTAGGAAGCGGGACCTGCTGCCATATTGTCGGGGTGAAGAGTACGACCTGTACCGCCACCTGATGCAACTGAGAAGTATTTAACGCCGTTTTCGTTACACCACTTTTTGTAGGTACCTGCAACGGGGTGCTGGAAACGAGTGGGGTTAGTTGAGTTACCGGTAATGGAAACACCAACATTTTCAAGCCTCATAATCGCAACGCCCTCGGGAACATTGTCTGCACCGTAGCAACGAACTTTAGCTCTGTCGCCGTTGGAGTAAGCTGTTTCGTTAACAACCTTAACTGTTTCTGTATAGGGGTCAAACTCTGTCTGAACATAAGTGAAGCCGTTGATTCTTGAAATAATCATAGCTGCATCTTTGCCGAGACCGTTAAGGATAACGCGGAGAGGCTGTGTTCTTACTTTGTTTGCGTTAAGAGCAATTTTGATAGCGCCTTCTGCAGCAGCGAAGGATTCGTGACCTGCAAGGAAGCAGAAGCATTCTGTTTCTTCGGAAAGGAGCATTTTGCCGAGGTTACCATGGCCAAGACCAACCTTTCGGTTGTCAGCAACTGAACCGGGGATGCAGAAGCTCTGAAGACCTTCACCGATTGCAGCAGCAGCGTCAGCAGCCTTTGTGCAACCTTTTTTGAGAGCGATAGCGCAACCTACTGTGTATGCCCAAACAGCATTTTCGAAGCAGATAGGCTGAGTTTCTCTAACGATTTTATCACAGTCAATGCCTTTAGCAAGTGTGATTTCTTTGCATTCTTCAATTGAAGAAATGCCGTATTCTTTAAGAACTGCGAGGATTTTTGCCTCACGTCTTTCATAGTTTTCAAATAATGCCATGTTCGTTTACCTCCTTATTCTTCACGGGGATCGATATACTTAGCAGCATCAGCAAATCTGCCGTAAGTACCCATAGCTTTATTATAAGCTGTTGTGGGATCGTCGCCTTTTTTGATGAAGTCTGTCATTTTGCCGAGAGAAACGAACTCGTAACCGATAACCTGATCGTCATCATCAAGAGCCATTCTTGTAACATAGCCTTCAGCCATTTCAAGATATCTTACGCCCTTAAGGTTTGTACCGTACATTGTACCAACCTGAGAACGAAGACCTTTACCGAGGTCCTCAAGACCGGCACCAACCGAAAGACCGTCTTCAGAGAAAGCAGACTGTGAACGACCGTAAACAATCTGAAGGAAGAGCTCGCGCATTGCTGTGTTGATAGCGTCGCAAACAAGGTCTGTGTTAAGAGCTTCAAGAAGAGTTTTGCCGGGAAGGATTTCACTAGCCATTGCAGCAGAGTGAGTCATACCGGAGCAACCGATTGTTTCAACAAGCGCTTCTTCTATGATACCCTCTTTAACGTTAAGAGAGAGTTTGCACGCGCCCTGCTGAGGTGCACACCAACCGATACCGTGTGTGAAAGCGGAAATATCTTTGATTTCGTAAGCCTTTACCCATTTACCTTCTTCGGGGATGGGAGCGGGACCGTGGTGAGGGCCTTTTTTGACCATACACATTTTTTCAACTTCATGTGAATAATTCATGATGTTTTATTTCTCCTTTCGGATGTTAAATTTTTACCAGATATCATTTTATTACATCTTGTCCTTTAAGTCAAGTAAAATCATTACCAACTCGTAGACAAAATAATAATGTAAATATCGACAAATTTATTAATTTTATATAAAGGTATTGCATTTTCCGACTATGATTTATATAATTATATATTGGAATTTTATCTATATATGAGTTATATATTTAAATATATATAATATTGTACTTTTGGTTCGCGAGGTCAGAAATGGTATTTTCAAGTCTTTTGTTTATATATGCGTTTTTGCCGATATGTCTTGTTATCTACTCTCTTATGAAAGGCATAAACGGTAAAAATATCGTTTTGCTTATTTTCTCACTCCTCTTCTATACCTGGGGTGAGCCTGTTTATGTTTTGCTTCTTATATTTATGACCTTTTGGGATTGGTTTTCAGCTTTGCTTATCGAAAAATCAGAATCCGATAATAAAAAGAAATTTTGGTTAGTCATTTCCGTCATCGTCAATTTAGGTCTTATCGGTTATTTCAAATACACGGGGTTTGCACTTACCAACATTCAAAGCATCTTCGGTTTTCCCGAAATTATACCCAAAATTGCATTACCCATAGGAATTTCTTTCTACACTTTCCAATTACTCTCTTATGTTGTGGATGTTTACAGAAAAGAAGTTCCTGCACAGAAGAATTTCTTCTGGTTGCTTTTGTATTCAAGCCTTTTCTATCAATGTATCGCAGGACCCATCGTCCGCTATAGCGATGTGCAAAGGGAAATCAACGAGAGAAAAGTCAATTTAACCGAGGTTTCTATGGGTGTGACCCGTTTTGCAGTTGGTCTTGGTAAAAAGGCGTTAATTGCAAATATGTGCGGTTCTCTTTCCGACCAGCTTTTAGTTTCGGATGCTTTAATGAGCAGTTCCTTTGAAAGCGCAATTGCAGAGCTTTCCTCCCGTTCTGCAGTTGGTCTTTGGTTCGGTGTTCTCTTCTATATGCTTCAGATTTATCTCGATTTCTCTGCATATTCGGATATGGCAATAGGTATGGGTCTTATGGTTGGTTTCCATTTCAAAGAAAATTTCAACTACCCCTACATTGCAAAATCCGTCACGGATTTCTGGAGAAGATGGCATATTTCTTTAAGCACATTTTTCAGAGATTATGTATACATCCCCCTGGGTGGCAACAGGAAAGGCAAATTCAACACATATAAAAACCTTTTCATTGTATGGCTTCTTACGGGTCTGTGGCATGGTGCAAGCTGGAACTTCGTTTTATGGGGTCTTTTCTTCTTCGTATTCCTTGTGATTGAAAAAATCGGTCTTTTAAAGATTCTCGAAAAAATCCCTGCATTTTTCAGCCACGCATATCTTCTTATAGTGGTATTTTTCGGTTGGATTCTTTTCCGTTTCTCCGATTTCAGATTCATTCCCGTTGTTGTTAAAGGACTTTTCGGTCTTAACGGAAATGCATTTATAGATTTTGAAACAAAGACACTTCTTATAGGCAACGTAATTTTTATAATCGTTGCACTCTTTAGTGTAACCCCAGTTGTAAAAAGATTTTCTACAGCTTGTAAAAATAGCGAACAGGGTTCATTCCCTTCTGTTTTATACAAAGTTTTAAGCGTTGTTTTGCCATTGGCAATTTTATTCCTTTCAACTCTCGCTCTTGTGGGCGATAGTTATAATCCCTTCCTTTATTTCCAGTTCTGAATAAGGTAAAGAAATTTTATTTTACGCGCTTACGCGCTAGAACCCTCCACCGAGTTCGCAAGTATGCTTCTCGGTCCCCCTCCCTTTGCCAGGGAGGCGAGCCAACTTATTTGCTCTAAATATACTGTTTGAGGTATTTTTAATGATTTATGACAAGCCAAGGGACATAAGCTTCGGTTTATTCCCCGATACCGTCGGCAAAAAACGCCGAAGAAAAGAAAAACAGAATATTGATAAAACACTTGCAGTTAAGGTAGTTGCATTCTTTCTTATGCTCTATGTTGGTGCGGCGGTTTCTTTTATGATACCTTTGCGTCCAACCTACTCTGAAAGTGAAAAGAGAGAGTTAAAAGAATTCCCGAAATTTTCTTACGAAGCAATTGTTTCGGGTAGTTATTTTGACGATATCAGCACTTGGTTTTCGGACACTTTCCCCTTCCGCGAACAATTGACAAAGCTCAACACATCAATAAAAAAGCTTTCGGGATTTGATTCAATTGCCATTCACGGTGATGTTGATTTAGGTGATGAAATTCCTGATGTTCCTTTAGAGGTCCCTGTAACTGACGAACCTCAGACAGAACCGCAAACCACTCCTGAAACTACCGCACCACAGACCACAGAAACCCAAACCACAGAGAATGAAGAACCCACACCCGACATTAAAACTCAATCCCTCGGTGCAATTCTCGTGGCGGGAAACAGTGCTTATGAATACTATAATTTCTCAAGCAAATTAGCACCCGATTTTATAAACTGCGTAAGCAACATTAAAGGAACTGCAGGGAACAAATCAAATGTTTATACTCTCTTGATTCCCACAAGCATGGACATCACACTCCACGACTCTATAAGGAAAGACATCAATTCTTCCGACCAGAAGAAAGCCCTTGATTATTTCAACTCATCCTTTAAAAACGTTACAGCAGTTTCAAGCATTTACGATGTTGAAAAAGCTCACAAGGATGAGTACACATATTTCAGGACAGACCACCATTGGACTGCTTTAGGCGCATATTACGCCTACGAAGAATTCTGCAAAGCAAAGGGCGTTACTCCCATACCTGTCACAGATTATCTCACTACCTCTTTTGACGGATTTCTGGGTACTTTCTATTCAAGCTCAGGACAAAGCTCCGCTTTGGGCGACACTCCCGACACAGTTGTTGCCTATCTCCCCCGAAACAATGTTGATTGCACTTTAACGGAAGCTGACGGCAAGCAATACAAATGGGATGTTATAAGCGATGTTTCGAGCTATACTTCAAATTTAAAATACCTTACATTTATAGGTGGCGACCAAGCGTTAGTTACAATCAACAATCTTGATATGACAGAGGGTAGCAGCTGCCTTGTTATTAAGGAAAGCTACGGTAATGCTTTTGTTCCTTTCCTGATTCCCCACTATAAAAATGTTTATGTAATTGACCCCCGTCATTATAAAGGCACATTGAGTGATTTCACCACTAACAACCAAGTTGACGATATCATTTTCCTTGCAAACATTTCAACCACAAGAAACAGTATTTACATTGATGCAATGAAAGGTTTTATCAAATAAAATGGAAGAAATAAACAGTTTCAAAAAAGGGTTAAAAGACGGTTTACCGATTTGCATTGGTTATTTTTCGGTTTCTTTTGCTTTCGGAATTTTCGCCGTTGAAAACGGACTAACGGTTTTTCAAGCGGTTATAATCTCACTTACCAACCTTACTTCAGCAGGTCAGCTTGCGGCAGTACCTATAATAACAGGTGGCGGAACACTTCTTGAGCTTGCACTTTCACAGCTTGTTATTAACTCAAGGTATTCACTTATGTCCATTTCCCTGGCGCAGAAATTCTCTAAGAAAGTAAGATTCGTTGATAAGCTTTTACTTGCTTTCGGCAACACGGACGAAATTTTTGCCGTTTCCGTTTCCAACAAGGGTGAAATAGGGAAACGTTATATGCTGGGCATTATGCTTTTACCCATAACCGGTTGGACAAGCGGTACACTTTTAGGTGCAGTGGCAGGTAATATTCTACCTGCAATTGTAACTGCCGCTTTGGGAGTTGCTATTTACGGAATGTTTGTGGCAATTGTTGTCCCCGTTGCAAAAAAAGAGAAAATGACGGCTCTTTGCGTACTTCTTGCAATTGCTTTGAGCTGTGCGTTTAAATATATTCCCCTTTTAAAAGCCGTTCCCTCGGGTTTTACGGTTATAATCTGTGCTGTTGCCGCAAGTGCAGTTTTTGCACTTATTGCACCGATTAAAGCCGAAGAAGAAAAAGCAAAGGAGGAAGAATAAATGGAAAATTCTAAATTCTTTGTTTATCTCATAGTTATGGCAGGGGTTACATACCTTGTAAGAGCAATCCCAATGGTGCTTATTAAGGAGAAAATTAAAAACAAATTCGTTCTTTCTTTTCTCCACTACATACCCTACACCGTTTTGAGCGCAATGACAGTTCCTGCAATTTTCTATGCAACAGACTCCCCCATTACCGCCGCAGTTGGCTTTGTTGTAGCAATTATAGCGGCGCTCTTTGAAAGAAGTCTTGTTCAGGTTGCGGCGCTGTCGTGCTTGGGAGTGCTTGTGACGGAAATAATTATGAAATTTGTTTCATAAATGCGGAATTCGAAATTCGAAATTCGGAATGTCGGGTGCTGCGCACGGCAATTATATAGTCACCAGTCGCCGGTTGCCGGTATCGTAACTGCATTAGCATTATATTAAAGTAAAAAGTGGCTGTAAAAAACGAAAGTTTTTTTACAGCCACTTTGTTTAGTTAGGAGTGTCCGGTCTGTGATGCTATTATAGATTTATTATTTTTCCTTTATTCTCTATTCTTTATTTCTTGAAAAATTCTACTTACCTATTCTGCTTATATTAGTTTATTCTGTGGTACAGGCGAGCCTGTACCTTACGGTTGTAATGTTTTACGCTTTATGTCACTTAGTGCCCTTTACCGTAAGGTATGGGCTTGCCCATACCAATGGATTACAGTTGTTTAGTACATTATCCTATGTGTATATTCTTTTCGCGCAATTAAGTTTTAGCGTTTTCCTTTTCTTGTTTTTGCAAATCTTTAAGATAACCCATAAAAGATTTTATTGAGTTCACCATCAAAATCACCGAAAACCAACCGAACCATGAAACTAAATGACCTGTCATTAATTGTTCTGCAAAGGGCAATAACAAAATGTAAACTGTAACATAAACTGTACGCACAGTACGAATTGTTAACATTCCTTTTATAGATTCATAACCACATTTTTTCGCTAATTGTGAAATATTTGTTATTAATTGATAATTAAAGTACAAGCTTATTACGGATGAAATAATTTGAAGTATATATAACTCAAAGGGAATTGACACTTCAAAAACCATTATAAGCCACTCTGCTAAATCAATGCATCCCATTATAACGCATAATGGTTTCAAGAGTTTTATATCAAAAACATATTTCTCAATGATATGAATTGCAGTAAAAAACAATGGTGCAGATAACCACCAGGGGATGAATTTAAAAAACTCCCAATCATCAAAATTGCTTATAACCCAATGTTCCTGTAACTGCCAAAAACCATAACCTACGCATACAAGGTAGATTGCTCTTTTAAGTCTTTTATAATCCATCAGGCACCCACCCTTTCGAGCATAATGTTCTCTGTTTTGCCTGATTCATTGTAAATGTGTACTTCTTGCCAATATTCTTTTTTATATAGTCTATCAGCATCAATATAGTCAGAGAGTTCTATATTTTCAAAATCTTTTTTACCATCCTCGACTTCGCTTGAATATATACCCAAACCAATATACATAAAACTAAACTCATTATTACACAAGTACACATTTATTTGAGTATCATCAATTTGTTTAATATTCTTATCAAGTTTACATTTTATTCTGCTCTCAATCTTTGCAATGTCAAATTCGATTTTCAAATTAACATCGCTTACAGGTTCATTCAGGAAATCGAAATCGCCATTCTCTGCCCATTCATAATGCCAGTTTGCTTCATCATAATCAATAAAGCTCAAATACACGCTATCAACTGAAACCTTGCCAAAAGTTGTATTACCTTTATGCTTTTTCAGCCAATTATGATTTTGTTCTTTTTTTGATTCGTCAAAGAACCCTTCTGTTATGTACTGCTCTCCTGTCATTTCAACCCGCCAACCATTATCATAAGTTAATGTAACGGGGCAAATAAGTATTGTTTCTTCTTCCTTGTCTTCATTTGTTTTGACACCAAAACCTAAACAAGCAGTATAATATTTACTGTTTACTTTCTTTAAATTTATAACATAGAATAATTCTTTTCTATTACAAAAATTTGTTAATTCATAATCATCTATGGTTTCATAATAAGATGGTTTGATATCTTCATTTTTGCTCATTTGAGTATAGATTTTTTCTTGTTCGGCTGAGGGTGATGCAATTGCCACACAAAGACCGTTTTTATAAATCACACCCCTTGCAAATGTATCTAAAGCACCTGCAACAGTTCCGCAGCTTTCAACCCTTGTATATGCCATTGAGCGATAAAGGTCGGTTTTTGTTTCAGGATTATAGACTTCATCACCATAATTAATTGTTGCACCGAAAACTGTGGGGGTTAAGAGAACAAGAATAATACAAAAAGAAACCAACTCCATACCTTTGGGGAATTTTTTAAAGCGTACAATTGCAGAGATTCTTCTTTTTATATTCTTTCCGCCGTTGGAAACAGAGGTTGTTCCTGCTGCTCTTGCAAAGCTGTTATTTGCCATTGACAAAAGAATTTTGCCATAGTCACGAAGCTCTTCACCCTCAAGCCTTTCAAGAACTCTTTGGTCGCAAAGGGATTCTATATCATTACCAATTCGGTTAAAGGCATATTGCAACAAAGGATTACACCAATGAAGAGAACGCAAAATGCACCAAAACACATTTTGCAAATTGTCTTTGTACTTTAAATGTAAAAGCTCGTGAAGAACTATTTTTTCATCAAGGACCATACCTTTAGGTATTGCAAGAACAGGCTTGAAAATGCCACAAACAAAGGCTGTACTTAACCCCTCAACCTCAACGGCTTTACAGCCTTTCAAATTATATTTGAGTTTGACTGTATTCAGTTGACCTACATTTTCTCCTGATATTTCGCTACCGTTTTTCAGAATTTTTCTCAATTTGGTATAAGAAACTATGTATTTTATAAGAGTTACCAACACACCGAAAATATAAATCACCATTAACCAATCGGTTATGCTTTCGGGTATATCTGTAACAAAGGGAATTACTGTTGAGTTATGCGAAACGGAGAAAGCGTTAGAATAAGCCGATGATAAGTTGCTTTCAACTAATGTTTTCAGCATTTCTACCCATACGGGAACAGGAAGAAAAATATTCTGATTTGATGCAACAGGAATAATAATTCGCAAGGCAAGTAAGCACCAAACAGAATACTGCCAACGGGGTGAAAGCTTATCTTCCATAATACCTTTCAGAAAAAGCAGTAAAAGGGCAACAACAGACACGGACAAGGTCTGTGTTAAAAAACTCCATATATCATTCACCGCTTACACCTCCATATCGTTGAGCATTTTCTGAAGCTTCTGAACCTCCTGCTGAGATATGGAGGATTCCTTCAAAAATGCCGCGATAAGCTCCCCTGCCGAACCGCCGTAAACCTTTGTTAAAAGCTCGGTTCTTTCCTCTTTTGCACATTCCTCTCGAGAAACCGATGCAGAATAAGGCTCATTACCGGAACGGTCTATTTTTACAAGACCTTTATTTTCCATTCGAGTTAAATATGTATGGACGGTGTTTTTGCTCCATCCGTTTACATTGATTAATCTTTTTGTGATTTCGCCAAGAGAAAAGCTCTCCCCCGACCAAAGCACTTCTAAAACTGACCATTCTGCTTCTGTAAGCTTCATATTATCATCTCCTACAGTTGTAGTACACTTATATACTACAACTGTAGGACAACTTTGTCAAGAGGGAAATGAAAGGTTGGATGTGGCAAATGGCAAGTGGCAAGTTTCGGGGCGCGAAAATACGCCGTAGAGCAATGTAGGGTACGGTCTTGACCGTACCGCTAAAAAAATTTTCCTAAAATAAAAAGCGGGCGGGTCAAGACCCGCCCCTACAATTTAAATAATTGTTAATTTAAAGTTTTCTTTACTTACGTTTATTGTAATCTCAATTGCGCTTTCGTCCCTTGTGGTATATGGAATTTCGGTGCCGTTGAGGGTTACTTTATAGTCCTTCTTTTCATCGTTCATTGCAACAATTACGGTGAATTTTTCGTTATTGCCGTAGTATTTGAACTCTGCTTCAAAGAATTTGTTATTATCGGAAAATGCTTGCTTTTCAACCCACACATCAAAGCCTGTGTTGAATGTACCCGGCTTATAATACGCGGCAGTCCAGAGATTAATGGGTGCGGAAAGTCCGCCGAAATTGTGGAACCAACCTCCTCTGCCCGTTACAACATTTACCATTTCAAAGGTGTAATATGAATAGTCAACCTCACGTTTCCATATATCCAGGGCGAGTTTCGCTATTGTGTAAGCAAAGTCGCTTTCGCCCAAATCAAGCATTGTTTTCCAGATAAACCATTGATGAGGAAACCACACGTTACCATTCCAATAGCCGTTTACCATAAAGTAGCCTGCGGTCATATCAACGGCACTGATACCGTATGGTGAAAGCATTTCCTCGGGATTTGATAAATGCCCTATAATTTTCTTTTTCTGATTTTCGTCACAAACGCCTGCAATTATGGGGTAAATTCCGTCAAGACCTTTGTTGACATTTTCGCCCGTCTTTGTTCTTAAAATCTCTGTGGGTTCATAATTCTCATCGTGAAGAATGTATGAGTAATAACCGATTTCTTCGTCCCAGGAATACTTATTAAGGGCATCGCCAACACGCTTGATATCTTTGTCATACTCTGCGCTATCTTCTGTTTTACCAAGAGCGAGAGCCACCATTTTGAGAATCTTTGCACAACGGATAAGTTGGGCGGAAGAAATCGCGGGTGCGGCTTTGTCGCGAAGATTTTCGTTCATCATTGCAACCTGGGCGGGATAATCGTCCATACCGCTTGAAGAATAGAAATAATCGTAAGTTGTAGTTAAACCACTTTTGAATTTTGCCGTTGTTGAGCCTCTTATTTTACCTGCAAGGAAATCATAATAGAGCTTTGCTCTGGGGTAAAGGCTTAAAAGCTTTTCTTTATCATTATTGAGCTTCAAAAGTTCAAGATAGAGATACATCTGCACGGGTACGGGTGAGCCGTGATGAAGAAAGGCATAATCGGGATTATCTTCATCACTTAAATATGTATCGAGGCTATAAAAGGCAAAATCCTCAGAAAGCCCTGTCATACCAAGACCGATGAAGCCCGAATCCCAGGTATAAAGGCAATCCCAACGTTTACCGGGGGTATGATGAATAATATTCTCCCCGTGCTTATAAATTGGGTAAACTGCATTTGTTAAAAGAGTTGAAGCGAGAATGGTATTACTCAATTCGTACTTTTCACCATTTTTATTATAATTGAATTTTATGGCTTTTTCTTTTCTGTTAAGATAAATTTCTTCATACTCTTCTTTACTTAAATATTTGGTTTCGTTCTTACTGATAACCGCGTATTCAATATGGGTTTTCCCTGCACCAACAAAAAGAGTGTGAACTATTGTATTATGGAAAAATCCGTCGTCGCTGTGTTTACGGGAAAAGGTTTCCGTAAAGCTTTCAAGAACATCATCAAATGTAACATCGGAGTTTGAAAGACGGGCGGTTAAACAATCCTCAAGAGCACCTGTTTCAATCTTTCTGAAACGGGTGTTATCATTAAAGGTTCTCAAAGTATATTCGCCGGCAATGTTTTTGTATTTAAGTTTTGCGGTGTAGCCACCGTCGGAATTTTTTTCTTCTTTAATTTGGGGTGTGGTATTATTCTGCTCTTTGAAAACTGCAACTTTCGCTAAATCACATTTTTCAACTATTAAAACGAAGTCAAACTCCACTGCACCTGCGCCCTCGGAAACAAGGTTCAATTTAAATTCGCCTTTTTTGAGTTCGCCTAAAACTACTGAGGCAATTTTAAGGTCATCAGTTGCGTTGAAGGTTACAACAGTATCACCATTCATTGTAAAAACGGCATCTTCTTTGCCCGGAATGAGGTCAACTCCCACCATTTGACCCTGCTCATAATGTAAATCGCTTGTACGGTAGCGTATAAGAAGAAGAGCATCATTATAATCTTCTTTGACATTAAGAGTATAGGAAACTCTGTCCCCTTTTTCATAACCAAAAGGCTTAATCACTTTATGGGGCATATGCCATTTGCCCACTCTGTCACCAAGACCTGTTTCGTTAACAAAATCGCAACTGCGGAATTCTCCCTTTTTAAGTCCGTCGGGATTTTCTTCATCCCAAGGGCGAGGTGAATTATACGCATATTCATCGTAATCCGTTGCTTCTTTATAAACGCATTTCTCGGGAGTTACAAGTCTTGTGTAATGAGTATAGGGGTATTCAACAGAACTGAAATAGTTAATAAGGCAATTCTGCACAAGCTCGGAATTATTTACGATTTCCGTTCTTACAAGAGTGCTTTCATCGTCGATTTTCGAATAGGAAACATCTGCATATACTTTATCTTTCCATTCGAGGTCATAGCGATATGAAAAGAATGAATAATCTCCGCTTGCAAGCCAGGGGTGGCAACCCGAGGGAACAGTTACATTGGGAACTTTTATATCTCCGCCGAATATAGCAGGCGCAACGGTAAAATCGAAACGGATACCGCTTTTAAAGCTATGCTCTGCAATACGGGAAAGTCCCATATATTTTTTGCCGTAAGGACCCCATGCAGGGAAACATTTTGAATAAACCATAAAAACAACCTTTCGGGAAAAATTATGTATATAATTATATCAGTTAATAATATGGAAGACAAGATAAAAAACACAGAAACAAGCCCACACCGATTAAAGTGTGGACTCGTTCCTGTGTTATGAATGGAAATCTAATGACTTATAAGTAAATTAATTTTTATTTTCAGGAGTTTCTTCCGTACTGCCGCAACCACAGCAACAGCCGCAGTTCCCCGAACAATCGGATTCGGTGCTTTTACTTGCACAAGTTTTACTGTCGGGGCAACCGATACACTTGGCACCGCGTTTTTTCGCTTTTATCACGTAAGCCAACGCCGCGCCGACTATTACGGCAAGAATTGCCACAATGATAAAATTGTCCATAATAAACTCCTTAATTTTCTTTTTTATTTTGTTACTGTCTGCTTACCGTTTAAAGCATATTCAGTCTTAATTTTATTGTTAGATCTCGCAATGAGAACTGCAAGAATTGCTACGAAAGCGATAACTGCAATCAAACCGGGAAGGAAGCCTGCACCGAGTGAGCCTGTTGTAATGAGTGTACCAATCTGGTATACCAAATAGCCTACTGTGAAGCCTGTACCCATCTGGAGACCGATACCTGCCCAAAGCCATTTGCCGCTCTTCATCTCGGAGTTCATAGCACCGATAGCAGCGAAGCAAGGAGGTGTGTAAAGGTTAAACATAAGGTAAGCGAGAGCTGCAACCTTTGTGATTGCGAATGCGGATGCAACCTCTGCCCCTGCGCCTTCCATAAGGACGAGTTCTTCTGTATCAATAAGGTTTTCAAGTCCTACGAAGCAAACTGCCAATGTACCAACAACATTTTCTTTAGCAATGAAGCCTGTAACTGCTGCGGCTGCAAGCTGCCATGAAAGAACGCCTACAACAGGAATAAGTAGATAAGCAAACGGTGATGCAATGGAAGCAAGGATTGATTGGTCTGCGGTTTCTGCAACCTGGAAATCCCATGAGAATGTCTGCATAATCTGAACAGCGGTATTACAAAGGAGAATGATTGTAGCAGCTTTTACTATGTAAGCCTTACCTCGAGAAAGCATTGAAAGGGTTGCTCTCTTAAGGCTGGGAACTTTGTATTCGGGAAGTTCAATAATGAAGAAGGATTTTCTTACCTTGTGACCTGCAACCTTATTAACAAGCAAAGCGCCGAAGAAGATAAGCACGATACCTGCAAAGTACATAAGAGGACCAACCCAGGAAGCATCCTCAAAGAATGCAC
>CAZUZV010000007.1:0-64972 GCA_964624385.1 uncultured Eubacteriales bacterium | reverse complement strand
GACCGAGTGGAGCGTAAGTTTTTTTTAGGGAGTGAGATTTTTGTACAGAGCTTTATACAGAAAATGGAGACCTCAGGTTTTCTCAGATGTTTCAGGTCAGAACCATATTACCGAAACTCTTATGAACGAGATTTCTTCCGGCAGGCTCTCCCATGCTTATCTTTTTACCGGCTCCAGAGGTACCGGTAAGACCACCTGTGCAAAAATTCTCGCAAAGGCAGTTAACTGCCTTAACCCCCAAGACGGAAGTCCCTGTAACGAATGCCGTATTTGTAAAGGTATTGATGACGGCTCAATTCTTGATGTTACGGAAATCGACGCTGCCAGTAACAACAGCGTTGATAACATCCGTGATTTAAGAGATGAGGTTAATTTCACTCCTGCCGCCGCAAAATACAGAGTTTATATTATCGACGAGGTTCATATGCTTTCAACGGGTGCATTCAATGCCCTTTTGAAAACTCTTGAAGAACCGCCCGAGCACGTTTTATTTATACTTGCTACCACCGAAGTTCAGAAGCTTCCTGCAACCATTCTTTCAAGATGTCAGCGCTTTGATTTCAGAAGAATTCCTCCTGAAGATATTGCATCAAGGCTTATGACCGTTGCAGAAAATGAAAATCTCCAATTATCAAATGACGCGGCTCTTCTCATTGCACGAGTTTCCGACGGTGCTTTACGTGATGCACTTTCAATTCTTGATCAATGCGCAGGCTACAATGAACCGATTACCGTCAATACAGTCGGCAACGCCGCAGGTCTTTTAGGCAAGGATTATTTATTTGAAATTTCCGATGCCCTTTTAAACCGGGACAGTGCTGCAATTCTCAATATAATTGACAGGCTTCACTCATCCTCCTGCGATATGGAAAGACTGATGAGCGAGCTTGTTAACCATTTCAGAAACATTATGATGGCTAAGACCACAAGAAACCCCGAAAAGTTTATTGTCAGCACTCCGGACGAGTTAGAGCGCTATAAAGAGAACGCTCAGAAGATGACTTACGGAACAATTCTTCACATAATGGAAACTCTTTGCCGTGAGGCTTCTCAGCTAAAATACAGCTCTCATCAGAGAGCGCAGACGGAAACAACCCTTATAAGACTTTGCGAGCCCTCTCTTTCCACAGATAACGCGGCGGTTATACGCAGACTTGATGAGCTTGAAGCTCAGTTGATGCTTTTAAAGGCTCAGGGTATTGCTGTTGCAGTAGCAGATGCACCGAAAACTGCACCTGTAAAGGAAGAAAAAGCACCCGAAAAGGTAGTTGAAGAAATTAAAGAGGTTGCACCCGTTCAGGTTGAAGAACCCCAATATGCACCTATCGAAGAATTCCCCTTTAACGAGCCACCCTTCGAGGAACCGCCCGTTAAAGAAATTTATACACCCAAAATCCCTCAACCACCAATTGAAGAAAAGGTTATTGAAGAGAAAACTCCCCAACCTGCTCCCCAACCCAAAAAGGTTGACACGGGAATTGTCACAGATTCAGATAATGCAGTCCCCTTCGCCGCTTGGGAGAACACTTTAAACCAACTCTCTAAAATAAACAGACCCTTGTACCCAATGCTTATAGGCTCCTCCGCTTACAGAGCAGGCAACACGGTGTTTATAAAGGCAAAAAACACTGCATTCTCTCAGATGTTCGCTCAAAAAATGCATGCCGATGCAATTGCGGAAGCTCTTATGAGAGCAACGGGCGAAAAGCTCAAGCCGATGATTTATAATGATGGCTCTTCTCCATCTGCTGATGAATCCGCAGAACCTATTGATGCTTTTCTTTCGAAATTAAATAAACACAATATAGATTTTATTGTTGAAGAATAAATCACGAAAAAGGACGGTAGAATAAAATGAAAGCAAGAATTCCTAACCAGGGCGGAAACTCCCAGGCAGCAATGATGAAAAAAATTCAGGATATGCAGAACGAAATGGCTCGTATTCAGGAAGAGGTTGAAAACTCTGAATTCTCTGCTAGTGCAGGCGGCGGTGCAGTTGAGGTTACAGTTAACGGCAAACACGAAATTCTTGCAGTTAACATTCAGCCCGAGGTTGTTGACCCTGAGGATGTTGAAATCCTCTCCGATATGATTATCGCAGCTACTAACGAAGCAATTCGCAAAGCAGCAGATACAATGGAACAGAGAATGGGTAGCGCAACAAGTGGTATGGGTCTTCCCGCAGGTCTCGGTTTCTGATTATGGCATACGATGTTGCAGCTCTTGAAAAGTTAATTGAGCAATTTCAGAAAATGCCATCAATCGGCAGAAAAACTGCTCAGAGAATGGCTTTTCATATACTTGATTTAACAGATGATGAGGCAAAAGAATTTGCTGATGCAATAATTAATGCTCACACTAAAATTCATCGTTGCTCACTTTGTCATAATCTTACGGAAAACGAGCTTTGCCCCATTTGCGAAAGCGTGAACAGAGATAAAGGAACGGTTTGCGTTGTGGAAGAACCTAAAGATGTTCTCGCAATGGAAAGAACAAGGGATTTCAGCGGTGTTTACCACGTTCTTCACGGAGTTATCTCACCAATGAACGGAATTGGCCCTGAACAGCTTACAATAAAAAGTCTTGTTGAAAGAGCCACAAGTGGCGAAATAACCGAGCTTATTATGGCAACTAACCCCACCATTGAGGGCGATACGACTGCTATGTATATTAGTAAGCTTATTAAACCTTTCGGCGTAAAGGTTACAAGACTTGCCTACGGTATTCCCGTTGGAGCAGATATTGAATACGCCGACGATGTTACACTTATGAGAGCGTTGGCAGGAAGAAGCGAATTATAAACTGCAAGAAAGGAGTGGTCATAGTGGCGAAACTCGAAAATAAAACCGTTGCACAGAACAAAAAAGCTTACCATGACTACTTTGTCCTTGAAACCTACGAAGCAGGCATCGAGCTTTTCGGAACGGAAATTAAATCCATCCGCGCAGGTAAGCTTAATTTAAAAGATTCCTGGTGCAACGTTGTAAACGGTGAAATGCTTGCAAACGGTGTGCATATTTCACCCTATGAAATGGGTAACCGTTTCAACCGCGACCCTTTAAGACCGAAACGTCTTTTAATGCATAAAAAAGAGATTATGAAGCTTATGGGCGAGGTTAAGCAACAGGGTTGCGCCCTTATCCCCCTCTCCGTTTATTTTAACGAAAGAGGAAGAGCAAAAATGCAAATCGGTCTTTGCAAAGGTAAAAAGAATTACGACAAGCGCGAAACAGAAGCAAAACGCGATGCAGAAAGAAACATTCAGCGCGCGATGTCATTAAAAAATCAATAATATAATTGGACGCACAGCGTCCCTTTACTTCTTCACTATTACTTCTTAACTCTTACTTTGAGCGAAGCGAAACATGGGGATGAAAGGATTTCGACGGGGATTTTGAACCGTTATAAGCGAGCAGAGGCGTGGTACCGCTTTAAAAACCACACTTTTAAAAATAACTGACAATAATAAAACAGTTTTAGCAGCTGCTTAAGCCAGCTGCCGTTCCTACTGAGAGTACCGCGACTCGGATAGGAGCGTCATTTAGCGGTGCACGTGAACAAAGGAGAGCCTTGTACTTTGTCACGGTTTAAAGGGCTACCGAGGGTAAAAGCCTGTTTATCGGCGTTTTCCCAAGGGAATTTCAAAAGATAAACTACGCTCGTAGAAAGTTTCGGGAATAGATTTTCGGACGCGAGTTCAAATCTCGCCATCTCCACCAAAAAATAAGACAGTCACTTGACTGTCTTATTTTTTATCCAATCCACAGGATTGGTATGTAACCACACTTCAGCGTGTATGTAATCGCCAAAGCGTATGGCATTGCCTTGGTATATACAATCCTGCTGATTGATTACATACTGAAAATGTTTCAGATTACATACATTTCTTAGAAATGATTACATCCGCAACAAAAGTTGCAATTACATACACGGCTTCGCCGTGATTTAACTTGCACCCTTTTAACCAATATGCTATACTACCCATATCATCTACAAAGGAGCAAAGCCATGTCCATAGAAAAAGTCAGAGCATATTTCAAAGAATTTGGAATTGAAGATAAGATTTTAGAATTTCCGGTATCAAGCGCAACGGTTGAGCTTGCAGCGAAGGCGTTGAACACAGAGGGATGCAGAATCGCAAAAACACTTTCATTTTCTGTTAACGACTCACCGATTCTTATTGTTACGGCAGGAGATGCTAAAATCGATAACAAGAAATACAAAACCTTTTTCGGTGCAAAGGCTAAAATGCTTTCCTTTGACGAGGTTGAAGAAAAAATCGGCCACGCCGTTGGCGGTGTTTGTCCCTTTGCTGTCAATGATGGTGTTAAGGTTTACCTTGATGAAAGTATAAAGCGTTTCCCTACCGTTTTCCCAGCCTGCGGAAGCAGTAACAGTGCCATTGAGCTGACTCCCGATAAATTGGAAAAATACTCTTCCTTTTTCGTTGAGTGGATTGATGTTTGCAAATTACCGGAATAAATAAATTTTTAGGGAACATTCCAAGTTTTTTGAACTTGAAATGTTCCCTGTTTTTATTTGTACTTTTCTATTTTATTTATCATCTTTCTTCCGATTACTTCGGACAATTTCAGACCTAATCTCATTTCCTCTTCTGTTTCAAAAGAGTCAAAGAAATGATTTGTTTCAAGCGTGAAATCCCCTTGATAATCAACATCTGCCAAAGCCTTTGTTATTTCTTCCCAATTCATTTCACTAAGTCCGGGAAGAGTGTGCATATCGTCAATATAATCGTTATCGTGAATATGAAGCGCTCCCAGACGTTTGCCCAGAACTCTGATACTGTCCTGAGGTTCTCTTCCGTCAAGACTTGTGTGTCCCGTATCTAGACAGGCAACGAAGAAATCACTATTCATTTCGTCCACATACTTGGCGTGTTCATAGGGGTTACTGCAAATGCTCCCCCTTCTGACACCGCGTCTTTTGTCACCGCACCACATATTTTCACAAGCAATTTTAACTCCATATTCCTCTGCATAGGGAAGAAGCAAATTAAAATATTTCATATTTCGCTCAAAGGTTTCTTCCTCGTGACCAATATATCTTCCCGTTCCGTAAGGGTGGACAACTAAAGTTTTCATTCCCATATGACCTGCAATTTCAAGACATCTGATATTCCTCTCAGCAAGCACCTTATAAGCAACCTCCGGGTCTTCAATTCCAACACCCGTTACTGCGTGACCTTGGTTGAAAATTATATTGTTTCTTTTTGCAGTCTCGCAAAGCTCGTTTACATAGGTTTTGTAATTATCTGAATCAAGTACATTTCCGTCCTTTGCAAGAGTAGACATACTGTAATCTATTGCATCAAAGCCTGCTTGAGCAATCAATTCAATAGCTCTGATTTCACCGAATTTTGCAGCACAATTATTTTTTTGAGATAGTATCATTATAATTTCACCTATTACCTATTTAAAAATCTTGTCGTAATCCTTTGACCACCCAAGAACCTTATTTTTATTGTATTCTTTTGGCATTGCAGAACAAAGTACGATAACCTTACCTATATCTGCGCCCACCTTTAAAAGTTTTTTCAAAATGTCTTTATCTTTAACAATGGCGATGGCGCGTTTGGGCATATCAAGAGACGGATGAATGAAATCCATTATACTTGTGCTATCTGCGGTAATTGTCATTTCTCGCCAAGTGAGAATTTGTTTTTCAAATATGTAATCAAGTTCTTCGGGTGTAAGCTTTGTCAGCAAAAGCTTCACTGCTGCCAAGGGTGCCAAACCCGAACCCAATTTTTTATAAAATTTATATTGGTACTGCCACAAGGTTTTTGCAGTATACTGTTCCGTTCTGTCGTCCATTATAGCCTTTGCCAAGATGGGAGCCGCTCTCAAGGAATTTGCAATACCCGAACCGATAATCGGAACAGTCATAAAAGCACTGTCACCTATAGCCGCATACCCATTTGCAACCATAACAGAAACAGGTTGGCGAACGGGAATCTGAACAAACTGACCGCCACGAACAACCTCCGTGCCCAAACTCTCGTTACGGCTTCTGAAAAATGAGGCAGTTCTCTCAACCTCCTTCATATCAAAGGGTTCAAATCTTCCTATAAGCAAATCTGTATATTCTTCCTCGGTTGCAACCCAACCTATACCCAGCTTACCTTCAGGAAGAAGGCAGACCTTGTATTTATCTTTTACAGGAGTTTCGGTAGATTTGTTGTAAAAAGCACGATAAACATAGAATTTTTCATTTTTATCGGGATGCTTTTGTATGCCAAATTCCTGAGGCAAACTGCTTCTGACAGGAGATTCGCAACCACAGGCATCTATTATTAAATCCCCGTAAAACTCGCCCAAAGAGGTGTTTATTCCAACCACACGATTATCTTTAATAATAGCATTTTCAATACTGCAATCATAAACAAATTTAACACCGTTTTTCTCTGCAGTTGTAATAAGAAGATTATAAAGATCCTTGCGCTCCATTTTTATTTCAAGTTGATTTTCAGGAACTCTTTGACGAATAGCGATTTTTTCATCCGGAGAATAA
The DNA here is from genome assembly GCA_964624385.1 of uncultured Eubacteriales bacterium. Taxonomy (GTDB): domain Bacteria; phylum Bacillota; class Clostridia; order Oscillospirales; family Acutalibacteraceae; genus DTU089. The sequence goes on along the minus strand of CAZUZV010000007.1, from coordinate 58,441 downwards.
AAGGTCATATCGGTTTTATATTCAAAAGGAATTTCATCAGCCATCGGAATTCCTGCTTTTAAAAGGGCTTTGGGGTCAAAAATATCTGTCCAATCGTAACCCATATTTTCTCTCGAATTCTTCTCATATACAGTTACATCAAAACCATTTTTCCCAAGAATTGAGGCTACTGCTATACCGCCGTGCCCACCACCGGCAACAATTATCTTTTTGCTCATATAACCCCTCCCATAAATTATAGTTTTAATATATCATAATTAACCCATAAAATGCAACAAAAAAACAACGCCATAGTAACCTATGACGTTGTTATATTTACGTTAGAGGAATCAGCCTAAACCAAGTAAAGAAAGAAGCTGTGCAAGGAGACCGAAGATAATGTTAAGAATTGTGTTAGGTCTTACAATTTCTTTTTCTTCTTCTGCTGTTGTGCCAACAGTATAATCAAATGTCTTTGTATCTGCTACACCTGTTTCAACCCATTCTCCTGTTGTTGAATCAAGCTCTTCTTCGACATAGTTGATTGTAAGAGTATATTCACCGAAAATTGTATGTGTGAACACTACATCGTAACCATCTTCAAACTCGCCGTTAAAATCGTCATTTACATACCATGAAACAGGACGGAAACGTTTGGTAAGGTTATCATCTTCAGCAGCATCCATACCGCTACCATATGCTGTAAAGCGAACTGTTCTGTGGTGGATATAAGAATCAGCTATACCAACAGCATCATTATTATCTGCAGAGTAAACTTTCATGCTACCGGGATCAGCAATTATATCTTCTGTTCCACAACCCTTAACACATTCTGCAGTTTTGGTGCCGTCTGCAGAGTATGTTGCATCGTTGTTTGATTTGTAAACACCGAAAACATGCTCACTTACAACGAACTCGAAATCAACCGTCTCAATGATTGAATCATTTTCTGCAATGGTAATTGTAATCTTTTCTGAATAATCTCCTATACCGAGATCCGCATGAGGCTGAACCACGATTGTGACGGAGGCCCCAACTGCTAAAGTAGCAGAGGTTCTAGACATCGAAAAATTATTTACACCAGAAATAGAGATATTCACCGGGATGTTACCTGCATTTGTTACAACAAAGCTTTTTGCTTCAGGTGTAGCATAATCCTCACACAAATCGCCAAAATAAAGCTCATCCGTGCTGATTTCGATATCGCACACATTCTTTAACCATACAGGATATAAAACCATATCATCGTTAGCTACTATACCGTTTTGGGCTAAATTGTAGACACTTTCGCCACCGTCGACAAGCGCCCAACCGATCTGGCTATAGCCCTCTCTTTTAAAGATCGCATCCTTAACCGCAAATTTGGAACCGCTTTCAACACTTTCAGTAACTTCTTCGCCTACTCCGAATTCACCGGGTGAAAAAGTTATATTACACATTTTTGCCCAATATGGATAAAGTGTAAGATCACCTGTAATAGGGTTCGACTCTTTACCTAAGCCATATGTCATTTCGCCACCATCTACCAAAGACCAACCAAGTTGAACGTAGCCTTCACGTGTGAAAATAGCTGATAACAAGCTCTTCGAACTACCATATTCTGCATTAACAACAACAGCTGCACCTGTACCGTATGCACCGGGATCGTATGTTAACTTGTATTCGTCACCCTTCCACAAAGGCAACAAAACAACTGTTTCTTTTTTCAACTTTGAACCAAAGGTAACAACCGTTCCGTCAGTTTCTCTGACCCAACCGGTTTGCGTATAATGTTCTCTTGTGTATAACGCCTTATTAACAGTATGCGTTAAACTATAACCTACGGATAATTCATCACCTTCAACGCCTTCACCGGGCTTATAGGTAACCGTGTAACTTGCTGCAACTGTTGTAATACTGAACACGGATGCAAGTATCAAAACAGCTAAAAAGACAGCCAATGATTTTTTGAAGTTTGTCTTCATTGTGATTCCTCCAAATCAAATACATATAATTATACGAATGAATTATAACACATTTGTCAAGAAATTTATATTAACATATTCACCAAACATCAGGTAAAAAAACTGTTAAAGTTAATGATTGTTTGCACAAATTTCCTTGTTTTTCCATTTTTATTTCTCTGTTATTGGCATTGAAGCAACTGCATTTAGACTTAAATCCGCTCTCTTCCCTGCCAAAAATTCATAGTAGCCCTGAGAGGCTATCATTGCCGCATTATCTCCGCAGAATTTCAATTCAGGTTTGTAAAGCTTAACACCCTTACTCTCGCATTGTTCTTCCATAACCCGTCTTAAACGGGAATTTGCAGAAACTCCGCCTGCAAGAACAATTTTTTCCGCGCCATAATCTTTTACTGCTTCCATTGTGTGAGAAACGAGAAGGTCTGTAACCGCTTTAATAAACGATGCGCCCAGGTCTTCCGCCTTAACCTCTTCGCCCTTCCGGGAAGCATTATGAACGAGATTCACCGCAAAGGTTTTAAGCCCCGAAAAGCTGAAATCATACTTTGAATCAGCCACCTTCGGCACCGGGAATTTATATTTATTTTCATCGCCATTAGCGGAGATTTTATCAAGGTTTACTCCGCCCGGGTACGGAAGTCCGACAGTGCGCGCCGCTTTATCCATGGCTTCACCTGCGGCATCATCACGAGTTCTGCCGATTATTTCAAAATCCGTGTAATCCTTAACATTTATAATATGGCTATGACCGCCCGATACCACCAAAGAAATAAATGGTGGTTTAATTTCTTCATCCGATATGTAGTTAGCAGCAATATGACCTCTTAAATGGTGAACTGGAACAAGAGGTATTCCCGTTGAGTAAGAAAGACCCTTCGCATAGTTTACACCCACAAGCAAAGCACCGATAAGTCCGGGTGCATAAGTAACGGCAATTGCATCAATATCATTTATGGTGCAGCCCGCATCACACAAGGCTTTTTCCACCACAGAGCATATAGCTTCGGTATGCCTTCTTGAAGCAATTTCAGGCACAACTCCGCCGTATATTTTATGCTCCTCAACCTGAGAAGCTATAACATTTGAAAGAACCTTGCGACCATCCTCAACCACCGCTGCGGCAGTTTCGTCGCAAGAGCTTTCAATTCCGAGAATTTTCATAAATTATCTCCAAATCAATCAAAAAAATATGTCATTAACACCGCATTTTCCCGCGGTTTTTCATAGAAATTTTTTCTCTCGCCCACAGGTTTAAACCCCGTTTTTTCATAGAGAGAAATAGCAGAAAAATTACTTTTTCGCACTTCGAGAGTAACAAAAACCGCATTTTCATTTTTTACTGTTTGCAAAAGAGCTTCGATAAGTTTTTTGGCAACACCGCGTCTTCTAAGCTGAGGAAAAACCGCCACATTCGTTATATAAACCTCGCCTAAAATATTATGAGCGCCTATATAACCCACTATTTCCCCATTTGAAAAAGCCACAAAAAAGCGGGAAAAATTATTTTTTAACTCGTTTTTTAATGACTCCTCACTCCAAGGTGAAGAAAAGCATTCCCTTTCAAGCCTTGCAATTTCTTCAATATGAGCTTCCGTCATTTTTTCAATTACTAAGTCCATCATTTTGTATCATACCAGCTTTTACCCATCTGAACATCAACAGTAAAGGGCACAGCCATTTCACAAGCGCTTTCCATTGTTTCCTTTAAAAGAGCGCAAACCCTTTCTCCGTCTTTTTCGGGAGCTTCAATAATAAGCTCATCGTGAACCTGCATTATGAGTTTGGAATCCGGGAACTCCTCCTTCAAGCGATCATAAACCTTTATCATAGCGATTTTAATTATATCTGCAGCCGTTCCCTGAATGGGCATATTCATCGCAACCCTTTCACCAAAACCGCGACGGATTGCATTCTTTTCCTGAAGCTCAGGAAGATATCTTCTTCTGCCGAAATAGGTTTCGGCATAGCCTTTTTCCTTTGCACTTTTCTTAGCATTTTCCATAAACTCAGCAACGCCCGAATAGTTTGCAAGATAGCCTTTAATATATCTGTCCGCCTCAACTATGGAGGTGCCTATATCATTTGAAAGAGAAAACGCACCGATACCGTAAACAATACCGAAATTAACCGCTTTCGCTTTACGTCTGTCGTTGGGAGTTACATTTTCGAGAGGTATTCCCATAACCTGAGAAGCGGTAATCGAGTGAATATCCGCACCGCTCAGGAAAGCGTTTATCATATTTTCATCATTGGCAAGGGAGGCAAGAACACGGAGTTCAATTTGGGAATAGTCCGCATCAACCAGCACACAACCATCTTTTGCCACAAAGAATTTTCTCAATTCCCTGCCCTGCTCTGTTCTTACGGGAATATTCTGAAGATTGGGCTCTGCAGATGAAATTCTACCCGTTCTCGTTTCCGTCTGATTAAGGGTTGAATGGATTCTTCCGTCATTATCAATAACCTTTAAAAGACCCTCGCAATAGGTGGATTTAAGCTTTGTCAAGCCTCTGTATTCAAGAATTTCATTGATAATTGGGTGCTTATCCCTTAATGATTCCAAAACCTCTGCATTGGTGGAATAACCGCTTTTTGTCTTTTTTCCGTGGGGCAAATTCAATTTATCCTCATCAAAAAGCACTTCACTCAACTGCTTGGGGGAGTTCACATTGAACTCGCACCCTGCCATATTGTATATATTTTTAAGTTTTTCTTCTAACTTTGAAGAAATAACCTCGTTATATTTTTCGATACCCGCTCTGTCAACAAGGAAGCCCACTTTTTCCATTGAGGCAAGAACTCTTGCAAGAGGAAGTTCAATTTCGTTAAGAAGCTTTTCCTGATTATTTTCTTTAACCTCTGCTGAAAGCTTGACGCTCAAAGCCTCAATATGCGCTGCTCCGTCAACAAAATCCTTTTGGGAAAGGTAAAATTCCTCTAAATCGCCTGCATCAATTTTCACAGGTGAAAGAGAATATGCGCCTGCAAGCATCTTCACGGAATAATCCGAGGAATTGGGGTTGAGAAGATATGCCGCGAGTGAGGTATCAAGAACCACATTTTCAAGCTCAATTCCGCTTATTTCACAAAATCCGTATAATTGCTTTGAATCATCTGTATATTTTTCTATGCTTTCATCGGAGAAAAATGAACTTGCAAAGGACATAAAAAGGAAATTATTATTTTCAACAAGTGCTACACCCTCAGAGGTTTTAAATAAAATATATTCAATTCCGCCGTTGTTGTATTTAACGGTAAAATATGCCTTCTGAGAAGCTTTAAGGGAATTCAAAAACTCATCTGTATCTGTTATTTCACAGAGCTTTATCTCTTTTGCATCCTTTTGCTCTGCAATTTCTTGTTGCGAAAGATTAAGTCTGCCAAGAAGCTTACTCATTTCCAAGGACATAAGAAGATTTGTAGCCTTCACAGCATCGGGATTTTTAACAGAATAATCATTTAAATCCGTGCTAACGGGTGCTTCAAGGCAAATTCGTCCCAAATCCTTACTCAAAAATGCATTTTCCTTTGATGCTTCAAGCTTTGCGCGAACGCCTGCTTTTACATCAATGGTATCAAGATTATCGTAAATATACTCAATCGAACCGAATCTTCCGATAAGGTCCTGAGCACCTTTTTCACCGATACCTGCAACACCGGGAATATTATCCGAGGTATCGCCCTGAATGGCTTTAATATCAATAAGCTGCTCGGGTGTTACACCGTAAACCTCTTTGATTTTTTCTGTGTTGTATAAAACTGTTTCGGATTTGCCCATTCTTGTTGTTGCGAGAACAACATTTACATTATCTCTTACAAGCTGAAGACTGTCCCTGTCCCCTGTTGCAATATAGCAGAAATCCTCCTTACCGCAAGCGGCAGAAAGGGTTCCGAGAATATCGTCCGCTTCATAACCGGGCATTTCAACAACCGTATAACCCAGATAGCCTAAAAGCTCTTTAAGGGTGGGAAACTGTTCAATAAGCTCCGCGGGTGCAGGTTTGCGAGTACCTTTGTATGCATCATACATTTTATGGCGGAAGGTTGGCGCTTTAACATCGAAAGCAACCGCAACGCTATCGGGCTTATACTCCTGAAGAAGATGAAGAAATATATTCATAAACCCGAATATTCCGTTAGTAAATCTGCCATCCTTTGTGCTTAAAAGACGAACACCGTAAAAGGCACGATTTAATATAGAGTTTCCGTCAATTACAAGAAGTTTCATTTATATACCTCATATACCTATAACTTAAACATTTAAAGTTTCAAGTGTAACAAAATGATAGCCGTTCTGGGAAAGATAGTTTTCCTCATTCAAGGCGCGAAGGCATCCTAATGCCGCAACATTTGTAGCATTACCGGGAATTTTAACCTTTATTCCCGTTGCTTCTTCAATATATCTGTCAAGTCCGTAAAGCTTTGCCATTCCGCCGCAAAGGAAAATTCCGTCATCGGTTATATCTCTGACAAGCTCGGGCGGAGTAACCTCAAGAACATCTGTAATGGCTTTGCAGATTTCATTTACACACTCACGTATAGCAAAATTTATTTCCTGAGCCGTAACCTCAAAAAACAAAGGCATACCGTCTGACATATCCTTACCTTTAGCAACAGCGGCAATGGTTTCCTCGCGCATTTTAGCACCGCCGATAAGTGTTTTCAGCTCTTCCGCCGTAAGTCTGCCCACATTAATACCGCGGTTATTTTTGAGATATGTTTTTATTATTCTGTCCATATCGTCACCGCCCACGGGAGCACTTTTGGCAACTGCAATGCTACCCATTGTTATAACGCCCACACCCGTTGTTCCCGCGCCGATATTTACTATCATGGTACCGTAGGGCTTGTCCTTCATAACTCCAATGCCCAAAGCTGCCGCAAGAGGTTCTTCAATAAGAGTTGCTCTTCCTGCGCCGGCTCTTAAAATGCAACCTAAAATATTACGCTTTTCAAGGTTTGTGATTCCTGCAGGCATAGTTGCAACAACAGTCGGCTTGAAAATTTTATTCTTACAAATTCTTTCTAAAAATGTTCTTAAAAGCTTTTCGCTGCTTTGAAGCTCGGATATTCCTCCGCTCAAAAGAGGACGCACAAGCTTAATTGCATCGGGACATCTGCCTGTCATTTCAAAGGCTTTTTTTCCGGCTTCAAGAACCTTTCCTGTTTCACGCTCCAATGCTAAAACAGCAGGCTCGGAAAGAACGATCCCTTTACCCTCTGTAGCGGCAATAACACTGCCGGTTCCTATATCAAGACCGATTTTAAGTCCTACCATTTCAGCACCTCACTTTTGCAAAAATCTAATCATAAAAACACATAATAATTATACACCCTTATTATATTTTTGTAAACAAGTTTACAAATCTTTTTATTTGTATTAAAATATATTCACAGACCTATTAATAGTACAAGAGGTGTTATTATGGCAGGCGTTCAGAAATCAAAATTAAAGCTTCTTTATCTTGCTGATATTTTAAAACAAAAAACTGATGAGGACCACTATATCGCCGCAACGGAAATTTGCGAAGAACTTGCAAAATCAGACATTCCTGCAGAAAGAAAATCCATATACAAGGACATTGATATTTTAAGGGAATACGGTTTCGACATTATTCACACGGGCTCCAAAAACCGCGGAGGTTATTTCTTAGGCGCAAGAGAGTTTGAGCTTGCGGAAATCCGCCTTCTTTCTGACGCGGTTCAGGCGGCAAACTTCATCTCCCAGAAAAAAACCAACCAACTTGTTGAAAAAATAGAAAGCTTTGCAAGTGAAAATCAGGCTAAAATCTTACATTCTCAGGTTTATGTAGACAACCGTCCAAAATGCAACAACGAGGAAATTTATTATACAATAAGCCTTCTCGACGAGGCTATAAGCGACGGTGTTAAAGTAAGCTTTACATACACAAGGAGAAAAATTACGGATGAATTTAAAACCGCCAAAGAGGACAAGATTTTCACTGTAAGTCCCTACGCTCTTATCTGGTCCGACGACCATTATTATCTTGTTTGCAACAACGAAAAATACAATAATTTAATGCATCTCAGAATAGACAAAATCAAGAAGCTTCAGAAAACGAAAAAACCCGCAAGGCATTTTTCAGAGGTTTCCGATTACAGAAATAATTTTGATTCCGCTGACTATGCCACAAAGCTTTTTAATATGTACAGCGGTGAACCGAAGCCTATTGAGCTTATCTGCGAGAACGAAATTCTTGAAGTAATTCTCGACCGTTTCGGCGAAAATGTTAAAATCCAAAAGTATGACGAAAAGCATTTTCTTTTAAAAACCAATGCCGCCGTCAGCGACGGTCTGACAAAATGGGTAGTTCAGTTTGGTGGTAAGATTAAAGTTAAATCCCCTAACGATTTGATTTATGAGGTTAAGAAAAAAGCGGAAGAGATACTCAAAAATTATTAATAAAAAGAGGGTTCAGAACATTAGCGCTCTGAATCCTCTTTTAATTTTTATTCGTCATTATCATCAGTCGGGTATATGATGCTTGTGCAGTTTTCTTCAGTGAAGTCATAATCCTCCAAAGCATCAGCGTAACTGAAAATATATTTGCACATTTTTTCCTTTGCACTCAAATCCTTTAACCAATCAATACTCTCTTTGAAAAATGCAAGCTCTAAATAATCGGCAGGAGCTTTTATTTCTTTTTTGCGTATATAAGCAAGAAGATATGCAATAATCAGTTCATCTGCAGACATATAATCCGGTGGCAAAATGCCTTTAGTAACATAAAGCTGTTCGGTATCAATTAAAGCTGTAACCAGTTTCTCTTTTTCAGCTTCATCTTTGCAATCCTCGGCAACCTTGATTATGGTGTTGTGTAGCCTTGTGTACATTTTCTTATACATATAAAGCTGTCGCAGTATCCCTATTGTTCCGTTAGCATCTTCGGGGTTGCTTTCGCCTTCTTCCCAAGGCTCCATATATCTGCCCACTTGTTCCTCTTTTTTCTTTTCTTCATTTATGTAATTATCTGTAAATTCTTTTTCAGTCATATTTTCACCCTATGTAAAATACTGTTATTTTTCCCAACTTAACAGTTTATCATTTACTATTGCTTCTTGATAACCGGTTAGCCATTTGGAAACTTCTTTAAAAAGCTCCACATCAAAATCACAACTTGCCGCTTTCATTTCTATTTGCCTTAAAACTGATAACAACAAAACAACAGTTAATTCATCGGGAGAAAGTTTTCCGCAAAGCTCATTAACCTCATTATTGTAAATGTTATCAACCTTTTTCTTGACCTCGGCAAGTTTATTTTCCACAATATCATCTGTGCAGATTCCAATACATTCATCAACTGTTTCCACCAGCAAATTATACATTTTCATATATTTGTTCAGTTCTTTGACTGCATTAATATCTGCCATAAAATCCTCCGTAAAACAAAAAATGCGCAGCCGAAGCTACGCACGAAAAATACATAACTCCAACTTTGTTGTCACACAAATATATCTCTTATACCACAAGCATATGAGAAGGAGTATGTACTTTTACCAAAAGGATAAAAATACATACTTGCGGTATAAAAAAGAGATGTTAAATTTGTGTGACAGAGATAGTTTACCACAACATTAAAATTTTATCAATATATAAATTCATAATAATAAAGTTGTTGTTTGTTGTTTGTACCACTCACCGTTAACGTGGCCCCCGCCTTTCGAAAGGAGGTTCAACCAACCGAAGCTTTATTCCACTGTCGGCAAAGCACCGCAAAAAACAGAAAACTTTACTCCGTAAAACAAAAAATGCGCAGCCGAAGCTACGCAATAAAACACGTAACTCCTACAGCGACGTAAATCTCGTAATCGAAAAACCACAAGAAAAGGAGTACATGTTTTTGACAAACATATACCTGTGGTTTTTCACAAAAAAACAGAATTATTCAATTTACGTCGCAACAACAGTTTACCACAACATTAAAATTTTATCAATAGTTTATTCAGAAGAAAAAAGCACCTGTGGATATCCCTCCTTTTTCGTTTCTCGAAAAAAGAGGGATAGGCTTCGCATTACTTTTGCTTATTCTTTCGGCGCATTTTCGCGCCCCGACATTTTGCATTTTGTATTTTGCATTTTGCATTTATATAATCGGCTTGCCCCGAAGCTTGCCACTTGCCACTTTCAACTTGCAACTGAAAAAACACCGCAATCCTGCGGTGTTTTTTACACATCAAAATATTCTAAAATCCCTTTATAAATTCCCTTTGCCACATATTTTTGTCCTAAAGAGGAATTAAGAAGCTTGAAATCACAGTTCGCCTGCGATTTCGCATCGGAAGAGGGTGTTACAACTGCGGTTGTATTGGAAATAAATCCGCACTCCACGAGCACTGCAGGACAGTTTTCTATTCTTATAACTCTGAACGGGTAAAAGTGAAATCCCCTATCAGTCATTTTATAACCTATGTCATTTTTCAGGGTTTCAGGAAGATTCTTCGAAATTGCTTCCGCCAATGGTGCGGAGTAATTTTTATAATAATAAACTGATGAACCGTGAGCAGATTTAGCACTTGAAGAGTCTAGATGAATAGATATAAACATATCTGCATCATTTTTCATAGCGTTAATTCTACGTTCTTCAATTTCAGGAACCGAGTCACCGTCATCTCTTGAAAAAATAACCGTTGCACCTGCTTTTTCAAGGTATGATTTGAGTTTAAGAGCAATTTTATATGTAATGTCGCTTTCATAAACCCCTGTTCCCGACCCTGCGCCCGGTTGATTTCCTCCGTGACCGGGGTCAATTTCAATTGTTCTGCCCTTTAGCTTCTCCGTAGGCTCTTTAATTGATATGACAAGGAGGTTGTTTTTGTTGTAGGTTGCAGAATAGCCGTAAAACTCGCCTTTTTCTCTGAAATAAATTCTTAATTTGGCGGTTTTATTTTCTTCATCCACAATCCATTTACAAGATTTTATGGTATCGCTTTCAGGAAAGGTCAATGAACCCTCTGCTGATTTTGTATATTCAAAAACAAAATCAATATACTTACCTGTAAAGTTGCCATCTTTAACATTGAATTTTCGTCCGTCATAGCCCGTTTCATAGCTTTGGGGCTTGATTGTAACATTAAACGGCACACGCCAATCAAGAGCTATATAAAGCTTTGTAGAGTCCGCATCGTATGTAATCGGGTCGCGAAGCTGAGCAGTGTTATAGGGCATTTTGTAGCCTGTAAACACCTTAACTTCATTTGCATAAACGCGTCTGCCGGATTTCAAAATATAAAACTTTTTACCACTTTCGGAATCTGTAACAGGTCCCGATTCCACATAGTCAAAAGTACCTTTGGGTAACGGAGAATACAAGGGGTCCGATTTATCGTTAACCGGTGAAACAGGAAAGGTTTCCGCACAATATTCCGTAACCTTGCAAAATTTCATTTTGGTAGAAGAACTATGCTTTGTGCTTGGTGTAATCTGGGTAACTTTGTTTAGAGTCCATCTGGGATTGATATCAACAGCTTTCGAAAGAGCATCTTTTACATCATTCAAGGTAATACTGCCGTCAGAATCCATATCGGCTTCTGAAAGAGCTTCTTCTGTGATAGTTTCCATTGAGGATGCAAGTCGCATAATCTCACGCACATCGGAAAGCTTAATCTTTCCATCGGAGTTCATATCGCCTTTAACATCAGTAGCGAAAACTGTTGAAAAGGATGCAAACAAACTAAGCAAAAGCACTGTTGAAATAAGACTTTTAAATGCTTTTCTCATAAATATTATGCTCCGTATGCAGTTTTTAAAGCACTTCTTGTTCCCGAACCTACAAGTCCGTCCACATCCAAGCTCTTATCAGTCTGGAATTTTTCAACTGCCGAGAGGGTTGTAGGACCAAAAGAACCGTCAATATCGCTTTCTTTTAAATAATCCAATTTATAAAGATACCATTGCAGCCATTTAACCGAATCACCGCTATCGCCCTGACGAAGAGTTACAGCAGGCTCTGTGTAGGGACAGGCTTCCTTTGCCGTTTCTGTGGTTGCTCCGCTATATGTACCGATTTTTATGTAATCCTTGTGGCCGTAGCCCGTAAGAGTTGAGCCATCAAGGGTAAAGCTTACCTTGTACCAATCCCCTGTTGAGCCGAGAATAGTAAGCGTATGTCCGTTTGAAAGCTGAGCAACAACATCTCCGCTTGTGCTTGCAGAGGCTCTGATATTGAGATAGCCGTCCGTTATATTAACATAGCCCTTTCGGGTTGTTGCCTCGCCCGTTGTTGTAACAGAAAGGGCGGAGGAATAACTTGCTGAATAAAAAGTTCTGCTGGAAGTGGTCGTTATGGCTCTTATTTTGTATTTATATGCCGTCCCGCTATCAACCGTCTTATCTGTATACGTTGTTGAAGCTGTTGTAGCAATTTTACTGTAGCTGCCCGAAATTGCATCATAGCGGTAAACCTGGTATTTAGTGCAATCAACTGCCGTCCATTTGATTTTAACAGAGCTGTCACTCTTGGAAACAAGAGAAAGTCCGGTAGGCGTTTCAGGTGTTACGGTTGCTTCAAAAACAGAGCTGTATGAGGAATAAACCTTTTCTCCGTCATCATCTGCGTAATAAGCACGTACCTTATACTTTGGGAAATCACCTGCCGAAAGAGTTGAATCCGTATAGGTTAATTCAGTTGTGGTTTTAACCCTTTCATACTTTGAGGTTTCCGTATTATATTTATACACCTGATATTTTTCCGCATTGTCAATTGCCGTCCATGAAAGAGTCACAGATGTGGCAGTATATGAAGGTACGGTAACTGTTGGCTTGGAGGCTTTAAAATAATCCGCTCTTGTCATATCTGCACCGGGCATATTTTTGAAAACGGGAATTGAGAAAACCTTTTTCGCTTCAAGAATATTGGCTGAAACGTAAGCCTTATATGTTTTATAAGCTTCTGCAGCCGCCGCTCTGACATTCGCCATATATTCGTGGTTATAAAGATTATCGGAATTGGGATTCACATTGAATTTCTGAAGATAACCCGTGTATTGATTTTCGGAGAAAGAATCGTAAATATACTGCGCACCGTAGTAAATCGTCTTTTGAGGATTTGTCCAGGGTCTGCCATAAGAGGTGTAGGCAGAAATATTATCTTTTTTAATATAACCCTTATATGTTGTTCCGCTGACTATTGCGCTGACTCTGTAAAAATCACCCGAGGCGCCGATATAGTAAACCTCTGTATTGGAGGGCACCGTAACAACCTGTGTACCCGAGGTTGACGCGGTTTTATACATAACAACGCTTCTTGTAGTCTTCATAAAACCGTTTGCCCATTTAAGACCGTCGCTGACACCCGTATATGCACCTATATTATAGTAATTGTAAATACCGTTGTAGGGCGAATTTTTACCGCTCGCGCCACCCGCATTTGAAGCGGAGCCGGAGCCCACCTCCTGCACAATTTTTGATGCAAGATAATATGCACTCATTCCGCTGTCCTTTGCGGCTTTGAGGATTACATCGGAATATTCAACTGCTACTCCGTCCTCTTTATATGTTTTTTCAGAACCTAAGGCATTCAGATATGTAATACTCGAATCGTACATCCATGTATTTTTCAGAATCGCTTCAACACCCTCTTTAGTATGAGTACTGTCATAAGCCGTGCTTTCAAACTGGAAAATATATTCTTCGTTAAGGAAATTACGGGGATCCATATAATATTTAACTGCTTCCTCGGACGCGCTGACCCAGTTGGACGCTTCCTGAATAACACCCTTGCAGGAACTGCAGGAGCACATATAAGAATCCTGAACTATGTTTTCAATAAGCTGTTGCTTGTGGGGGTCACGTTCACCGTCAATTGAAGCCTGCCAATCAAGCCCTGTTATCATAGGAACAAACTCCCATTCGGGATATTTCTTATGAAGCTCCACAAGGTATTCAACATAGGACACAGGGAAGCCCTGACGCAAAAGGCCTTCTTCGTAGCTTTCAAGATCAAGAGCCGATGCCATAATAAGCTTAACATCTGCCACTGTAACACTACCGTCACCGTTCATATCGGAAAGTGATTTTTGTTGTACGGTGGGCTTGTCCATTCCTGCGGAAAATCGCAAAGCAAGGCGAGCATCCGCAGAGGTGAGGTAACCGTCACCGTTTACATCCCCCAAAACATTTTCTGCATTTACCACGGGAACTATTAAATTAAGAGAAAGGCATACGAGCAGTATTGCTATAAGCTTTGAACATCTTTTCATAGTAACCTCTTTATATATAAGCCGGATTTTATCTATATTTTGACATAATCGCCTATTATCCAAATTTATTCTACCATATATAGAAGAGTTTTTATTTCTTTTTTAGAATATTCACTACTCTTTTCGCCAAAAGCATACGAATAAGAAAACAGCGAAAACCCTTGCCATGCCTGACTTTCGAGGATTTGTTCATATTGACGTGACAAAATGTTTACATTTTCCTGCCACTCGCTCTTTCCTGAACCTGCGTTTTCATCAAGCTCACCGCATTTATACACCGCTAAACCGCAAACGAGCTTCACTTCACTTTTTTCAGTCAATTCTTCCCATTCTTTTAGCACCGTATTAAATGGCATTTTTTCATTTTCAAAGCCGAAATAGATTTGGGGAATTATATAATCCGCAAAGCCGCTTTCCGAACACCATTTTTCCACATCTGCATAAAATACATTTTTGCATTTCTCAATATCTGCCGAGGGGCTTATGCTGAAAATGAGATTCTCATCAAAGCTTTTGACTAATGAATAAACGGCACTAACAAGAGCTGAAGCATTTTCTCTGCGCCATTCTGCCACAGAGAGCATACCACCGTTTTTTTGGTATTCCTCATATACGACCGTATCATTCAGATTTTCGGTATCGGGATAAAAATAATCGTCAAAATGTATTCCGTCAACCTGATATTTATTAAGGATTTCTCTAATACCATCGAGAACAAGCTTTCGCCCCTCGCTGACCGCAGGATTAAGAAAAATCCCTTCATCGCACAAAATAACGGAATTTTCATTTTCTTTATATAATTCTCTGACAGGTGAATTTTCAGGAAGAACGGAAAAATCGTTATTATAGGACACTCTGTAAGGATTCACCCAACAATGAACCTTTATATTCCGTTCCCTGCTCATTTGCAAAAAAATTTCAAAAGGGTCAAAGGACAAAGCTTTATTTCCGGCAGAAATATATTTTGATACAGGGAAAATCTCAGATTCATAAAAGCTGTCGCAAAAGGCTCTGCATTGATAAAAAACCGTGTTGATTTTCCCCTCTTGCAAATTATCAAAAAGCTCATTAAGACTTTCTCTGTATTCCTCTTCGCTTTTATTTTTCACAAGGTCGCCTATTTCGGAATATGTGAGCCACACACAATAGAGATTTTCGTTTTTTGCATCGGATGTTTTTTCAGTTTCATCTATATATTCAGTTTGTTCAGTTGTTTTGCTTATTGATATTTTTTCCCTATCCCCGGGTTTAAAAAAAAAGAAATAAACGGAGCAAAATGCAAATAATATTACACCGCCTAAAGCAATTATTTGTTTCATAAAGCTCAACTCCTTAATGTAAATACGGTCTTGTGTCAAGATATGATGGTACACCGTACCCTACATTATAATTGCGTCGCAGACCCGAAATTTTGCATTTGGCATTTTGCATTTATATAATCGGCCTTGCACCGAAACTTGCCACTTGCCACTTTCAACTTGCAACTAAAAAAACACCGCCTGTATAATTAATACAGACAGTGCAGTTAAATTATTCTTCAATTGTAGCCGACAACAAGAAATCGTCTTCAAAGGTATCTATGCCAAACCCCTGCTCCTTATAAATATTCCGCGCTCTTTCAAGCTCACGGGTATTTTTATCAAGGATTTCTTGCTCCGCTGACCCCTTTTTGCCATAAAAAGCAGCAACCGAAATAAGCATAATGAGGTTAAAGATAAATTGGAAAATACAAAGAATTTGCGAAATCTCGCTTTGAGAAAAAAACGCCGAAAAGCTCTCACCGAAAGCGGTAATTTCATATTTCCCAACAGCATAGTTAAAAAATTTATAAACATTATAAAGTACACTTATCATTAGAGAAAGAAGCTCGGGTAAAACAAGCTTCATATTACCCTTATCCCTCAAGAAATACCAAAAGGAAACTGCACCGAAAAGGAATCCGAAAGAGCCCACGGTGGACAAAAGGCTCATACCAAGCCTTGCCGCAACGCCATAAAAAGTTTCCGGTGAAAGTGACATTACCGCGTTTTCAGGTACTCCTTTCACGTAGCGAAGCGCAAAGCAAAAGAATAACAAAAGCTTTAAAAAGCCTGCCACTTTTTTCTTTTTTCTGTCACGGTTACGCTTATGGCAAATAGCTTCGCCGTTAAAGGCAACGTACCCCATAACAAGAACAACGTAAAGGCACAAATTCGAAAAGCTGGTGGCAAGTTCCGAAACGCGTGGAATTCCCCCAATGGAACCCACCGCCACAAGAATATTAGCCAGAAGGAGCATTCCCGACAAAACGGCTAATATTTTCGCTGAATTAGATAAATACGATGACTTTGCCATAGAAACTCCTTTCATAATTTTCTTAAAAAATCGGCGACACCCTGTGCCGCCGATCAAAAATATTAAAGCTCTTTCTTCTGAGAAGCAACTGCCAACTGTTCTTTAGCAAGTTTTTCAATATCTTCCTTGTTACCTGACATAGCAAGCTTTGCAGCTTCTTCACGACGGGCAAGAAGTTCAGCGTACATACGCTCTCTCTTTTCACCGCTAAGGTCATAGAAGAGAATGGGAATGATACCCAAAAGACCTGTAACTGTGGGAATAATTGTTGCCATTGCGAAAAGGCCGAACTTGGTATTGTCGGTCTGTGCCTCGCCTCTTGTATAAGAAGAAATATCGTAACCGATAAGCTTCTTAAGCTGTAAGGAAAGCGCAGAGTTGAGAATGCTTGCAAGCTTCTTTGTAAGGTCACGGGCAACGGAGGTCATAGCCTCTGTACGATAACCGTTCTTCCATTCGCAGTAGTCCATGGATTCGTTATACATTTCGCTGGGAATAACTCGACGTACGCCCCAGAATACCATATAGATGGCTTCCTTAATTGCCATAACGAAGAACATAGGCAAAACTTTCTTGTAAATACCGTTATGCTTACCGCCAATCATACCAATAAGGAATACAGGAATATCAAGGAGCGGCTGGCTCTTTGTACCAAGGAGATAGAGAGTCTTTGTTGAGAACTTTCTTCTGAACCAAGGAACAAGAGAGAATGAGAACGGGTTAATAATGGCGCCGGGAATACCTGCAACCATTGTCATAGATGCGAAGTTAAGAACGTCTATGTAGTAGTCGTTGATGCTACCGCCAACGCTGAAGTTGGAAAGGGTTTCCGAAAGTGTCAGCAACAGAATCGGCTTGTTGTTAACAACGGATTTAAGGCTCTGCATAACACTTGGTGTTTCAACGGACTGAAGAACACGCTCACGGGTCATAACGCAGAAAATAAGGGATGCGACACCGCTTACGATAGCGGTAAAGTTACCCATAAACATAAATGTTGATGTGTAAGAAAGGTTAATAACCTTGTTACCGATAAGGTCAATAAGCACCGTCAAAATCTGCTGGGGAAGCTTTTCACCCAAAAGACCCGAGAAGAATTCTGCCATTGTAATCAGTCTCGTTCGGTCAACAGGGTGCGGCGTTATGGTTGCCAACATACCCGTTTTAGCAATAGCACGGAAGGTTCCTGCACCCTCACGGACAATAGCCAAAATAAAATATGTAAGGAATTTGCTCATATCTCTTGCGCCTTTTCCTTTGAAGATCATAGGAAGAAGCCAGTAGAAGCAAGTACCCAATGTACCGGGAATACCCAAGCCTACAAGATAGGGTTTGAATTTACCCCAACGAGTACGGGTTTTCTCAACGATAGCAGCTGTAAAGATATCGTTAATAACATCCCAGAAACCGTTGAAAACACTAACGATTGTCTGATAGTCGAGGTCAATTTGAAGAATGCTTGTGACGAAACGGTCGTTGAAAGAGTCGATATTGAAGCTCTGGCACATATCGTAAATAACGTACCATACTGTTTCTTTCATACCGACATATCTTCTGTTTTCATAGACGTACTCTCTGGAAGTTTCGTCTATTTCCGGCGTTTCGACAACATTTGTTTTTTCGTCTGCCAAAAGATACACCTCCGTAGAATTCGCATTAAAGCATAATGACATACTTTAACACACTACTAATAGACAAAGTATACCACATTTGCTTTAAATTTTCAACCAATAAAGCAATTTTAACCATTGTAATAAATATCAAAATAAGTTTAGTTTTGTTGTGCAAGTTGCCAATTGCAAATTCCGAATTTTAAAAAACACCGCCGAAGCGGTGTTTTTTCTCAAAGTATTTTCCCAAGGAAAGATTTGAGTCTTTCGCATTTGGGATTGCCGAAGATTTCTTCGGGTGTGCCGTCCTCCTGAATGATTCCTTCATCCATAAAGATTACGCGGGAGGCAACCTCTCTTGCAAAGCCCATTTCGTGAGTAACAACAACCATTGTCATACCCTCCGCGGCAAGCTCTTTCATAACGTCAAGAACCTCGCCTACCATTTCGGGATCAAGAGCTGATGTGGGCTCGTCAAAGAGCATAACCTCGGGCTCCATACAAAGCGCACGGACAATAGCAACTCTCTGCTTCTGACCGCCTGAAAGCTGGCTCGGGTAAGCATCCGCTCTGTCTTTAAGACCGACTCTGTCGAGAAGCTCCAAAGCCTTTTTCTCTGCCTCTTCATTTGACTTTTTAAGAATGGTCACGGGAGCGCAAGTCATATTTTTAAGAACGGTCATATTGGGAAAAAGGTTAAAATGCTGGAAAACCATTCCCATTTTCTGACGGTGCTTATTGATATTTGTTTTTGGAGCAGTTATATCTGTTCCGTTGAAAATAATCTCACCGTTTGTGGGAATTTCAAGAAGGTTCAGGGAGCGCAAGAATGTACTTTTACCGCTACCCGAAGGTCCGATAATAACAACAACCTCGCCTTTATTTATCTCGCAGTTAACACCGTCGAGAGCTTTGACTTCACCGCCGTTATAGTGCTTTTTAAGGTCAGTTACTTTAATAAATGCATTATCGCTCACTCTTACGCAACCTCCTCTCAAGCTTTCCTACAAGGGAAGAAAGAATCATAACCATCACAAGATAGATAAGCGCAACCATAAGAAGCGGAATATAGTAAGAGAATGTTCTACCTGCAATTGTGTTACCCGCTTTTGTAAGGTCCATAACACCAACATAGCCTGCAACTGATGTTTCTTTTATAAGAGCAATAAACTCGTTACAAAGAGTAGGAAGAACCGCCTTGAACATCTGAGGAATGATTATGTAGCGCATTGTCTGGAAATAGTTGAAGCCAAGACTTCTGCCTGCTTCGAACTGACCGTGGTCAACGGACATAATACCTGCTCGGAAAATCTCAGCAACATAAGCACCCGAGTTTACACCGAATGCAAAAATTGCTACAGGAATACCGTTGTCAGATGCTTGGAAAACAAGGAAATAACAAATCATCAACTGAACAACAACGGGTGTTCCTCGGGTAACTGTAAGATAAAACTTACAAACCGCATTAAACACCAAAAGTATATAATAACCAACACTTTTGCGAAGCTTCATTGCCTCTTTATTTTTATCAAATGACGTTCTCACCGCGGCAACAATAATACCGATAACAATACCAATCGCCAATGCACCGAATGTAATTATAAATGTATTTCTCAGACCGCTAAACAAAAGCTTATAACGTTCACCGTTAATCATTACCGACACAAACCGTTCAACAGTAAACTCATCTAAAATTGAAGTTTTAAGCTGTAAAAAATCCATTTCGGCAAAATCTCCTTTCAGAAAATAATTTTAAAACTGAAAAATCAGGGCGGATTATCTCCGCCCTGAAACCTGCGAAACTAATTCAATTATTCTTCAGGAAGATAATAGGGATCAAGATCTTCAATTGCCTGAATATCGCCATCTTCTGCAACGATAACTGCCTGAATACCAGTTGCATAGGAAGAAGAGAAATCAACACTTTCGAGTCTTTCTTCATTAACAGTCATACCTGCCATACCCATATCATATTTGCCTGCCTGAACGCCGGGAATGATAGAATCGAAAGCAACGTTTTCAATAACAAGGTCATAGCCGAGCTTATCTGCAATAATCTTTGCAACTTCAACGTCAATACCATAGAACATATCGCTTTCAACATATTCATAGGGAGGGAATTCAGCATTTGTTGCCATAACGAGATTGGGTTTATCTGTATCTTCTGCTGTTACAGGAACACCAACAAGTTCACCGTCACCGCCGTTGATATATTTATCAACGATTTCTGCAACAGAACCGTCTTTGATAAGAGCTTTGAGGGCGGCATCAACATCTTCTTTAAGGTCATCGTTATCTTTTGCGAAACAGATAGCATATTCTTCAACTGCATATTCTGTTTCAAGTATTTTAAGACCTTCGTTAGCAGCTACATAAGCCTTTGCAGGTTCGTTATCAATGATAACAATATCAACCTTGCCGTTTTTGAGAGCTTCAACTGCAAGAGCACCGTTGTCGTAACGAACAACTGCATCTTCACCGAAATCCCAGGTAGAATAAAGGTCACCGGTTGTATTTGTCTGAACACCGATTTTGATGCCTTCTTCACCGCCGCAAGCAGCAAAGCAAGCAATCATAGCAATAACAAGAACTATGGAAGCAACTTTTAAAAACTTTTTCATTTTAAAAACCTCACAATTATTTTTTGCGGAGCGCAGTGTTGTCCCCTCTGCACTTCCGCTTGTGAGTGAATTATACAACCAACTAAAGGAAATTGCAATAAAATTTTGGAAAATAATTCACAGTATGCAGTTTTTTATGTATATTTTTACGAATATACAGTTTATTTAAGAAAAATATACATTTGGGGTATATACAAAGCAGTAAAAATGATGTATAATTAAAATGTTTGGAAGCGGAGCTTCCCATTCACTCCGCACTCGCATTCCGCATTTATATACAGGAGAAAACTATGAAAAAATCTCTATCTTTAATTATCGCCTTGCTTTTAATTATATCTTCCATCCCCTTTGCAACCGCTCTCAACTACAATGGTTTTGTTTATGTTGACAATGGGGACGGAACCTGCAATATTACAGGCTACAATGATTTTTACGCTGAGGATGTTGTTATTCCCTCAACCATTAATGATTTGACGGTTGTTTCGGTAACAGGCTTCCGTCAAAAAAGCTCTATTAGATATGTGTCCATACCGTCCACGGTAGAAACTATCGGAGATATGGCTTTTTACGGTTGCAAGAAGCTTTATTCCGTTGCAATCGGCACAGGTGTTAAATCAATCGGTAAAAGCGCGTTTAATGGCTGCGTTGAACTTGAAAGCGTAAACATTCGTAACACCGAAACTCTCGGTGATATGGCATTTTACGGTTGCAGTAAGCTCAATTGGTTCAACTGCGGAACTGCCTTGAAGCATATCGGTACACGTGCTTTCTGGAATGCAAAAAAGCTTGACTATTTAAAGCTTTCCAACACCCTTGAAACAATTGGTGACTATGCATTTTCGGGTTGCGAGCTTCTCACCTCTCTCGAATTTCCCGACACCCTGAAATCCATCGGAACAAGCTCATTCAGCAACTGCACCGCCCTCGAAAGCGTTACCTTCGGCGCAGGTGAGCTTACAATCGGTATGTATGCTTTCGAAAACTGCACATTATTAACGGAAGTTACAATTCCCGAAAATGTGGTTTCAATCGGCAGAAATGCTTTCGCTTTCCGTGAAACCGACAGCACTGTTTTTACTCATACCGTTAAAATCAACTGCCATTTAGGCTCTGCAGGTGTCACCTACAGCATAAAAAACAACGCTCCCGTTTATATAATCGAGCTGGACCGAACGATTAACTCTTTTGGCGATATCGACGGTGACAACAGCGTTACAACCGTTGATGCAAGAAAGGCTTTAAGACTCGCTTCGGGTATGGACACTGCCGTCACCGATGAAATGCTCCTTTTGGGCGACCTTAACCGGAACGGCTATTTTGACCTTGAGGATGCGGATGTCATTCTCCAAAGAGCAACGGGTATTTAAGATTTATTTCGTTCCTTTAACAATAATTCCGTCAAAGCCTGCAGATTTAAGTTTTTTTAAATAGCTTTCTGCATTTTTCTTAACACTAAAAGCACCCACCTGAATTCTATACAACGTTTCGTCATTTGACGAAGCGTTGTTTTCTTTTGCGGTATCAGCTTTCTCTTCCTCGGTACTCACACCGTAATAATCGCAAATGCCCTTTGCAATTGCCTCGCCGATTTCAGTAGTGTTTTTTCTTATAAAATCAGAGCCTTCTTTTGTATCGTGGAATTCACATTCGCAGTAAACAGTAACACCCTTTGCGGAGTTGATTTCATAGAAATCAGGCTTTTCAATAAGCCTTTCCGCACTTTTACCGGGTGTTAAGGGTGCAAGGCGGTCGAGGACGGCCTGACCCACCTTTTTACGCTCATCTGTGAGACTGTAAAGAAGAATCTGTGTTCCCCCGGTTACATTATGTTTTACAGTAGCGTTTGTATGAATTGCCACATGCAAATCAGCCCCGAAAGAATTGCTTTCTTTAACGCGCTCATACATATCATCATTGTAAGTGCATTTAACTGAAAACCCTTTGCTTTTCAAATAACTTACACACGCTTTTGCAATTTTATGGCATTGTTCTTTTTCGTTAGTGTCCCCTGTGGCATAGGTGTTGCCCACCTGGTTACTTGGCGAAATATATATTTTCTTACTCATTTTTTCACCTCCTCATTTTTCCTTACATCATTTTCTGTTTCGTAAGTCAAAGCCCTTTCACTGTCGCTTACACCTTCTGTTGTAGGGTCAACGAGTACACCTAAAAATGCAAATATATCAATTATCATTGTAATTAAACCTGTAACCTCGCTTTCGGTTATTCGGGGAATTATCCCAATAACGCTGAAAAGCTGATAAACAAAGGAAATAATCAGTGCCGAGGCCGACAAAAGAAACATTTTATTTTTCAATCTTGCTTTAATATTAATCTTCATATTAATCCTGCTCCTTCATTATTTTCAGTTGGCAAAAAAGATAAAAGCTCTTCATACTTATGCTTCACTTCACCGTTTCCGCCGAATTTTATATATTTCTCCCCCGCGGCAATACGCTCGGAAAGGGGCATTTCGTGGGACATAATTGTAAGACGTTTTATGGAAAGATAGTTATCAAGAGAGTGTTCGCTCTGTTCCTCA
This sequence comes from uncultured Eubacteriales bacterium, assembly GCA_964624385.1. Lineage (GTDB taxonomy): Bacteria > Bacillota > Clostridia > Oscillospirales > Acutalibacteraceae > DTU089. The sequence goes on along the minus strand of CAZUZV010000007.1, from coordinate 35,172 downwards.
ACCCACCTCTCCCATTTGCGAATAAATTTATAAACCTTTACAGTTGTGGCAACAATCACTCCGAGAGCGGTCAATACAGAACCGATTAAAATTATTTTTTCAATCACTGTTCTACACTCGCTTCCTGTTCCTGAAGTTTTTTGGCTTCTTCCTCTGTAATTTCCTGCCAATTTTCTGCGGCATCTTTTGTTCCGATATATATTTCTTTACCGTAAACCTCGCCATTGGTAAGCATATAGCCTTCTGATGCAGTTAATTTAATTCTTGTAATTACTTCTCGTATCATAACCTTCCCCCTTATTGCAACGCTATGGTCCAATTAGCTTTTGTTGCTATCAGATTCAACCATTCTTCCGAAGTGCTACCGTCCAAAGCGCCCTCGCTTGTTTCAAAAGCAGAATTAACTGCTGCAAGTGATAATGTAATGCTTAATTCTTCTGTTGTAGGAGACAGAGCCTCAATAACACTAATATGACTTTCTTTATTAAGCTTAATTGACCAATGAATATCAAAACCGCTTTGACCAATTACACCTGCAATAGCCAAATCCGTAAGGTTACACCCTACAAAAGCTGTGGTAAATTTACAGCCTTCAGAAATATTATTAAGCAACATTTTATTACATTTTGAATTCCTGAAAGTGTTCGCCAATTGAGTTACATTGCTCAGATCTAATTTTTCGCCAATTTCTGTAACTAAACTTTTAAAATACATATATGTTGTATCAGCACCGCTTGGTTTTATTGTATACCGCGGTTTGTAGCTCTCGTCTGTCCAACCTACGTTTGCAAAAGCATAACTATAATCCGTTCTGTTTCCGTAAGCTTGGTATACGTCCCAAAATGCGTCATAAAACTCGGTATCTTTTACTATGTTTACTCCGCCGCTCGCTAACCCTAAAGCAAAGCCGTTTTGAAAATTCATCTTTTCCGGAGTAAGCGAATTTGTTTCAACTTCTTCATATACCTCTTCATCATCTATGACAATATCTGATTCGTAGTTTAAAAAGAAATATACATATGAGGGAGTAACGCTTGCATACCCCAAACGGTTTGCGGCAATGCCGGTTGCATACTCTTCAAGTATTAAACCACTATTTACTATCAATTCAAAAACGGTATCAAAATTAACAGCATCCGGTAATGAATCCGGTGCTATGTAACCATATAAGCGCTCACCGCCTAAATCCAAAGCGGTATAAAGGACTGTTGTAGATACGGGCTTTTCTTTAGTAAAACCAACCGCTATTGAATTCTGCTGATTGTTGCTATCAGGTTTAACACCAATAGTTAAATATGGGTACACTGTTTTATCCACACCAAAATATTTATACACTTCATCCAAACAGTTTGTATTTATGGAATGAAACTCAGTTCCCCCAATTTCAATAAGGGAATCACCCTCATAAGTAAGACTTATTTCTGTTGCATCATAGGTTAAAGCTGATAATTTTCCATTATTATCATACTCACATACCATTGTGTGAATTACACCGTCTGTGTCGGTCAGAGTAATTGTATTGTCCCCATTGAATACAATAGTTGTGTATTCAGAACCGTCACTCACAATTTCTGCAATACTCTGCATAATTTCGTAAGTAGTTGCGCTTTCGGGAACTTCAACTCCTTTTCTCCCCAGATTTGCAATACCCAAAGCATTAGCATTTTCTATTTTTGCTTTTAACTCCTGTAGTGTTACCATTATTACGCACCTCCTATAAGTGCCGAAACGGTATCAAGATTCCCTTGCAGCTTATTATACATTTCGTTAAGTACCTTTGCGGAATAATACTGATTTTCGGTTGCAGCTTGCGTGTATTCAGAGAGAGTGTTGAAATTTATAATATCTCTCCAATAATCCTGAAGCATTCTGCAATATGTTTCATAATCGAAAACTTCAGGTATAACAAACTCGTTAAACGAATCACAAAAAGACCCTTTTTCAACAAAGAACATTGTGGGTTTAGGTGAATACATAATTTCCGTTTCACCATCATTTTGACGGTAAGCGTACACCCCTAAAATGCAATTCCCGTTTTTAAGGGATGGAATATAGCATTTCCCGTCGGTCAAAAGAACGGGAATACCGTTAAAAACCGCCGTAACAGAAAGGCCATCAAAACATTCCGGCAAGCTAAACTCACATTTATTTATACCGTATTCGCCCTGATTAACTTGGCTGATTTCGGTTATCGAAACCTGTTTTTCGGTAACTTTAACTTTCATTTCACCCCTCCTTATTTATATATCTTATACATAGCCTTCAGATATTTCTTATATGTTCCGTACTTTTTTGCAACCTCTGTATGAGCGTAATATTCAGATTCGGTCATAATACCGGGGTAGCCCGTAGCAGAGCAAAATTCCTTATAAGTTTCGGGATAACTGATATTCTCGCTTGCGCTTTTCCTTTCGCTCTGCGAATCAGAGCTTGAGGAAGCATAAAGTTTTTGAAGAGATAGTTGATAATCACGGTCTTCATTCGCTTGATCGCGTTCTGCCTCCGCCTTTTTAAATGCCATTTCCTCTTGGAATTCCTCTCTGTCCAGAGCATCCGTATATTCCTTGAAAGCATAATCCCTGTCGCTTTCCCAAGCCTCAACCTGCTGAAGAAATTGCTCATATTCCGCATCGGACATGGAGGTAAGCCTTTCTAAAAGATATTCACCATCCTTGTAATACCGCTCTAATTCATCAAGATATTTTTCATAATCGTCGCCGTCGAGAGAACGAAGGAGGGTTATATCCTCGAAAAGCTTATCCCCCTCATCGCCGTACTGTTCATAGGCTCTGTCTCTTAAATCAAGAGCAATATCATTAAGCTCATTAAGATATTCGTGATAAGCCTGACTGCCTGCAGTAACCGCATAGGAATTGGAATAGCCTCCGGTTAAAGCCGTTGCCTCGCCGATAGTGTCCATCATTGCCTTTTTGCCGTTTTGGGTATAAAGCTCTCTGTACTGCTCGTAAAGAGGGTCGGCATTCAAATTATATGAAAACTTTTCTCTGTTGAGAATATCGTTTAAAATGCCGTCAATTTCCTCGGAATATTTGCTCTCATATTTGTCGGGAGAGCTGTTTTCCCAATCAGTTAGTTTTTTCTCCGCATTTTTCACAGCCGTGCTCTTCTCATATTCGGGACGAGCCGACGATGCAGTTGTTGTTTTATTTGTTGCAGTTGTAGATTTTTTTGATGATGTTGACGAGGTTTTAGAGGAAGTAAGGCTTCCCCATGTATTTTTACCCACAATACCGTCCACCGTAAGACCGTTCTTCTTCTGGTAATCCTTTACTGCCGATTGTGTTTTTGAGCCAAATTGACCGTCAACATCAAGGTTATATCCGTTTTTATTCAGCTCTTCCTGAAGCTTTTTAACCTCGCTGCCCGAAGAGCCGTATTGAATTGTTGTGTATGCCATTTGTTCCTCCATTCATAAAATTTAAAATCCCCTACACCCCGCACTGCGCATTCTATTCGCGGTATGCAAAATACACTCCGCTTACATAAACGTAATCCCCTGCAGAAATACCATCCTCCGAATTTACAATTAATTCCCCCGTACCTGATTTAATTGCTGCAGAACCTTTATTATTTATACTTGTATTTATACTTACTGTTACAGGTGTAAAAAGAGTTGGTATTTTATCGGGAAACACCGCAATAACGTGATTTTCGTTTGCCTCCAAGCTCTCCGCTATTTCAAACCTTAGCCTTATAAAAACCAGCTCCATACAAGGAATATATCTTGCAATCCCACGTTTTTCTTTAACAAGGGAAGTAAGCTCCGGTGAAACATTCTCGTATATAAGACTTCCCTTAACATTCAGATCCCAAGCCACAGCAAGCTCGTTATCGCTTTCGGCATAACATCCGAAGGAAGCACCATTTCCCCCTTTTCTTATATTAAAGGGTATTGCAGAGCTTGAAACCTCCCTCTCAAAAAATTCGTTGTCGGTTGTAATACTGTCCGTAATTTTAAAGGCAAGGGTATAAGAGCTGTTATTGAGAAATTCGCCATCGGGCAAAATGCAGGTAGTATCGGTTATCTCGATTTCACCCGTAAAGGCAGCGGTATCTGCTTTTTTGTATTTATAGGTTATCTTGGGAATATTTTTTCCGTTTAAAGAACTGTATTTTGCATCTAAATCCGTCAAAACGAATGTGCCTGAGGTGGTTTTCTGTCCTCCCTCATCGCATCTTGAAAGACTTTTCACCGTAACGGAGGGCACGGAATAATCAAGAACCGAAATCACGGTGCTTTTTTTAACGGAAAGCCCTCTGCTGTCCTTCACCGTAACGCTTACGGTAATTTCTCCTGATTTCACAAGGTCAAAGGTAGCAGGAAGAGTTGATTTTGAAGCAGTATCAACCTTTGCAGTATAGGACGAAACCGTTGCGCCGTATTTAAGCTTCAAATCCTCTATATTCAGTTTAATCTGACTTATACCTTTAACATATTCTCCGAAATCTGTGGGAACAGAGTTATCAATCCGCTCCGAAACAAGTGAAAATTCGGGCAAATAGGCGCTTTGAGACGGTATAACAAGCTTTAATGTATAGCTCTTCGACCCTATTTTTTTCGTACCGTTGTATGTAGTTAATACCACCGTAATCTTACCGCTTTTAGCAGTAGTTATTTCATTAACCCAGGAAACAGGAACTGTAAAAACATCCGATGTTACGCCTGAAGAAAGAGTATGAGTAACCGCAGAACCCCCTAAAGACCATTTAAGCTTGTGGCTGAATGAAGAGGTTGCCGCCGTAATAGCTGCCCCTACAGTTTCCTCGGGATTAACGCTTGTTTTGGAAAGTGTCAGAGCAGATGCTCTCGGAATATCCGTGCAGTCGAAGGCACCGGTGACAGAACCGCCGGTCAAACTTGTTCCGCCCATTGTAAAGCTACCGCTTACAGAAAGTGAAAGAGAACCGTCATCCTTGTGGGAAACATCTCCCGTCCATGTCGCAAGAGTCACCTTAGCGGAATTTCTCGTATCAATACTTAAATTTTTATTAACCTTTGTTGAACCGCCCACAATTAGCTTTGCGGTATTGGAGCTTTCAGTCAGGTTGTACGCCGAAGCAGAATAGCCGTCGTTACGTTTTAAAAAAAGCTTAACCGTAACATTACTTGTGTTATCTTCAATGCTTTGAGAATTTTGCACTACATTGAGCCATATATCATATTTGTTGCCGGACGAACCGCTGCAGCTACCGTAAAAATTAACTGCCATTTGACCAGGTCACCTCCAAACCGTTTTCCGTAATATCAAAGGTAAAATAACCATCGGTTGAATTGCCGACTTTAAGATAATCAAGGATTTCCGCTCTTGTAATATAAAGGTTACTGCCCGAAATATAAGCAACCTCTGAAAGGCCCTGATAAAATGAAAGTCGGTCATTGGTAAATCGGGCTTTAATATTGCTGTCACTTCTGCCGATTTCGATACCGTAAACCCCATCCTCAAGCTCTCCTCGTCTTATATATACATCCAAAGACGAAACAAGCTCCCGAAGGTCGCCGCCAACGGAGCTTAAATCCGATTCAAGTCCCGTTATGCTTTCAGAAAAGATTTCCGTTATGCCCTCAGCAGTCTGAGAAATCTGCGAAGAAATGCGTTCTTCTAAATCGCCTGAATCTGTTTTTGCAGAATAGATATTCTCAACCTGTGAAAGAATTTCTTCCGCTTGAATAGTCAACTGAGCATTGTTGGTTTTCTTATAATTTTCAAGGTCTGCACTGATTTCTTCATTGGTCTTTGCAACGGCAGAGATACTTTCCGCCGTCTGCAGAAACTCCGTATCAACCTGATTTTTATATTCGCCCAATTCCGTTTTGGTGGCAAATTCCCCTGTCGCCGTTTGCAGAATAGTCTCTTCGCTTTGAGAAATCGCGGTGGAGTAATCCATTTCAATTTCCTCCGCCGTTCTGATAATTTGCTCTTTTAACTCCTCAAAACGCTTTTTACTGTCATTATTAAGGCGAATTATATTTTGCTTTTCGGTTTCTTTATCGCTTTCAAGCACTTTCTGCAGATTCTGAATATCTGTCTGTGATTTATCGCCCAAAGCAAAAGAAAGCGTTTCGTTAAGCTCATAAAGATAGTTTTTCAGAAGCAAAAAGCGGTTGTCATTGGAATATTTCGGAGAAGTGAGATTGGGAACGGCTAAATTAAGGTCATACATTCACTTCACTCCCAACCTCAGTTTTTCGTGAAATGCTGAAAATTTTCGCTTTTCCTTTTCCGCTTATTCTTATTTTAAGGTGGTCGCATCGAGGCGATGAAAACGGGAGCGAGAATGACCCTGTTTTATCAACTGAAATACTTAACTGTCTTTCCCATTTTCCGTTGGAATTTCTTTGAAAATCGATGTTAATTTTCGCCCCCGTTTCCCCTAAGGCGCGAATACCAATTCCCGAATAGTATTTATTTTCGGGAATATTGATTCCCCAAAGACCCGTTTCGCAGAACCAAGAAAAATCCTCTTCAAGAAACCAACCGGACAGCTCTCCCGAGAAATTGCCGTAAAGATTTTCTCCGTCCGCAAGGCATAGTCTTTTTTCGCCTTTAACAACACCGATAAAATATAAATTCCCGTTATGATTTGCCAATTCTTTAATATCAATGTTGTCCTCCCTGTGCCAGATATTTTTGCTTTCGTCGAAAGTAAAAAGCACTCTTTCTCCGTTTTTATCGGACATACAAATATAATATCTGTCACCGCTTACCCCTGCTACTGCATCGGTATAGTATTTTCCGCCCAATGCTCTTGATATATCAACGGGAACACCGCCCTCGTAGGCGCAAATTCCGTTGGGACTTTTGTAGTAAAGGGTTTCGTTAACAATGCAAAGGGACTTTTCGCTCCCCTTTTGCACCCCTCTTATATATGAAGTGTTTACGGTATAGGGTGGATTCTGACCGTAGATTTTATGAATACAATGCTCTTTAAAGAAAATAATGTAGCCTCTGAAAGCAACCGCACCGGTAAATTCACCGTCCGTGCCGACAGAAACTGAGTAACTGTCGGTGGAAATGCCCATAAAGCAGTTGAAATTTGTGGGGTCGCCGAGTTTGGAAGCATAAATTTCATTTTTTTCGGAATTGCAGCCCCATATTCTGTTACCGCTTTCGCAAATGAAATCCATTTCGGGCAATTTTCGCTCCACCTTAATTGGCGCAGTCTGTGTAATTGTGTTAGAAATTATTCCCGTAACGGTTATAAAACCGTCACCCTTATCACGAATAATGTGACTGCCGTTTAAATCCTCGTTTTCAAAGCCCGAAAGCTCAACACCGTCATAAAGGTTGAAATTTTCTCCTATTCCCTCGCAGGAAATTCTTACATAGGTCTCCGCCAAAGGCATCCACATACCCATATTTTCTGTATATTGCTTAAGCTCGTTAGGTGTAACGGAGGTATCAAGCCATAAGGTGCCCTCTTCGGCATCCGCAGGTTCTGAAGAAGATACTATATAAGCTTCATATAAATCTCCGTCACCTTTTGCAAGTGAGCAGGTAATGCTTGTACCCTCTTCTGTGGAAAATTCCGCTTCAAGTGAGCCGTAATCAGTAAGGTCTGCAGTATTAAGATAAACCTTGTCGGGAAAGATAAGCACTCTGGCACCCATGGAAACGAACTGCCTTTCTGCCTGTGTATCGGGGAAATAAAGTCCCTCAACCGCCTCACCGCCATAGTAAAGAAGACCGTTATTTATATACATAATTTTCGACTTGGAAAAAAGACCGTGAAGCCTGTCACCGCAAACGTTAAAATATGCCCTCTTGTTTCGCGGAGCAATCAGAGGGAACTCCCCGCCACCCATATTTTCTTCATCATAAAAGCAGTTGTCGGGAATAACCGAGTTGCAGTCAAGGCCGTCAAAAGAGGAAATCATTTCCTGACTTCTCTGCAATTCGTAAAGATTAGGGTTATACATCATAATCCCCCACCTTTAAATCCGCATTTTCGGGAATTTTTTCAGAACGGTTTATGTAGTCGTGCATCTCCTTATACATTCTGTTAAAAAGCATTGTAGAGTTGTTGTATCTCCCGATTTCACCGTTCATATAATCAAGCTTCATATTCATATAGAGAGTATAAAGCTCCGCGTATTCTTCAGGTGCTTTAACCTCTGCATCAAGAGGAATTTCCTTACCGTAGCCGATATATTCTTTATCTCCGCGGGGCTTTAAAATCTCTCCCCAAATTTTTAAATCGAGCTGAGAAATCCAACGTTTTTTTGTAATAATCGAAACATTGTTAGTGCGCTCACTATCAAAATTTTCAATAACCTCTGCAAGTGTCATATAACAACTCCTTTCGTCATTAGTTAAGTTGCAAGTGGCAAATGGCAAGCTTCGGGACCTGCGGTCAGCAATTATAAAAATTCTTGAAATGAAAAACTTTACCGTTCTCAATTTTTTATCACTGACATAAAGTTCATTTTTTCAAACAATTTTTTGTTTGCCAAGCTTATAAATTTTTGGAAGCGAAGTTCCCCCTTAACTTGCCGCTTTCAACCTTCAACTTGCCACTTATATTGACGCATTTGCGTCAATATACTTTGCCGCAACCGCCGCCATTGCTTCACTGTTTTTAATAACCTCTGCAAAGCGCTTTGGTACTTCAACGGTTTTACCGGTCTGAACGAGAATTCTCTCCCCGTTCACCGCCACAAAGCGTTCTGTGTCATTTCTCGACTGCTTGGGAATGAACACACTCACAAGCTCTTCATCGGATTTTTTTGTCTGATTATTTTTGTTAGCCATAAATATATTTCCTTTCTCTATTCAGTCGCCGGTCTCCAGCCACCGGTCGCCGGTTTTTTATAATAGGAACTTCATCGTTCTATTTTTCGATTATATATTTATTAAAAAAGTAAATTCAGAACAATAAAGTTGTTTTTTGAATTCCGGCAGCTGGTAGCAGGCGACTGGCAGCTAAAATTTAGTTTTCTTCCGCTGTTGCGCTGAATGTACTGCCGCTTTCGATTCTCACAAGGTATTCTTCAACAAGTCTTTTTGCAGTTTTAAGACCCTTCCAGCCGATAGAGGAACGCTGATTAAGAGGGTCGTTGCCGTAGCCCTTCTGCTTAACAATGTGTTCAACACCGCCGCCTGTAACGCTTGTTACACCGTAAGCATCCGCACCGATAATAAGGGTTGCGAACACCGCGGGAGCATCTCCGTCCTTCCAGATTTTAGCCTCTGTGCTTTCAACGAAACGAACACCGCCGAGGCAACCGATTTCACCGTTAAGCATATTTTCGGGAGTTGCATATTTCTGCACCTCCATCCACTGATTACCTGCTTCCTGCATAAGGTCGTAGGCAACATAGGGGTGAATAATACCGACATAGTAGCCGTCAATTTTGGGAGCATTCATTGCTTTAAGCTCTGCCGCCGCCTTGAAAACATCCTTAACACGAAGAAGAGAAGTGTTGTCAATATCACTTCTTGATGTAACCTCTGTTTCAGTTCCGTTAGCTACCTTGGGACAATAAAGTACGTTGGTACCGCCGACAATCTCATTTCTTACGATGGTATCCATTGTAAGACCTGCCTGGGAAGCAAGCTGTTTTGTAGCTTCAACAATGGTATTGTCAACTGCGGTAAGCTCCAGCATATCGGTCTGCTCAATGTAGTCGCCGTACTGCTCAACGGTTGCACTTATTGCAGAAACATTTAGCTTGTTGCCTGTGGGAGTAACGCCCTCTGTAAGAGGAGTGAGCGCCTTGGGAAGAGAAGAGAATTTTCTGAATTCAATAATCTTACCGCCGTTTTTGGGAATATCGCGCTTCTGACCGAACTGGTCGTGAACAAGATAGGGTGAAGCGAGAGTAATAAGAGTTTTGTCGTAAAATGTTTTCATTTCTGCGGAAAGGTTTTCCGAAGTTGTTGAGTTCACAACATCACCTGCCGCAAAAAGCTGAATGTTAGTTTTAAGTTCTTTCATTTTATCTTCCTTTCTGAGAACGTATTTTAAAATTTAATACTCGCACCGTTCTCAACCTGCTTGAGTATTTTGTGGATGTCCTTTGCGGTTAAAGCGTTGACATCAATTGCAGTCATAACCGCGCTTTCGGAGGAAATACCGTTTTCAAGAGGACGTCTACCCTTGGTTTCGATATTTTTAACCACCTGCTCGCGAACCTTGTCCGCAGTGTAAGCCATAGCTCCGGAAAGAATTTCATCCTTGTGCACTGTTTCATAAGCAGCCCTTACGGGAGCACCTGCCAACACAAGCTGTGAAAAAAGCTTTGAAGAACGAAGCTCGTTTCTTAAATCAAAATTCGGATAAAGCTCTTTAATCTCCCTGCTCTCTTTTAACCAACCCGAAATACGATTTCTCAAACGCTCTTCTCTTTCATGAATGAAATCATCTGCATCGTCATCACTTTGTGCGTCGGTTTCGTCTTCTGCATCTTCATTAACAACTTCTTCATTTTCAATACTTGCTTCGTTATTAAGACCATCAGACTCAACATCTTCATTCAATTCATTCTGCATTTTTATAATCGGCTCCGTCCCTTCATTTTGCATTTTGCATTTTGCATTCTGCATTTCACTCGTTCCGCCTTCTCCATCTGCCCCATCAGCAAATAACTGCATATTTAAAATTAATTTAATTCCTTTCATAACTTCCCTTTCTGAATAAGTAAATTCCCCTCTGATCCTCTCTTCAAAGAGAGGGTGACCGTCTTGAATATATAAACAACAAAAAAATCAAAAGGCGGTACCCTTAGCATCCGCTTTATCGCTCTTCCTTTCCTTTTGCGAAGCTTAATTCCGCATTCCGAATTATAAACTCGCCCCCGCAATTTTATTAATCACCGCGCTTTTCCCCTCAAACTCCATCATAGAAAGAGCAGTCAAAGCCTGACCTCTCATTTCAGGATTAAAAAATCCTGCATTATATAATTGCAAAGCAAGTTCATTCTGACTGATTTTTGTAAATGGGGTTGCGGTCTGGGCGCTGACCTTAATATCAAATATGGGTTTTCTTAAACCTAACTCAATACCGAAAGCCGTGCCCTGATTCCGAGCAATAATTCCCGAATTATCGTAGGAAACGAACTCCTGCTCACCATTTGGAGAGAGAATTCTGAAAAACCTCGGTTCATCGTAGAATTGGCGAATAAGCTCAATTGCAAGGCTGTTAATTTCAGAAAATGCCCTGTAACCGCCCTTAACCATATCTCGAGTGAGCTTGCCCCCTGCCTCTTGAAGCGCCGCAATAGCGGAAGCCGCCGTAACACCGCTTGAAACACCGCCCTGAGAGAAATCCCTGTTACCGCTTGTTTCCTTGAGCTCGTCAATTTTTGAGTTAAGAATACCAAGATAAATTTCGGGAATACCCGATATTTTGATTTCTCTTATGCTGTCCTCTCCCAGATTACTTCCCGAAACGTGAACAAAGCTATTACTCCAATCGGCAAATTCCTCCTCATTCACCGCCCCTGCGGAGTTAATGAAATATCGCGGAGTTGTAGCCATAGCCGCGTTTTTCACAAGTGAATTTGAAAGCACGTCAATCTGCTTTTGGGCGTCCTTCATAATGTCTATGTAACCGAAACCGCAGGGTGTGCCCTCTTCAACAAAAAGCGTGTCAAAAATAAAGGGGTATTTTCCGTGGTCATAAAAACCTCTTTCGCTGTATTCAGGGTCATTTTCCGAAGCATAAAGAAGCTCACCGTTACAGAATTTGCAGTAATGAACGGTTTCCACACCGTTTAAAAGCTTTTTATAATAGCGGTCAATAACCGCGCTTTTGTCATTGGTGTCAACAGTATCATCATAAACATACTTTGCAATTTCAACTGTGGAGCTGCCAAGCTTACCGCTTAATTCAGGGTACATAGCGACAAGAGTTTCGTTGTCAATAAGCTCCACGTGAAAAATATTCTTGCTTTTCTGAATGTCTTTGATGCCCGGCTCCCAGAAAAGATTGAGAATATCAACCTGCTTTATTTCAATATCCCCAAGACCGTTGCTTTTTAAAGGATTCCAGAATATGCCGTAAACTGCAGTACCTGCTTTAAGCTTGTACCACCAGGCATCGCTGTAAATTTTTTCAAATCCGTTTCGCTCAAATATAACCGGCAAAATCTGTGAAAGAATTTCCGCAGAGCTTCTGTCGCTTTCTTCCCTCGGTAAGCAAGTAACACAGGGAAAATTGTCCATAGCGTCCGCATGCTTGTTAGCAATGGAATTAAATAACCAAGCCGATGCATTTTCCGTCCCCTTGCTGCCGTTAAGAGTGTCCCAATGGCGCATTCTGAACCATTGCTCATTCTCAACAATTCTGCTTTCAAGACTGCTCTTGCCCTCTTTGTATTTCTTCAAGGCTTCAAGTGCTTTTTCAACTTCATCAGAACCGATAACACCAACCTTGCCGACATTATCGATTTTTGTTTTTTCTATCTTCTTTTCCTTTTTCAATTTTCCACTCCTTAAATATGTAAAAGTATCGCGAAGCCTGATTCCGCATTCCGAATTGTATTAGCGATATATTTTAAGAATAAAATGCGATATATTTCGCTACGCTCAATGCGATATGATATAAATCCTTATTATCTCGTGCCGTCAGGCACATATCGCACCGCAGGTATATCGCATCGTCAGATATATCGCAAATCCGTCAGGATTTATATCGCTGGGGCGTTCGCCCCAATTCCAATGGGTCATCCCCCAACAAAATCCGCTCTTTCCTCACCCTCGGCTTTATCGGCCTCGCCATACACATATACCGCACCTCGTCGGCAATATGGTCTTCTCCCGTTGTGTCCAAATCCTCGGGATTTGAAACACTGAAGGTCAGCTCCGGCATTGTGCGAATAAAACCCTTGCAGGTGTTAAAAACATACATCATCGGTATCCCTTTTTCATCAAATGACAGCCTGTAATGCACCTGCATCCAACCGGGTAAACGCTTGTTATCACCCTTGTTGAAAAAAATCCCGTTTCTGTTGGCGGCTTCAATAATCGCCTCGCCTCTTGACGCGTCCCATATAGACGGGTCGGCAACCCCTAAAATCTGCTTACCCTTCAGCCATCGGTGTTCTCTTTCAATTCTCGCAATCTCGGAAAAAATCTTTTCAGGTGGCCATTTAACACCCTCGTTGTGAGTTTTGCTGCAACCGTAAAGCTCCAATATTCTGTAAAGCCGTCCGTCATAGTCCACCGCCCACCAGGCGCAGGAAAAAGGCTTAGCATAACCGAAGTCAAAGGAGCGGTAAAGCACCCAATCCCGAGGAATTTCAAAGGGCTCAATAACATGGGTAAATTCCCCGTCCTTATAATGTGAAGGTAAATCCCTGAATTCCTCGAAAAACTGTCCGTCAAATATATCCCAGTTACCAAAGCGGTGCGCCTGACGAAGCTTTTCGGGAAGCGAATCAAGAACCTTAACATATTCGGGGTTCGACTTCATAAGCACTGTATTATCATCAATGGTTGCAGGAATGAAAACATAGTCCTCAGGGTCTTCGTTTTCTTCATATCTACCCTTAACAAAAAGCCTTTTGAACCAGTTGTGACCCACTCCGCCGGGGTTTCCCGTAAAATACATACGAGGCTTAAAATCCTCTCGGGTGGTACGGTTGCAAGTGGTTAAAAACTGAATCTGCGAAAAGCTGAAATGTGTGCATTCTTCAACTCCTATAACGTCATATTCCTGCCCCTGATACTGATAAATATCGTTTTCAGTGTCGCAGTAGCCAAGGCGGATTCGTGAGCCGTTGGGGAAAATAAACGCCCGTTCGTCACGCTTGTACCGTGCAATTCCGTTTAATTGCGAGAGCATGGGCAATAAATGATTTTCCCTAAGCTCAGGCAAAGTCTTACGAAGAAGCAAAAGCTTCAAACCGCTGTATTCAAGGGCTAATAATATAAACTTTGTTCTCAATGCCCAGGACTTACCCCCACCTCGCGCACCACCGTAACCGATAAATCTATTTTTACATTCAAAAAACAATTTCTGTTTCTCATTAGGCGGAGAAATGATTAATTCTTTCATAAATTTCCTTTCAAATTACGAATTACAAATTAGAAATGAGAAATTTCGGGTGCTGCGCACGGCAATTATAATATGGCGCATTTTTGCACCCCGACACTTTGCATTTTGCATTATCTGCAATACTTCTCTATTTCCTTTTCAAACCTGATAACTATCCCCTCATCGCACCCGCCGAAGCCATCGTATTCACTTAAAAGCTCATATAATTCTTTCAATGCACTCACGCTTTCTTTAAGAAACTTTGCATCAACCTCGGGCTTTCCCGTGCTTTTAAAATTCTTTCGCGCCTTTTTTATAATGTCATCTATGAGCGCGCTCATATTCTCCGTTGCAGATGAAACACATTTGAGTGTCTTGTCACCTTTTATATCTTTATTTTTATTAATATCTTTTTCTATTTTCCTTCCACCTCACTCCCCATTCCTCATTTAACGTAGCCCTCTCTCATACAGCTCATTCACTCTTTTATGGTGAACGCATCGTTTACCGCAATCGGAACTGCAAACAGAATTTTCAAACATATTCTTTTCTTTATAGCTTTTAAAAAAATGCTTGTCCACCGTTCCCTTTATAACACCCTCGCAGGCGATATAATCCTTTCCGTCGCCCTTGTAAAAAGGACATTCAACTAAAACATCAATAGCTTTCGGCATATAGCCCTCCTTAAAACATCAATAAGTAATTATTCGCGAAGCCTATCCCTCTTTTTTCTGTTTTGCAAAAAAAGGAGGGGGACCACCCTTGAATTATGCAGACATATATATCCGTTTAATTCGTGCACCCCCTCCTCTTCAACCCGATAGATCGGGGTGGTGGGTGGTAACCGCGAACGTTTGTTCGTTTTATTGTGCCCTCATTATAGTACCATTTCCGTAACTTCGCAACCCACTTTCGAACGTTTGTTCGATTTTTGTATACTTGCACAAACTCTAAAGCACAAAATCCGACAATTTTAACGAAATATTAAAAAACGCAATTTTTTTTGTGATTTTTCCCAATTTTTGACATATTCACCAAAAAACAAAAAATTTTAAATAAAAGTCAAAAAAAGGTTGCAATCTTTAAAAAGCTATGATAAAATCCGAACAAATGTTCTTTCAGAACAAAAAAATCTATGGAGGTAAAAATGAAAGAAAAACAAAGCTTTGTAGTCTATTATGAATGGGAGGAAATGCTGCAATTTATGACAGACTCTCAAATTGCAGAAATTCTGCGTGCAATGTTCAGCTATGCAAAGAGAGGTAAAACACCCGAATTTTCCTCTCCCCTGCTCAACACAACCTTTTGTGTAATTAAATATGCCATTGACCGTGATAGCGAAGCCTATGCTAATCGTTGCAAAAAAAATTCAGAAAATATAGCTAAACGATGGAATGATACGAAATACGATGGTATACCAAAAATACAATCGTATACCAAACATACCGATAACGATAACGATAACGATAACGATAACGGTAACGGTAACGATAAGGAAAATATATTACCAACAGCTTCTCCACCTGCGGTGAAGGACAGAGCTACTGAAGGAGCCTACACCGAAGATTTTTTAGACTTTTGGGAAAAATATCCACGAAAGACGGGAAAAGGTGCCGCCTTTCGAGCATGGCTCAAAATCCGCCCCACAAAAAAAGAAAGAGCCGATATAGTATCAGCTCTCAAATGGCAAAAACATTCTGAACAATGGACCACAGAATACGGAAAATTCATTCCCTTACCTGCTACATATCTCAACCAAAGGCGATGGGAGGATGAGCCAAATGGCTTGTGTATGGGAGATATAACCGACCCGAACAGATATAAGGATGATGAAAGTGATATAGAAGCATTAAGGCTTTTGGAGGAATATGTAAATGGAATCAACTAAAAAATATTGTTCTTTCTGCGGAAAAGAAAAACCAAAGCACTATATTGAATTTATTAATCAATACGTATATATTAACTGTGAATGCGAAGAAAATGAATTAAAAAAGCAGTACGAAAAAAAGCGAAAAAAAGCAATTGAGACCTACATTAAGCAAAGAACAAACAACAGTCACATTCAATTAAGAGAAGCCGACGCGGACTTGTTCAATTTAACTGTGGACAAAAATAATGAAACGGCAGTAAAAACCGCCCGCCTTATAGCTCAAATGCTTTTAAATAATAAAGAACGTGAAAAAGAGAAAAACGGACTTATTCTGATCGGCAATCGCGGAAGCGGAAAGACTTATATTGCCTGCGCCATAATTAATGAATACAACAAAAAGCACCCCCTTAACGAGAGTGCTATAGAAAATTTCATTAAAAATATTGATAACGGCTTTGTGAACAGCTTTGATATTTGTGTTTCCTCCCCCTGTAAAATCATTAAAGAGGATGAGCTTTTAAGACTTTACGGAAGATACGATTATCGTTCAGACACTTCTGCGCTTGATGAGTTTAAATGCGCACAAAAGCTTCTTATTATAGACGATTTAGGAAGCTGTAATTCGGATGAAAATAAAATCAAAGCGGCGTATTTCAATGTTATTGACTACCGTTACAGTCAGATGCTGCCGACAATAATCACAACCAATATGAATACACCGGAATTGAAAAAATATCTGGGCGAACGAACCTACGACCGTCTGAATGCCTGTTGCTTCACCCTAAGCCTGACAAGTGATAACAGCAGAAGATGAATAAAAATACGAAATGAAAATTTTAAATTATCAATCATCTATTTTATAAATATAAGGTAATCTTCCCTTGCAAAATGCAGAAAATTCTAATACCGCCTCATACCCCATATCTCGTTTCGGTAATAAGAAAATCTGTGTTCTTTTCGTCATCAGCACAAAATATTCAGGAGTTTCTACAATCTTTTTAAGAAATTCGTATCTTATTGAGCTTTCCGAAATGCTCATATTGTTCTCAAATTTCTCGTAAAAATATTCGTCATACAACCCGAAGGTCACGTTATACGGGCAGCCGATTTTATTAATTTCAATGAAGCTTTTAGGAACTGCTTTCTTTTTTGCTCTACGAATAATTAAATAGCCAAAAGCCAAATAAAAAGGACTTGTTATGCAAAGAGCATAATTTTCCGTTGCAATCCCCATAATCAATGCCCAGACTGCCAAAACAACAATAAAAATTAACATTTTCTTATAAAGCTTATTTTGTTTGTCCATAAAATGCTTAGCATATAAATGTGCTAGCTTCTCATTTGCAAAATCATCATAAACAGTTCTGAACTCGATTCTCATACCGACACCCCGAAAGATTTATTGATTACATAATAACATAAAAAACAGCAAATAGCAATTAGCGATTGGTAAAAGTAACGCGAAGCCTAATGCCGTCAGGCAAATTATGACAAAGTCAAATTATGTTGAAAACAATTCATGCAAAGTAAAATGATTTGCCTACGCCATAAAATGAACATAGATATGTTCATGATTTCTCGTTATACTCCATGATTTGAATTGCTTTGCAATTCATTAGTGCGTCCTCACTCCCGGCTATACAAAAAAAGAGGACGGATTTCTCCGTCCTCAAAATCATTGAAAATTAAATTATTTAATTTCAACCTTTGCGCCGGCTTCTTCGAGCTTAGCTTTTGCTGCTTCTGCATCATCTTTTGATACAGCTTCTTTAAGAGTTGTGGGAGCGCCGTCAACCTTAGCTTTTGCTTCTGCAAGGCCAAGACCTGTGAGCTCACGAACAGCTTTGATAACAGCGATTTTGTTTGCGCCAACTTCTGCGAGAACAACATCAAATTCTGTTTTCTCTTCTGCAGCAGCTGCTGCTTCTGCGGGAGCTGCTACTGCAACTGCAGCTGCAGCGGAAACGCCGAATTCTTCTTCTACAGCGTGAACGAGTTCGGAGAGCTCGAGAACTGTAAGTACTTTTAATTCTTCAATAATAGCAGTAATCTTTTCAGATGCCATTTTATTTTCCTCCAATTATTTCGCCATATTAGGCTTTAGATTTTGTTTTTAAATTTTTATTTACAGCAATTATTCAGCTGCTGCCTCTGCTGTGGCTTCGCCACTTTTGTCAACAATAGCCTGAACTGCACGTGCGAATGCAGAAATAGGAGCGTTGAACGCATTGCAAACAGTAGCAAGCAAAATTTCTCTTGAGGGAAGCTTTGCGAGACTGTCGATTTTTTCAAGACTGATAACCTCACCATCGAGGAAACCGCTCTTAACTGTGAAGTTGTTGTGAGTGTTAGCGTACTTGCAAAGGATTCTTGCAGCAGCAACGTAATCATCCTTGGATGTTGCGAGAGCTGTTGTACCTGCGAGGCACTCTGAAAGACCTTCGAGGCTTGTGTCCTTAATAGCAAGCTCGATCATTGTGTTCTTTGTAACAGTGTACTCAACACCTGCTTCGCGGAGTTCTTTACGGAGAGCTGTGTCGTCAGCAACGTTGATACCCTTGTAGTCAACGATAACACCTGCACATGCACCCTGAAGTCTCTCAGCGATTGCAGCAACTTCTGCTTTTTTTGCTTCTAAGATTTTAGCACTTGGCAAACTAATTCACCTCCGAAATTATTGATTCATCTGCCAATTTCAAATGCCCTCCCCGCATAGCACGAGAAGGGCATAAAAACTCAATAAAATATATCAAGAATTAATGCATTCCTCGGCAGGCGGACGGACCATTAAACAAAATTTGCACCTGCTGTCTTTAGAACAGCACAAGTAATATAACACACCTTTTGCAGTATGTCAAGTATTTTTTAATTATTCTTCTACAGTTGCGCCTGTAGCAAGCTTTGCAGCGTTAACACGAACACCGGGGCCCATTGTTGTTGCTACAACACATGAACGGATGTAAGTACCCTTTGTTGCTGCGGGTTTTGCCTTAATAACTGCATCGAGAAGAGCCATAGCATTCTCTGTGAGCTTTTCGCCACCGAATGAAGCCTTACCGATGGGGCAGTGAATGATGTTTGTTTTGTCAAGACGGTATTCGATTTTACCTGCTTTAGCTTCTTCAACAGCTTTTGCTGCATCGGGAGTAACAGTACCTGCCTTGGGAGAGGGCATAAGACCTCTGGGACCAAGAACCTTACCGAGACGACCAACAACGCCCATCATATCGGGTGTTGCAATACAAACGTCGAAGTCCATAAAGCCGCCCTGAATCTTTTCAAGAAGATCCATATCGCCAACGATATCTGCACCTGCAGCTTCTGCAGCCTTAGCAGCATCGCCCTTTGCGAAAACAGCTACGCGAACCTTTTTACCTGTACCGTTGGGGAGAACAACCGCGCCTCTAACCTGCTGGTCAGCGTGACGGGAGTCAACACCGAGACGGATATGCATTTCAACAGTTTCGTCAAATTTAGCACTTGCAGTTTTTGTTGCAAGCTCGAGAGCTTCTGCAACCTCGTAGAGCTTTGCTTTGTCTACGAGCTTTGCGCTCTCAACATATTTTTTACCATGTTTCATAATTACAAATCCTCCGTAATCAATCAACAACAGTAACGCCCATGCTACGTGCTGTACCTGCGATCATTGAGATAGCAGAATCAATATCAGCAGCATTAAGATCGGGCATTTTCTGCTCTGCGATTTTTCTTACTTGCTCTGCGGTAATTGTTGCAACCTTAGTTTTGTTAGGAACGCCTGAACCGCTTTCGATACCGCAAGCCTTCTTAATAAGAACTGCTGCGGGGGGAGTCTTTGTGATGAAAGAGAAAGAACGGTCAGCGTAAACTGTGATTACAACAGGAATAATGAGACCCATATCATTTTTTGTTCTCTCATTGAATTCCTTTGTGAATGCCATGATGTTTACACCGTGTTGACCTAAAGCAGGACCAACAGGGGGTGCCGGGGTTGCTTTACCGGCGGGAATTTGCAATTTGATGAAACCTACAACCTTTTGAGCCATTTTTTGCACCTCCAAAATTCGTGGTATGGCGGAATAAGAGCTCGCCTTATTCCTCCCACACGCGACATACCCTTATGTCGCATATAACAGAGTACATTGCCTCTGATTACCAAATTAATTGCGATTAGTCAATCGCTTTTTTTACCTGATTGAGCGGAAGCTCAACAGGAGCTTCTTTACCCATAAATGAAACAATAACGCGAACTGTACTGTTAGCTGTGTCAATGCTTTCAACAACACCGGAGTTGCCTTCCATAAGTCCCTCTGTGATAGTAACAAGGTCACCCTCACTGAACTGAACCTCTGTAACGGTACTGATAATGTTGTTTTCGCCCTCTGCGGTCTTTTCAACGCCGAGCTTCTCAACCTCTTCTTTGGTGAGAGGAACGGGTCTTCCGTCGGGGCCTACAAAGCCTGTAACACCTCTTGTGTAGCGGATAGCGTGCCAAGTTTCATCGGGCACCTTGAGAACGTTTTCTTCGCCCTCTTTATCGCTGTATTCAACTGCAAGCTTAACGACAACATAACCGGGGAAAATCTTGCGCTCAACCTCAACTGTCTGGTCATTTTTGACCTCAACAACCTTTTCGAGCGGAATAT
Source organism: uncultured Eubacteriales bacterium (assembly GCA_964624385.1). GTDB lineage: Bacteria > Bacillota > Clostridia > Oscillospirales > Acutalibacteraceae > DTU089. The sequence goes on along the minus strand of CAZUZV010000007.1, from coordinate 14,679 downwards.
TAACACCGAGGATTTTGTCGTGCATTTTGCGGTTTTCAACGATTTTACCGATATTCTCCGCAACCTTATTCTCGTAACCGGAATAGGTGTGGATTATAAACCATCTTGCTTCGCCTGACATAGTATACCTCCGAAAAATACTGATTTTTAGTAATGAATCGGATTATTCCTTTTCAGTCGCTTCTTCTGTTGTTTCCTCGTCTTCTTCGGTACTTTCTTCAGTCTCTTCTTCCTCAGCTTCATCTTCAACTGTTTCAGTAACTTCAGCCCGGTCAGCAAGCTTACCGAGACCTGTTACAGCACCTGAAACTGCAAAGTCGATAATCCAGATACCTGCGCCGATAACAAGGATAGCAACAAGAACAATACCTGTACTCTTGATAACCATCTGGCGACCGGGCCAAACAATTTTCTTAGTTTCGCCTCTGAGGTCTTTAAAGAATTTAGCGATTGCTTTGCCGATTTTTACAAAGAAATTGCCTATTTTCTTAAATGGATTAGTTTTCTTTTCAGCTTTAGAGGTATCTTCCTTTTTGACGGTTTTCTTTTCGTCTGCCATGGTGCTACCTCCTTACTTTGTTTCTCTGTGGAGAGTGTGTTTCTTGCAGAATCTGCAGTACTTTTTCATCTCCAACCTGTCGGGGTTGTTTTTCTTTTCCTTCATAGTGTTGTAATTGCGCTGTTTACATTCTGTGCAGGAAAGTGTGATTTTAACTCTCATAACGGCACCTCCAATTTTTGATTAGCCTCCCTCTCGCCGGTGAAAAGGGCGAATCCCTTTCCTTGCCGAGAAAGCCTTGACGCGTCAGGATATGCAACACAAATCTATCGCACATCCTAAAATCAGGACGCAAAAAAAGAACCCTCTTTGAGAGGTAAAGGGATTATAGCATACTTGTCTAGATATGTCAACTGTTTTTTGTAAATAATTACAAATGCATCTCTTTCCTACTGTGAAACTTACTTTGGGAATTAACGATAATTACAAATGCAGGGGACGGTCTTGACCGTACCGCCTGATTATCGTTTATGTTGCGGGCGACAAGACCCGCCCCTACACTTTTACTCCATTACAAAAGCCAATATAATTTTTTTGAAGCGGAGCTTCCCCTAACCTCTTCACCTATAAAAAATCCAATCCCCCGTCTTTCGACGAGGGATCGAATTTTGGAAAGAGAAAATGAAATGTTTAGCAATTAATGTCTATGGCTATTATATACCATATCATTATTGCAACATTTTCACAACTTTATGAACAAATTGTAAACAAAATTATTTTATCATAAGCTCACTTATAAGTCTGCTGAATTCTACAGGATCCTTAACAGAAACACCGCTGATAAGACAGCCCTGTGCATAAAGGAGCTTTGCATAAGATTTCAATTCCTCTTTATCTGTTTCATAAAGAGAATTAATTTTCTCAACAATGGGGTGGTTAGCACTTATTTCCATAACAAGCTCTGCCTTAACCTTATTATCATTAGGCATTGCGTTAAGCACCTTTTCCATTTCAAGAGAAATACCACCCTCACTGGTAAGGCAAACAGCATAATTTTTCAACTTGTTTGTAAAGCGAACGGAAGAAATATCATCACCAACGGCATCTTTAATAAATCCAAGCAATTCCTTAGATGCTTCATTTTTCTTGTTAAGCTCATCCTTTTCTTCCTCGGTATCAAGGTCGAGCTTTTCATCGCAAACATTAACGAAGGCTTTTCCGTCATATTCATTAAGCATCTTAATGCAAAATTCATCAACATATTCGGTGAGATAAAGCACCTCGTAACCCTTTTCCTTAACAGTTTCAAGTTGAGGAAGCATTTCGATTTTTTCAACAGTTTCGCCACAAGCATAATAAATTTTGTCCTGTCCGTCTTTAAGTCTTGAAACATATTCGGAAAGAGTGGCATACTTATTCTCAAAAGAGGATTTAAACATAATTAAATCTTTAAGCTCATCCTTACGCATACCGTAACTGTTGTATATACCAAATTTCAACTGCATACCAAAAGTTGCAAAAAACTCTTCATATTTCTCACGCTCGTTTGAAAGCATTTTGGTGAGTTCATTTTTAATTTTCTTTTCAATGGTTTTTGCAATGAGCTTGAGCTGACCGTCATGCTGCAGAGTTTCACGGGAGATGTTCAAAGACAAATCCTCGCTGTCAACCACACCTTTAACGAAGCTATAGTAATCGGGCAAAAGCTCTCCGCATTTGTCCATAATTAATACTCCGCGCGAATAAAGCTGTAAGCCCTTTTCAAACTCTTTTGTATAGTAATCATAAGGCGCTCTTTTAGGTATAAACAGCAATGCATCGTATGTGGCATTACCCTCGGTTTTAGAATGAATAACCTTCACCGGAGACTCATAGTCATAAAACTTGTCTGTATAAAAGGCGTTATATTCTTCTTCGGTTACCTCATTTTTATTCTTTTTCCAAATGGGAACTCTGCTGTTTAAGGTTTTAATTTCCGAAACGGTTTCATATTCATCCTCCGTACCCTCTTTGAGACGGCTTGCTTCCACCTCCATCTTAATGGGGTGGCGAATATAATCAGAATATTTTTTAACCAAAGATTCAATTTTGTAGCGGTCAAGATATGTGCTATATTTTTCATCATCCGTATCAGCTTTAAGGTAAAGAGTGATTTCTGTGCCGAAGGAATCCTTCTCACATTCCTCTACTGTGTAGCCGTCTGCCCCGGAAGAAGTCCATTTATACGCTTTCTCCGCACCGTACGCCTTGCTCTCAACAGTAACCTTTTCACTTACCATAAACGCAGAATAGAAACCAACACCGAACTGACCTATTATTTCAACATCCTCGGTTTTTTCATTTTCCGCCTTAAATGCCTGAGAACCACTTTTGGCGATTGTTCCAAGGTTGTTTTCAAGTTCCTCTTCGGTCATACCACAACCGTTATCAGAAATTTTAAGTGTACGGGCATCCTCATCTAATTCAACAGAAATCATAAAATCGTCTCTGTTAAGGCCTATAGATGAATCTGTCAAAGAACGGAAATAGAGCTTATCCAAAGCGTCGCTGGCATTGGAAATAAGTTCTCTTAAAAAAATGTCTTTATTTGTGTAGATTGAGTTAATCATCAAATCCATCAATTTTTTTGATTCTGCTTTAAACTGTTTCTTTTTCATTTTTTAACCTCCGACTTTAGTATTTATGTAAAAAACCTGTTTAAATTACAATAGAAAGTATAGACCTTTCTTTTATATTTATTGTGAATAAAATATGAACAATATATTAAAATTGGCACTCTCGCATCAAGAGTGCCAATTCTTAAAATTTATGTGTTCAGATCTTAATTGGCAAAACCGTACCTTACGATTAAATTTAATTTATAAAACCGTGCACAGCGCCCGACATTTTCACTTTGCATTTTGCATTAATATATGGTATTATATATACCATTATATTTTAAAGGAAGATTTTATGGACATTTTAAAAACCTTACAAGAGGAGTTTTCCGTCAGCGAGCTCCACATCAAAAACATTGTTGAGCTTATTGACGACGGAAACACAATCCCCTTTATCGCACGTTACAGAAAAGAAATGACAGGCTCCTGTGACGACCAGAAGCTTCGTGATATTAACGACCGCCTGACATATCTTCGCAACCTTGAAAAGCGCAAGGAAGAGGTGCTTTCCTCAATTGAAGAACAAGGCAAATTAACCGAAGAAATCGCCCAAGCCGTTGCAAATGCAGTAACTCTTGCAGAGGTTGAGGACATTTACCGTCCCTATAAGCAAAAGAGAAAAACAAGAGCTTCGGTAGCAAAGGAAAAAGGTCTTGAACCCCTTGCAGAGCTCCTTTTCTCCTTCACCCTCAAAGGTGTTGACCTTAACGAAATCGCCGCAGAATATGTTGACTCGGATAAAGGTGTAGAAACCGTTGAGGACGCTCTTCAGGGCGCATCGGACATTATTGCGGAAATTATTTCCGACGCTCCCGAGGGACGTAAGGTTTTAAAAGATTTAATTAACAAACGCGGTGTCATAGAGTCCGTTGCAAAGACCGAGGAGGACAGCGTTTACAGTATGTATTACGAATACTCCGAGCCTGTTTCCAAAATTCCCTCTCACAGAATTCTCGCTATCAACCGCGGTGAAAAGGAAGGCTTTTTGAAGGTCAGCGTTGGTGTGGAAGAAGAAACCGCACTTATGCTTCTTGACAAGCTCTTCATCAAAGAGGGTAGCTCTTCAACAGAATTCTGCCGTGAAGCCGCAAAGGACAGTTATTCAAGACTCATATTCCCCTCTCTTGAGAGAGAAACCCGTTCAACTCTTACAGAAAAAGCCGATGAACAGGCAATCAAAATGTTCGGCAGTAACTTGAAGCCCCTCCTTATGCAACCGCCTATCAAAAACAAAACGGTTCTTGCAGTTGACCCCGCTTACAGAACAGGTTGCAAGCTGGCAGTTGTTGACGGAAATTCCAGAGTTCTCTACACGGGCGTTATTTACCCCACTCCCCCTCAATCTAAAATCGCTGAATCCGAAGCAAAGGTTCTCGAGCTTATCAGAAAATTCCATATCGACTGCATTTCAATCGGTAACGGTACTGCAAGCAAGGAAAGTGAAATCTTTATTGCAGACACAATCAAAAAAGCCCCCCACCCTGTTTCATATATGGTTGTTAACGAAGCCGGTGCCTCCGTTTATTCTGCTTCAAAATTAGGTGCGGAAGAATTTCCCGACTTTGACGTTTCCGTCCGTTCCGCAGTTTCAATTGCAAGACGACTTCAGGACCCTCTTTCAGAGCTTGTTAAAATCGAACCTAAAAGTATCGGCGTTGGTCAGTATCAGCACGATGTTCCCCCTGCAAGATTGGAAGAATCCCTTTCAGGTGTTGTTGAGGACTGCGTAAACTCCGTTGGTGTTGACCTTAATACCGCCTCAGTTTCACTTCTCAAATACATTTCAGGTGTTACAAGCGCAACTGCCAAAAGCATCGTTGCCTACCGCGAAGAAAACGGCGGCTTCAACGCAAGAACCGACCTTAAAAAAGTTAAAGGCTTAGGACCTAAAGCATTCCAGCAGTGCGCAGGCTTTTTAAGAATTCCCGGTGGCAAAACCGCACTTGACAACACAGGTGTTCACCCCGAAAGCTATGACGCGGCTAAAAAGCTTCTTGACCTTTTCGGCTATTCTCAAAAGGACGTTGCGGATAAGGGGGCATCGGGCATCAGCGGTAAGGTTCAGGAATACGGTCTCTCTAAAGCCGCAGAGGAATGTGGCGTCGGTACTCCCACTCTCGTTGATATTATGGGTGAGCTTGAAAAACCCGGTCGCGATATTCGTGACGAGCTTCCCAAACCCATGCTCCGCACCGATATTATGGATATGAACGATTTAAGAGAGGGAATGGAGCTTACGGGTACAGTAAGAAACGTTATTGACTTCGGTGTTTTCGTTGACATCGGCGTTCACCAGGACGGCCTTGTTCACATATCCCAGATTTGCGACAAATACATTAAGCACCCCTCCGAAGTTCTTAAAGTGGGCGAGGTTGTAAAAGTTAAAGTCCTTTCAGTAGAGCCACAGAAAAAAAGAATTTCTTTGACTATGAAAGGAATTAATTAAAATAATGGTGACAAATGAAAAATTATGTGATATATTATATAAGTATATTATTTTTGTGAGGTATTTTAAATGCTTGAACTTAACAATGCCATTGAACTTATTCTGAAAGGTATCGGCTCAAAAACCGAGGAACTCGGCTTCCGTCCCGAATACCCCAACGGCGTTTTCCCTCCCCGGCTTCCTGTTGAAGAGGTAAACGGCAAATCAATTATTATGTTCCGAGGTGAAAACGGCAGAATCCGTATTGAATACGAAAACGGAAAGCTCGGTCTTTTCTGTGCGAAAGCAGATGAAGAAGATGCTCCCGATGACGATATGAACCGTGTATCCCTGAGCCTTCTCGACCTGGAAGGCTTTAACGAAAAAGACATCAAATACATCTGCCAGGAGTATTGCGAAACTTTTGATAAGCTTTTCTCCCATAAGCCTGCTCACAGCGGTAAAAAAGCCCCTACACCCGTTTCCAGAACTCAGGCAAAAAGCGGTGCTCTCGCTTATGATGCAAACACTCTCGGCAGCCGTTTTACAACAATCTACCCTGAGCTTCGTGAGGAATACAAGAAAAATCTTGATGAATACGGCGAATTTTTGGCAGAGGACTTCTTTGTTAACCACGGCAACAAGCTTGTTATCGAAACAATCCGTCAGAACGACAATGTTAAAATGAGAAAGCTTTTCAAACTCCTTAACGATATCTACGAGGACGGAACAAACGACACCCAAAGTCTTGTAGCAGTTACAATCCTCGGTTGTTCTCTTGCAGATAACCCCGACCTTGTTGACAACGCAAAGGAATATTTCAGCGATACAATGAAAGAACCCGTGGGAGAAATCATAAAGTATCTTCAGAAGAGCAGGAGCGCAAGAATGAGATTAGAAAATCCCCCTCTCTACAAGCCTAAAAAAGAAAAGAAAAAAGGCATGATGGCATCAATGCTCGGTATGTAAAAAACAGAAAGCCACCGTTTTTTCGGTGGCTTTTTTATTATATGCAAAAGACCACTCTTTTTGAGAGTGGTCTTTTGCATATATTTAATATTAATTTAACTTGCGATTAAACTGTTTCTTTTTTCTTTCTTGTGAGAACAAATGCTGCGGAAGCTACTACGCAAACTGTTGCTGCAAGAGCGATACCTGCATCACCTGTTTCCTCTGAACCCTGTGAAGAGCCTTCAGCAGTTGTTTCATAGTTAGGAGCAGCCACTGTTGTTGAAGTGGAAGCCTTTGTTTCATCATCGCCGCCAAAGAGACCCTTAATGAAATCTATAATCTTATTAAGAATATCTTCAAGAGCACTGAAATCAAATCCAAGACCATCAAGAATCTGTTGGAACATATCTGAAATATCAACATTGCCGTCAACAAGCTGTTCGATGATGTCAGTGATTTCTGCGTTACCGAGCATATTTGCAATGGCATCTGCAAAATCAGCGAAGGTTACGCCGTTGCCGTTAAGTAAATCTCTGATAAGGTCGAGAAGAACGTTGATGTCAGCTGCAGATGTATCTCCGCTTGTTGCATCATCTCCGGCAGCAGTTGTTTCGGGAACAACATCATCGGGGAAGAGGAAATTAACTACTTTGTTTTCAACGAGAAGAGTTGATGTAACATCATTTGTATCGTCGCCGTCATCGGTGCGGAACTCTTCAACATAAACACTGTAAGATGTTTCTGTTTTTGTTGTATCAAGAACGCTGAATGTTATGTAGAAAATATCTCTTGCACTGCTCTTTGTAACACCGCCGTTGGAAATCCAACCGAATGAATATTCGTTGTTTGTTCCGGTTTTGTAGCCGTTAACGGCGATACCGCTGAAGTAAGCGTTATAGTTATCTTCAGCATCATATTCACCTGCAAGACCTGCATCCTTAACCGCAAGAACTGCGGGGTCAAAGGTAACGTAAAGGTTAACACCGGTGAGCTTCTTAACAGCAGGAACTGTTACAGCAACCGTGAAGGTTGTTTTGGTAACAACATCTGTTCCTTTGCTTGAGTTGTTGTATTTGCCCTCCATAACGCGGGTTGCGATACCGGGGTCAACAACTGCCGAACTCATCGGTGCAAGACTGATGCAGATGAGTAATGCAGAAAGAAAAATCGCAAGAACTTTTTTCATTAAAATCTTCCTTTACTTGAAATTGAGGAAAAATCCTCCTGCCGCACAAGTGCGCATAGATACAGCATCACTTATAGCCTGCATTGATTATATTACAAACGGCAAACAAAGTCAATAGATAATTTCCATTTATATTGTAAAAACTGCAATGTTTTTTGAAATTCAAACAACCGAAAACCCTTGTCCCACCAAGGATTTCCGGCTGTTCCGTCATTTTCAACAAAATAACAGTTGCATTTTGTACAACAAAAAAATTCGTAATGCGTAATTCATAATTCGTAATTATTGGTGAAGCTCCGCTTCCGAACATTATATTTTCGCGTTACTTTTACAATGGGTGAGCTTTACGAGGCAACCCACCGCCAAAAGCTTTGCTTTTGGTCCCCCTCCCTATTTGCCCAAGGGCAAACACGGATGATAAAAATTGCAATACTTTTACATAATGGCATATGGCAACCGGAAGCTGACCGCTGGCGACCGGAAGCTTCACATCGCCGACCGCAGGTCCCGATAATTACGCATTAAGCATTCCGAATTACGCATTAGATATCTATTTTCTCTGCATCTCCGTTAAAATACTCCAAAGACCCAAAAATTCTATCAATCCATTCCGGATTCCGAATTCCGAATTCCGAATTTTCCTTTGCAGGAAGTAAGAACACGCCGATTGAACAGCTCTCCCCTATTTTCTCGGGAATCATTTTAACTGTTCTGCCGTTAATTATTCTTCTTGTAAACCTACAATTTCTATCGCAGAAATTACAGATATATGCCTCATCAACAAACGGCATGGGCGGATTTTTGAGGGTGGGAACTCTGCTTGTCAATGCACCGGTTGGGCAGACATTAACACAGGCACCGCAGGAAACACATTTGCTTTCGCCCAAAGGCAAATCAAACGCACTCAACGGCAAAGTACCGAAACCGCGACCGAAAAGCCCGAGATTTTCAGTACCGCTTATTTCCTTACAGGCTCTCACACATTGACCGCAAAGAATACACTTATTATTATCGCGGACGATGAACGGATGGCTTTTATCTTTAGAATACTGTCTTGTTTTGCCCTGCAATTTCATTGCGAAAGCATCGTAATCTCTCATAAGGGGCAAAAGTTCACAGGAATAAACTGCTGAGCAACCGCATTCAAGGCATCTTTCAGCCTCCTTCATTGCTTCTTCTTTTGTAAATGTGAAAGCCGCCTCGCTGAAATTCTTATTTCTGATATCTGCATCAACAAGCTTAATTTCAGCTCTGTTGATTTCAGGCATCCCCTTTAAAGCATCGGGATTAAAATTCTTATTAACTGAATAATCAGGTAATTCAGGAGGTACTGCCACGCCATTGAACCAACAGTCAATGCTTCTTGCGGCATATTTACCGCCTGCAATTGCTCTAATAGCAATATCGGGACCTTTATTGATAACATCACCTGCAGCAAAAACGCCGTCAATCGATGTCATAAATGTGGTTTCATCAACTGCAATTGTGCTTTTTCCTGTAAGCTCAAGTGAGTCAATGTCACTGCCTACCACCTTTTGACCAATAGCTGAAATAACAGAATCACATTCTAAAATCTCTGTTGCGCCCTCAATTGCAACGGGACTTCTTCTTCCGCTTTGGTCAGGTTCGCCAAGCTCCATTTTTTGCAGCTTAATACCTTTTACTTTCCCGTTTTCTGACAAAACCTCTATAGGTGCGCAAAGAAATTTGAACTGTACGCCCTCTGCTCTTGCATCGCGGATTTCGTCGGGCTCGGCAGGCATTTCTTTTTCTGTACGGCGGTATACGAGGGTAACCTCTTCTGCACCAAGACGTACCGCTGTACGAACCGCGTCAATGGCAGTGTTACCGCCACCGACAACGCAGACCTTTTTACCCAAATCAACCGTTTCGCCGTTTGCCACTTTATAAAGTACATCAATGCCACCGAAAACACCATCTGCATCCTCGCCGGAACATCTCATTTCCGATGCGCTCCATGCACCGATTGCCACAAATACAGCATCAAAATCACTTTTAAGCGACTGAACTGTAAAATCTTTTCCGAGTCTTTTGTTATAATGGATTTCCACACCCATTTTTTCAATATTTTCAATTTCCTTATCGAGAATATCCTTAGGTAATCTGTAAGCAGGAATACCGTAGCGGAGCATACCTCCACCATGGCTTTCGCTTTCAAAAATCTCAACAGAATAGCCTTTTGTTGCAAGGAAATACGCGCAGGAAAGACCTGCAGGACCTGCACCCGCAACCGCAACCTTTTTGCCGTTTTTCTCTTCACAGGGTGGAATATAATCCATAAAGGAATCAGCCGCAAAACGTTTGAGAGCGCATATTGAAACTGCACCCTCAAGGTGAGCGCGACGGCATTTTTCCTCGCAAGGATGGGGACAAACTCTGCCTATTGAAGCAGGCAAGGGATTGTCCTGTTTTATAATTTCAAGAGCCTTTTTCTCTTCTCCGTTTGCAATAAGACCAACGTAAGCCTGAATATCCTGATGAGTGGGACAAGCCATATAACACGGTGCTTTGCAGTCACCGGCATGGTCACTCATTATAAGAGAAAGTGTTGCTTTTCTGCTTTTTTCAAGCTCCGGTGTGCTTGTAGCAACCTTCATACCTTCTGCAACAGTAGTTGAACAAGCTCGCAGAGGCTTTCTTATCCCCTCAACCTCCACAAGACAAAGACCGCAGCCGCCGTAGCTTTCGAGCTCTTTGTTGTGGCAAAGGTGAGGAAGATAAATGCCGTTTTCTAAAATGTTATCAAGGAGAGTTTTTTCTGTGTCAGCAAGATATTCCTTGCCGTTAATTGTAATTTCAACCTGACTCATTCTACACCCTCCCCTGAAAGAATTTCTATTGCACCGAACCTGCAGTTTTCAATACATTGACCGCAACGAACGCAAAGCTCACTGTCAATCCTGAAGGGCATTTTAATAACACCGCTGATAGCTTTTACAGGACACTTTTTGCTGCAAAGGGAACAACCTTTACACTTATCCGAAGCTATATTATATCTTATCAATGACGTGCATTTTTTAGCAGGGCAATTTTTATCTTTTATGTGAGCTTCATATTCCTCACGGAAATATTTTATAGTAGTTAAAACAGGGTTTGGCGCAGAGTTACCAAGACCGCAGAGAGCACCCGTCTTGATGCTCTCACCTAATTCCACAAGAGTATCAATGTCACTTTCCTGACCCTTACCATCAGCAATTCTTCTAAGTATTTCAAGCATTCTGGTTGTACCGATTCTGCAGGGAACGCATTTACCGCAGCTTTCCTTACTTGTGAAATCCATAAAGAATTTCGCCATATCAACCATACAGGTTTTCTCGTCCATAACAATCATACCGCCCGAGCCCATAATAGCCCCTGTTTTTGCGATATTTTCATAGTCAATGGGAGTGTCAAGGAGATTTTTCGGAATACATCCGCCGGAGGGACCGCCCATCTGAACGGCTTTAATTTCTGCATCTTCTTTAATACCGCCGCAGATACCGAAAACAATGTCATTTATGGTAAGACCCATTGGCACTTCCACAAGACCGCCACGCTTTACGCGACCTGCAAGGGCAAATACCTTTGTACCCTTACTGCCCTCTGTTCCCATTTGGGCAAAGGCTTCTCCACCATTTTGAATAATCCAGCTAACATTTGCGAAAGTTTCAACATTATTAATATTGGTAGGTTTCTTTCTGAAACCTTTCTGAGCAGGGAACGGGGGTTTTGTTACGGGCATACCTCTGTTACCGCCGAGAGATGCAAGAAGAGCGGTTTCCTCACCGCAAACGAATGCACCTGCACCCATCATAATACGGAAATCGAAACTAAACCCACTACCGAAAATATTTTCACCCAAAACACCTTTTTGGCGCATTTCCTCAATAGCAATATTAAGTCTTTTAACTGCAAGGGGGTATTCGGCACGAACATAGATAATACCCATTTTCGCCCCAACTGCAATACCCGAAATCATCATACCCTCTAAAACTCTGTGAGGGTCGCCCTCTAAAACTGCTCTGTCCATAAATGCGCCGGGGTCACCCTCGTCAGCATTACAGACAATGTACTTCTCGTCACCGAGGGAATTTTTCGCAGACTGCCATTTTATATGAGTGGGGAAGCCTGCACCGCCACGACCGCGCAAGCCCGATTTCTTTATTTCTTCAATTATTCCGTCAGCACCTATTTCCAGAGCCTTTCTGAGAGCAGTATAGCCACCGTTCTCTATGTAGGACTCAATGCTTTCGGGGTTTATCTTACCGCAGGAGGAAAGAACAATTCTCTTTTGACCTTTAAGAAATTTCAGTTCATCCTCAGTAAGTCGGTTTGCTTGCATAAGTGAGCCGTTTTTAGCTGATTCACCGAGAGTAATTGCAGTTTTTTCTGTAAGGTGTCCGTAAAGAATACTTTCGCCATTATCAGTTATAACCTCAACAATGGGTTCAGCAAAGCAAAGTCCGTTACAACCAACCTTTTCAACCTTGAAATCTGTATTTTTAAAGGTTGCCTCAAGACCTTTAAGAACATCTTTAGCGCCCGAAGCAATACCACAGGAGCCATAGCCTAAAAGAAATCTCACTTCTTTTCCTCCTCTCTTATGGAATTGATAATATCAGTCACCATATCGGGAGTAAGCTTGCCGTAGGCGGTGTCGTTAATCATCATAGCAGGAGAAATACTGCAACAACCAAGACAAGCAACCTCTTCCCAGGAGAAAAGTCCGTCTTCCGTTACATCCCCTGCTTCGATGCCGAGAACACGTTTAACCGTATCGCCTATTCTTTCCGCACCATTAACATGGCAGGCAGTACCCATACACACCATAATTCTGTATTTACCAACGGGTTTAAGGCGAAATCCTGCATAAAAGGATGCAACGCCCATAATACGAGCAGATGAAATCCCGCTTTTTTCCGTTATGTATTCAACACTTTCTCTTGAAATATAGCCGTCAACAGCCTGAACATCCTGAAGAACTGCAATAAGGCTCTCCTCGGGATTTTCATATTTCAAAAGTATATCGTCAATCCGACTCTTGATAATAGCCACAAAACCATCTCTTTTCACTGAATAAAAAAATAATTGCCTTTCATTTTACTATAATATGTTAAATGTTTCAAGTAGTAAAAATTCGGAATTCGGAATTCGGAATTCGAAATGAATGGGAAGCTTCGCTTCCAAACATTATATTAGCTATGCCTACCACTACTTTTTCCTAACTATTAATTTTAAAATTCAGAAATGTAAAGTTGCGGTTTGTTTTACTAATATAATTGCGTCGCAGACCCGACATTCGGAATTCCGCATTTCGAGTTCTCGATTTGCCTTTTATTTTTTTATATGCTACAATGCTTTCGGTGATAAAAATGAAAAACTACAACTACTATTTATTCGACTTCGACGGTACTCTTTGCGATACAACCGAGGGTATTTTCAATTCAATTATTTATTCTCTGGACTGCTACGGAATAAAGGAAACGGACATTGAAAAGCTTCATTTTTTCGTTGGTCCGCCTCTTTTTGAAAGCTACAAAACAATTTATAATGTTTCTGATGAAGATGCCCAATGGCTTATTGATAAATACCGCGAAAGGTACAGAGTGAAAGCAGCGGAAGAGTCAAAGCTTTATGATGGTATAAAAGAAATGCTCCAAAGATTAAAAAAGGACGGTAAAAAAATTGCCGTAGCATCAAGTAAGCCTGTTCACTTCGTTGAAGAAATTTCCAAACACCACGATATTTATAAATATTACGATTTCGTTTCTGCAGAGGATTTCAAGAATAACCATTCAAGCAAAAAGGATTTAATAAATGCCTGCCTCGATTTCTTTGAAAACCCCGAAAAGAGCGAAGTAATTATGATTGGCGACCGTTGTTATGATATCGACGGTGCAAATGCAGTGGGACTTGACAGTGCAGGAGCAGTCTACGGCTTCGGAACGGCAGAAGAGCTGACCGAGTCGGGCGCGACATATTTACTCAATTCGCCTGATGAATTGTATTAAATACAGGATACCCGATGCTTCGCAAGGAGTAAAACCGGAAGAGCAAAATTGATGTATAGGGTACCTCCTTTAATATAAAGGAGGAGAAATGGATAAACGAAAGCCGCTCCCCTTAAATTCCAATTTAAAAGAATATGCCGTTAAAATGCGAAAGAATATGACCGATGAAGAAAAGAAAGTCCGGTTTCAGATTTTAAAAGGTCGCGTTCCGAAATTCCATAGGCAACGAATAATCGGTAACTATATTGTAGATTTCTTTTGTCCTAAATTGAAACTGATAATTGAAATTGACGGTTACCAGCATTTTTATGAAGAAAGCAAAGAGTATGTCAATAAGCGAACGGAGTATCTTGAAAAACCCGGTTTTTATGTCTTGAGATTTGAAAATACTGAGGTTGATAAAAATATTGAAGAAGTTCGCTATATTATAAACAATGTGTGTGAAGCTTTAGGAAAAGGAATAAAGCTTACTCCTGAATACAGAAAGTAGCGGTGGTGTGTTTATTATAATTAAATCTTGCGATTTAACTACGCTAGGTTCTCGCGTAGAGAACTCTCCGCCACCCGACCAACTATTTCTAATATTTTATTTATTCCACGCTTAAAGCTTTAATATCTAACAAAAACAAATTAAAAGGCTGTCCCCCTCTCTTCGAAGAGAGGTAGGAACACGCCTTTGCTTTTTTGTTAAAAACACTTACGGACTGCAATTTTTACAAGGCGAATAACCTTTGTTAAGCATACCTTGTCTGTCGCCTGTATATTCGCAGTAATTTTCAGCTTTTATAGTCTTTGCATATCTGCAACTCGGGTAGTGAAATTTATCACTTTTAGAGCTATAAACATAGGTATCATAAGAAACTGTATTTTTAGTAGTCTTAACCTGTTGTTTCGTCGTTTCAACAACCGCAACAGCAGTTTGTTTTTTGGTTGTTGCCATGCTGCTACCC